>CAJOGI010000004.1 GCA_905234075.1 uncultured Synergistales bacterium | reverse complement strand
ACAAAAAGGGCATTTGACTTCTATATTTGCCATATTAATCACTCCTAGATAATTTTATGGCATTATTTTACCAGAAAAAATCATTTTATGACACTACCGGATATTTGTTTTTATAAACTGCATTATCATTATTAACGTTGTGAACATCGGAATTTCCCTGAGAAATATTTTCAAGAGCCTCATAGACAAGTTTTATATTAAAGTCCTACCGTTCCTGTGTCTTTGTGAATTTCCCGTTGTCTAATTTCCCGACAATTTCGCTGTCAACTTCAATTAACAAATCTCCGTCATGATAAGCAGAGTTTTCATTTTCGCTTTCTTCGTGAAAGGTAACTCTTGCGTCTTTAACTGATAGTTGGGGGGTAGCTCCTAAATGCCGTCTTTTTTCTTTTCCGTTGCTCCATGTCCGCAAAATCCAATATTTTGCATCGTTAGGACGAACTTCAAGAATAAGTCCGCGTCCGTCTGAAACAGAATATTTTTTGTCTTGCAGCTTTAACGCCTTAACCTGTATGTCAGTCAGTGCCATTGCTGTTTTTGTTCCCCTTTACTGTAGTCCTTTTTTAATATTATATATCGGACTACAAAAAGCATACGGTTTTGTGCGTTGCTGTAGGCTTACAAAATTTTACACAGAAAAACAAAAACCCCGTTATTCACGGGGATTTTAATTTATTCTCTACAATTTTTTATTAACATTTTCAAACTTCTGGCGGAGAATGGAGGATTCGAACCCCCGGAGGCTTGCACCTCAATTGATTTCAAGTCAACCGCCATCGACCACTCGGCCAATTCTCCGTACGTGAATCATTATATCATAAAAAAAATTAGGAGCAAGAGGAAGCAGCTATATTATCCAAAAAAATATTTTATGCGCTTTTCGCACTCGTTGCGGCCTAGAAGTTCAGCGACTTCAAAAATTCCCGGACTGACTTTCATTCCCGTTAAAGCAAATCGCAATGGCATTGCAAAATCTTTCATCTTTGCACCCTCCTGAGCCCCGACCCATGAACGCGCAATTTCTTCGAGGGCTTCGGCCTTCCATTCGGGAGACGCAAACAAAGCCGCAAAAAATTTATTGAGCTTTTCTTTGTCAAGTCCTTCAGGGTTATATCTTTCTTTCACCGGCTCGAACGACACGAAATAATCAGAGAACTCCGCCATTTCTTTAGCAGTTCTTCCGCGCCCGGCCATTAAAGTTAAAGCATCGGCGAAGTATTTATCATCATGTTCCGAAACAGGCAGACCTGCTTCAATCCAAAACGGCTTCACCATTTCAAGCCTTACATAAGGATCTAACGCCTTCAAATGCTCTTGGTTAATATGATTTAATTTGTCGAAGTCAAAGACTGCGGCCTTGCGCGTAACTCTTGAAAGCTCAAATAACTCTGCGGCTTCGGAACGGGTGAAAATCTCTTTGTCATCTCCTGCTGACCAACCTAAAAGAGCTAGAAAATTAAACATCGAGTCAGGCATGTAACCCATATCGCGATATTCATAGATGCTCGTTGCGCCGTGCCGTTTACTGAGTTTTTTCTTGTCGCGTCCCAAAATCATCGGAAGGTGCGCAAATTCCGGGACTTCCCAGCCTAATGCGCGATAAATTAAAATCTGCTTGGGAGTGTTCGAGATATGATCCTCGCCGCGTATAACATGCGTGATATTCATTAAATGATCGTCAATGACAACCGCGTAATTATACGTCGGCATTCCGTCGCTCTTAATTATCACGATGTCTTTTAATTTGTCCGTATCTTTTTCGCGCAGGCCGTCGCTCATTACGTCTATTTGACCATAGACAATATCTTTGAATGAAATATCCTGTCCCGGCTCAACTTTGAAAATTATTGCTTCGCCGTCCCTGTAAGCTTTGCCCTCGTTCACTAATTTTTCAGCGTACTCGCGGTAGATATTTAATCTCTCGGACTGCCTATAAGGCCCGTAATTTCCGCCGATGTCGGGCCCTTCGTCCCATTCAAGTCCGAGCCATTTCATGCCGGACATGATAGTCTCTTCATATTCTTTAGTTGAGCGTACTAAATCAGTGTCCTCAATGCGCAAAATAAATTTTCCGTTGTTATGACGCGCCCACAGCCAGTTAAATAACGCCGTATGACCTCCGCCGATATGCAAAGCTCCCGTCGGACTTGGAGCAAAACGCACTCTGACTTCTTTTTTTTCTGACATAAAAAATTTTGCCTTCTCTCTAAAAAATAAAAATTCTCGTAAAAATTATAATACATGATAAGTAGGAATTAGGAAGTAGGAGTTAGGAGGTAATTTTTACTCGTCGTCTTTGTCGGGTTCGGGGCAGGGCACGTTATAAGCTATTGCAGTTAAAACCGGAATGACTATTAACGTTAAAATCGTGCTGACCGTCAAGCCTGCCATTATTGTTACTGCCATTGAACCGAACATTACGTCCCACACAAGCGGCAGCATTCCAAGCACAGTAGTTCCGGCCGACATAGCAACGGGACGCAGACGGCTCACTCCGTCTTCTACGATTGCCTCGTATTTATCGCGGCCTGCTTCAAAATCTGCGCTTACTTGATCAAGCAAAACGATTGAATTTTTCGCTAACATTCCGACGAGGCTCAAAAGACCTACGACCGCCATAAAGCTAACGTCCATTCCCATAAGCCATAAACCTCCGACAACGCCGATTAAAATTAAAGGCAGTGAGATAAATATTATGAACGTCTGTCTAAACCCGTTGAATAAAAATACCATGATTACGAACATTAACAAAATCGCCGGAGGAAACGCTACCGCCATTCCCAACATGGACTCGTCTGAAAGTTCATGCTCTCCGCCCCATTCGAGCGAATATCCCAGAGGAAGTTCAATCGCTTCGATTTTAGGCTTTATTCTTGCGAGCATTGCGTCAGCATTTTTCCCTAGCTTTACTTCGCTCATGGCCGTGATCATTCGGCTTCTGTCCCTGTGAATTATTATATTGTCCTCAAAAACTGTTTCGAGGCTCGAAAAAACTGTTCCAAGCGGTACGGCTTTATTAACCGCCGGAGACCACACGGGCAGAGAGCTAAGAAGCTCAACGTTATTTCTTTCTTCGGGAGGGAATACCGCCTTTATTGAGAGAGATTTATCGCCGTCCCTGAAGGCTCCGATTGTTGCGCCGGTCGTGGCGAATTGCACCGCGTAATTAATTAACGGCCTCCCAAGTCCCAAGCTCTGCATTTGATCTTTTAATATTCTCGGCCTTATGACTTCAACGCGCTCGCGCCAGTCAGTCCTGACGAATTTGCTTGAGGGGTCGTCCTCCATAATCTCAAGAGCTTTTTTAGCAAGCTGTCTCAAAATTTCCGGGTCCTCTCCGTAAAATCTCACGCCTATTTTTTCGCTCATTCCGCTTCCGCGTGCAAATAAACGGCAATATCCGTCAAGCGTCGGCATTTTTTCATTAATATACTCTTGAGTTTTTGCAAGCGTCGGGCGCGTATACTTCCCGTCCTCAAGTTCCACCATTAATTGAGAAAAGGCCGTATTGTTATCGGGCGGCGAATATGTCAGCATAAATCTTAAACCGCCTCCGCCGATGAACTGCGAAATATTTTTCACGCCTGGCAATGTATTAATATAATCTACAAGTTCCTGCGTAATTTTTTCCTGGCCTTCAATCGAAGTTCCCTCTTGGCTGTATAAATCTACATTGAAGTATGCAGTTTCAGCGTCAGGGAAAAATGATGTCGCCATTGTCGAGAAAATATACATTGAGCCTGCGAACATAGCTGCGACTACAATAACAGTCAGCACTCTATGACGCAGACAGCCCTCAAGAATATTTCTGTACAGTCTGAATAAAAATCTATCGTAGGGATCGCCCTCCTGCTTTGAGGGTTTTAACATGACTTTTCCAAGCACGGGCGCGGCTATTAACGCGGCGAACCAGCTCAAAGCCATTGAAATTGCCACGACTTGGAAGAGGCTTCGCAAAAATTCTCCGGCCTGCATTTTTGAAAGTCCTACAGGAGCAAAGGCCAAGACCGCTATAAAAGTTCCGCCGAGCATCGCCCACTTTGAGCCTTCAACAGAGTCCGAAGCGGCATCTTCGAGCGTCATTCCCCGTTCAGTTCCTACTAACATTCCTTCAGCTACGACAATGCCGTTATCAACGAGCGAGCCCAGCGCGATAATCAAAGCCGCGAGTGAAACTATCTGCAAAGTTATTCCCATTGAGTTCATAATTGCAAAAGTTCCGGCGACCGTTATTAAAAGCACGAGGCCGATTATTAAACCTGAGCGCAGTCCCATGAAAATTAAAAGCACTCCGACAACAATCGCAAGACTTTCAATTAAATTAATAATAAAATCGTTCGTCGATTTAACAACCTGGTCGGACTGCATATAAATTTCATTTAATTCAATTCCTACGGGGCGGAAGGCTTCAAGTTCTTTCAATCTTTTCGAGACAGCACGGCCCATGTTTACGACGTTGCCGCCCTCGACCGTTGATATACCTATCGCAAGTGCAGGACGGTTATTAAATTTTAATTTGAAGCTCTGCGGTTCATCATAGACGCGCCGGACTGTAGCAACATCTTTCAGGCGCGTTAAATTCCCTCCGGCGTTGCCGATTACTAATTCGCTTATGTCATCAACTGATAAAATTGCGCCTGTCGGAGAAATTCTGATGTATCTGTCCTCTAATGTTATATTGCCCGTTGAAGTTAAAGTATTCTGCTGAGTTAGAGCCGCTAAAACTGTGAGGGGCGAGAGGCCGATCGCGGACATTCTTGACGCTGAAAACTCTATATAAATTGCTTCGGTCTGTTCGCCTAAAATTTTAACGCTCGCAACTTCATCAACGAGAACTAAATTTTTTTTGAGAAAGTCGGCGTAGTCATATAATTCTTTCATCGTGTAGCCGTCTCCGACAAGCGAATAATACTGCCCGAAAACATCGCCGAAATCATTGTTAATTAAAATCGTCGTCCCCGCCGGCATATAGACTTGAGCGTCATTAACTTTCTGTCTTAATTTGTCCCAGACCTGCGGCAATTCTTTTGAAGTGTATTCGTCTTTAATGTCAACATAAATTACGGCCAAGCCCGGCGTTGAGCGTGAGCGGATGTGTTTTATCTCGCCCATTGCCTGAATAGCGTCCTCGATTCTTGCTGTAACTTCCTTCTCAACTTCATAGGCACTTGCTCCGGGATATACCGCGCTGACTACGGCAGTTTTAATCGTGAACGAAGGGTCTTCAAGTTTTCCGATCTCGAAATACGCCCTGACACCGCCGACTAAAATTAACAGGCACAAAAATAAAATTACTTTGTAGCGTTTTATGCTCGCTCTTGCGATGTCCATGAAAAATTATTCCTCCAAATTAACATTAGGATTAACGTAACGTCCGTTTTTCGCAGAGCCTCCGCGATTTATGGCCTGCTTCGGGCAGCGGTGAAGGCACGCAAGGCAGCACGCGCAGTCGTCTCTCGTCCAGACGGGGCGGTTATTTTCCATTTTAATAATATTCATCGGGCAAATTCTCGCGCACCGTCCGCAGCCTATGCAGTTTTCATTGACGGTGAAGTCTTTTACTTTGCGCTGTGCAGGAACTATAAATCTTCTTATAAACTTCATCACGAAACCCGGAAGTTTTCCTTTACGTTTGAAAATACTTTTGTGCGCTTGAATGTCTTTGGCAATTTCTTTCAGTGCCGCGTCAGCTTTTTCGAGCTTTGATTTTTTCGCGGCCTCGCTCTTTTGCTTGAAAGCAATGACATAATTATCAGGCATTGCGGCAACAAACGAGGCATTGAGATTTATATTTTTATAAGCAAAAATTTTTTTGAGGGTGTCGGCACAGTCTCCGCAGATACTTCCGCAAGTGAAAACTCCGTAAGCATAAATTTCTCTGCTGACGTTCCAAAATTCAGCACGATAAAGAAATTCCGCAACAGCATACGCTAAATCCATGTCGTAAGTCGGTGCGACAATCCCTAAATTTTTTTCGCCGGCGCAGTCAATGACGTTGATATTATTTTTTATAAGCTCATTGAGAGAAATTATTTTGTCTCCCGTTTCTTTTGCTAAAAATTCCGCGCAGTACTTGCTATTTCCTGTTCCTGAAAAATATAAAATCATTTCTTAACCCTCCAACAGTCTCACGTGCTGACCCTCACGGAGAAAATACACGCCTGCCGTAACAATGGAATCGCCGCCGCTTAAATTTTCGCTCTCAATCTCGACTGAAGCGTCATTATGAATAGTTCCGACCTTCACGGGAATTTTTGAGACAGTGCCGTCCTTAAATTTCCACACAAAATTTTTTTCGCCCTCGTTCAAAATTGCGGTTGAAGGCACGGAAAATTTATTTTGCTTCTTAGCTGTTACTCCGTCGCCGACAAAAATCATTTCGACAGTTACGGCCATTCCCGGCAATGCTCGAATATCATCTCGCTGCGGCATTGTCGCCGTAACAGGATACGTGTTCGAGGCCGTCGCCTGCGTGGCAATTTCTTTGAGGCTTAACGGGAAAATTCTTTCCGGCATCGCTTCAAAACGCGCAGTCAAAGAAAATAAATCCGTGTGTTCCCGTAAATCATTGAGGCTCTTAACGTTCGGGACGGGTGCCAGCAAAACGTCATTGTCGGGAATGTTAAAAACTATCTCTAAAGTCGTGAAGTCCTGCAATGAAAAAATAGTCTGCTTGGCCATGACATCTTGAAAATTTTCAACAGTTCTGTCAGCGATTATTCCGTCGAACGGTGCCCGTAGCTCCGTGTCGCGTAAAGCATCCCGCGCCGATTTTAGATTAGCGTTTGCTGAATTGACTGCCGATCGCGTAACGTCAAGTTGAGTTTTATATGCGTCGTACTGCGCCTTAGCAATAACTTTTTGTTTGTATAAATTTTCATAGCGTTTGAAATCCGCCTGAGCGTTTTTATACTGCGCCTGCGCTTGAGACAACGCGCTTTGAGCTTGAGAAATCTGCGTATTAAAATCTCTAGGGTCTAACGTCGCGAGAAGCTGCCCTGTCTTGACGCTCTCGCCTTTCTCTACGTTGATGTTCTTGAGAGTTCCCGGCACCCTGAAAGATAAATCAGCGCGTCTTCCTCCCTGAACAGTTCCAAAATATTTTCGGTTGAAGGTTTCATTTTCGCCCTGAAGCGTTATCGTTCGGACGGGCCTAATTATTTCGGGTTCAGGCTCGGAAATTTTTTGCTCTCTGAAAGTGTTAAGACCGTAACACACTCCGGCAATGATTAAAACGCCGAATAAAATTTTTATAAACGACTTCATTAAAAAAAATCAGCTCCTTAAAATTTTTTGTGAATCATGAAATTATTATAGGACTTTGAAAAAATTTTTGATTCTATTTTTTTTAACTGCCTCGCGAAAATTTATGAGCTCTGAAAAATTTTGAAATTTTTGTAGGTGTAAATGTAGTTGTAATGAAAAACTTTCTCGTGAAATTTATGAAATAAAAATTAATATAAAAACCCTAGAATATTTTAGCATAAAAAAATTTTTTCGGGGGAGCGATAAAATATTTTCATTCACAGTAAGCAACCCCCCTCGCCAGCAAGCTGGCCCTCTCCCACTTTCAGGGGGCGCAAGATTTTGCTATAACTTGCCTCCCCTGATAAGGTGAGGTGCTGAACGAAGTGAAGCGGAGGGGTTTTGTTGTAAATTAACTTGGTTTACTATACCTCCTAACTCCCTCATTCCTAACTGTTTATGCCGACAGCGACAAGAGATTTCTATAAATCGGATAGGGCCAAATATCTGCGGCGATTGTCAATTCAGCGGCATCGCATTTTGCCCTTATTGAGTCCATGAGCGGAATAATTTGCCCCGTCAGCAGGTCTGAACGTTCGCGTGCGTTCATGCTTGAGAGTCTGCCCTTGAGCTCAAATAAATTTGCCGCGTCTTTAATCAAAGCGTTCTTAGCACGGCCAAGACCGTTTACGTAATCGCGCCACGGGGTGCAGTCTCCGAAGTCGATGCCGTCGAAGCCGCTCAAAGATTTTTTCTCAAGTATTAACTGCTTCGAGAGGGCCGGCAAAACTCCTTCCCATAACATGTCATAGAGCACGGCCGCTTCAACTTCGAGTCCTGTCGCAAAACTTTCCATGCGTACCTCGTGAAGATTTTCGAGCTCGTGAGCGCGATAAACTCCTAAATTGCCGAGCATTTCTTTATTTTCCGGCTTCAGTAATAAATCTATTCTGTCGGGCATTGTCTCGGCCTCGATTAGTCCGCGCTTCTTTGCTTCCTCGTGCCATTCGCTTGTGTAAGCGTCGCCCTCAAATAAAATGCTGCTTCCGCGTCTGAATGCTTCGCGTGCTGCCTCTAATGCCGCGTCCATAGCTTCGCGCCCGCCTGAAATTTTTTCTTCGGTCATTTTTATAACCTCATCGATCCCCCACGCCCATAACGAAGCGAACATTGTAACGGGGAGAGCTATTGACTGCGACGAGCCCGGAGCACGGAACTCAAATTTATCTCCGGTGAAAGCTACAGGCGATGTCCTGTTCCTGTCGGAGTCGAACGGGATAATATCCGGCAGCTTTGCAAGGCCCAAGTCCATAACGCCTCTTTCCGGCAGTGAGACATCAGCATTATCGAGCCTGCGTATTAAATCCGTCAACGCCGAGCCAAGATAAACGCTTATGATTGAGGGCGGTGCTTCGTGGCCTCCGAGCCTGAATAAATTTCCCGACGTTGCAATAGCGGCCTGAAGGAGACTGTGGAATTTTGACACGCCCAAGACTGCGGCAGATAAGAACGTCAAGAAAATTACATTGCGCCTGTGGCTGTGTGAGGGCTTCAATAAATTTCTTCCCTCGCTGTCAACTAAAGACATGTTCGTGTGCTTGCCGCTGCCGTTCATGCCGTAAAAAGGTTTTTCGTGGAATAATAATCTTAATTCGTGCTGTCGGGCAAGTTTTCTCATTGTCTCCATCAAAATTTGATTCTGGTCGCAGGCCCTGTTAGCGTCGGAATATAAATGAGCGAACTCAAATTGACACCTTGCGACTTCGTTATGACGTGCAATGACGGAGACTCCCAAGCGTGCTAAATCTCTTTCAACGTCCTCCATATAGCGCAGGACTCTCGGAGGAATTGCGCCGAAGTAATGATGATCGAGTTTCTGATCTTTCGCGGGCTGTGCTCCGATTAAAGTTCTTCCGCAAAATCTTATATCGGGTCTCAACTGCGCTCGTGGTCTGTCGAGCAAAAAATATTCCTGTTCCGCGCCTACTGTCATTTTTACGCTTTTAACTCCGCGCTGTCCTAAAGTTTTTAAGAGTTTTAACGCTCTGCTTTCTACAGCGTCAAGAGCCCGGAGCAGCGGCGTTTTAAGATCCAGCGGAGTGCCGTCAAAAGACAAGAACACCGAAGGAATGCAGAGAGTTCCGCCCTTAGGACTTTTTACGATAAAGGCAGGGCTGCTGATGTCCCACGCTGAATAGCCGCGAGCCTCAAAAGTTGAGCGCGTTCCGGCTGAAGGAAAACTCGAAGCGTCCGGTTCTCCCTGTGCCAAGTGATGCCCCCTAAAGACCTCCATCGGGTTTCCGGCCTCGTCGGCTATTGTGAAGGCTTGATGTTTTTCGGCAGTCAGTTCCGTTTGAGGCTGGAACCAGTGCGCCCAGTGCGTCGCGCCTTTTGAGATTGCCCAGTCTTTCATCGCTGCGGCTACTATGTCGGCGGCTTCGGGCGTTAATCTCTGCCGGCCTTCCATTGCTGCGATAACCTGCTCGTAGATATCGGGGTTTAATTTTTCTTTCATGACTCTTAAATCAAAAATCATTGAGCCAAAAATTTCATGCACTCGCTTATATTCGTGTTCTGACATTTTCAACAAACTTCCTTTCAAAAATAAGCAAAAATTTTTCTAAAAAATCTGCTTAAATTAAAAATATTCTAGGATAATTATATAAATCTGTCAACTTTTGCAATTTTAATGAAAAATGATTTCTAACTGAACTGATATAATTAATAAAGAAGAAAGCCCTCCGGCTGATCAGTCCGAAGGGCTCACATTGAAGTTAAACTAAATTCCTAAACTAGCTAAGATCTATTGACGTTTCCTGCGTTGTGATGATCTTCGCGCTTTTTTTGGTAACGGGCGGGGTGCTGAAAATTGCCCCGTTCGCTATCATACCGTCCATGAGTGCTTCTACGGTTGAGCTTTCAACGTTCGGGTTGGCGTAGTTGTAGTTGAAGGTTTCTTTGCCGCCGTCCTCATTCAAGAACGTAAGTGCTAATTTCGATACAGTTGCCATGCTTATCACCTCTCTTTCTAAAATCGCTTTCTAAAAAATTACTGCTACTCGTTAGTCAAAGTGCTGACTGCTACCTTCTGCACACGATAAATCGGTTTTTCTAAACACTCGCCGAGTAAATTCGCAATGTTCATCGCCTTAGTGTCCTCGTAGTGCGTGAGGTCGAGACCGCCTAATGAAACACTGAGAGTCCTGACTTTTCCGTCTACCGTGCCGTTGTTGAGCTGTACATTGACTGTTACCTTGCTCAAGCTGCTGACTGCTGCCATAGCCTTTCACCTCCTTTAATTTTTATTTTCGGCTTCCGGCTGCCTGTGCTCCTCCTGAACACAATGAGCATTATATATCTTTTTTGATTTAAGTCAAGACTTTTTTGATTTTAATATCATAAATATTTTTTTATTTCATAAAAGCTCATGAATACAAGCATTAAAAAATCCCCGACGAATTTAATTTCATCGGGGATAAGGGATTAAACTCTATATCTTGAAAAAATTTATGAGTTAATTAGTCGCTTTTTTGAGAGCTTCGACGCGAGCTTTTTGAGCCGCGACCTGAGCCTCTAAGCTGGCGAGCTGTTCTTCTTCAGCTTTCAATGACTGCGAGAGACGCTGTGAAAGATTTTCGGAAACCGCTTTAAGAGCCGCGAAATCTTCTTTAAGGTCCGCAACGTTGGAAAGTCCTCCATGTTCGAGCTTGGCTATTCTCTGTTCAAGGGCTGCCATTCCGGCTTTTACTTCGTCAAGTTTCGGAGTAAATTTGCTCTGCAGAACCGTCCACATGATATTAAGCAGCAATATTATGCAGACAGCGGCAATTATTATTGTTTTTTTCTTGTCTTTCAGTGAAAACATGATAAAAACCTCCGTAAATTAAAGAAAGAAAATTGAACAAAAATTGAAAAAAAGAGGCTTCAAAAATTTTCGAGCCTCTGTAATTTTCACGGTAATTATTTAACTTCGACTTCTGCGCCGGCTTCGGTGAGCTTCTTTTTAATCTCTTCGGCTTCCTCTTTTGACACGCCTTCTTTGATATTCTTCGGGGGATTATCAACGAGCTCTTTTGCTTCTTTAAGGCCGAGCGACGTGATCTCGCGGACTGCCTTAATTACTGCGATTTTGTTTGCGCCGGGTGCTTTGTAGACGACATCAAACTCTGTTTTCTCTTCAGCTGCTGCTGCGGGTGCTGCTGCGCCGGGCATTGCTGCCATCATCATGGGAGCCGCTGATGCTGAAACTCCGAACTTCTCTTCAAGTGCTTTCACGAGCTCTGAGAGCTCAAGTACCGACATTTCCTCAATAGCCTTAATAATTTCTTCGTGTGCCATAATAATTTTTACCTCCATAAAAATAATTAAAAATAATATAAATTTGAATTACGCTGCGCTTTCCTCTTTTTTGTCCCGAATCTGTGCGAGGCATGTAACGAGATTGCGCATAGTGCCAGAAAGAACGTTGACGAGTCCCGATAACGGAGCCGCAATGGTTCTGACAACCTGACCGCGCAGAACTTCTTTTGACGGAAGCTCTGCAAGTGCCATGAGCTGAGCAAGATTGAGCTGCTGACTTTCAAGCAGACCGCCTTTAAGAATAAAAGCTTTCTGTGTTTTGTCGTTGGCATATTCTTTCAAAACTTTCGCGACTGCTACGGGATCGTCATAGCAAAGAGCGTAAATGTTCGGGCCTTTCGTCATTTCTTCGGGAAGCTCTGCAAGTCCTGCTTCCTTCATTGCGATTCTTAAAAGCGTATTTTTTGAAATTTTCAGCTCCCCGCCTGCCTCGCGGACTTTCTTACGCAGAGCCGTACTCTGTGCAACCGTCATTCCGCGATATTCTGCGACGAAAACTGCCTTAGTCCTGCTGAGTTTTTCCTTCAAAGCATCGACAAGCTCATACTTAATTTTTGCCGGCATGTTTTATTTTCACCTCCTTATTAACCTAAAAAAACTCCTCCCGAATTATATCAGGAGGAGCGTTATTTTCCGGCAGTACACTAGGAAACGAAGCGAGAAGATTTATTTGCCTCCTACCTTCTACTTCCTAACTTCTACCTGTTTGTTCTCTCTCCTGAGCAGGATTTTTGAGCGTCTGCCCCTGCTGTCTTCGGAAAAAATTTTTTAATTTCTAAACTTCAAACGAAAGAAAAATTTTTATAAAGCTAATTCTTTCTGCGCCAATGAAGGATCAACGGGTATTCCCGGTCCCATCGTCGGAGCTATTGCGATGCTCTTAACATAAGTTCCTTTTACGGAAGCCGGACGGACTTTATAAATCGCCTGTAATAAGGCTTTTACATTGTCGTAAAGGTCATCGGTTGAAAATTCTTTGCGTCCTGCAGCATTGTGGGTAATTCCCGTCTTGTCGGCTCTGAACTCAACACGGCCTGCCTTGATCTCTTTTACTGCGCTTGCAAGTTCAAAAGTTACCGTGCCGCTCTTCGCACTAGGCATTAAACCGCGAGGGCCTAAAACTTTTCCCAGACGGCCTACTGATTTCATCATGTCCGGCGTGGCGATTACCGCATCAAAGTCCATGAAACCGCCCTGAATCTGCTGTACGATGTCATCACCGCCGACGATATCCGCGCCTGCGTCCTGAGCTTCTTTAACTTTCTCGCCTTGAGTGATAACGAGAACTTTTTTAGTTACGCCTGTTCCGTGAGGAAGGCTCACCGTGCTTCTGACCTGCTGGTCGGCGTGTCTGGGGTCAATTCCAAGACGCACGTGAACTTCAATGCTCTCGTTGAATTTTGCCGTCGCTATGCTCTTGAAAAGCTCTACAGCCTCACGAAGCCCATATAATTTATTAGCCTCGATTTTGGCGGCGGCTTCCTTATATCTCTTACTTCTCTTCATTTTTTACCTCCTGCGGTTCTTGCGAGTTATGCTCTCCCGCTTGTCTTTAAGGCAGGATTTCTACCTCCTACCTCCTAATTCCTAACTCCTATCTGTTTTTAGTCCGTAATTTCAAGACCCATTGAGCGTGCTGTTCCCTCGATCATGCGCATAGCAGCATCTACGTCGTTAGCGTTGAGGTCTTTCATTTTCATTTCAGCGATCTCGCGGACTTTAGCACGTGCTAATTTTCCTACTTTAGTCTTATTAGGAACGCCTGAGCCTGATTCAATTCCTGCGGCCTTCTTTAATAAAACGGCTGCCGGAGGGGTCTTTAACTCAAACGTGAAACTTCTGTCAGCGTAAACAGTAATAACCGCCGGAATTACTAAACCGGCCTGATCCTGAGTCTTTGCGTTAAACTGCTTGCAAAACTCCATAATATTAACGCCGTGCTGACCGAGCGCAGGGCCTACAGGGGGCGCGGGCGTCGCTTTACCGGCTGGCAGCTGTAATTTAATCTGCCCTACAACTTTTTTAGCCATAAAAATTTTCCTTTCTGTTCAGTTCTGTTACGTTACTGCAAAAAATCTATTACTGCAAAAAAATTACTTATTGCCTGTAGTTTTATATCTTTTCTATCGCACTGTAATCAGTTTCAAACTCTGCGCCGCTAAACATTTCGCTTTTGAATTTAACTTTGCTGCGCTTTAAGTTTATATCAACTACCGTGCCGGTGAAGCCTTTCATTTCGCCTTCAGCGATAACTCTGACAAAATCTCCGGGCTTTAAGTCAATTTCAACGGGTGTTTTGTTGTCTTCCTTGTTGACTACGGCCAGTATTCTGTCAACTTCGTCCTGCGAAAGCGGTATCGGGTGGGTGCCTGCACCTATAAAACCCGTTACTCCGGGCGTGTGCCTGACAGCGTACCAAGACTGCTCGTCAAGAATCATCTCGACCATAACATAACTAGGATAAAGTTTTCGGGTAACTTCACGGCTCTTCCCGTCTTTAGCGACAACGTGCGTCTCTGTCGGCACGATTACGTTAAAAATTTTATCCTGCATATTCATGGCCGCTATACGCTGTTTCAGGTCAGCTTCTACTCTTTTTTCGTAGCTTGCATACGTCTGCACAACGTACCATTTACGATCGCCGGGCATCTCTAGTCCCTACCCCAGCAACGCGCTGAAGAGCCACGCAAGAAGAAAATCAATCAACCCGAGATACAGCGAAACACAAAGCGTAAAAACTATTACTACTAATGTCCAGTACCACATCTGCCTTCTTGTCGGCCACGTAACTTTTTTTAACTCGGCCTTAGCCTCACGCATGAAGCCAATTAATGAAGACAGCTTGGTCGTTTTTTCTGTTGCCTTTGCCATCTGCTTTGTCCTTTGTACATAAAAATGGCAGGCCCGGCAGGACTCGAACCTGCAGCCCCCGGTTTTGGAGACCAGTGCTCTGCCAATTGAGCCACGGACCTGCGTGAAAAATACGCTCTAAATTTTACAACAGGTTTTAATCTTTGGCAACTACTTTGATTCTTTATGAATTACTGAAGCGTTGCACCACTTGCAGAATTTTTTAAGCTCAAGTTTTTTTGACTGCTTCTTTTTATTTACAGTCGTCGTGTAGTTGCGCCTTTTGCACTGAGTGCATGTAAGTCCTACTATGTCGGCCATTATAAAAGATCCTTTCACATCGTAATTTATTTTTCGATAATTTTAGCACATTTTTGCGGCGGGTTTATAATTCCATTTGAAAATTATTTTTTTGAAAGCTGTGTGAAAATTTGACGCGCAAAAAAATTCTAGATTACTTCACGATAGACGGAACGCCCGGCGGAAATCAGGAATGGCTGCCGGAATGGGATATGAACATGGGCGGCTGTGCTGCTGTTACGGCCTGCGACACGTGCATATTTCTTTCACGGCTTGAGAATGATAACAAGTTTCTAAGCCTTTACCCGTTCGACCCGAAAAATTTATCGCGCACGGATTTTGTGAAATTCGCTTCCGTAATGAAGCCTTTTTTAACTCCGCGCTATCATGGAATTGATTTTCTTGAAACTTATATCTGCGGTTTTTATGACTACATGAAAAAAGTTAAAAATAATTCTCTCATTTTTGAGGGCATCTCCGGCAATGTTGATTACGAAACTTTTTCGAGCACGATAATTAATCAGATCGACAGAAATTTTCCCGTGCCTTTTCTTTTATTAAATCATCATGATATAAAACTCGATGACTTTGAATGGCACTGGTTTAATTTAGCCGGCTATGAAGAAATTGAAAACGATGTGAACGTCTTAACGGTTACGTATGCCGAGTATAAGTGGTTCAGCCTGAAAAATCTTTACGACACGCACAACGAACGCAAGGGCGGAATTATAAGAATCAGGAGCCTATAAAATTCTAGCCGGCCCGGAAAATTCTGCAATTCCTTCAAGTTCGAGCGAAGACGCTACGCAAAAGTTCAGCATGTCCTGCTCAAGTTTGAACGAGGGCATGTATTTTTTTATCGTCTCGAGGCCGCGCCGTTTTCTTGAAATTTTAGCGAGCTCAAAAATTTTTTTCAGCCTGTGATTTCTCGTGCCGTCCCTGATTATTCCGGGATTTTTAATTAAAACTTTCGGCGGGTCTGAAGTTATACGGACGGTTATAACATTGCCTGCGTGATAATCTGCGTGAAGGAGAGCGTTAATAAAAATTTCCTGAAACGCCTCCGAGCATCGCGACGAAAGTTTATTGACGAGACGCGGAAGAATATTTTTATAAGCGTCCCATATGTTATTTTCTTCGAGTTCTGCATAAGCTCCGCTGTAATCTAAAACGGCTTTGATTTTTATAATGTTGCCGAACATCAGCGCACCGGCGAGCGTGAGATATTTCCCGGAAAAAATAAAACTCCTGCAAAGAAATTCGCCCACAGAAAAATTTTTATATTCATCGTGAAATTTTAAGACAGTGCCGTAAAAATCATTAAGGCTGTCGGGATTTATAAAAAAATTCATAGCTGGTTCGTCATCGCGTGAAAAGTCCTGAGCGTCCGATGCGATTATCGCGGCTGATTTTGCTGACGAGGTTAAATTTACGCCCTCCACGCGCCTGTAGAACATGCCTTCAAATAAAATCGGCCTTTTGTGCCATTCAAGCGGAGCTATGTAAATTATGATTATGTTGAGAAATTTTTGAAAGCTGAAAGAAATTCCGTGCGGTATAGGGACATTTACAATTACATTTTTATTTTCAAAACCCGTTATATTAATTTCGCCGTCCCAGTCTCGTTCCGCGCCTAAGATTATCCAGCCGCCCGAAGAATTAGCAAGCGCACATGCAGCAGCAGGAATTTTTGAAAATTCTCCATTCCTCAAAAATTCTCTGTCGTCGTCCGCCGTAGTCTCAAGAAATTCGGAAAAGCTAGAAAATTTTAAGCTCATTTAATTTTTTGCGCAGCTCCTTAAAAAAAATACAATGATATAATAATACACTCTAAATATTTTTTAACAGCAGAAATTTTTTCTTGCAACTACATTTACACCTACAGAAATCTCAAAATTTTTCAGAGCTCATAAATTTTCACGAGGCAATTAAAAAAAATAGAATCAAAAATTTTTTCGCGCCTCTTAAAAAATTCTCCGTGCTAAAATTTCAAGGCAAATTTTTTTAGGGAGGGTAAAAATTTTTATGACAGGCAGATATATTTTTAGGCGTGTGCTTGCCAGTCTCCTGACGCTTTTTATAATCATAACGATAACTTTTTTCATGATGCGTGCGATACCCGGCGGCCCGTTCACAGACGAGAAAGCCATTCCGTCCTTCGTGCTTGAAAAAATTATGGAGCGTTATCACTTAAATGACCCACTTTATGTTCAGTACGGAAGATATTTATTAAATATTCTGCGGCTCGATTTAGGCCCTTCGTACCGTTACGAGGGAATGACGGTGAATGAATTAATAGCGAATAGTTTTCCTGTTTCTTTTGAAGTCGGAGCGATTGCTTTAATTCTTGCGTTACTAATCGGAATACCGGCCGGAATAATTTCAGCTTTGAGGCGCGGGAAATGGCAGGACAGGCTCGCGATGATTTTATCAGTTCTCGGCGTTACAGTTCCTAATTTCGTAATAGCTGCGGCACTTGTTTATATTTTCTCGTGGCAGTTAGGCTGGGTTACAGTCGGATTTTGGGAAGGAATTTCGACGGCAATATTACCGGCTGTAACTTTAGCAGGATACCCGGCTGCTTTTATATCGCGCTTAATTCGTTCAAGCATGTTAGAAATTTTAGGGCAGGATTATATCCGCACAGCTTATTCAAAGGGTTTGAGCGAACGCGCAGTGATTTACATTCACGCACTCAAGAACGCCGTTATTCCTTTAATAACTTATCTTGGCCCCCTGACGGCAGGAATTTTGACGGGAAGTTTTGTTATTGAACAGGTCTACGGAGTGCCGGGGCTCGGAACTTTTTTCGTAACGAGCATAACAAACCGCGACTATACAACGATAATGGGCGTAACAATTTTTTACAGCGCGATTTTAGTTTTCTTTAACTTAATCACGGACGTTATACTAGCGTTCATTGACCCAAGAATAAAATTAAGGTGATTTTTTTATGAACGAAATAAATTTTGAAAAAGATTTTTCGCCTTTACCTCCTGCCTCCTACTTCCTGCCTCCTGCCTCATCAAAAAGTTATTGGCAGGACGTTCGCTCGCGTCTGAAGAAAGACCCGTTAGCCGTTGTCGGCCTTATTATAATAATTTTAGTGCTGGCTATGGCAGTTTTCGGGCCGATGCTCTCAAGCTATGAATATGACGAGCAGGATTACATGGTCTCAAACGAAGCTCCGAGCCTTGAGCATTTATTCGGGACTGATTTATTTGGGCGCGATATTTTTGTAAGAGTTTTATACGGCGCAAGAATTTCATTAGCTGTAGGATTTTTAGCGAGCATAATAAGCTTATTTATAGGCGTAATTTACGGAGGCATTTCGGGCTTTGCGGGCGGTCAGGTCGATAATATCATGATGAGAATTGTTGATGTAATTTACAGCGTGCCCGCTATGATTTACGTAATTTTGTTAATGGTCGTTGTCGGGCCGGGCCTGAAAAGCATTTTTATAACGCTCGGAATTTCATACTGGGCTCCTATGGCGCGAATAGTCCGGGCCGAAGTCATGCGCTTAAAAAATGAAGAATTTGTCTTGGCAGCGCGTGTACTCGGAGCGTCATCGAAAAGAATTTTGCTGCGTCATCTTATTCCTAACGCAATGGGGCCGATACTTGTTACATTAACTTTCTCGATACCGGGCGCAATTTTCACGGAGGCTTTTTTAAGTTTCGTAGGGCTCGGAGTCAGTGCGCCGATGGCAAGCTGGGGAGTTCTCTGCAATGACGCTATAGGCTCGCTAGCAATATATCCGTATCAATTATTTTTCCCGGCGGCAGCAATTTCGATTACGATACTTGCGTTTAATTTTTTAGGCGACGGATTAAGAGACGCGCTCGACCCGAAGTTAAGGAAGTGAGGTAGGAATGACGCGAAAATATACAATAGTCAATTATATTGATGACGGTAAAAATATTTTTGATGATTGGCTGAAATCGTTGAAAGATAAAAAAGCGCAAGCCGCAATATATAGAATAATTGACCGATTACAGCAGGGAAATTTAGGTAATAATCATTACTGTCGCGATGGTGTTTGGGAAATTATTATTGATTATGGACCGGGTTATCGTGTTTATTATTCGATGGTCGGAGATGTTTTAGTTTTATTGTTGTGTGCAGGAACAAAACGCACGCAAAATAAAGACATCTCTAAGGCTGTTAAATATTTTCAAAAATTTAAGGAGAGTAATAAATAATGATTGATATAACAGAATTGAAAAATTGTTGCAGCTATGAAGAATCCGTAATTAATCATTTTGCGGAAGATCCTGAACTTGGAGAAATAATGTTAAATGACGCAATAAAAGAAGGCGACATTGATGAAATTCGCACAGTATGGCACCGTATTCAGGAAGCTAAAAAGCGAAAAGCCTCTCAATCTTTGAGCACTGAAAATGAAAAATTAGAGGCCGTATCCGCATAAAAAATCATGAGCGAAAATATTTTAAGCGTGCAGGACTTGCACATGTCATTTTATACTTCGGCAGGCGAGGTCAAAGCCGTCAACGGTGTCTCGTTTAACGTAAAACGCGGCGAAATTCTCGGCATCGTCGGCGAGTCGGGGAGCGGCAAAAGTACGGCGATGTTATCAATAATTGGCCTTCAGGGCGCAAACGGAAAAATTAAATCCGGCGAAATTATTTTTGACGGCCACGACATTAGTACTCTGAACATGAACGAAATTCGCGGTAAAAAAATTTCTATGATTTTTCAAGACCCTATGACGAGCTTAAATCCCGTCTTGTCTATCGGCTATCAGCTCGAAGAAAGCCTCAAGCGTCATAAATGGCAGGGCAATATCCGCGAACGTTCTCTCGAAATGCTTGAGCGTGTCGGAATTGTCCCGGCCGTTGAACGAATTAAACAATACCCTCACGAATTTTCAGGCGGCCAGCGTCAAAGAATAATGATTGCTATGGCTATGATATGCAAGCCGGATTTATTGATCGCCGATGAACCGACAACGGCTCTTGACGTTACAGTACAGGCGCAGATTTTGAAGTTAATGAAAGATTTACAGCGCGAAACTAAAATGTCGATAATCTTAATCACTCACGACTTAGGCGTAATCGCCGGGACTGCCGACAGAATTTTAATAATGTACGGCGGAAAAATAATGGAACAGGGAACGAGGCGCGAAATTTTTTACAGCACCGCCCACCCCTACACTAAGGGCCTATTAAAATCCGTGCCTAATCCCGAAAAACCTAAGGAGCGTTTAATTCCGATTGAGGGACAGCCGCCCGACTTATTAAATCCTCCGAAGGGCTGCCCGTATGTTCAAAGATGCCCGCAAGCCATGAAAGTTTGCCTCGAGCATGAGCCTGAGCCCTGCAAAATTTCAGAAAGTCATTTTTATTCCTGCTGGCGTTCTGAACAAAATAAAAAAGGATATTTACAATGAATAAAAAAAACTCACGCGCAGCGATTTTAAAAGAAACATACAAATTAGAAAAACATTCTGAAGGCGGTTGGTTCGCGGAGATTTATACAGCTCCATTTAGAATTAACGGCAGAGCTTTAGTCGGAAGCATATATTTTTTGTTAGACGAAAACGAAATCTCTCATTTTCATCAAATAGACTGCGACGAAATTTGGTTTTATCATGAAGGCTGCGGCCTTAAAATTACTGTTTTGACAGAGCATGGCGAGAGCGAATATTTTTTAGGCGGTAATTTTGAAAACGGCGAAAGACACATGGCAGTAATTCCGAAGGGAGCGATATTTGCTGCTGAAAATCTTGATAAAGACAGCTTTACTTTAATTTCATGTGTAACAACACCAAAATTTATTTATGACGGTTTTCGTTTAGTCGCAAAAAATGAAATCAGAAATAAATATCCGAATATTGCTGATGAGATAGATTATTTGGCGTATGAAGAGTTTGGAAGTGAAAATTAAAATGCCTTTGTTAGAAATAAAAAATCTTAAAAAATATTTTGACACTCCTGCCGGAAAAGTTCATTCGGTCGATGATGTCAGCTTTAATATTGAAAGAGGCGAGACGCTTGGCCTTGTCGGAGAGTCAGGCTGCGGAAAAACGACGACGGGACGGACGATAATAAAACTCTACGAGCCCGACGACGGGAAAATAATTTTTGACGGCCACGACATAACTAGAGTAACGCCGAAAAAAATGCTGCCGTTCAGAAAAAGAATTCAAATGATTTTTCAAGATCCTTACGCCTCGTTAAATCCGCGAATGACGGTCGGCGATATTGTCCGCGAGCCAATGATTATTCACAAATTCCCGAAGGACGAACACGAGGACAGAGTGAATAAATTATTAAAACTTGTCGGACTTAACAGCGAACAGGCCGGGCGTTATCCTCATGAATTTTCGGGCGGTCAGCGTCAAAGAATAGGAATTGCACGTGCGTTGGCCGTCGAGCCGGAGTTAATAATCTGCGACGAACCTATTTCGGCTCTCGACGTTTCGATACAGGCGCAAATCGTGAACATGCTCGAAGATCTGCAGAAAGATTTAGGGCTGACATATTTATTCATTGCTCATGATTTATCAATGGTAAGGCATATAAGCTCCCGTGTTGCGGTCATGTATCTTGGGAAAATTGTTGAGATTGCCGCCAGCGATGAATTATATTCGCGTCCCCTGCACCCTTATACGGTTTCTTTATTGTCTTCAATTCCTGTTCCCGACCCCGATAAATCTGACAAAAAAATTCCTGTCGCTCTTGAGGGTGAAATTCCGAGCGCGTTAAATCCCCCGTCAGGCTGTAACTTTCACACACGCTGCCCGAAGGCCAAGCCCGAATGTAAAAATCTCAATGCGGTTTTGAATGACAAGGGCAATAATCATTTTTGCGCGTGCCCATATTCAGGTAGGAGTTAGGAGGTAGGAGGTAGGAAGTGAAAATGAAGAAAATTTTTTTAGCAGTACTTTTTATTTTTTTGATATGTGTCTTTATATTTTCAAACCGTCAGAAAAATTCTGAAGTTAATTCAGATACAGGAATAAAAGAAATTATTTTCAATCTCGGCGCGGATCCGCGAACCATTGACCCTGTGTTGAACTATGCCAGCGACGGAGCTGTCGTTATCATGAATACTTTTGACGGATTATTGAGAGTCGGCTCTGATGACAGGGGCGAACCTGCCTGCGCTGAAAGCTGGGAAATTTCTGACGACGGACTGACGTGGACTTTTCATCTGCGCGATAATTTGAAATGGTCTGACGGCGAAAAATTAACCGCGCAGCACTTCAAAGACGGCTTCATGAGGATTGTTAATCCTGAGACAGGCGCACCATATGCAAGCTACGGATTTTTTATCAAGAACGCCGAAAAATTTTATAACGGCACGGCAAACTCTGAAGAGGTCGGAATAAAAGCCATAGACGAAAAAACTTTAGAGATCAATCTCGAATATAAAAATCCTTTAATGCTTGATTATATGTCCTTCCCGACGTTCGCCCCGGCGCGAATGGATATTATCAACGAGTATCAAAACGCTTGGGCCGCGAAACCTGAAACTTATATTTCAAACGGGGCTTTTAAGATCGAAAGCTGGAAGCACGGCGACGGCGGCGAAATAACTCTCGTGAAAAATCCTAATTACTGGGACGCTGACAACGTAAAAATTGACAGATTAAGATTTGTAAACATTAACGACCCTAACACTTCATTAGCTGCTTTCAGAGCAGGAAAACTTGATTTAACGAGCGGCGTGCCGATGCAAATGCTTCCCTTGTTAATCAAACGCGGAGAAATTATCCCCAAGCCTGCGCTCGGTGTCGGCTATTGTAGTTTCAACGTCAACAGAAAACCTTTTGATGATGTTCGGGTCCGCAGGGCATTCACGCTTGCAATCGACAGAAAAATAATCGTTGATAAAATTTTAATGTCGGGGCCGCGTCCTGCAACGGGGTTTGTTTGTGATTTAGTGCCCGGCACGACAAACGAAAAAGATTTTAGGACCGAAGGCGGAGAATTTTTGCCCGAACGCGCAGACGTTGAAGAGGCTCGAAAACTTTTAGCCGAAGCAGGTTATCCCGGCGGAAAAAATTTTCCTAAGGTCGCCTATAAATATAATTCAAATCCCGGAAATAAAATTTTAGCTGAAGTTTTGCAGGGAATGTGGAAAAAAAATTTAGGAATTGAAGTCGAACTTTTGAACGAAGAATGGAAAGTTTTTATCGAGACACGTCAGAAAGGCGATTTTGATATAGCTCGCGAGGCGTGGATATTGGACTTCAACGACGCTGCGAACTTGCTTGAAACTTTAATGTCGGCTTCTCCGCAAAATGCTACGGGCTACAGCAGTGAAAAATTTGATGAGTTAATGAAAAATGCTGCTGTCGAAATGGACAACACAAAGCGAATAAATTTCATGCACGAGGCAGAAAAAATCTTAATGGAAGATTTGCCGGTGCTGCCGATTTATTTTTATTCGTCGGGTTCACTGCAAAGCAAGCGCGTGAAAAATATTTATAAATCTCCGCGCGGTGTCCTGCTCTTCAGAAATGCCGAAGTAACAGAATGAGGAGTCGGATTTTTTTCCCTTCTCCTCACTCTTCATTATTCTTATTCTTTAATTCCCATTCGTTCTTTAGCTTTTTGAATGAGTCCGGATTTTTCCCAGTCCTTTAATTTTTCTTCAGGGAACGGCTCTGCGGCGGAGACCTGAGTCGCCTGCATCTTTCCGCGTTTGCCCATTACCTTTACGAAGCGGACCTTCTGCCCCTCAGCCGACGGCGAACACTCTAAGAACACGGAAAGGACAGGATCGACAACGTCGCTTTCTTCAAATCGGTAGAGCACATTGCCTTTAACTCTGATTTCTCCGTGAGGTATTCCGTCGTAGCGTCTGAAATAATCTATCTCGCCTTCTTCGTAAACGGCAGAGAGCATGTCTACTTTCAGCACATTTTCAGGAAGTTTCGGCAGGTTTATATTAGCCTTTTCACGAACATCATCTGCGACTGCGCCGTGCTTATTCTTCCCAAGTTTGAAAACTACGTCAATCATGGGCGAACGCTTTTTATCATGCTTGAGCTTATTGCGGAGTATCTCGTCCGAAATTTGATTTATGTGGACAAATACTCTCTCTCCGTCGCGCAAAGGAATGCCCAAGTCTTTTATCTCTTGGGACTCAATAAAGCCCCAATAGCCGCGCTCATAATAAAACGCGACTATTGTTCCTTCAAATTCGCGCCCTGCTAAATCAATTTCTGTCTTATTTTCTTTTTCAGTTTCAGTTTCTTCAGCTTGAGGCTTTTCCGGCTTTTCTTCTGCTTCCTGTTCCGAAGGCTTAGTCTCTTCCTGCGCGTCAGCGGACACTAAAACATTCTGCTCTTCGATTTTATTTTCAGCAGCCGCAGTTACTTCCCCGATATCCGAAACTTCTTTGACCTCTTTAGAAATATCCGGCTCGTCTGATTTTTTTTCTTCTTTTATTTCTTCCTGCTTTTTGTGTTTAACCTGCTCAGCCGTTTTTTCCTTTTTAGGCAGAACCGCTTTTTTTTCCGCTTCAGAATTTATTTCGTCTGAGTAAGTAACTGTCTCTGTCCTTTGGACGGCAGGGGGATTAACGTACGCATTTCTGTTTGATTTTTTTAACGGTCTTATTCCCAAGACCGCCGGATATGCCCAAAGCTCCTCGCCTATGACTAAATAATCGTCTTCACAGCTCAAAACCACGCCGGAAGTTTGAGGAGTATCAGGGACTAAAAAGACTTCAACCTGTTTCCCAACGAAAGATTCAAAAATTTTTCGCTCCAAAGTTAGTGGCTCCTTAATATAATATATATAGTTTTTTGCTTATAATAACACGAAAATTTTTAATGTCGTGAGTTTTTTGCCGGATAATTCATTCAAAGAGCTTCTGTCATTGAATGACGGTTAGCCTCTTTTGCACCTACGTGATAAAAATGCTCGTAATCAACTTTATGGCAGAAGTTCCATATTTCATTGATATAACTGTTATTTCTGTAGTCATTATAATCCCAAGTAGAGAGCAGAAATTTTGCGTCTGAATTTTTCAGAAGAAAACAAAGTTCTCTTTCTGCTTTCTCGTCCCATGAATCATAATAATCAACGTGGCGGCCTATATATGGCGGATCGCAATAAATAAATGTTTCAGAATCAGCCATCGCTATAGATTTTTCAAAAGACTGGCAAATAAAATTCCAGTCGAACATTTTTAAGCACTCTTCAATGTAACGGACTTGATTGATAATTTTCGTTATGTATGGACGCGAAAACCTTTCAGGCTTATGACCGTAAGGAACATTAAATTTATAATCCCTATTAAAGCGTATCATGCCGTTAAAACAAGACCTGTTCAAGAATAAAAAATCCAGCGGCGCATGTTTCTCGTTAAACCTGTCGAGCATGAGATAATAAAATTTTTCGCCGTCTTTTTCGAGTTTTTCGCCATTTTCATAAAGAAATACCCTGACAATATCTGAATTAATTTTGCCTGATTTAATTGAATTATAAAAATTAATTATGTGGGGATTTATATCAGCAAATATCGCCCGCGCCGGCCTTACATTAAAGCCTACAACGCCGGATCCCATAAAAAGTTCTAGCCATAAATTTTTTTCATTAAAGGAAATATTTTGCTTTATAGCCGGGGCAAGTTTTGTTTTTATACCTTGTATTTTTATGGGAGGAATATAAATTTTTTCAGCCATTTTTATTTCACAGAATTATTAAGCGTTTCAGGAAGTCCCCTATAGCGGGGATATTTTCAATACTATCTATGCTGTAAGTCTTTACGTCATAAGACTGCAAAATATTTCTCGAATAAATTATCCCTATGCAGAAATAATGACTGTACGGATATTGAATATTTTTCGCGCTGTTTCGATTTGAAAAATATTCGCCGTGTGATCCCAATGTAAACCCATTGCAAAAATCGGGGCGTTTCTCATTTCGGTATGTAGTCTTCAAGTCAACTGCAAATTTTATGTCATTATTTTTATTTGATATGAACGTAAAATCAGGGTACCAGTTTTGTTTTTCAGCCGGTTCAATTTTATAATCAATTACTTCAGAAAAAGACAATAGCTCAGGAAGTAAATGAAGTTCCAAAATTTTTGAAAGCACTTTTGAATCCGTCGTAAGCGAATAAATATTTTTAAAAATATCTATAAAACCGCGTATTGTCCATTGATTATCGTGAATTAATTTACTGCTTAAGCTGTCAGTAAAAGTTTTCAGACTTTCAAAAAATTTTTCTTTCTCTTTTTCATACATGAATTAAATTTTGCTTCCCTTGCAATATAGGGATTAGGGAAAAAATCCCTAACCCTAAGCAAAAACTAAAACAGGCCCGAAATTTTTCCGTCAGCGTCAACGTCGATATTAAAGGCCGCCGGTTTTTTCGGCAGTCCCGGCATAGTCAGAATTGTTCCAGTTATAGCAACAAGGAAGCCCGCACCGGCAGAGAGCCGGACTTCGCGAACGGTAATTCTAAAATTTTTCGGCCTTCCGAGTTTTGACGGGTCATCACTGAGCGAATATTGTGTCTTGGCCATGCACACAAGCAGATTATCTTTGCCGACCTCGTGAATTAATTTCAAGTCCTTCTCAGCCTGCGGCGTGAAATCAACTCCGTCAGCTCCGTAAATTTTTGTTGCAATCGCGTTAATCTTTTCCTTCGGGGTCATCGCCTCGTCATAAATAAATTTGAAGTCCGAAGGTTTTTCGCAGGCTTCGACAACTTTTTTCGCAAGCTCTTTTCCGCCCTCGCCGCCTTTCTCCCACACTTCAGTTAAAGCGAACGATGCGCCAAGCTCTTCACACTTCTGCTCGACAAATTTTAATTCTCTTTCTGTGTCGTTCGTAAATTTATTTATAGCGACGACGACGGGCAGCCCGTACTGTTGAATATTCTCAATGTGCTTTAATAAATTCGGTATGCCTAATTCAAGCGCGTTAAGGTCTTCTCTTGCTAGTTCAGTCTTCGCTAAGCCGCCGTGCATTTTCAAAGCCTTTACTGTCGCAACAACGACGACAGCCGAAGGTTTCAGCCCTGCCATTCTGCATTTAATGTCAAGGAATTTTTCCGCTCCCAAGTCCGCGCCGAAGCCGGCCTCTGTAACAAGATAGTCAGCGCATTTAAGACCGAGCCTCGTTGCCTGTACGCTGTTACAGCCGTGCGCGATGTTTGCAAAGGGCCCTCCGTGAATGAACGCCGGATTATTTTCAAGAGTCTGGGCCAAGTTCGGTTTTATTGCGTCCTTCAGCAGCGCAGCCATAGCTCCTGCCGCGTTAATGTCTTTTATCGTTACAGGCTTGTTGTCGTAAGTGTAAGCCACTATCATTCGCCCTAAACGTTCTTTCAGATCCGTTATGTCCATAGAGAGGCAGAACACCGCCATGACTTCTGACGCTACTGTAATATCAAAGCCGCTTTCACGCGGTACACCGTTCGCTGTGCCGCCAAGACCGATGACAATATCTCTTAAAGCTCTGTCGTTGATGTCAAGGACGCGGCGGAGAACTATCCTGCGAGGATCAATATTTAATTCATTGCCCTGTTGAATGTGATTGTCAAGCATAGCGGCGCAAAGATTATTAGCCGTTGTTATGGCGTGAAAGTCTCCTGTGAAGTGCAGATTAATATCTTCCATCGGGACAACTTGAGCATAACCGCCTCCGGCCGCTCCTCCCTTCATTCCGAAGCTGGGCCCTAACGAAGGCTCACGCAAGGCGGCGCAGGCTTTCTTTCCGATTTTGTTCAAACCGTCAGTAAGTCCGACGCTTACAGTAGTTTTTCCCTCGCCTGCCGGTGTCGGAGTTATCGCCGTAACGAGTATTAATTTTCCGTCGGGCTTGTCTTTAAGATTTTTTAGGACTGACGGAGAAATTTTTGCCTTGTATCTTCCGTAAAGCTCTAAATCTTCTTCCTTAATTCCTAATTTTGCCGCAACGTTGACAATATATTCGGGCTTTGCGGCCTGAGAAATTTCTATATCGCTTGGTACTGACATAAAAAAAACTCCCTTCAAAAAATTTTTTATATTCTACAGAAATTTTTTCTCTTGAGAAATAATCTTCGCGATACTTCCGAAAGAACGCTCAAAAAATTTTTGATTCTAATTTTTTAATTGCCTTCGTAAAAAATTTTAAGAACTAAAAAATTTTAAGATTTTTGTAGGTGTAAACGTAGTGGTAAAAAATACAGCTCCTAAAAAATTTTTAAGAGCTGCTTGAAAAAATATTCTATCATAAATTTATGAAAACGAATTTGAATCGGCAGAGGTCTAATCCTTTTTCGTTTACGATGTCCGCGTCGATATAAAAAATTCTTCGGCCGGCCTTCCTGACTTTTGCCGTGCATATTAATTTTTGAGCGTCCCTAGAGCCGCGCAGATAATCAACATGTCCGTTGACAGTTACGCCGTTTCCGCCCGCGCTTAAAAATGCAACGCCCGACGTGTCGTTCGCCATCGTGAATAAAACTCCGCCGTAAGGAATACCGTAAGGGTTGAAATGCTCATCGTGAAGTTCTAACTCACTGACTGCGATGCCGTCCTCGATTTTTATAAAGCGGAATCCCGTTTTACATTCAATGTCATTTTTTAATTTATTGAGTGCCTCATAATTTACTTTGACTTCAAATTCTTCTGACACGAAAAAATCTCTCCTTAAAATAAAAAATTCCTAACTCCTAACTCCTAATTGAATTATACGCATTAATTTGACAAAATAAAAACTCACGAGTAAAATTTCGCCCCGTTGAAAGAAAATTATAAATTGACTAAATATTTAATATTTATACTTTTGAAGGTGTTAATACATGGCCGACAGAATAGTAAACGGCAGAAGAAGATCGGACGATCTATTACTTGATACAGCGTTGCGCGATTTTTACGGTGCGGCTGACGAAATGCACTTGAATGAGAGTTTAATCTCAATGTTGAGTTACCCGGAACGCAGGCTCGATGTTTCGGTACCGGTCGAAATGGAAGACGGAGAAGTAAAAGTCTTTAAGGGTTACAGAGTACAGCACTCTACAGCTTTAGGGCCGTCAAAGGGCGGTATCCGTTACGGCAAAGAAGTTACCGGCGCGGAGTGCGAAGGGCTTGCAATGTTAATGACGTGGAAATGTTCATTAGCCGGCATTCCCTACGGCGGAGGCAAGGGCGGAATTTGCTGCGACCCTACTAGTTTAACACGACGAGAAAAAGAAAGAATGTCGAGGACTTACGGAGCTCGTATCGCACCCATCATCGGACGCTGGAGCGATATTCCTGCGCCTGACATGTACACGGGCGGTCAGGAAATGGTCTGGATAATGGACACGATTTGCAAGATGCTAGGGCATTTTGAGCCGGCAATGCTCACTGGAAAGCCGGTTGATTACTGGGGAGCCAGAGGACGCACAGAAGCGACGGGACGCGGAACTTCAACATGCGGACTAGAATTAATGAAGGCAAAAAATCTCGACCCGTCGAAAATGAAAATTTCCGTTCAGGGTTTTGGTAATGTCGGAAGCTATACGGCGTTGTTATTAAAAGAAGCAGGCGCGACGATCGTGGCAATCAGCGACACGACAGGCGGCTATTATAATCCTAAAGGGATTAACGTTGAAAAAGCGTTCGAGTACATGAACACTAACCCCGACAAGAGAGGACGCAAGCTCGAAGGCTTTGAAAAAGAAGGCTGCGAAAAAATTTCTATCGAAGATGTTTTGTCGGTTGACTGCGATTTCCTTTTCCCTTGCGCTTTACAGGGAGTAATCAACGAAAACACGGCAGGCAAAGTCAAAGCGCGTTACATCATCGAGGGAGCGAACAGCCCGACGACTCCCGAAGGCGAAGAAATATTAAACGATGCCGGCGCGGTTGTTGTCCCGGACTTTTTAGCGAACGCAGGCGGCGTTATCGGTTCATACTTTGAATGGGCGCAGAACTTGCAGGGCTTCACGTGGACCGAAGAAGAATATAACAAGCGTCTTGTTGATTTAATGACGGAGAATTTTAATAAAGTCTGGGCGTATTCACAGGATAAAAAAGTAACGATGAGGCGTGCGGCGTATATCGCGGCTATTAAGAGAGTTTCTGATATTGTTGCGCTGCGCGGAGTTTATCTGTAGAATTAAGAATAAATATAAATGCCCTGCCGGATTTCAGCAGGGCGTGAATTTTTTTACATCAACGAAGCGTACCAGTTTTCTTTCCCGATTAAATTTATTAGTTCTAGCTGCTGCTCGCCCCAGTACATGTCGCTTTCTTCGTCCTTGTAATAATCGCTGAGAATGCCGAAGGTTGTTAAGTCATCTTTCGCGCACTCAATAAGACTTGTAAGCCACGCAAGGCCGTCCTTTGAAACCTGAAGGTCATACTTCACGAAGTCAAGTGCGTCTTTGCAGACGGGTGCTTCTTTCTTGGCCTCAAGTTTTACATCGCAGCCTAAGTCAATTATTCTGTCAATGCACTGCTTCACATAGCCGCGTTCTTCATCGGCGTGCTCGGCGTATTTGTCCGCAAGTTTGTTAAAACCCTGAGCCGCGAAAATTCTCGACTGAATTGCATGTCCGTCGGCCTGCTGTGAAAGGTCGGTTACGATTTTCTGAAGTCCCTCAACGATTTTTGCTTTATCTGACATAAAAAAATTTCCTTCTTAAAAATTTTTATAAAAATAATTCCGGCTCTAAACGTGCTGACGCTGAAGCCGATATGCTTTTCATTATATCAGCCATTTCTTTGCTGGTTGATTTAATTGCATGAACAGGGCAGCGGTTTATACATGCCCAGCAGCCTATACATTTATCGAGGTCAAAAGTTTTTTTCGCAATGTTGATCGCATTAACCGGGCAATGCTTCGCACATGTTCCGCATTTAATGCAAGCGTCGCTCATTTCTTTTGTCTTGTATGACGGCGGAAGGGCGTATGCTTCGTCCGGGTGTTCTTCGCGGTAAGCGATAACTTTGTTGCCCATTTCCCAAGCCGACCAGTTAGTTTTAGGCAGCGTGTGAAGAGTTAAATCGCCGCTTAAAATTTTTTCGTAAGCTCTTCGGGCAAAGTCTTTAATGATTTCTTTGTCCTTATCGTCGGGACGTTCGGCCGCGAATGTCGGGTCAATCGAATGACGGGCTACGAATGCTCCGAGCGCGGTGACTTTGAAGCCGCTGTTCTCTGCCCTCTTTAACATTTCAGTTAAAGCTATTCCGTAATAAGTATTGCCGAAAGTTACAAGACCTATGAACGGCGTTCCGTCAGCCTCTAAACATTCAAACATTTCATCTGAAAGCGTGAAAAGTTTTCCGGCGGTCATGCAGCCGAATATAACTAAATCATTTTTCCCGAAAATATATTTTTTCTTGCGGCTTGCTGAAGTCAAAAGGTCGTGCGTCTCAACTTCAAGCCCTTTGATTTCTGACGCGGCAGTCTTGACTATTTTTTCAGTTGAGCCGCTCGGACTAAAGTAAACGAGATGTAATTTCTTAATTTCGTTTGCCATTTTGTATCATAATCTACTCTCTAAATTTTTTATTTGTGCAGTTTTCTCCCTATGGTTACAAGCGTATCCCAAGAATAATACGGCTCAGTTAATGATATTCCGTCCAGCTTATCAAAACTCCGCATATCCGTCGTTTTTTCATACAAAAACCAAAAAATACCGTCGGCTCTGCCTGAAGCTAAAGCGGCAGCTCTTGACTCGGAGCTGGTGTTCACGAGTGCGATATTAATTTTAAGACGGCGCGCTATTTCTGCGAGCATAGCAGTATTAAAGCCGGCCGGCGTTCCGTCAGGTGCTACGTAATCAATCAGCGGCATATCTCCGGTAACTGCTATCTTCACTGTTTCAGCTTTTGGAAATTTCTCAAATTTTATCGGTTTAACATTTTCGTTAGCGTCTATAATATATTTTGCTTTTAAGCGCAGAAGAGTATCATCTTTTGCCATTGCTTTTATAGTTTTGTTGAAAGGTTCAAACCATTTACTGCCGTCTTTGAAACCCATAGATAGATAATAATTAACGCCCTTAGTAATTATGTACGGCACATATTTGTTGCTGTTCCCTTTCAGCTTGAAAAAATATTCGGCGACAGGCAGATCAACTTCCATGCGGTCAATCTTACCTGCTTCAAGTGCCATTAACATTCTTGCCAAAGATCCAAAAGATTTATATTCTACCTCACTTGTTATGTACGGTGCGTATTCAGGGCGGTCAATCTTATAGTAAATCCACCAAGATTTATAATCTTTATCAGGTATGTTAGAGATAAAATGACTGTATTCTTCATTGTCCATGTTAGCATACGAGATATGTCCCTCACGGATAGCCGCAGAAGCCGCGCCGACAACTGCTAAAAGCAAAAGAAGAGAAATCAGAATTTTTTTCATGTTAAAGCCTCCGATAATTATTAATAATCCCGATAATATTATCATAATTATTATCATTTATCTAAAAATTTCCGTAATCTCTCTGAAAAGAAACCGCCAACAAAAATTTGCTACCGACTCAAAATTATTTCACTTGAAAATCCATGATAAATTAATCCAGCTTCATAATAACTTTTTCTTCGAGGTTCTTGTAACCTTCGGGCGTGTGCGTTGAAAGATAAACAGTCGGGTTATTTTTGACGAAGTCGCGTACTCTGTTGAGAGTGTCGCGGGCGGCTTCTAAGTCCTCGAAAACGATCGAGAGCTTGTTTCTTCTCAATGCCGTGTCGTTATAAGTAACATCGCCGTGAAGCATGTAATAAACTCCGTCGTCGCCTTCGACTATAACAATGCTGTTGCCCTTCGTGTGGCCGCGTGCCTTGATGAAATAAACGCCGTCAGCAATTTTCTGAGAGTGTTCAAAATTTTTATAGGGTCCGTCGGTGTATTCGCAGCGGATAATATTTTCGCCGGTCAATTTCAAAGCGTCAGCATCTTCAGGGCCGATATAAACTTTTGCGTTCGGAAATTCTTTAAGCTCGCCGGTGTGGTCCGGGTGCTTGTGAGTTACGAGAATTTTTGTAACCTGTTCGGGTTTATATCCGAGTGCCTTGAAAGCGTCCATGTAGTCATTGACTTTTGTGTAGCCTTTGAACGGTGTCTCAGGTGAAAGCCCTGTGTCAACTAAAATTACTTCGCCATTGCCCATGTCGATTAAAAAATTCTGAAGGCTCGCGGCAAATTTTTCATCTTTGCTTCCGTCCGCTTTGTTCTCGCCGCCGAAAAGGAAATCTCCGGCAAATTCTCCTCCGTCATAAAGTTTTACAACTTTGACCTGCATTTTTATTTCCTCCCTAAAAACAATGAAATTAATTAATATTTTATTTGACAGTAATTTTTTGACAAGTACGCAGTTTTTTCATACCATACATAAAAACTCATACTCAGGGAGCAATTTTTATGACTGACGAAAAAAATATATGCCCGTTGAAATATTTAATGAAGACCTTTGGCGGCAAATGGAAGATGCCTATAATTTGTATTCTATCGAGCAAACAGCCCCAGCGTTACAGCACGATAAAACGCAAGCTCGGAGACATAACGAACATGATGCTCTCGCAGTCTCTCAAAGAACTCGAGGCCGACGGTTTAATAACACGGACGCAATATAACGAAGTCCCTACGCATGTCGAATATTCTTTAACAAAACGGGGCGAAGGAACTTTAGAGTTTATCACAGCAGCGGCTGAATGGGCACTAAAAGAAATGGACGTTGAAAGTTTGCAGGCTCATTGCAGCGAGTGCAGTATGCTCTAAAAATTTTTTGTGATACAATATTTTTTTCAGACCTTTCCAAAAAAATCCTAAAAAAATATTTTTGCAACTACATTTACACCTACAAAAACTTTCAAAAATTTTAACGTTCATAAAAATTCACGGAGCTGATTCAAAAAATAGAATCGCAAATTTTTTTCGCGTAAAATTATTTTTATAAATACCGCAAAATTTCTCATGACAAAAAAAATATCTCTATTAAAATAAATTTTAATTCAATCACAAAATTTTATTAATTTCATTAATCATTAAAAAATTACTTTTTATTTTTGTAAGGAGGATTTTTTATGTGTTCATTTTTAACACCGGGACCGGTATTTGGTGAGTTCTTCGGTACGCTTGTGCTTGTCGTTTTCGGAGACGGTAACGTAGCGGCGGCTTCTCTCAAAGATTCAAAAGGCAGCGGAGCAGGCTGGGTTCATATCTGCTGGGGCTGGGCTTGGGCAGTCGTACTCGGAGCTTTCGCGGCCAACGCTATGGGCTCTCCTCAGGGCGACCTTAACCCCGCAGTAACAATTGCAAAAACTCTTGCCGGAACTTATTCGTCATGGGGCGAGGCAATTCCCGTCATGATTGCACAGATGATCGGCGGTATCTGCGGAGGCGTTATCGTGTGGCTTGCTTATCTCAACCACTGGGAAGGCACTGACCCCGCTTCACAGCTCGGCGTTTTTTCGACAGCTCCGGCGCGCAGAAATTATTGCTGCAACTTCATAACTGAAATCATTGCTACGTTCTTCCTTGTTACCATGATTATGTGCGTATTCTCAAAGGGTGTTGCCACTGACGCAGGATTTACTCCGGGGCTTGGCACTTTCATGGTCGGCGGTGTAATCTATGGCTGCGGCGCGGCACTTGGCGGACCTACAGGTTATTCAATGAACCCTGCCAGAGATTTAGGCCCCCGCATAGCTCACTTCATTCTTCCGATACCCGGCAAGGGCGGCTCTGATTGGGGCTATTCATGGGTCGGTACACTTGGCCCGGTAGTCGGAGCAGTCATTGCTTTCTTCTTCTGCAGAGCTTTCGGAATTATGTAAATTTTTTAGGAAGGAGAAATTTTCAATGGCAGAGAAAAAATATGTAGCCGCTATTGATCAGGGAACAACGAGTACACGCTGCATGTTGTTCACGAAGGACGGCCGTCCGGCGGCATCGTATCAAATGGAACACGAGCAGATTTTCCCGCACCCGGGCTGGGTCGAACATAACGCGATGGAAATCTGGAGCAGGACGCAGGACGTTATTCGCGGAGCATTGGCTCAGGCAAAGGCAGCCCCCGAAGAAATTGCCGCAGTCGGAATTACTAACCAGCGCGAGACTACAGTCGTATGGGAGAAAGCTACGGGCAAGCCGATTTATAACGCAATAGTCTGGCAGTGTACGAGGACTCAGGACTTTTGCTCGGAATGGCTCAAAAAACCCGGCTGGGGTCAGAACGAAAAGGGCGAAGGAAAAGTTAAAGACATCACAGGGCTTTTAATTAACCCTTATTTTTCAGGAACGAAGATCCGCTGGATTTTAGACAACGTTGAGGGCGCAAGAGAGAAGGCCGAGCGCGGCGAATTACTCTTCGGCAACACTGATACTTGGCTCATCTGGAACTTGACCGGCGGCGTTCATGGCGGTGTACATGTAACGGACGTGTCGAACGCTTCAAGAACTCTCCTAATGAACATCAAGACGCTTGAGTGGGACAAAGAAATGCTCAATGAGTTAAAGGTCCCGGCCTCAATGCTTCCGAAGATTATGCCGTCAAGCTACGTTTACGGAAAGACAACGAAAGACGGCCCGTTCGGCGGTGAAATTCCCGTTGCAGGAGACTTGGGCGACCAGCAGGCGGCTTTGTTCGGTCAGGCATGTTTGAGCGAGGGAGAGGCCAAGAACACTTACGGCACAGGCTGCTTCATGCTCATGAACATCGGCGACAAGCCTATACCTTCAAAGAATGGATTATTGACGACGGCGTTTTATTCACGCGAGCCGGGTAAATGCTACTACGCTCTTGAAGGTTCAATCGCAATCGCAGGCGCGGCCATTCAGTGGTTGCGCGATAACTTGAAGATGATTGACGATGCCCCAGTCAGCGAGTACTACGCAGGAAAAATTAAGGACTCCGCAGGAATTTATTTTGTCCCGGCGTTCTCCGGCCTGTTCGCTCCTTACTGGGACATGACCGCAAGAGGCGCGATCGTCGGATTAACACGCTACGTCCGCAAAGAGCATATTATCAGGGCGACGCTTGAGAGCCTTTGCTATCAGACCCGCGATGTCATTGAGGCAATGGAGAAGGACAGCGGAAAGAAATTAACCGCTCTGAAGGTTGACGGCGGCGCGGTCGTTAATAACCTGCTCATGCAGCTTCAGGCTGACATTCTCGGCGCAGATGTTGTCCGCCCTGTCGTGAATGAGACAACGGCACTCGGAGCTTCATACGCTGCCGGACTTGCTGTGGGCTTCTGGAAAGATGAAGGCGACATTCGCGCGAACTGGGCACAGGATCATAAATTCACGCCGGAGCTTGCCGCTGACGAACGCGAAACGGCCTACGCAGGCTGGAAGAAAGCTATCGAAAAATCAAGAGGCTGGACTGATTAATTTTCAGTTAGGAATTAGGAGTTAGGAGTTAGGAGTTATTCGTTCTCCGGCTCCTAATTTTTTTAAGGGGGAAATTAATATTTCATGAACTACGATGTAATTATTATCGGCTCGGGCGTAACGGGTGCCGGCATCGCCAGAGAACTCTCTAAATATAAATTAAAAATTGCCGTCCTCGATAAAGCCTCAGAGCTTCCGTCAGGTGCAAGCCGCGCAAACAGCTCAATGATTCACGGGGGCTTTGATGACAAACCCGGAACTGTTAAAGCAAAATTCTGCGTGCCGGGCAACAAGTTATGGCACAAGTTAAAAGACGAGTTAGACGTTCATCTGAATGAGTGCGGCTCGTATGTCTGCGCGTTTAATGACAAAGAGACAAAGCACCTCGAGGAATTATTAGAGCAGGGCAAGGCTAACGGTGCGCCCGGTCTTGAAATAATTTCGGGCGTTAAATTACGTGAGAAAGAACCTAACGTTTCAAGCGAAATCGTCGCGGCCTTATGGTCTCCCGAAGCAGCTATTATAAATAATTTTGAGGCCGTCAATGCGTTAATCGAGAGCGCGAAAATTAACGGGGCTGAATTATTTTTAGAGACTTCAGCAACGGGCTTGTTATTCGACGAAAAAAATAACATTCGCGGCGTAGCGACTAACAAAGGCGATTTTATTGCTCCCGTTGTAATTAATGCCGGCGGCGTTCATGCTCAAGAGATTGCAGAGTGGGCAGGCGATACGAGTTTCAAAATCATTCCGACGAAGGGCGAATATTTTTTACTTGACCGAACGACGCAGGGATTTATTCACAGCTTTTTATTTTCATGTCCCTCAAAAGCAGGCAAGGGCGTTACAGTTTTGCAGACAGCCGAAGGAAATTTAATGTCAGGCCCAACGGCAACGGAGCAGGAAGACCCCGAAGACAGATCGACAACTCCCGAAGGATTAGCCGAAGTTTTGAAGGGAGCGCGGCGTTTAGTTCCCGACTTCCCGATTAGATTAAATATAACGACGTTCGCGGGCGTTCGGGCGAACACCGAGTCAGGAGATTTTGAGATAGGCGCGTTAAAAAATCCTCGCGGCTTCGTCAACGTTGCAGGGATTAAATCACCGGGCTTTACGTCCTCGCCGGCAATAGCTGAATATGTCGCGGAGCTTCTCAAAGAGGAACTAGCCGACAGAATAAAATTAATTCCTAATGAAAAATTTATTCCCGAGCGCAAAAATATTCCGAGATTTTTATATCTCGACATGGAAAAAAGAAAAGAGCTTGCGAAAAATGATCCGGCCTATGCTCAAATAGTCTGCCGCTGTGAAACTGTAACGGAAGGCCAAGTGCTTGAAGCTATCAGGCGCGGAGCAAGAACTATATCAGCCGTTAAGATGATGACCCGTGCAGGGACGGGAAGATGTCAGGGCGGTTTCTGTTGTCCGCGTGTCGCTGAAATTTTATCGCGTGAGTTAAATATTCCTCTCGATGAAATTACACGGCACGGCGGAAATTCAAAATTGCTTGTCGGAAAAACAAAAGAGTTTTTGCTTGAGAAAGGGGCTGAGTAAATCATGAGCAATAATAAAAATATTGCCACGCCTGACGGCAGGCAGGACGTTCTCATAATCGGAGCAGGCCCCGCAGGTGTCGCCGCAGGTATCGGAGCAAAGAAAGAGGGCGCGGAAAATGTTGTAGTCCTTGAGCGCGATTGGGACTTGGGCGGAATTTTGCAGCAGTGTATCCACCCGGGCTTCGGCCTTAGAACTTTCAGAGAAGAATTAACCGGCCCGGAGTACATGCACAGATTTATTAAAGAGGCTCACGAGGTCGGCGTAGAGTTCAGGACTAACACAATGGTCTTTCAGATTGACAAAGAAAATAACACAGTCTGGACGATGAACAAAGAGCGCGGCATTAAGTGCCTTAACCCGAAGTCAATCGTTTTAACTATGGGCTGCCGCGAAAGACCTTTAGGAGCGATACGCATACCCGGCACCCGTCCTTCAGGAATTTATACGGCCGGAACGGCTCAACGCTTTGTGAACATGGAGGGCTACATGCCCGGCAAACGCGCCGTAATTTTAGGCTCAGGCGATATAGGATTAATAATGGCTCGCCGAATGATATGGGAGGGCGCGGAAGTCGAGGGAGTTTATGAAGTTATGTCTTGGCCGGGCGGATTGAGGAGAAATATTGCGCAGTGCCTTGACGATTACGGAATACCTTTCCACTTAAAGACGACCGTAACAAAAATTCACGGGGCTGACAGGCTTGAGGGCGTTACCGTCGCTGAAGTTGATGACAAGATGACTCCGATTAAAGGCACTGAAAGATTTATTGAGTGCGACACGCTTTTATTAGCTATCGGATTAATCCCAGAGAACGAACTTTCACGCATGGCCGGGATTGAAATTCACCCGGTAACGGGCGGCCCTGTCGTTAATGATTTATTGCAGACCTCAAACCCTGCTGTCTTTGCTGCCGGAAATGTTGTAATAGTTTATGACCTTGTTGACAACGTGAGCGACGAGGGATTAATCGCAGGAGCTAACGCGGCAAAATTTGCGGCCGGAAAAATTTCTACCGACATTAAAAAAATTCCTGTCAAGGGCGGTCAGAACGTCAGATTATTTTCTCCGCAGCTTATAACAGGAGAGAAAGACACAATAATTTATATGCGCGTTACCCACCCGATCGAAGGGGCCTGCAAAGTTACCGCCGAGCCGGGACTTTACACGCAGAGATTACGCTACGCGAGGCCGGGCGAAATGAATGAGGCTAGGATTAAAGCAAGTGCAGTTAAAGCTAATCCGAACCTGAAAGAAATTATTGTAGATGTTCAGCCGATATAGAAGGAGTGAAAATTTCAATGGAAGAAAGAAAATTTATCTGCGTGTCATGTCCTCTTGGCTGCGGCTTGAATGTCATACTTGACGATAAAGGCGAAGTGGCAAGCGTAACCGGCAATTCATGCCCACGCGGAATGGCTTATGCTAAGACGGAAGTTAAAGACCCTCGCAGAGTTTTTGCTTCTACTGTGAGAGTTAAAGGCGGAAAGCTGCCGGTCTGCCCGGTGCGCAGCAAGACTCCAGCTCCTAAAGGAAAACTAAAAGAAATTGCAAGAGCTGTAGCTGAATTAAACGTCAAAGCCCCAATAAAAATCGGTCAGGTTTTAATTCACAACGTCTGCGGAACTGATGTCGATATTGTCGCAAGCAGAGATCTTGCATAAGGCCACGCAGGAGAAAATAAATCAGGAGCTGAATAAAAAAATCTATGCTCAAGCAGCGCGAAAATTTCAGCTCCGTATATCATCATTATGAAACAGCCTAAGGCCAAGAACGGCACAAGAGGCATTGTGTCATGACGGCCCCATTTGAATTTCCCGATTAAGAGCAAAATTAAAGCGAATGCACCGCCGGTCATTATTCCGATATAAAGCGACGCTAAAATAAATTTCAGGCCCAGCACCGCCCCCATTCCGCCCATAAATGACGCATCGCCCCAGCCCATTCCGCCTCGCGATAAAAATATAATCAGAGCAAAAATTCCCCAGCCTGCCGCCGCACCTTCAATGCCGTCTAAAATTGCTTCACTGCCTCCGGCAATTCTAATTAAAAGGCCAAGAACGCCCGGAGCGATAGCAAAAACATCAAAGACATCTCCGGCTTCAAAGTCGGTTAATGAATTTATGACAAGACCGCAGGAGCCCACGCTGACAAGAAGACACGCCCACGAAAAATTAAATTTATGAAAAATTAAAACGGCCATAGCCGCGCAGATTATTTCAATTAAAATATATCTGACGGAAATTTTTGCTCCGCAGTTCCTGCATTTTCCTTTTAAGAACAGCCACGAAAAAATAGGGATTAATTCAAAAAATCCCAAGACATGTCCGCAATTTTCACAGACTGAACGCTCACTGCCCCACCACGAGCGGTTATTGACGCTTCTGTGAGCAACGACGTTTAAGAACGAGCCGAAGCACGCGCCTAAAATTCCTGCAACAAATAAAAAATATCCCTGCATTTTTCTTTCTTATCTTTTTGAAGATTTTTGACTGTCGAAAACGTATCGGCGTTCATCGCTTTTTTTATCTTTATCGCGTGAATAAATTACTCCGCCGTAGGTCGTCGGGGGGCGTTTCATTTTTTCGAGTTCGCCGCTTATCTTTTCCGCAAGTTCCTCGCGTGTGCCCTTTTTATTTTTGCCGTAAGTCTGTAAATCGCGCTCAATGTATCCTAGATCAACGAGTGCCTGCACGTCCGCCGTGCTTATGTCCAGAGCGTCGGCAAGAGTATAAATATCAAAATTTTCGTCTTCATTGTCGCGCATGTATTCATGAACGCGCCCGTAAAGTTCTTCGAGCCTTTGCAGACAGTTCCGGCAGATCCGCTGGTTCCTTCCTCCTGCCTCGTATAATAATCCGCAAAGCCGACATCTTACTAATCCCATAAAACTTCCTCCCTGTTTTATTTTTTTGTTTTGAAAAATATTATCACAATTCGATTTTTTCTAAGTCATTCGGAATAAAAATATTTCCTGAAAAATATTTTCTGCCTTCGTCTTCATAAAGTTCTTTTCGATTTTTGAGATTATGATCTTCAGTGTGATAAAGCAGCAAATTTTTCACTTCGAGCCTCTCTGCAAGTTCGCATGTATCTTTTACTGTCGAGTGATGTTTTTCATAAGGCAAAAAAAATTCAGCCTGCGAATGTAAACAAAATGCCTCATGCAAAAGCCAATCGCTTTTTCGCACATAGCTTTCACACTCTAGTGAGCATGGTTCGTCGCCGCAGCATGTTAATTTTTTTCCGCCGTCAAGTTCCATTAAAAATCCGTATTGCTTGGTACGGTCGGAATGAATATCAAAAAATTTTACGTCATGATCCATAATTTTTAATTCTTCTTTATCATTGGCGGTTTTCAAAAAAATCTGTCTGCCTATAAAATCAAGCTGATAAGGAAGCAATAATTTTTTTGTGATGTCATAAAGCAAATTTATCACTTCGTCATGAGAATAAATATTTAAGCTGCCGCAAAATTTATTTTTATTCATTAACTGCGCTGATATTCTGATTATCCAGATTATTCCGAGCAGGTGGTCTATGTGCTGATGAGTTACGAAAATATTTTGAATGTCCTGAAGCTCAAAGCCCGCGTGTTTTAATTGATGTAAAACTCCGTTGCCTCCGCCGCCGTCAACAAGAAAATTATTTTTTTCATTTTCATCGCTGATAACAAAGCAGGTGTTATAACATTCAGTTACAAGAGCGTTGCCCGTTCCAAGCATTGTGATATGCAAAAAAATTCTCTCCTCAAAAATAAAATTATTAATTAAAATTTTAGCAATTTCTAAATTAAATATCATCATGATAAAATATTTTTGTAACTAAAAAATTTTTCAGGAGGTAATTACGAAATGAAAAAAATTATTTCTCTTGCTATGGTTCTGGTGTTAGTCCTTGCCTGCTCGGCGTTTGCTGACGGACTTCCCGGCGGAACAAAATTAATTTTCACGACCGGCGGAGCGCAGGGAACATATTACGGCTTCGGCGGAGTTCTTTCAGGCAAAGTCGGAGAAAAAACAAGCACGACAGTTACGGCTATCACTTCGGGCGGTTCAAAGGCCAACATCGAAGCAATGCAGGACGGCGATGCTCAGTTAGGCTTCACGCAGTCGGACGTGGGCGCGTATGCTTACAGAGGCACGAGACTTTTTGATGAGAAAGTAACAACCTTCTCGACAGTTGCTAACCTTTATATGGAGCAGGTGCAGATTGTAACGCTCGATCCGTCAATTAAAACAGTTGCAGACCTCAAGGATAAAAATGTTTCAGTCGGCGCGGCTGGTTCAGGAACGTATTTCAATGCAGTTGACGCTCTCAAGGCTTACGGGCTTGACATCGACAAGGACATCAAGCCGACTTATCAGTCATTCGGCGACAGTGTTGAGGCATTGCAGGACGGAAAAATCGATGCGGCTTTCATAGTTGCCGGCGCACCCACGACAGCAGTAACTTCACTCGCAGCTACGAAAAAAGTTTATCTCGTCGGCTTCGATGATGAGCATATCATGAAGTTAATAACTGAATCACCGTATTACAGCAAGAACGTAATCGAAAAAAGCGTTTACGGAACTGATGACGACGTTACAACAGTAGCGGTCGGCGCGGTTGTCATTGCAAACGATGACGTTTCAGAGACGGACGTTTATAACTTCCTCTACGGAATTTTTGAGAACCTTGACGAAATCACGGCAGCTCATGCAAAAGGCGCGGAGTTAAATCTCGGCTTTGCCGCTTCATATACGGCCGTTCCCTATCACAAGGGCGCAGTTAAATATTTCAGCGAAAAAGGCATAAAAGTTTCCGGAAAGTAGGAATTAGGAAGTAGGAAGTTAGCCTGCCGGATAGGCAGGTTAATTTTTTTAATGAAGGAGGAAAAAATTTTATGAGTGAAAGCAATTTTTCACCGCAGCACCTTGAAGAACTTGACAGTCATATTGACGCTCTTATAGAAAGCCATTCGCAAAAAGACGAGCTTGAAAAAGTCATGAAAAAATATGACCGTGAGTCTAATACACGGCTTTGGACAGGAAATGCGGCAGTTTTTATAAAATTTCTGTCGGCGGCTTTCTCGCTGTACTGCATTTACGTTACTCTTTTCAGTACGGCAATGCCCGAAGTGAGATTAAATATTTTTCTTGCGCTTATATTAATTATTGGATATTTGCATTATCCCATAAAAAAATCTCATGGCTATATTTCGCCCGGCTTGAGCGATTCAGTTTCAATTTCTTTAGCTTTCGACACAAAGCCGCGAGCAAATTCAATCCCTTTCTATGATATTTTAATCATGCTGGCAGGGGTACTGCCGTTCTTTTATTTTGCATTAAACGCCGAGAGCATTATTAAACTCGCCCTCCGTGTAACAAGTCCGCGAAATCCGAATTATTATCTAATGACATCAATGGCAGTCGTTGCGATTTTGTCGTTAATGGAACTCTGCCGCCGCTGCGTGGGTATTCCGATTTTGTGCGTCGTCGGCGCGCTGATGCTCTATGCTTTTTCGACGGTGAGGTTTGGAAAAGTTATTTACGATTTATTTTACTCGACGGGCGACGGACTGAGAAGCGTTCCGATTGAAGTCTGTGCAAAATATATCGTAGTGTTCATAATTTTCGGAGCGTTTCTCGAACGCACGGGAATTTCTACATTTTTTATAAATCTTGCAAACGCAATCGCAGGAGCTTCGGCAGGAGGCCCGGCAAAAGTCGCGGTCATTTCTTCGGCTTTGTGCGGAATGGTCTCAGGCTCGTCAGTCGGCAATACCGTAACAACAGGCTCGGTAACTATCCCTATGATGAAAAAAACAGGATATAACCCGGAATTTGCAGGGGCTGTCGAGGCGGCAGCGTCAACGGGCGGTCAGATAATGCCTCCGATTATGGGCGCAGCGGCGTTTTTAATGGCCGAGTATATGGGCATACCCTATTCGCAGGTTGCATTGAAAGCAATTCTTCCGGCGGTCTTATATTTTGCGGGAATTTATATCGCTGTTCATCTTGAGGCTAAAAAATTGGGCTTAAAGGGTATTCCTAAAGAAGAGCTGCCGAGAATATTAAAACTTCTGCCGAAAATTTATTTATTACTGCCGTTAATAATTCTTGTCTATATGGTCTCAACTAACATGTACACTATGCAGTTTGCGGCAGCCATAGCAATCGGTATTGCTATACTCGTAGGAATTTTTAACAGCGATGAAAGAATTACGCCGAAAAAAATTATTGACGCTCTTGAAGCAGGCGGACGTGGGACAATCACCGTAGCTGTTGCGTGTGCAATGGCAGGACTTGTCGCAGGCTGTATAACTTCAACGGGCTTAGCCTCAGAATTAATTACGATGGTCGTAAACGTCTCCGGCGGTCATACGTTTATAGCGTTAGTGCTGACAATGATATGCTGCATAGTTTTGGGAATGGGAGTTCCAACGACGGCGAATTACTGCATAATGGCGGCAACATGCGCACCGATTTTGATGGCTCCTGCTATAGGAATTGAAAAAATCTGCGCTCATTTCTTTGTATTTTATTTCGGAATTGTTGCGGACATAACGCCCCCCGTAGCATTAGCGGCTTATGCAGGTTCAGCGATTGCTAAGGCTCCTCCGATGAGGACGGCTTTTAACGCCACGAAATTAGCTATCGGAGCTTTCATAGTCCCGTATATATTCGCGTTCACTCCGGCAATGTTATTCGAGAACGTGAGGCCGATTATAGAAATTGCGAATGCCGGGCCGGTCTTGACTCAAATTTTAGTCATTCTTGAAATAATTTTAATCTGCGCAACGGCTCTGCTTGGAATTTTCGGAGTTGCTGCGTCTCTCAACGGTTTTTTATTCAAGCCCATAAATCCGATTTTCCGCGTGATTATATGCGCCGGCGGCTTGAGCATGTTAATTCCAGGCATCGTTACGGATTTAATAGGCTTAATGCTTGTGGGCTTTGTCTTTACTGTTCAGTACATGAAGCGCGATATTTAGAAAAAATTTTTTCCCTAACTCCTAAAATTTTCACTTTCATTTTCACTTCTTGCTTAACGTCAAAAAATTTTGTAATATAACATAAAAATTTTAAGAAAGGAGATTAAAGCCATGCACAGAGAATTTACATGACAGGAAATTTTAACTGCACGTGATGCACTCTGTTGCTTTGTAATGGCATAATCTCGACACTTCAAAACGCCCGAACCGGGCAACAGTTCACTATATTAATTTATAAATCATAAAGAGGGGGACGCTTTTATGTTGTCGCTGCCTAAAAATTTTGAGAGCTTTAATGAGGCACGCAGGAAGTCTTTTATGGCTCTGTATAACGCTAAAGAGCAGGGCAAAAAAATTATAGGCACTTTTTGTTCATATACTCCGGTTGAAATAATTTATGCAGCAGGGGCCGTTTCTGTCGGCTTATGCGGAAAATCGGAGCAAGGAATTACAGAAGCTGAAGCACATTTGCCGAAGACGTTATGTCCGCTTATAAAAGCAAGCTACGGAATGGCGTTGACTGAGCAGTGTCCGTTTTTTTATTTTTCTGACGGAATATTAGCCGAGACTACCTGCGACGGAAAAAAGAAAATGTACGAGCTCATGAATTTTTTGAAGCCCGTCCACGTCATGAATTTGCCGCAGGGACGAGATCAGGCACTTGCTCTTGACTCGTGGACCGAAGAAGTAAAGAGGGCCGCAAAATTTCTTGAGAACTTGTTGAACGTAAAAATCACGGAAGAAAAATTACATGACGCTATTGTTTACCGCAACCGTGTAAGAAAAGCCATTGTTGATTTATACGAGGTTGCAAAGTTAAAGCCGTCGCCGGTATCAGGCTATGAGATTAGCACCGTTGCAGAGAGCGCGGACTTTCATTTTACAGATGATGATTTAGTTTCAAAAATTGAAAGAACCACGAAGGAATTTAAGCAGCGCATACGCAGCGATGGTGCCGGCAGGCCGCGAGTATTAATTACGGGCTGTCCTAATGCAGGAGTGCGCGACAAAATTATCAAGCGTCTTGAAGAATTAGGGGCCGATTATGTTTGTGCGGATAATTGCGCAGGGCCGAGAACACAGAAATTTATGATTGACGAAAATTCAGAGCCTTACAGGGCAATAGCCGAACGCTATCTCAAAATTAACTGCTCCGTCATGACACCGAACACAGCACGCTTTGACGATATAAAAGCGTTAATTCAAGAATATCAGGTTGACGGAGTTATCGAGATTGTTCTTCACGGCTGTCATACGTTTGCCGTTGAGGCTTATACGACAATGAATATAGTTCAAAATGAATTAGCCTTGCCGTATATGAGGCTTGACACTGATTTCTCGCAGTCAGACAGCGGACAGATTGAAACAAGATTGGGAGCTTTCATCGAAATGATGACGGCTGCGTAAAAAATTTATCAGGAGGTCGTTTTATGATTACAGTTAATGCGATGGGTAAATTATGCCCTGAGCCGGTTATTATGACTAAAGCGGAAATTGAAAAGGGCGCGGCAGAGCTTGAAGTGCTTGTCGATAACGACATCGCAGTTTCAAACGTTACGCGCTTGCTTGAGGGCAGGGGCTTCAGCGTCGAGCTTTCACGCAAAGAGAACGAGCGCAAAATTACAGCTAAGAAGACAGCTTCGGGGGCAATGGCTTCAACGTCGGCTCCCAGAGAAAAATTATTAGCTATCCTTGTCGCTCATGATATTTTAGGCGGCAATGATAAAGAGCTTGGCGAAGTATTAATGAAGGCTTTTCTTGGCTGTATCTCGAAATTATCGCACAAACCTGCTGTTATGGCGTTCATGAACGAGGGCGTTAAGCTCGTTTTGCCGGAGTCATCAGCTTGTGAATACATTAAAGAGCTTGAAAAGGCCGGGACAAAGATTTTAGTCTGCGGAACATGCACAACCCACTTTAACATTACGGATAAAATTGCTGTCGGAACTATCTCGAACATGTTTGAAATAATGGAGATGATTACGGGGGCCGACAACACGTTAATATTTTAGTAAATGCTGTACGCCGGAATTGATATTGGGTCAACGGCTGCAAAAGCTGTTTTGTTAAACGAAGAGAGAAACAAAATTTTAGCTCGCAGTCTGATGCCCTCAGGCTGGAACAGTAAAGAAACTGCGGAAGATATTTTGACGTGGCTGTTGTCGCTTGGATATTCAAAAGATGAATTAAAAATAGTTGCTACAGGTTACGGGCGAGTTTCTGTTCCGTATGCTGACAGCACTTTAACTGAAATAACTTGTCATGGAAAAGGCGCGTCGTTCTTGGGCGGCAATGATTTAACGGTGATTGACATCGGCGGACAGGACACTAAAGTTATTTTGCTGAAAAACGGCCGTGTTATTGATTTCGTAATGAATGATAAATGTTCAGCAGGGACGGGAAAATTTCTTGAAGTCATGGCTAATCGAATGGGATTGACGCTGTCTGAGTTTTTTACGCTTGCTGAAAAAGGACGCGACATAAAAATTTCGTCAATGTGTACTGTTTTCGCTGAAAGTGAAATTGTAAGCCTCATGGGACTTGGAACGCCACGCGAAGATATAGCCTGCGGAGCTGTCGGGTCGGTTGTTGCAAAAGTTGCTACACTCATCAGCCGAAAAAATCATACTGAAAATTATTTTTTAACCGGCGGATTTTGTGAGAGTGCACTTTTAATTCGTAAGCTGTCGGAAGTTTTAGGCTCTGAAGTTAAAACAGTGCCTGATGCGAGATTTGCAGGTGCCATAGGAGCTGCGCTGCTGTGGAAATGATTTTAGAAACTCTCGAAAATTTAAGGCGTGAAGCATATGTCAGGGCCGTTATTAGAAAAGCCGAATTTGATAACGTTATAGGTTATGTCGGCGAAGATTTGCCTGTTGAGATTTTTCACGCCGCAAATTTAACTCCATACCCTGTTTATGGAATTGACAGAGAAATATTAAATTTTTCAGTAGAAAAAAATATCTGTCCACTAATCGATGCTACGGTAACTTATGCAAAAACGGATAAGTGCCCGTTGATTCACAGCTCTAAGTTAATCGTTATCGGTAAGACATGCCCGGCAATGAAGCAGGCACTTCAAGAATTAAAAGATAAAAATATTTATGTTTACGATAACGAAGAAAATTTAATCTCGGAACTAAAAAAATTTTACAGCTTTGATAAATTTTACGGCGAAATTTTATATTCAATCCGTCAAAAGTTAGATGAAATTTCTGATTACATTGAAACTTTACACCGTCAGAACTTTTTGATTACGCACGATGAAAAATTTACTATCAAATATTTCATAAATTTTTTAGATATTGACGAGCGAATGAAATTTCTCAATGGACTTTCAGAAAAATTGAACGAAGAAAAATCGTTTTCGAGAAATAAATTCGTAAACCTTATTCATCATTGCGGCCTATGTAAAGGCGATTATTTGTCCCTTGACGGGATATTTAAGGAGGAAGATTTTTAATGGCAGATTATCACAAAATGTGGGAAGCGTTAGGAATGGACGTTAAGACCCATGATTTATTGTGCGAGGCATTACCGGGAGCTTTCGGGGACGTTTATTTATCACAGGAAAACAGACCTGAAGGCATGGACTACTTCAACATGGTTGTGGCTGAAATTCACGGCATCAGACCTGCTGAACTCGTCGAGCATAAAAAGAACGGCGGAAAAGTTGTCGGCACGTTCTGCATTCATGTTCCTGATGAAATTCCCGTTGCGGCCGGAGCTATTGCGACGGGGTTATGTTCGGGCTCGCAGTTCTGGGTTCCAGGAGGCGAGAAAAAATTACCTGCTGCGACCTGTCCTTTAATTAAGGCCAGCTTGGGAGCAAGATTTGACAGAACATGCCCGTTCTTTAGGCTTGCTGATATGTTTGTCGGCGAAAATACATGCGACGGAAAGAAAAAGGCTTGGGAAATTTTAGCTGAAGATGCCCCCATGTATATAATGGACATTCCGCAAATGAAGAGGCCAAAAGATTACGCGCATTGGGAAGATGAAATTCACGGCTATCTGAAAAAGTGCGAGGAGCTGACCGGCAACAAGGTAACCCCTGCAAAACTGCGCGAGGCTATTATCCTGCTTAATAAGAAGCGCAAAGCTCTTCAAAGGCTAGCGGAATTTCGCAAGCTCGACAACGTTCCCATAAGCGGCAAGGACGTTTTATTGATTACGCAGATAGCGTTCTATGACGATCCTGCAAGAATAACGGCAATGATTAACAAGTTATGCGACGAGCTTGACGAACGCGCAAAAAATAACGTCTCCGTCTTTCCGAAGAGCGCGAAAAGAATTTTATTGACGGGCACACCTCTTTCAATTCCTAACTGGAAAGTCCATCATATAATTGAAACACTCGGCGGAGCTGTTGTCTGCGAGGAAATGTGCACGGGCATTCGCTATTACGAAAAATGCGTAGATGAAAGCGGCTCAACGATTGACGAAATGATACACAACCTGACGGAACGTTACATGGGAGCAATTCACTGCGCCTGCTTTACTCCGAACTTTGAGCGAATCGACGACATAAAACGCCTTGCAAAAGAGTATAAGGCTGACGGAGTTATCGATGTCAACCTCAAGTTCTGCAATATCTATGACACTGAAGGCTATTTCGTTGAACGCGAGCTCAACAATGCCGGAATACCGGTGCTGGGCATTGAAACGGATTACACGGATCAAGACGCGGAGCAGTTAAAGACCCGTATCGGAGCATTCTTGGAGATGTTAGGAAATTGAGCGCGAGACACTACGTTTTATTTCCTGACGTAACGAACGCTCAAAAACTTTATGATATTCTCAAGGCTGGGGGCATTAGATGCACTTTTGCTCCCACGCCCAGAGAAGCTGATAAATGCTGCGGTGTCTGCGTGCTGTACTATAACGAAGATGATAAAGAAGCAATCACGAATTTTATTTCTAATAATAATATAAAAGTCTTGAAATTTTTTGACGGCGAAGCGGGAGACCCTGCACGCATGAAATTTTCATAAATTATTATCCCCACAAATATAATCTCATTTTAGGCTGGGAGGACTATAGAGCATATAATCTGTGCCCCCCCGCATTTTCCCAAAAACGGGAGGGGGATATACCCTAAAAAACTTTTTTCCTAACTCCTAAGCTCTTTCTTTATTTTTTCGATTATCTCGCTGTACTCCGCTTCAGACAGAAATATTTTCTTCGGGTTCATTTCAAAGACCCCGCCCCATTCAAAACCGTCCTTATATTTCGGCACTAGATGAACGTGTAAGTGATGTCCCGTGTCGCCGTAAGCACCGTAATTGACTTTATCGGGGCTGAATGCCGCATGGATTGCCTTTGCCGCTTTGCTGACGTCCGTAAAAAATAAATTTCTCTCTTCGTCGGTGATGTCAACAATCTCGCTGACATGTTCTTTGTAAGCAACAATGCAGCGTCCCTTGTGGCTCTGCTCTTTGAACAAAATCAGAGAGCTTACGCTGAGATCGCAAATGTAAATCCCGAACTGCTCCAAAAGTTCGCCGCGCATACAATAGGCACAATTTTTATCTTTCATAATTTGTCCGCCTTCCTAAAAATTTTTTACATTCTAGCATATAATCACTATCAACAAAGAATTAAGGAAAGGAAAATAAATTTTGAGACTCAATGCTTTTTTATCATCTTGCGGTGTTGCCTCAAGACGTAAATCAGAAAAAATTATTCTTGAAGGAAGAGTTCAAGTGAACGGAAAAATTGTACTTGCTCCGTTCTTTCAGGTTGACACGGAAAACGATACTGTTACGCTTGACAAAAAAATTCTAAAAATTTCCGAACATGTTTATTACGTAATTAATAAACCCGTCGGTTACGTCTGCGCTGTGAGCGATAAATACGACCCCGTAATTATAGATTTAATACCGGAAGATAAAGGGAGGCTTTATCCTGTCGGACGGCTTGACCGTGAGAGCGAGGGGCTTTTAATTTTGACGAACGATGGAAATTTTACGCAGAGCGTTCTGCACCCGTCAAAAAAAATTTTCAAAGAATACGAGGCTCTGTTGAACATTCCCATAAATAAAAAACAGATTGAACGATGGCGAAAAGGCTTTGAGATTGTCGAGGGCAGGCACGTTGCGCCGATAAATATAGAAGTTATGAACAGGGAGCCCGTTAATCAATGGGTAAGCATAACGATTGCAGAGGGCCTCAAGCGCGAAATTAGATTAATGGCAAAACAGGCAGGCTTTAACGTTCAAAGACTAATAAGGCGCAAATTCGGAGCTATGACACTGGAAAAATTAGGGCCAGGAGAATTTATTAATTTGTCTTTTTCAGAGCTGTACTCTAAAATATTCAATGGCGGAATAGTTTAATTTTTCACAAAGGGGGTAATGTCCGTGAGTGAGATAGACGAGAAGTCCAGAGAAATAATAAAGACGAAAATAATCAGCAAAATGAAAGATATAAAATCGTTTCCTCAATTCGTAATGGAGACGATGAGAAAATTAAATGACCCGGAGAGCAATGCCTCTGACGTTGCAAAGAGCCTTTCACGTGATGAAGGGCTTGTGCTTCGTATCTTAAAGCTTGCAAATTCTGCGGCCTACGGGTTCACGCGCAAAATTTCAAATATTTCCGAAGCTATCTCGATTTTAGGTTATAAAAGCGTAAGCAATATAGTTTTAGCCGCGACTGTTTATTCAGCTATGGACAAGGGGTTGTCGGGTTACGCTCTCGACAGGGGCGAACTTTGGCGGCATTCCTTAATGGTCGCTTACACTTCGCGTTACTTGGCCGGCATAACGGGAAAAGTTCCGACGGAGGACGCTTACGTCGGCGGCCTGCTTCATGACATCGGCAAAGTAATTTTGAATGATTACGTCCGCTTCGGCTACGGAATTATAGTAAAGATGGTCGAAGAAAAACATATTCCCTTTACTGACGCTGAATTAAAAGTGCTTGGCTTTGATCACGCTATGATAGGCGAAATTTTAGTTGAACGCTGGGGAATGCCGGAAGCGTATCGGGTTGCCGTTGCATATCATCATAAGCCTAACGAACTTCCCGAAGATAAAAAAGAATTTCAACCGCTGCTCGACGTCGTTACGGTTGCGAATACAATCTGCTTAATGCTCGGTATCGGTCTCGGAGCTGACGGCCTTCAGGCTTATATATTCCCGGAGCCTCTTGAAAGACTCGGCATAACAAACTTTGAAAGCCTTTTAGCGGAAATGATTGACTTTGCCGCTAACGTTGCTTCCGATATGGGCGACATGACGGGGCTTTAATTCAGGTAGGAGTTAGGAGGCAGGAGTTAGGAGTTAAAGATGATAAATCCTTCCTATGTTGTAACGATAGACGGTCCGGCAGGTGCAGGGAAAAGTACTGTTGCTAAGCGTGCGGCTCATGAGCTGGGAATAAAATATCTTGACACGGGAGCAATTTACCGCGCAATCGCTTTGATTTTGGCAAAGTCGGAAATAAGACCCGACAGTGAAGAATTTTTGCGCGAGGCTTTGAGCGAAATTAAAATCGAATTACGGGAAAATTCCGTGCTTGTCAACGGCTTTGACGTAAGCGGCGAGATACGCACCCCCGAAGTTGATGAGCTTGCGTCAATTTATTCAGCTGTTCCTGCTGTGCGCGAGGCCCTTTTAGGCTTGCAGAAGGAGCAGGAAAATTACGGCTCGCTTGTTGCAGAGGGCCGGGACGTTGGAAGCGTCGTCTTCCCCGATGCTAAAGTAAAATTTTTTTTGACCGCAAGCCCGGAGGCCAGAGCGAAACGCCGTTATCTTGAAAGAATTTCAAAGGGCAAGGAAGCCGATTACGATGAAATATTAAATTCAATCAAACAGCGCGACATTAACGACTCGACACGGGAACTCGCACCCTTGAGCGTCCCTGACGGCGCGGTATATTTAGATACTTCAGACATGACTGAAGATGAAGTCATAAATTTCATAATTAATCATGTAAAAGAGGCTTTGTCAAAATGAAGCAGAATAAAATTTTTTACGCAATCGTCAAATATTTTTTTGCGTTCTTGCTGAAAATTTATAACAGATGTTCAATAAAATGGCTCGAAAAATTCAATCCTGATGAAAAATTTATAGTGGCCTGCAATCACTTGAGCAATTTAGACCCGTTAATAGTCGGCTGCTTTTTTCCGCGAAGATTAAAATATTTTGCAAAAGAAGAATTATTCCATAACAAACTTTTCGGCGCGTGCATAAGAGCTTTAGGTGCCGTGCCGGTCTCACGCGATAATAACGCTTCGGCAGCCGGAGCTTTGCGCGGTTTCATGAAACTTTATCAGGAGGGCAGCGACGTTTTAATTTTTCCGGAGGGCGGAAGAAGTCTTGACGGAAAATTACAGCCTCTTGAAGGGGGCGTGGCTTTGATAGCTGCAAGAACTCAAGCACCGATAATACCGGCATTTATTCACGGCTCTTACGAGGCTATGCCGACGGGCGCGACATTAGTAAAGCCGAAAAAGATAAAAATTACTTTCGGGAAACCGCTGAAATTTTCAGAAGAAGTTTATAAAAGCAAAGAGGGCCGTAACATTATCATGGCGGAACTTGAAAAGGCCATGAAAGAACTTGACGCTCTCAACTAAGGAGAAATTTATAAAATGTTTTTAAGCATGACTGGCTTCGGCAGTAAGTCTTACGATTTTTCGTGGGGCACTGTCGTTTTTGAATTAAGCTCAATAAATCATAAATTTCAGGATTTTCTAGTCAAACTTCCGCCGGAATTATCAGCACTTGAAAATAGAATGTTAAACATCATGCGCTCTTCAATCGGACGCGGAAGAGTGAAGCTCTCGGCCTCCATAACGTGGACTCCGGGCGCGGAAGTCCCTCAGCTTGACGAGGAGGGGCTGATAAATTTATTCAATCAGATACGAAAATTCACAAAAAAAAATAATTTAGACTGCCCGAACGACATAACAAATCTTTTATTAATTCCCGGACTTTTCAGCGAGAATAATAATTTAGCGGCTCAAGAGGTCGTAAAAAATCCGGAAATCTGGGACAGGCTTGCCCGCGAAGCTATTGACGCTCTCATGGAAATGAAAAAATCTGAGGGCGAAAAATTGAAATTAAAAATTGAAGAGGATTTGAAACTTCTTGAGGATTTTCTTGAAAAAATGAAGGAACGCTGGAAAGCTGCTCGCAATGCGGCACTCAACATTATAAAAACGAGAATAGAGAGCGTTCTTGAGCATTATAATCTTGAACTCGATGAGGCCAGAATAGCTGAAGAAGTTTCGCTCGCGGCTGACCGCTGGGATATTTCCGAAGAGATTACGAGAATGGAAGCACACACGGAAAAATTTTGGCAGGTTATGGACGCTCAAGAGGCTTCAGGAAAAAAATTAGATTTTTTAATTCAAGAGATGAACAGGGAAGTTAATACAATGGGCTCAAAAGTTGCCGACGCGGACTTTAGATGGCTCGTAGTCGAAGCAAAAACCTGCATTGAAAGAATACGTGAACAAATACAAAATGTTGAATGAAAATAAAAAAGGAAAATTGTTTGTAATATCCGGGCCAAGCGGCGCAGGAAAAGGAACGCTTAGAGAAAAAGCACTGAATGACATAAAAAATTTAGTTTATTCAATCTCATGCACTACGCGCAAACCCAGAGAGGGCGAAGTTGATGGCGTTCAATACAGATTTATAACTCATGAAAAATTCAAAGAGGACATAGAAAAAAATTTATTTCTCGAATATGCTCATGTTCATTCGGATTTTTACGGGACTTTGAAAGCCGACGTTATAAGAGAATTAAACGTGGGCAATAACGTTTTATTAGAGATTGACGTTCAGGGAGCTTTGCAGGTGCGTAAGAAAATTTTTGATGCCGTGTTAATTTTTATCGCTCCGCCGTCAATTGAAGAGCTTGAAAAAAGACTGCGCAACAGGCACACGGAGAGCGAAGAGGCTTTGAAAATAAGGCTGAATAACGCTGCAAAAGAGCTTGAATTAAAAGATGGATATGATTTCATAATTATTAATGACGATTTAGAACGCGCCGCAGCAGAACTTAGAAAATTAATTGAGAGTCAAATTTGAAGAATGAATTTTGATAAAATTTTTCGCTGGGCTCTATTCTGTGCCGGAATAATCACGAGCATTTTTGCAGGCTATATGTTTTATATCGATAATATTGCGGCGGGTGCTGCGTGGCTGGCGGCTGCGGTGGGGTTTCTATGCTTTGCCACGAGAATAAAAAATAATGAAGGCGATGAAACAGGCGAAAAAGATTTAGAGAATGACAAGGACCTTCACGACTTGGCCGTATTAATTGCAGATATAGCCGTGATGAGCCTGAAAAATATCGGGCGTACAGTTCCGCCCGGCACAAAGGAAATCGAACAGCTTGAAAATAAATTAAATAATTTTTTAGATTTAATGCCGGTCGATAAAACAGAAAGAGAGGAGATTAACGAAGAATTTGACCGCCTCAAAAACAGAACCAGACGCAACGAGAGCGGACGGGCAATTTTAAGAAGTGCGAGGTTATAAATAAAAATCAAAATGGACAAAGGACAAAAATTTTCAGTATGGTATTTTTTTATTGCGGTGGTGTTAGCATGGCTTTTCGCCGAGTATATTTATAAACCCTATGCCGAGAGCAAGGGCGAGGTGCCTTACAGTGAATTTCTCGCGGACCTTGAAAACAAATCCATCGAGACCGTTGACATCACAGAAAATAGAATTACATACACTCTTAAAGAAAGCGCAAGCCCCGATAAAAGACCGATAATCGGCGGCGTAATTTTTTCCTCAAAGAAAAAAGCTAAAAATCCTGAAAGCATAAAAAGCGTCGTGCGCGTTACAGACCCGCTATTAATTGACAGGCTGGCCCACACTGATATTAAATTCGGCGGAATTGCTCAGCGCGATACGATACTCGATTTAATTATGGGAATAATGCTGCCGTTATTGCCGCTGCTTATAATTTGGTATTTTCTTTTTAGAAATATTGGAGGCTCAGGCTCAGGAGGCGGAATAGGCGGGATTTTTTCATTCGCCAGAAGCCGTGCAAAAGAATTACAGGGCGAGATGACCGGCGTACACTTCAGCGACATAGGCGGAGCTGGAGAAGCAGAAGTAGAATTGCGCGAGATAATCGACTTTTTGAAAGAGCCTAAGAGATTTGACAAGTTCGGAGCAAAATTGCCTCGCGGTGTTCTGCTCGTAGGGCCTCCCGGTACGGGAAAAACTCTGCTCGCAAAAGCTACTGCCGGTGAAGCAGGAGTGCCGTTCTTTTTTATAACAGGCTCAAGTTTTGTCGAGATGTTTGTCGGAGTCGGCGCGGCTCGTGTCCGTGATTTATTTGACCAAGCTAAAAAGAAAGCTCCCTGTATTATCTTTGTCGATGAGATTGACGCTATAGGCCAGTCGAGAATGAACACGTTTAACAGTAATTCAGAGCAGGAAAACACGCTAAATCAATTACTAGCAGAGATGGACGGCTTTGAGGACAACAACGGCGTAGTAATCATGGGCGCAACGAACAGGCCGGAAATTTTAGATCAGGCGTTAATGAGGCCGGGACGCTTTGATCGTCAAATTCAGGTCGTCCTGCCGACGGAAGAAGGGCGCGAGGAAATTTTGAAGATACATACAAAAAAAATTCCTTTAGCTCCCGAAATTGATTTAAGGGCAATAGCTAAAGTTACTCCGGGATTTTCGGGAGCCGACATTGCGAATATAGCCAACGAAGCAGCGTTATTAGCGGCACGGCGCAAGGCTGAAAAAGTTTCGACGAATGATTTTGATTTAGCTATTGAGCGCGTCATCGCTGGACTTCAAAGAAAAACGCCGCTGACACCCGAAGTCCGCAAGAAAGTCGCTTATCATGAGACCGGCCACGCTCTAGTTGCCTGCTATCTGCCCGGCTCTGACCCCGTTCACAAAGTCAGCATAATTCCGACGACTAAAGGCGCGTTAGGCTATACGATGCAGATGCCGACTGAAGATCAGTATTTAATCAGCGAGAGCGAATTGAAAAATAAAATGGCCGTAATGTTAGGAGGGCGGGCGGCGGAACTTTTGATCTTCAACGAAGCCTCGACAGGCGCATCGAACGACTTAGAACGTGCAACGGAGACGGCCCGGCGAATGGTTATTGAGTTCGGAATGTCATCAGTTCTCGGCCCTGTTCGATATGCTGCTCCGGCCATGATGTATCTGGGAGGAGCCACGCAGATTAGAGATGACACCGGCGACGCTACGGCAGTGGTTATCGACGAAGAAATTAAAAAACTTGTAACGGAAGCTCAGGACTGTGCACTGAAAATTTTGAAGGAACATGAAAAAGTTTTGCATGAGGTCGCGAAAACTTTACAGGAAAAAGAAGTCATTAACAACGAGGAAATTCAAGCGTTCGTTGAAAAAGAAAAGGACGAGCAGAAAATTTCAGCATAGCCGAAAAAATGCTATAATGAATTAAATTTAAGACAGTCTCGAAATTTTAACGGGGCTGTCTTTTTTGCAACTACATTTACACCTACAAAAATCTTAAAAATTTTAAGAGCTCATAAAATTTCGCAAGGCAAATTAAAAAAATAGAATCAAAAATTTTTTTTCTTGCCCTCATTCAGTTATAATTAACTTAAATTTCAACACCCAAATAAAATTTTATTTCAGGAGGTAAGTTTCAAAGTGAAAAAATTTTTATGTATTTTTCTCACTGTAGTTCTTGCGCTTTCGCTGTGTGCTTCTGTGCTTTCAGCCGCAGACGTATCGAGCGATTCGGCAGCTGCTCCCGGTGGCTTCAAGTTCGACAAGAAAATTGTTATCGTCTGCCCGTGGGGCGCAGGCGGCGGATCTGATTCAACTATTCGCGCTTTCATTCCTCTTCTCGAAAAAGAATTAGGCCAGAAAGTTGAAGTCCTCAACGTTACCGGCAACGGCGGAGTGAACGGTGCTACTTACACAAAAGAGCATGAAGCTGACGGCTACACATATTTGCTCGGCACCCAGAGCCTTTTAGTTCAGGACATCATCGGCGATATGAAGTTCAAGTTCCTTGATGAGTTTGTCCCCGTTGCAAGGCTCGTGAACGCCATTAACGTAATCGCCGCTTCACGCAAGACAATGGAAGAAAGAGGCTACAGCAATTTCTCAGAGCTTCAGAAATTCATTAAAGACCACCCGTCAAGTATAAGCATAGGTATGCTCACGCTCACCGGCATTGACGGAATGGCGATAAGGCAGACTTTTGAGGGGCTTAATATTCTCGAAGTTACTTATCCTACAGGCTCAGGGCCGACCCTCGCTCTTACAGATGGACAAATTGACCTCATGATAACGGGAATGGACGAGGTAGATGAATTACTTTCAGATGGCAATATCGTTCCGCTGCTCTCGCTTTCAGAGAAAAGAATGAGGAGATACCCAAACGTTCAAAGCTCAAAAGAGCTCGGCATTAATTCAGTTCTTGGGCCTGAGAGAGGAATTTTTGCGAAGAAGGGCACGCCGCAGGAAGCTCTTGACGCAATGGCCGCCGCGATTGAAAGAGCCGTGAACACTGAAGAGTGGAAAACATTTCTTGAAGAAGGAACTTATGACGAAAGACCGGGCTACGCGAACAGCGAAGAGTATTCAAAAATTCTTGCTGACGAGTATAAAGCTTTCACGAGTATATTAAAACCTGCGAAGGCTCCCGACAAGAAGGCCGCCGCTGCTCCGTCAATGAAGCTCGCAGTTATCGGCTTCGTAATGGTTTTAATTTTGATTTTCTGCTTAATCAAGAAGGTTGTAATTCCTCCTGTTGCGTTTATTTTGCTTCCGACTATTGCCGCGCTTGTTGCCGGTTTTGACCCGTTTGCGATTAATAAATTTGCGGCTTCGGGAATTTCAAAAATGGTCTCGACGGTTTCTCTGTTCGTGTTCTCGATTTCGTTCTTCTCACTGATGAGCGAGCAGGGAGTTTTTGACCCGATAGTCAATTTCTTAATCAAGAAGGCCGGAACGAGCGTAACCCTCGTATTATTAGCCACAGCGGCGGTCGGAATTATCGGACACCTTGACGGCAGCGGCGCGACGACGTTCGTTATTACGATTACGGCAATGCTTCCGATGTTCAAGAAATTGAAAATGGACAACAGGGCATTAATGCTTTTAATCTGCGTTGCTATCGGAGTTATGAACGTGTGCCCGTGGGGAGGCCCGACGATTAGAGCGGCAACAGTTCTCGAGACAGATCCGAACATTTTATGGCAGAGACTGCTCCCTGTTCAGGGGACAATGCTTGTCGTTACGTTCCTTGTTGCGTTCTTATTGAGCGGTGTTCAGAAGAGAAGAATTAGAAAGCTCGGTCTCACTGCTGACGAGGCACTTGAAGAAGCAAAAGCCGAAGAGAAAGGCCCGAAAGTTTCAGGAGCGTTGCAGGCTTATAACTTCATTCTTGTTATTGCTGTCGTTGCGGCGTTAATGTACGGCAAATTCAATCCTGCTTACGTGTTTATGATTGCGCTTGCTATTTCGCTGCCGTTCAACATTAAATCTTTGAAAGAGCAGAACGCTAAATTAAAGAATTACGGCGTGGCGGCAATGTCAATGGTAGTTACGTTATTTGCGGCAGGAATTTTCACGGGCGTTTTGAACGGAACAGGAATGTTAAACGCTATGGCCTCGACGGCAGTTACATTCATACCGCCGGAACTTGGCAGATATACTCACTTCATCGTGGCGTGCTTCGCGGTGCCGTTGATCATGTGCTTGGGAACTGACAGCTTCTATTTCGGCTTATTGCCTGTTGTTGTCGGTATAGCTTCACAGTTCGGCGTAAACCCGCTGGACGTTGCGTGCGTTCTCTTAGTTGCGGAGAACGTCGGCGTTATGATTTCGCCGTTATCGCCTGCGATGTATTTAGGGCTTGGCCTTCTTGAAATTGACGTCGGCGAACATATTAAATATTCGCTTTTATGGATTTGGGGCGTAAGTATTCTTTCAATTGTTGCGTGTATCGCGCTCGGAGTTACGCCATTGTAATTTAATTAGAAGTTAGGAATCAGGAGTTAGGAGGTTAAAAGCCCTAGCTCCTGATTTTTTTTAGTGGGAGTCTTCTTGCGAATTTGATAAAAGCAAACGCGAGCAGAAAAACAATTCCGCAGGAGGTAAGTCCGGCATTGCAGCCGCTTGAACTTGCAGCAGGCAGGATTGCTGTTGTCGCTTCGGACGTGCTAAATTTAATTGTTTTTGTCGCGTCCGTTGTCCAAGTCAGTCCGCCGTCCGTTGAAGTCTTAACAGGGATTGTATAAGTTCCTCTGATGGTTGTTCCTGCCGTTGCGATGACTGTTACGTTGATTTCTTCTGTTGCCGTTGTATCAGCGTTTGAAGGACTTAAAGTAACATCTAAACTGTCGGAAACAGCCGAAGTCATAACGCTTGAAGTATTAACAGCTATGTTTGCAATATCTATGCTCCAGCAAACGGCAATGTCATTTGAAAGCGTAAAAACTTTTGAGAAAGTTGTTTGAACAGTATCGCCGCTTCCGTCATCGCTCTTTGCAGGATTTATTTTGTAATACCATATCATTTCTTCACTGTCGGCATTTGTCGTCGTATTGCTTTTAACTTTTGCAAGAAGCGCGTACTCAATGCTCGAAGTAAGTCCCTCGCCAAGCGTTATGGGCCCCGTGTACTTAGTATTTATCCAAGTTCCTTCGCCGCCTGTGCCTCCGTCGTCATATTGAATAAATTGAGAGATACGGTATTCAATATCACCGCTGCCGTCGTTAATTTCACGGCTCAAAATAATTTTCTGCGGCCCGTCATACTCTCCTTCGGGCAATGACGATTTAGGCATTTCAAGCTGCGGAAGTCCCGCTATATATACTTTTGCCGTTATATCAGTGCTGATGCCTTCTTCAAGTTTTTTACCGTTTGTTTGAACGGTGCCGCTAAAGTCCGCCATTAGTGCTTTAGCAGTTTCTGACAGCTTGCTTTCATCAATTTTTTTCCAAAGATCCTCGCTTATAGCGGCAGTGTCATTGAAAACATACCAAACGGGGTCGTTCCATGTTACGCTTAACTTATACGAATTTCCTTCACTGTCCCAAGCTGTAGCGTTAGGAAGTCCGGCCTTTACATTTGTTGCTCCATGTTCAAGATATACATCGGGTATCTCTTCAATGGCAACAATGACTGCGTTTTCAAACATTGCTCAAATTTATAACTGAGGAAGCAGTTACGGCCGCTGTCTCATTTTTATAGAGCGTATCCTGAGCGCGGAGCCATGCCAGCGTAACTTCGGGATTGTGGTTCATGCCGATATTCTCGATATTTGAAATCAATGTCAAAATCTGCGCCAGTCCGTTTGTTCCGTATTGAGGGCTTTTCTTCCAATAATCGTTTGAGGCATAAGTCAGCAATAAATTCAAGATAATAGGTAAATCAACTGCCATTAGCTTATTTTTCTCAATATCTGTCAAGCTCTCTAAAGCGTCAAAGCATTTTTTATCCTTGAACCATTTTAGAACCTTTGTTATATAGTGGGCTTTATACTTGAAGCCGGGATCGTCCCATTTGCGCAGAGCGTTCCAAACCATGTCAAATAATTCTTTCCATGAGCTTTCTTTATAAATTGACAGAAGACGCTTCTTAAATTCATCAGTCTCTGTCTTGGGAGAACCGAAATACATTGTCATATAATTGCGCAAGGCCGTTTGAATATCGCCGTAAATTGTAAATTTGTCCGACGTTATATTATGCCCGCCTGTGTAAACGGCACGATTAAGATTGGTTAAATTGCATAAATTATCAAGTAAATCATCTAAATAAACATTCATGAGAGTTGCATTGCCTTCTACAGGAGGTATCAAAATTACTTTCTTCAATCCTTTAGGCGTGAATTTATCATTGAACGTAATGTAAGAATTTACAGCCGCAAGATGTTTTAACATCTCCGTTTTGACGGCGGCATATTCACTTGATGAGGCAGTATAAAAAGTGTTGTCGTATTGATTTCCGTCAGTTCCTTTTGCGACAGTTCCTGCCTCAGTACCCGGTATATAGTGGTCAACGCCGTAGCGAATGAAGTTCATTTTCTTGGGTGCAACTCTCGGTACAAGGTCATTGCGGTTGATTACGCTGTGAATACAATTATAATTTGCGCCTGAAGTTTTTGCAGTCTCCACGCCTCCCATTGGTGCTTCGTTGCAATAAGCGAAAACCTGATTGCCCTTTGAAACATATTCATCAACAAGACGCTTTGCCGTTAAATTCGTTGTAGCTCCTGCGCGTGAATAGCCTGAAATCCAGAAATTAACTTTGCCGTTATTTATTTCAGTAACTAAATCATCTGACTGTGTTATATATTTCTTAATTTCTGAAAAAGCTATATTCGCGGCTGTTGCAAATCCTTTGGCTTCTCCGTTTTCTTCTTTGCCTAAAGTTACGTTGCTTGTCCATTCACGCTCATAATTTGCGCCTCGTATCGAAACAGGAATAAGTGTACGGCCATTGGATAATTTTTTCATGCCTATTGTTACGCCTATACTGTCAGTCTGAGGTCTCATTCTGTTATAAGCATTGCGATAAATATTTTTTTCAGCAACGCCAATATCTTTCATGTAGTCAACGATATTTTGAGATTTATTTGAATAATTCGCGTTCTTGCCCGTTCCTCCCTCGTTTGAATAGAAGCCTGCCATAGCCATACAAATAGAAGCCGTCGCTATGCTCGGATTATATCTGTACGGATCTTCTTCAAAAAATCCGTCAGAATAAAAGAAACGCGCAGGCATATCAATAAATTTACCGTTGATTGCGTCCACCGCAGGGAACTTGAAAACGCCTTTTATAAGGTCGTATTTCTTACCAGTCGTATAACCGTCTTTAACTATCTCAGTGTTATAAGCCTGTGCTGATGACTGAATGAGGCAAAGAATAAGCGCAAAAAATAAAAATACTTTTGTGAATTTGTTAATGTTCAATTAAATACCTTCTTTTTAATTAAATTTAGGAGTTAGGGGTGAGAAGTTAGCCTGCTTTCGGCAGGTTAAACTTTACTGATAACAACATAAAGCCAAGCAATAAGAAAATTAAATAATTTCTCATAACTCCGCAGCCGCCGCCCGAACTGCTTAAAGTTTCGCCGCCGTTGTTATTTCCTTTATCCTGCGAGGTCGCAAAAATTAAAGGAACTGACACCGCGAATGTCTCGTCATCTGAAGTTAAATCGTCAAGGTCTGTGATGTCAAGCCTGACAGCTCTTGCGTCCTTAATATCTTCAGATGAAATGACAAAATAGAAGCTGTAATCGATTGTGTTATCTGCGTCTGCTGTTACATAATAAGTATCTTCGTCATAAACTTCGTCAAAACTTTCGCCGTCTTCTTCAACTTCCTGAACAATCTCGAATAAAGTTAATCCCGTTTCCGCATCTGCGAGATAATCAAGATTAACGGTAATTTCTACGGGGTCGCTTTGGCTCATTATGTAATCATAAAGATTTTTGCCCGCTTCGTAATCAACCCATTCAAGAGGCACATAATCTTCATTTTCTGCTGAAGTTTTTACGCCTGATTTTTTGCCGACTTTAACGGTTGCTTTAACATCAGAAGCCGCAATGCGTTTTGAATTATTGCTTGTGCTCTGTCCGTCAGCGTCCATAATCGGGAATATAAAAATTCCTGTATTATTTCCTCCCGGTATTTTTTCGCTCCATTCCTCGTGGACTTCTTTTATCGCGTTCTCCGGGTCAATCTCTGCCAAAAATACATGGTCGCCGAATGCCGCATCACTCGGAACTGTAAACGTGAAATTAGCATATGTCTTGTTAGCTTCACTGCCCTGTGTCCAGCCCTTGAGCGTTGAAATAGTAACCTCGTCAATTTTCGTGAACTTTGACGTGTCATTTCTGTACTTGTAAGGCGCGTAAGAGAGCTTCACTTTGAACGAAGGAGCGTCAACGAAACTCGCGTTATAAATCGGGAATGACAGGACATAAGTTGACCCCTTAGCAAAGAAAGGAGCGGGCAGAATTAGCTGCTTGCCCTCGTACATTGCATAAAGTTCAACACCTCTGACAGAAGTTGCGCTGAGTTTGTCAGGATTTACAGCTACGGTTTTGTCTTTTATTACAAATTTGTTCGGAAGCACGAAAGACGGGTCCGCACTGACGTTATAAACGCTTTCTCGCCACAATAAAGGTGTTGGAGAGCCGCCGCCCTGTAAATTTACGGCAAATCCCATTTTCATTAGTCCGCTTGGATTAATATAGGCCTGATATGTCGTTAAAAATGCAACGTTATTGACAAGCCCCGTCATTCCTGAAGCCTTCGAGGGGTCAGCAAAACTCACGGAAAGTTTGTCGCCCTTCGTAAATGTGCTGTTCAAAACGTTATTTCTGAGACCGTTCCAGCTCCATTGGTGATCCGTATCGACTTTAACTCCGCTCTTGCCTATTCCGTAATTTCCGAACATGTACTGAAAATTAAAGCCTGCCTGCCATGTATATTCAGCCGTTATGCTATTTTCAGTTTCTTTTGAGGCTGTAATCTCGACTTCTTTCTTATATTCGCCGGGTTCAAGCAGATAATCTACAGGTTCAGTCAAAACTTTTGTCTTAGCGTTCGTAAAGTCATTGATATTTTCAATTTTTGTCGGGTATGAAAATAAATTACCTTCTTCATGACGTGCGTTATAACCTATGCGTCCTTTGTGTGCTTTGGGAGCTTCGGTCATTGTTACGGTGTAGGCAAATTTCCCGTCAGCCGGTATGTCTTTCGAGCGTGATTTATACCATTCAGGCACAGGGTCAATCGGATAACGCCATGTGTGATGCCTGACGCTGTAAGCCATAACGCTGTCAACTGCGCTTGATTTAACGGTCTCTGTTGTCTTGACTGTCTCCGTTGAAGCCTCTAATTTGTCTCTCGTGTCCTTGCCCGTGTAATTTGCCCGTCCCTCAAACAGAAAACTTTGTCTGGGGGAAAATTTATCGTTAGGGTCAGGCACAAAAGGTATCAAATCCGTCGGAGAATAAGAAATCGAAGCACCCAGTTTTGTTTTCATTTCGTAAGTTGAACTTGAAACAGTTTTAACGCTGTTTTTGTTCTTCGTTTCGGTTGTTCTGACGTAAGAGACTTCACCGCCCGGGACATAAGTGAAATTAGCGAGCTTCGGCTTTCCGTCCTTTTCCCAAGGGAGCGGAATATAATCGACATGATAAGGAAGAGCCTGAATTACTGAAGTTAAAATGCTTCGGCCGTCGTGATAAATATGATACGGATTTTTCAGAAGGACTCCGTCGCCGACAAAATCTCCGGCCGCAAGTCCGACAGTCGTATAACTTCCATAGGTAAAATTAGCAATACTGACCTTCTTAAATTCTTTGAATTTGCCGTCATTGTCAAGCACGGGGCAGAATGCTTCGAGACGAACGCTTCCCCTTGCAAAATTGACAATAATATCCTCGCAGGGTTTTTGGGCTGTCGATGTTCCTGAAAAAACGCCCGAAATAATTTGACAGGCCGGTTCCGTGAAAGTTCTTTTCTCTACCCAAGCACGGTAACCGCCAACGTTATTATCAGTATCGGCATTCAGATAAGCAACTCTGATTTCCTTTGTGCTGCTGTATATCTTTCCCAAATCTGCAATCTTTTTGTCGTACTTCATATTCAAAGTCGCGGGAATATCGGTTATCGCAGTACCTGATGAGGGAGCATCATACCGCCATAAATGCAAATGCGTTGACCATTCGCCCATCGTCATTGTGTTGCGTGTAAAAGTGTTTTTCTCAAACTCAGATTCCCAACTTATCCCGAGCATTGCAAGCTCTGACTTTCCGTCGCCGTCAACGTCGGCAGCAACGGCTTTCAAATCTCCAATATCGCTGATTTTGCGTTTATCGCCGTTCCAACTGCCCAAAGAACTGAAACTCTTTTTCCCTGTTGATTTACTTTCGATGAGTCTGTCATTCCTCGTTGCGCTGTATTGATAGAGCTTGACGTAAACGGGGCCCATAGTGTTCGGCAGAGCTGAATCTAAACCGCTCGGCAGGTCTTCATTGTAGCCTTTGTAGATGACGGCAATTTCATTTCTTCCGTCTCCGTTGAAGTCAGCCATTGCGACATCGCAGGCGGCCTTTAAGAACCAAATATCACGGCGGGTATTACCATCATAACTCCAATCAACGGCATGTGAATAAACTTCCTTAGCATTTACAAGAGTAGTAACTTCAAGAGCAGCTCCCTTCCAGTTTACCTGATAAACATAGAGATAATATTTCCATTGGTCTGGAATGTTAGTAACGACTGCAATCTCGTTCGCATAACCGTCGCCGTTAAAATCGCCTACAGCCATTTTTGAAGCGGAATTTCCCAAAGAGAGCGAGGGACTGGCAGCTATAGTCTGGGTCTTTTCCCATTTCATATCAGTACCGCCCTGAGCAACGCTGAAAAAATCAAGATTTACAAAATTACTTCCATTAATTGCTTCATTCCATTGGAGAGCCGCAAAAATTTCACGGGTGCTTCCGTTGGCAAAAATTCCGCCTTTTAGTGCGCTGATGTCTTTCTCTGAGCCTGCGCCATACGTTACGTATGTATTTCCTGTTTTTACGGGATTTTTTTCCGTTACTGAAACAGTATTACCGCTTTTAGATACCTGATAGAGATTTAAGTTGTACGTTGAACTTCCTTCTGTAAGAGGCCCGGCCATTACGACAGCGGGCGGAAGGGTTGAATTTGTGTAATTTTTCGAGACTGCCGGATATAGTCCGCTGAGTTTGTGATTTTTATCCGATGTCTGTGTCTTGAAAATGGTTTTGCCATCTTTCTCAGTTTCAAGAGCGTATTTATCACCGAAGCGGACGTATCTAAATTCAACATTGCCGCTGCTTTTATCATGTAGAACATACAATAACGAATCTTTTTTCAGTGCAGGATTAACGCCTGTAGCCGCAACAACGTCATCAACCGTTGTCATTGGCTGATTACCAATTTTAGCGGCAAAAGCTGAACATGCTCCCGAAATTACAAAAGCGAGAGATACAAAAATTAAAAATTTCATTGTGTATTTGTTCATCATTAGAGAAGATACCTCCTAAAAAATTAAATTAAACAAACAAACACAAGCGGTGTACACGAAAATGACATCGAATAAATACACTAATTTTTCTTTTTATTTTTTATCTTATGAAAACTGGGGGAGGGGGTAATAGTGCCTTGTCCGAAGTCCAAAATCTGAAATAATATTGTGCGCACGAACTTGACCCTCATCAAGAGATTAATACGCGAGATTTTTTTGAGGAGAGCCGATTGACTTTGAATTTTTATAACTTCCTTTCTAAAATTTAAGATAACAAATTTGTTTTATTATAGCACCTATGTTGAATAAGTCGAATTTTTTTCCGTTGACATTTTTCGCGTATAATTATTTAATTTTAATGAAAATAAAAATTTCTAAGGGAGGGATATTTTTATCATGAAGCAAAAAATTTTTTCTTGTTTAATTCTTTGTTTGATTTTATCCGTTTTTTCTTCGTGCGCTTGGGGGGCAATCAGCAGCGATGTCGTCAACGCGGCTTGGAAAAGAATTGCCGAAGCGGACGGCTTTGAAGTCGTACAAATAAATTACGAGAAGGACGACTCGCCTAACGCTTGGGTAAAATTCAAATCCGAAAAAGATTTCAGCGTCCATGTAACTCAGGGCTTGATGAAAATTCTTGACACCGAAGAACAAATAGCCGGAGTCTTAGGCCACGAGATTGGACACGTAAGGCTAGGACACTATAACAAAGGTGTAGGGCGCAATGTGCTCTGGAATATTGCAGGGCTGGGGCTCAGCAAAATCGGAGGAAATGCAGGAAAAGTCGCGCAGGCCGTTGGAAGCGTAGGAATGAATTTAGCCGAGAGCGGTTTCAGTCGCGGCCAAGAGGTTGAAGCCGACGACTACGGCACGGAATTATTAAAGAAAGCCGGCTACGACCCCTACGGCTTATACAGAGCCATGAAAGCCTTTCAAGATAATAACTACGTAACAAGCCCAAGCGGCTTTAATTCTCATCCGCCGACTGCGAGAAGATTAAAGCACTTAATGGACAAAGCAAAATCGCTGAAGGAATAAATAATGGAACTTTTGCATCATGTTGAAAAAATTTTTCAGCTCGTAGTTCAATGGGGTGTGCTTAGCCTCGAATGCACGGGCGTTGCAACGTTGCTGATAACAACGCTGAAAACTATATGGAGCTGTATTCACAGAGATCCTAAAGTCAGGTTGACACTTGCAAAGGGAATTGCACTAGCTCTTGAATTTAAGTTAGGCGGCGAGGTTTTACGCACTGTCATAGTCAGAGAATGGAGCGAGCTTGCAATTTTGGGAGCAATTATACTTTTGAGGGGAGCTCTGACGCTTTTAATACACTGGGAAATTAAAACAGAGGAGGCAAATTTAGATTGATACCTACGAGAGAGCAGGCTATGGAGCTTGTGAAAAAATACAACAAAGAAGAGTCTCACATTCATCACGCGATAGCCGTTGAAAGCACGATGAGGCACTTTGCAGAAATTTTTAACGAGGACCCGGATTTATGGGGAGTTGTCGGACTTCTTCACGACATCGACTGGGAGATGACGACGGAAACGCCCGAAAAACATTGCCACGTTGCGCCGGAGCTTTTAAGAGAAGCCGGAGTCGATGAAGATATTATTCATGCCGTGCAGTCTCACGGCTTCGGGATATGTTCGGACGTTGAGCCTTCAAATAATCTTGAGAGAACTTTATTCGCAGTTGATGAGCTTACGGGCTTAATAATTACGGCCGGGCTTGTGAGGCCTTCAAAATCTTTGGCCGACTTGGAATTAAAATCAGTCAAGAAAAAATGGAAAGACAAGGCCTTTGCGCGTGGAGTGAACCGCGAAATCATAAAGCAGGGCGCGGAAAAAATGAACATGCCGCTCGATGATGTAATCAACGAGACTATAAAGGCCCTCAGGCCCGTTGAAAAATTAATAGGAATGTAATGCTAAAATATTCCTTTGAGCAAGCTAAAAATTATTTGGAGATGATTAATTTAAGATGGCTATAAGAATTTTACTTGCTGACGATCACCCGCTGACACGTTCAGGAATTGCGGAGTTTGTCAGGCGAGAGCCAAATTTTGAACTTATTGCAGAAGCTGAAGACGGCGTAGAGGCTTGGAATTTAATCAAAACTCTTCGGCCTGATGTCGTTCTGCTTGATATTCGTATGCCTGAAATGAACGGAGTGGAAGTAGCTCAAAAAGTCAAGGCTGAGGGACTTAACACGGCTATTATAATGCTGACTTCATATGATGCTCAGCAGTATGTTATAGCCTCTCTTCGTGCAGGCGCACGCGGCTTTGTCCTAAAGACCGTCAGCCCGAAAGAATTGACAACAGCAATAACCACCGTAGCTAAGGGCTGTCTGTATCTTGACCCTGAAGTCGCTTCTGTTATGGGCATGGACGATTTTTCGCCGGAACCTCTTTCAGCAAGAGAGCGCGAAGTACTTTTGTTAGCCGCTCAGGGGCTTTCAAGCAAAGAAGTTGCACGCAGGCTTTTCATAAGCGAAAGAACGGTGCAGACGCATTTAGCTTCGATTTATGACAAGCTGGGCTCGCGCAACAAAACTGAAGCATTACTGCTCGCTCTTAAATACGGAGTTGTTACTCTGGAAGAACTTTTGGAGGACAATTAATTTAGGCAGAAGTTAGGAATTAGGAGTTAGGAATTTTGATTTCTAAAGTAAGAAATTTTTTTGCAAGGCCAAGAGCACATTTTTTGGCCTTTTTATTGTGTGCTTTGATTTTGCCGACTGTCGCGGTCTTGCTCGTTGCAGTTGCAGGAATGGTAAGTCAGGAGCGTGCAATGGAGGCCGCAGTCAGTTCTTACGTTCAGGACTTGGCCGAAAGTATGTCATATCATTTAAGCACGGACACTGACGTTTGGAATTTTTCAATGCTGAGGGATTTTTCGCGCTTCCCGTTTTTTTCGTGGGGGCCGTCAATTCCCGGCTGGGTCGCCCTAATCGACAACAGCGGAAGAATAATTATAGCTTCGCCCGGCACAATTAATATTGCGGCAATATGGCGGAGCGATCTTCCTGTAGGCAAGGCCGTAAAAGTTGAGGACAGAGAGGGCGCACAGTACACTCTTGCAATTTATCCGGTTAAACGCGCTGGCGGAGGCTACGTCGTCGCGGCAGTATCGTGGGCGCAGTTACTGGGAGGGCTTGTCGGAGTCGTCAGAATATGGCCGATATTACTTGTCATTATTGCGTTGAGCAGTTTTGTCGGAATAAAATTATTATGGAGCAGGTTAGTTATTCCGTTAAAATCTCTGGTCGCTGAAATTGACAACATGACGCTCGGCGAAGATGTCCCGGAAAATCCTAATAAAGACGCAATAAAAGAGATTGACAGCGTTCATAATGCGTTAAAGCGTTTTGCCCAAGCAGCGGTCGAACGCGATAATTTAAGAAACCGCTATGTCCGTGATGTCGTTCAGGCGCAGGAGCGCGAAAGAGTCGACATGGCAAGAGAAATTCATGACGGACCATTACAGGATATAACGGCTCTCGTTCAACAGCTTCACATGGCAATAGACGACGAAAATCACAGCGACGTTGCACGGATTAAATTAACTGAGACAATAGCTAAAAGCGTCGTCCGGGAGTTGAGAGCGTTATGCGATGAACTTGCTCCGCCGTGGATGGATCTCGGCCTTGTTGAAGCTCTAACGGAATTAGCCGAAAGACTCTCGCAGGTTTATGATATTCAAGTAAGCGCGGATTTTGATTTTGATGACGAAGCTAGAGAAATTGACATTGAAAACGAAAAATCTTTATCGCTCTTGAGAATTGTTCAAGAAGCTGTCTCAAATGCCGTGCGGCACGGAGAAGCCAGCGAAGTTCACATTCAATTAAGCAAGGACAGCGAAAATAACATAACGCTTGAAATTATTGACAACGGAAACGGCTTCGAGTCCGAAAAAATTAATCACGAGGCTTTAAGAATCGAAGGCCATCGCGGACTTGCAAGCATGACCGAGCGAATGTCTTTAATGGGCGGAAATTTGAAAATTAAATCAGCACCCGGACAAGGCACAAAAATCACAGGAAGTTTTAAGATTTAAGAAAAAAATTCCTAACTCCTAATTCATTTCCCGCCACACTGAAAAAGTCAAAGGAATAACAAGAGTAAAAGCGAACACGTCCGCGACGGGCTGGGCAATCTCGACACCGAAAAGACCGTAAAATTTTGAAAGGATTAAGATCGACGGAATGAAAAATATTCCTGACCGCGCTGAAGCCGTTATTGTTGCGCGTATTCCTTTCCCGATTGACTGAAGCATCATGTTTGAAATAACTATCGTGGCGTTTAGAGGCATCGTGAACATCTGCCAGCGCAGCGCGACGCTTCCAACTAAAATAACTTCAATATCGTCTCTGAAAAATTTTATAATCTCTGCCGAAAAAAATTCGCTGATTATTGCGAGGCATATTAAAAATAAAGTTCCGTAAGCTGCGCAGAATTTATAGCCTTCTTTGACGCGGCCGTAAAGTTTTGCGCCGTAGTTATAACTGCACACGGGCTGATAACCCTGACCGAAGCCTATTAACGCGGAATTTGCGAACATCATTACGCGGTTTACGACCGACATTCCTGCAATAGCCGCGTGGCCTGCAATTTCTCCGGCTGTCCTGTTTAATAAAATGCTTGAGATACTTATTAAAGCGTTGCGGGCAAGCGAAGGGGATCCGCCGTTAATTATCTGCAATAAATAATGAGCATTTAATCTTATATTTTTGAAATGTATTCGGATATTTGCGCCTTTAGTTGAGCCGTAAAACAAAATAAAAAAGCTCACAAGCTGGCTCAATATAGTAGCAAGAGCCGCGCCGCCCACCCCGAGACCGAACGTAAAAATAAATAAGGGGTCAAGAAAAATATTTAATATTGCGCCGCTTACAAGCCCTATCATCGCATAAAAAGCACTGCCCTGAAAACGGAGCTGATTATTAATTACAATCTGCGAGGTCATAAACGGAGTGCCTATTAAAATTATTCTCATATAGTCCTGCGTGTCTTTTATAATTTCATCAGTAGCTCCTAGCGAAATTGAAAACTGCGTTAATTTTATAAGGCCGAACGAAAGAATTACACCGCCCAGCAGAAACGCAAGAGCAAACCCCGTCGAGGCCATCTCCTGAGCTTCTTTGATTTCCCCTGCGCCGAGTTTACGCGAGACGTAATTGCCGGAGCCGTGTCCGCAAAAAAATCCGACAGCCTGAATTATATTCATCAACGGCAAGACAACACCGACCGCCGCCGTAGCCTGTGTAGAAAGCCGGCCTACAAAAAAAGTATCTGCCATGTTATATAAATTCGTAACCATCATGCTGATAATCGTAGGGATCGCAAGAACAGTGATTAATTTATTTACGGGGGTCTTTGTCATGTAATCATAGCGTGCTTCGAGTGCAGTCTTTGCCATTTTTATTTCTGCCTTTACAAAATTTAAGAGTAAAGAGTTAGGAGCAAGGAGTTAAGAGTTAATTTTAGCGTTTAGCAATGTGGAAAAATTCGTTCCACTGGTAATAAGGCTCGGAAAGCACTACGCCTTCAGGAATATCCGGCTGTGTGCCGTCAAGATCTTTATACGACTGGAACCAGAAGACAACATCGGAACGCCCCGAAGCTAAAGACGACGCACGCGCTCCGGCATCGATATTAACGAGCTCAACGTTAATTTTTAATCTCTTCGCTATCTCAGCAATTACAGCCGTGCTGAATCCTGCCGGTTTCCCTTCAGCATTTACAAAATCTATAGGAGGAATGTCGCCTGTAACAGCAACCGTGATTGTTTTGTCAATGTTCTCATAGTGCCCTAACTCCACCGGCTCAGGATCGCCTATTCCTGCATTTGCGATGTATTTATCCTCCAAAATTGCGAGGGTTCCGTCAGCTTTCATTGAAATAATTGCCTCGTTAAATTTATTTTTCAGCGCGGGGTCATCTTTTGATCTAAAGCCGAAGTTCAAAGTTATCGGAGTTGTACTTACGACGCAGGCCACATAATAATATTTCTCGGTTACATTAATGAGATACTCGGCAGTATCTTCCGGCAGCAGAATTTCATCAATATTTCCCGCATCGAGTGCCATCTGCATTGCCATGAACGTATCGAAAAATACGAAGGTAGGATTTTCTCTTGTGGTAGTTGAGAAAATTTGAGTCTTGCCGGTCTTTTGTCTTTCTTCAACAAAATGCTTAAATTCTTCTTCCGTTACGTTGAGGTTTTTGATGACACCGACCCTGTGAGACGCGAAAGCCGTTGACGCGAACAAACAAACAAACAAAAGCACGCATAATAATTTTTTCATTGAATTTTACCTCCTGAAAAATTTGAGACTATTGAGATTATACATTAATTTTTTTTAATGATGAGTGAGGAATTAGGAACGAGGAAAAAACTCCTACCTCCTACCTAAAATTTAATTTCTATCATAAACTCCGTCGAGCCTGACACCCTCGCCTAAAACTTCGTTCCAGCTATCATCGGGTGAGCTTTCAACTTTTACGCGGCCCTTGCTGAAAGTTAAATTTATCTGACAGTTGCTGTAGTTTTCATCGAAAAGTTCAAGCAAGTTATTTTCTGTTCCGATCCAGCCCTTTGCGCTCCAAGTAACTTCGGGATTTTTGAGGCTTATCGTAACTTCGGCTTCCATATCGTCTTTATTCGTGATCAACACCGTCATGAAACCGCCCTTGCTTCCGCTGTTGCGTCTTGTGTAATTTCCTTCATAGACTATCCCTTCGGAATTAGCTTCTGAATCTTTGAAGCGGTTTTCTTCTATTTCGCCTTTTCCGTCATCGTCTCCGTCATAGTTATTTTCATCATGATTAGCAGATTTTTTTGCGGGCTTTTTATTTTCTGATTTCTTATTTTCCTGTCTGTCCGGCTTTTTTGCTGCTGTCACTTCTTCGCCGTAGTCGCGTCCGATTTCTTCAAAGCTGCCGTCCTCATAATCGCCGGCATCGGCAGGTTCATAGCCTTCGGAATTGTTCATTAAGTTTTGAGCAATTTCGGGAAGTGCGTTAGCGCGGTCATTCGTTGCCATTGTGTAAGCCTCTGTGCGCGAGTAGCCTTCTTTGATGTAATTTTTTGCGTCATCGTCGCGGCCTTTTTTAACCCACGCGCTTTGAAATTTCTGAAGCTCTTTGAAAACAAATTCCGGCAGAGATTTTTTTAATTTATTCCAAGTATTTGTTAATTTTCTGTCGGCACGTGCAAAACTCTGACTGTTTTTCTTCATCTTTAGATACTCTGCGTCGCTTAGGGCAAACGACGGAGCCGCCATTAAAACTAAAAGAGCAATAACTGAAATTAATTTTTTCATGAAAATAAAACCTCCTAAATTAAATTAATAATTGCCGTAACTAAAAAATCTTGTACATTCGCGCCTGAATGTTAAGTTAAAAACTCCCGTGCGTCCGTTTCTGTTTTTTGCGACGCGAATATCCGCTTTGCTGTCCTGTTCCGGGTTCTGCTCGTCGTCAGAGTAATAATCTTCTCTGAACATTAACATTACAACGTCAGCGTCCTGCTCAATCGCGCCGGAGTCCCTTAAATCTGAAAGCTGCGGTTTTTTTTCTGTTCTCTGCTCGGCTGCCCTTGAAAGCTGTGAAAGTGCAATGACAGGACAATTTAATTCACGCGCAACGGCTTTTAATATTCTCGAAATTTCTGCGACTTCCTGTTGTCTTCCGCTGTTTGCGTTATTCGTACCGGTGTTCATTAATTGAAGATAATCGACAATGATTAAACCTAAATTCGGGTACTTTGTCTTAAATCGCCGACAGCGTGCACGAAATTCTATAGCCGTCAAAGCCGAATCGTCATTGATATAAATATCTCTTCGAGCTAAAACATCGCAGGCTTTACGCACTTTTTGAAAGTCTGCCGTGTCTAAAGTTCCCTTATTGAGCTTCGATAAATCTGTTTCCGACTCCGCCGCCAGCATTCTCAAAACTAACTGCTCCGCCGGCATTTCCAAACTGAAAATTAAAACAGGAATGTTATTTTCTTTTCCTCCGAACTGCGCAATATTTAGAGCAAAGGCAGTTTTTCCCATTGAAGGGCGTGCCGCGATTATGTTCAGGCTTCCGGGCTGAAAACCTCCGGTGTAACCGTTAAGGTCTGTAAATTCCGTAGGATACCCTGCGACAAGTTCTCCGCTCTTATTAAATCTTTCCTCAACATTTGCAAAAACAGGACTGATTATTTCTTTTACGTGCCGAAAATCCGGCGAGCTTTTATTTAGAGCCGCATCAAAAATTAATTTTTCAATCTCTTCGATAATTCCTTCTGTGGGCTTGTCGATTTGAAAAGCAAGAGAAATTATTTTATTCCCGGCCTCGATTAATTTTCTTCTGACCGCGTGTTCTCTGACTATTTCAGCATGATAAACCACGTTTGCGGTTATTGTGATATCCGAAATTAAATCAGCTAGGAAGGGCTGTCCTCCGAGCCTGTCAAAAACTCCTCTGGCTTTCATTTCTTCCGACACTGTAACTAAATCTACGGGCTTATCAGCCGCATACATTCCCACGAAAATTTCATAAGCGATTTTGTTATTGATGTCGTAAAAATCGTCGGGCTTTAATATTTCCAGTGCGCTGCTCAGAGCGTCTTTAGAAAGCATTGCGGCTCCAAGCACAGCGCGTTCGGCTTCGGAATTATGAGGAAAAGTTTTATAGCTCAGATTCATTTTAAGCTACAGTTACTACCAGCGTCATATCCGCCTGAACGTTAGGATATAATTTCACAGAAAACTTAAAATTTCCGGGCTGTTTGACAACTTCGTCAAGTTTTATATTTCTCTTGTCAAAATCTTTCAGGCCGTGTTGAGCCTCAAGAGCTTCGGCAATCTGCGCAGGCGTAATGCTTCCGAATAATTTTCCGTTGTCTCCGGCTTTTCCGGCAATGTTGACGGATTTGCCCTGAATTTTTTTCTGGATCTCTAACGCTTCAGCGTGGTCTTTAGCGTCCTTTGCTTTCATGCGGGCCTGTTCGTTTTTCCATTCGTTGAGCTTTGCCGGAGTTGCTTCGAGCGCAAGATTTTTCGGCAAAAGAAAATTCCTAGCGTAACCGTCGCTCACGTCAAGCAGGGCTCCGGCCTTGCCAAGTTTATTAACGTCTGATTTCAAAATTACTTTCATGATAAAAAATTTTTTCTCCTTTAATTTTTTTTGTGAGAAGTTAGAAATTTCCTGCCTTATGCCTGAATTACCGCTTTGCCGGAATTACCTCAAGCCAGTAGCCGTCCGGGTCTTGAATGAAATAGATTCCCATGCTGTGATTTTCAAAGCAGATACAGCCCATTTTTTCGTGAAGTTCATGAGCTGCGGCGAAGTCGTCAACATGAAAAGCAAGATGAAATTCTTCTTCGCCTATGTCGTATTTTTGAGGGTGATCGGCAAGCCAAGTCAGCTCAAGCTCAAATTCCGAAGCATCATTGCCTATGAATACGATTATGAACGAACCGTCAGGAGCTGTCTTGCGTCTGCGTTCAGTGAGGCCAAGAGCCTTTTCATAGAAATCGAGCGACTTTTCAAGATTTTGCACGTTGTAATTTTCGTGTACCATTTTGAATTTCATAATAAAACCTCCTAATTTCTAACTCCTAACTCTACATGGGTGTCTGCATTCGTCGCAGTTGTGGGCACAGTGAGGAGTATTTTTTATATATCTCAGCGCAAAAAATATTCCGGCGGCAATTAAAACCACGAAAAAAATATCAGCCATTTTTGTTTTCTCCTTCTATGCGTGCAAGAATTTTTTTCAATTTTTCGTTTACTGTGTCGAGCGAGTAAGCAAGCCTGACGCACGTCAGCATTAAAATATCTTCCTGCTTTGCGCCTTTGACAATTTCTCCGCAGGCTTCGTCGATAAGGCACTTTATTCTGTCAAGCACCTCATTATCAATCGGCGTATTCATTGTGTAGGAACTTTTCCCTATAGTCAGATAGACATCGCGTGAAGTTCTCATTTTTTAATACCTCATTAAAAGAATATGCTCAAGCCTTTCAAATTTTTCGGCGGAGGCTGCGTTTGAAATTATATTTTCCTGAAAAAGCCTGACAAACTCTTTGCTCTGTTCTAAATTTCCGCTTGAATTTCTGGAAAGCTCACGTCTTAAAATATTTCGTTCATCGATAAGCTGTCCAATTCTTTTTGAAATCGTATCAGCAAAATATTCCGCATCGTTCAAATTTACGCCCATAAAAAAATCACCCCGCTAATAATTTTAGCATGTTATAATTTTTAAAAGTAAATTCTCTCGGCAAAGGAGAGAATTTTTTTGCAACTACTTTTACACCTACAAAAACTTCAAAAATTTTTAACTCTCATAAAATTTTCCAGAGCTTCAAAAAAAAATAGAATCACAAAAAATTTTTCAGCCTCACAAAAAATTTTTCGCCGTGATTTTTCATTCGTGTATAATATATAGAAAATTTTTACACTTTTATTTTAAGGAGCGTGTGATTTTACCATGCAGGAAATGCAAGCAGTAATGGAAAAAATTATGTATTATAACGGTATCGTCAACAGCTTTGTCTGGGGTGCACCCGTTCTGATCTTGCTCGTGGGTACAGGCGTTTATTTGACGCTTCTGCTCGGCCTTCCGCAGTTCAGATATTTCTTCGCGTCTCTCTCGGAAGTTTTCAGCTTCAGAAAAAAATCCGGCGAAGATAAATCAATTTCATCATTCGCGGCAATGGCTACGGCAATGGCGGCGACAGTCGGAACAGGTAACGTTGCCGGTGTTGCTACGGCTCTTCACTTAGGAGGCCCTGGCGCGTTAGTCTGGATGTTAATTTCGGCTTTGTTTGGTATGTGCACAAAGTTTGCTGAAGTTACGCTGGCCGTCCACTACAGACAGAAGGACGCTCACGGCGATTGGCGCGGAGGCACGATGTATATCCTTGAGAAGGGCGCGGGCGAAGTGCTTGGTCCGGGACTTGGGAAATTTATCGGAAAGCTGCTCGCAGTTTTATTCGCCCTGTTCGCTTTCTTGGCCTCATTTGGAATCGGCGCGGCCACTCAGGCAAACTCGGCGGCTGAAGCAATGTCAATGGGCTGGGGAATTAATCACCTTTACAGCGGAATTGTTATGGCCGTTCTCGTTGCGCTCGTCATAATCGGCGGATTAAAGAGCCTTTCAACAGTTACGACTTACGTAGTGCCCTTCATGGCAATTTTCTATATCTTCGGAGCAATTTACGTCCTCGTCATTAATTCGGCGGCTCTTCCCGGAGTTATCGCTAACGCTATACATTTAGCATTCAATGACCCGTTAGAGACACTGCCCGGAGCGTTGGCAGGCTGGGGAGTTAAAGAAGCAGTACAGCGCGGTATCGCTAGAGGCGTTTTCTCCAACGAAGCCGGTATGGGTTCCGCCCCTATGGTCCACGCAACAGCAAGCGTTGAGCACCCCGTTCAGCAGGGTTTCTACGGAATTTTTGAAGTATTCATGGACACGATCGTTATCTGCACGATGACGGCTCTTGTTGTCATGTCAACCGGAACTCTTACGGGCTCGCCGGATTTAACAGGCGCACAGCTTACGTTGAGGGCATTTGAAAACGCTCTCGGAGCACCCGGAAAATATATTCTTTCAATCGGATTATTATTGTTCGCGTTCACAACGATTTTAGGCTGGTACTGGTACGCTGAAACTTCAATTACTTATTTATTCGGCGTATGGACAAAGCCTATCATGAAAATTCTTTGGATCTGCATGATAATAATCGGCGCGGCCGGCTCACAGTTCTTAGGAGCAGAGGGTAACCAGTTCCTTAATAACATCTGGGATATTTCGGACACGCTCAACGGATTAATGGCACTGCCGAACTTAATCGGACTGTTAATTCTTTCGGCGACGCTGAAACGCATTGTTGACGATTACGAAGAAAATTACGGAACGCCTGACGACAGAGTATTAAGTGCAAGCCATAAAGTTTTAGTTTCAAAGGCTCAGTTTATTACGCTCGGAGTTATCGGCGTAGCCTTCGGAACTCTCGCGTTCTTTGCACACACGACGATTTTTGCGACGCTTGCGGCTATAATCGGCCTCATTGTTGCATACAAGAGACAGACGCTGCTCGGTTTCCTGTCAGTTATTCTTGCAGTCGCGGCGTTATCAGTAATCTAAAAATAAAAATAATTTTAGAAAAAATAAATTTTTCAGCAGTCCTCGAAAATTTTTCGGGGGCTGTTTTTTTTAGCTCTTGACAAAAATTTTATATTTCCTTAAAATCTTCTGCCCGGAAATTAATTTTTTTTAGGAGGTTTTTTACTATATGGCCAGAAAAATGATTTACGGAATAAACGACAGGCCGCCTTTCTTTATAACTCTTCTCTCAGGCGCGCAGCACGTATTAACGCTTTTCGGTTCAACCACTCTAGTTCCTTTAATATTTGGCCCAGCAATGGGAATGGACGCTTTACAAATTGCTTCGCTGATTTCCTGCGTATATTTCGGAATGGGCGTTGCGACACTCATTCAGACCAGCAAAAAGCTCGGTTCAGGACTTCCAATAGTTCAGGGATCGAGCTTTTCTTTTATCCCTTCGGTCATGACGGTCATAGCCCTTTACAAAGCATCAGGCCCTGAAACGGTCATGCAGTATATGGGCGGAGGATTGATCGCAGGCGGAATTATTCTCTCAATAATAGGCTACAGCAGAATAGTCGGAATTATCCGCAAGGTAATAACGCCCGTAGTCATCGGACCGGTCATAATGGCAATAGGATTTTCACTCGCCGGAACTGCCGTACAGGGCAACGCTGCAAATTACTGGCCAGCCTCCCTAGCAGTTGTCATATTAATTTTCCTGTTCAGCCTCGTTTTAAGAAATAAGTACGTAAATATTTTTGCGATACTCTTAGCAATCGTTATAACTTACTGCGCCTGCCTGTTCTTATCTCAGAACGGAACATTTGCGCCCAATCACCCTGCTTATGTAGATCTTACGCGTGTAACCGATGCTCCTTGGTTCAGGGACTTTAAGACCGTAATAATTCCGTGGGGTATGCCTAAATTCAGCTTAATGGCTTTTGCGGCTCTGCTTGCAGGATTTTTTGCGACAATGATCGAATCAATCGGCGACTATCATTCAGTTTCGTACGCTTCGGGCGTTGAAGACCCTGATTCCGAAACGATAAGCCGCGGCATCGGAGCTGAGGGTCTCTGCTGCGCATTATCGGGCGTGTTCGGCTCGGTCGGCACGACTTCATATACTGAAAACATAGGTCTGATCAGCTTGACCGGTGTTGCCTCGCGTGTCGTCGTAAGAACCGGAGCAGTGATATTAATTCTCATGAGCTTTGTCGGAAAATTAAGCGCGTTGATAGCCACAATGCCGTCGCCGATAATCGGAGGTGCCTACATAGCATTATTCGGAACGATCGGAGCAATGGGCATTCAAGTTTTAATGCGTGCCGATATGGGCAGCCAAAGAAATATTTTGATAGTCGGCTTCGCGTTCTTAATGGCTCTCGGCCTTCCCGGCTGGGTCGAAGCTAATCAGGCTATTTTTATGAACCCGGAGAGCAGCCAGTTCTCACAGACCTTAGGCGGAATGGTATGGGCAGTATTAAAAACACCTATGGCTGTCGCCGGACTTTGTGCTGCTATTTGCGATTCGCTCATTCCCGGCACTCCTGAAGAACGCGGAATTGATATTAAGCCAAGAGGAATTTAACCTGATTTCACTAGGTTATGAAAAACACGAAAGCCCGTCAATAAACGGGCTTTTTATAATTTGGGGAGTTCTTGTTTGGAGGCACTTATTGCGAAAAACTAAAAAGTATGTCATGCTTAAATTATAATAATATATGTGTTATATTGCAGAACATATAATTTTAATTTTCTAAATAAGGAGCGTTTTTTATGTCTTTAGAAATCACTAAGAGTGTCGAGGGAACGTCCCTCATACTGACACTTAACGGACGCTTGGACACGATAACGTCCCAAGAGTTCGACAAGGAGTTTGCAGCATCTGTACTTGGAGTCAAGGAAGTAACGCTTGACTTTGCCGGCTTGGAGTACATTTCTTCTGCGGGGCTCCGTTCCCTACTGAAAGCGAAACGCAGCTTTGGCGACGGCCCTATCAAAATCATTCACGCTAACGAGGTTATCAAGAACGTCTTTGCTATATCCCACTTCAGCGATCATATTCCGATTGAAGGATGATTAAAGCCCTCAAAACGAGCCTGAGTGTCCAGGTTCTTACCAGTGTGGCACTCGTGCTCGTCTTTTTGTGTTATGTCATCGTTTATATCGGCAGCCGGGAGATAACTAAGGCCGTTATTGATCAGTACGTTGAGGCGGCCTATCATACTGCAAGGACTGCGCGAACATACCTCAATCCCGATCATATAGCTGACTACCTAACGGCGGACGGGGGAAATCACCCGGAGGAGCGACGTCAAATTCAGAGTGAGTGGCAGCGTCTGGCAAACCGGGACTCTCAGGGAGTTTTGATGATCTACCTCATTCAGACGGAAGGGGAGGACTACGGCCGTATTCGTTTTGGTCTGACAGTGGTACACCCTTCCCTACTTGAAGATTATCCTGAGATGGTGCTGTATCCCGGCGGTACTGTGGCTAAATCCGGCGATGCTCAACGAAAGGCTTATGCCGAGATATATCAAGGCGCAAAATATGCTATGGTTGTGCAGCCTCAGCAGTGGGAGGAAGATCATATTACTGTTGTTATCCCCGTCAAGACAAAAGAGGATCGAGTGGCAGGGCTTATCTGCGTCCAGAGAAAAATGGAAAAGCTGCGCACCGTCATATACAGACATGCGTATAAAGTTTTGGGGTGGGCAATGCTGTTGCTGGCGGTTATCCTTTATCTTGTGCTGTGGGGACTTCGTCGATGGCTCTTAAACCCTATCAAGGCCGTTACGAAGGAAATATCGCGCTTTGCAGTGAAGAACAGCCTTTCAGAATCAAAACTTGGCGAGTCCATCAGAATGTCAAACGAAATCGGTCAGCTTGCACGTGCTATCGATACGATGGAAGAGCAGACTGTCGATTACATTATTAATCTAACGCAGGTTACAAGAAAGCAGGAGCAGGTTCAGTCAGAACTTAACGTGGCGCGGAATATTCAGCTCTCCATGCTTCCCACAAATTTTGCCATTCGATCAGAGATTGACATAGCTGCAATAATGGACGCAGCTAAAGAAGTCGGCGGAGACTTCTACAACTTCTACACCATCGATGAAAACCGTGTAGCTTTCATAATCGCGGACGTATCCGGCAAAGGCGTTCCGGCGGCACTTACCATGAGCAAGGCTCAAATCCTGCTGGCAAACTTTATCTATATTGCACCGGACGAGCCGGGAGCACTGGCCGAAGCAGTTAGCTATGCTAACTTCCAACTCTGTCGAGGCAACGACAGCCTAATGTTTGTGACGGTTTTCGCCGGAGTCCTGAACGTAAGAACAGGAAAATTCACCTACGTCAACGCTGGGCACAACCCGCCGCTGATTTCCAGAGGCGGTGTTTTTGAATACCTGCCAATAGCGCAAAACGGCTTTTTAGGCATCGACGATAAAGCTAAATTTAAGGAAGATTCTCTTTCGCTTTTACAGGGCGACGGGATTTTATTCTACACTGACGGAGTTACGGAGGCGGAGAACTGCGAGCACGAGTTCTTCGGGGAAGTTAGACTGCTGGACGCGCTGAATGCTCACGTTGTGAACGCGAAAAATTTGAGCGCACAGGAGCTTATAGATTATGTGAAAAATCAGGTCGCGGCTTTCGTGCGGACGGCTCCTCAGTCTGATGACCTGACAATGATGTATATACGATATTTATAGAGAGGCGATATTCATGTTTGAGACAGGCTATGTAAAATCTGGAAAGCTTGTCAACAAAAAGTTTCGTGAATTTTTCCTGCCCACCGTTCTTTCCACGATCGCCGGGCAGCTTGGTGTCATCATCGACAGCATAATCGTGGGAAATTTTATTGACGCGAGAGCGATGGCCAGCGTGGGGGTCTGTATGCCGCTGAATCAGCTTGTGGCGGCAATAATGATGCTTATTTCCGTCGGTTCGGGGGGGCTTGCCGCCATTGCTGCCGGAGCACGACAGCACGATGAGGCAAACCGCATTTTCACCGCCGTTACGGTTCTGTGCTTCGGAGTAGGAGCCTTAATGACGCTCTTGTGTCTCCCCTTTACACGCGAACTGTCGCGCTTCCTTGCTTCTTCTGACGCACTTGTGGAGGGCGGCTGGGCATACCTCCATATCCTGATTTGGCGATTTCCCTTCATGATCGTCTTGGGCGGACTAAGCGTCCTGATCCGTTCCGACGGTATGGCAGGGGTTGTGAGCCACGCCGTGCTGCTTGGACAAGTTGTGAATATAGGGCTTGACATTTTCCTGATTGGCCCTATGAAGATGGGACTGGAGGGCGCGGCTCTGGCTACGGTTGTGAGCGATGTCGTTGGTGCCGGCTATTTGCTTGCACGCTATTTCGTCTCGTCCGAGCGAACATTCCGCCTTGTCAATATTTTGGGCAATGGGATAAAGGCGTTCCTGTCATTGACTTTCAGACTGATACGGACAGGAGTTCCGGCAGCGGCCGGGGTTGGCCTTGTCTCTGTCAAAATATGGTGCATATACGCCATTCTAAGTGCTACAGGAGGAGCCGGAGCCATGACGATCTACGCTGTGTGCGTATCCTGTCTCAGCTTTGTCTCGATGTTTATCTCCGGCGGGCATCGATCGATGATACCAATCGTGGGCGTGTTATACGGCGAGAAGGATTATCAGGGTATCCGTATGCTGACGCGGCACGTCATGCGCTTCACGCTCTCGTTGGTAGGGCTGTTCGTTTTGTTCGTTCTGTTATCCCCTCAGTCGGTGCTGTCTCTCTTCAATCTGCCGCCGGAACTTACGGCTGAGGGAGCAAAGGCACTCCGCTTGTTCTCTATTAGTCTTCTTGGTGTCGCTGTTACGTTCCTTATGCTGTACTACTACACGACGGTACAGCAGCGGACGGCCGCAAATATCCTCTCGTTTGTCGAGGGCTTTTTCGCTGTCGTACCTGCCGCGTGGGTTTTATCGCGTTTAATGGGGCTGACGGGCGTGTGGGTGGCGTTCATACTTGCGGAGTTTATCGGCTTCCTTTGTCTGCTCGTCTATGTCCGCGTTGCCTGCAAGAACTCCGGCGGAAAACTTACGGACTTTTATTTAATCGAGAAGAGCGGCAAGGAACTGCTTTACGACGTGTCGCTCAAGGCTACGAACGAGGACGCGGTGAGGCTGTCCCAAGAGGCGGAGGGCGTTCTAAAAAGTAACGGCCTTGAGACGGAGAAAGCGGCAATGGCTGGAATTGCTCTGGAGGAAATGACGGCGAACCTGGCAAGCTATGCTAAAAACAAACGCGCTGCGGATATTGACGTTAGGATCAGCGTAATTGAAAGTGCAGGGGGCGAGGCTTCCCGCAACGGGCGCGTCATTCTTGCTCTGCGCGACAACGGTCAGCCCTTCAACCCGATTGAGTACACCCCTAACGAAACGGCCGATTATCGCACTGACGGAATTATGTTATTGAAAGCAATGGCGAAGGACATTCACTACAGCCGCGTCCTGTCGCTGAATCAGACAATTATTGAATTATAAAAAAAGAGGTAATACAATGGAAAAAGAGAAATTTGTTTCGCTGTCCCAAACGCAGCTTGGAATTTACCTGGACTGTGTGAGAAGAGGGAAGGGTACGTATAATAGTCATTTCCTTTATACTCTGGACAACGACATCGACATGAAGCGGCTGGCAGCGGCATTCGAGAAGGCTGTCGCGGCGCACCCCTACATGAACGTCCGCATAGTTGAACGGGACGGGGAGCCAATGCAGTACATACCCGACAGCTTTGAGCCGTACTCTCAGACCGTCACGGAGATGACTGAAGAGGAATGGAAGCGCGAAATGCCTCGCTTGATATCGACACCTCTGGAGCTTATGGGCGGACGACTTTTCCGTTTTGATCTTGTTCAGACGGAGAAGGCGAAGTATTTTTTGCGTACGACGCATCATATCGCCTTTGACGGCACGGCTAATAACGTATTGTTTGCGGACATCGCGGCGGCGTACAACGGGCTTGAGATAACACAGGAAAGCTATAACGCTTTGGACGCGGCGTGGGATGAGTCGGAAAAGCGCAACGGCTCCGAATACGAAACGGCAAAAAAATGGTACGATGAGAACTTCTCCGGCTTAGACACGGAGAGCCTGCCTCTGCCTGATGTTTACGGCAAGCCGGACTCCTTTAAGACCTTCGTTCACGATTTCCCACTTAACTATGACGAGATGCGGAATTTCTGCCGCGAGCATAAAATCTCCGCTTCGGCCCTAACGTCGGCGGCATTCGGCTTCACACTGGGAGTTTATACTCATCAGCGGGAGGCTCTGTTCTCCACTATATATCACGGACGCAAGGACGAGAGAACGGCAAAAATAATCGGAATGTTCGTTAAGACTATGCCTGTTTTCTGCCGCTGGGATTCGGATACAAAAATAACCGATTTGCTGACAGCTCTGTCTGTTCAGATTAGTGAAAGCCGAGAGAATGACCTCTTCTCTTTCGCCGACCTCAACCGAATCTGCCCCATGAACGACAAACCCATGTTCGCCTATCACGGCATGATCAGAACTACCTCTACATTCTGCGGACTACCATGTCAATATGAAATTCTTGACAGTCATGCTACGGGCTATCCTCTTGAGGTTGAGCTTATGTGCGAAACAAACGGAATGAAACTTCACATCAGTTACAACGCCGGAAAATATTCTCATGATTTCATCGATACGTTTGCCCGGACTTATGAGAACGTCCTGCAGCAGATGATGAGCCGGGAATACGTCCGCGATATTGAGCCGACTAATGAAAAACAGTTAGGCGTTTTGGACGGCTTCAACAACACGGATAACCCCTATGACGCCACACAGACAATCGTGTCTCTGTTCCGCAAGGCCGCGAGTGAAAACGCTGACCGAACCGCCGTCATCTTCAACGGAAAGAAGCTAACCTATAAAGAACTGGACGAGATAACAGATAGAATTGCCGGGACTATTGCAAGCAAGGGGCTTGGGCGCGGCGATGTCGTCTCTATTCTCATTCCAAGAGGCGAGTATATGCCTATAGCTTCCATCGGAGTGTTGAAGGCCGGGTGCGCCTACCAGCCTCTGGATCTGACTTATCCGCCGGAGAGATTGAACTTCATGGTAAAGGATAGCGGCGCGAAGCTGCTAATCACGACCGAAGAGCTAAGGCCGCTCATTACGGATTACAGCGGAGACGTGCTGATGGTGAGCGAGATACCCGCGCTTCCGGCGTGTGGCGCGGAACTCCCGACAGTCAAACCCGAAGACCTGTTTATCCTGCTCTACACTTCCGGCTCTACGGGCACGCCGAAGGGAGTCCGCCTGACGCACGGCAATCTCGTTTGCTTCGTCAACTGGTATCACCGTTATTACAAACTTCAGCCGGAAGACTGCGTAGGTCAGTACGCCTCCTATGGCTTCGATGCCTGTATGATGGATATGTACTCGCCCTTGACGCTTGGCGCAGCTCTATGCGTTATCCCTGAGGAGATACGGCTTGACCTGAACGCCATCAATGAATATCTGGAGAAGAACCGCGTTACTCATCAGTTCATGACCACGCAGGTTGGACGCCAGTTCGCCGTGAATATCGATAACCATAGTCTGAAGCACCTCACCGTTGGCGGCGAGAAGTTAGTTCCCCTCGACCCGCCCACGGCCTATATGCTGCACAACGGCTACGGCCCGACAGAGTGCACAATTTACGCCACAAGTTATCCCGTAACAAAGAATGAGGACAATATCCCCATCGGCAAGCCCTTGGATAACATGAAAGCCTATGTCGTTGACGGCGACGGGCATCGCGTCCCCGTGGGGGCGTTGGGCGAACTATGGCTCTCCGGGCCGCAGGTCGGCGACGGATACCTCAATCTTCCAGAAAAGACCGCCGATGTTTTCATCAAAAACCCGTTCGACTCCGGGAAAGTTTATAAAACCGGCGACATCGTGCGCTACAGAGCGGACGGGAACATTGAGTTCTTCGGGCGGCGCGACGGTCAGGTAAAGATACGCGGCTTTAGAATAGAGCTTTCTGAAGTCGAGGCCGTCATTCGTCAGTTCCCCGGCGTTACAGACGCAACGGTGGCCGCATTCGACAACGAGTCCGGCGAGGGGAAATATCTGGCCGGCTATGTCGTGAGTGATAAGGAGATCGACATTAAAGCCCTCAATGATTTTATAAAGAGTCAGAAGCCGCCCTACATGGTTCCGGCCGTTACGATGCAGATCGACAAAATCCCGTTGAATCAGAATAGCAAGGTAAACAAACGCGCCCTGCCAAAGCCGGAGTTCAAGGCCGAGAAAGAAGCTGATGACAGCGGCCGCCCGTTGAACGTGATGGAGCAGGAGCTTTGCGCCATGACGGGTAAGATCATCGGTACTGAAAGTGTTTCCCTCACAACGCCGCTGATCTACATGGGGCTTGACTCTATACGTTCTATACAGCTCTCAACCCAGATTTATAAGCGTCTGGGCGTAGAGATACCGTCTCGTAGGCTTCTTGACGGAGCGACGCTGGAGGACCTTGAGAACGATATATGGCGCAGCTTCATGTCAGGTAAACGGGAAGAGCACGCAGCAAGGGACGTAAAAATCACGGAGGCTCCCCTGTCTTATCCGCAGATGGGTGTCTATTACGATTGCATGAAACGCCCGGCGGAAGTGCTGTACAACGTGCCGTCGCTGTTTACGTTCGGGACAGACATGGACACTCAAAAATTAGTCAGGGCTGTGAAGGCTGTAGTGAAAGCTCACCCTGTGCTGACGGCTCATTTCGAGACGCGGAATGGCAACATCACGCAGGTTTGCGGCTCAGGCGAAATAAACGCGGAGCTTCTGGAGATGTCCGAGACCGAACTGGAAGCATATAAAAAGGGCTTCGTAAAGCCTTTCGATCTGAGTAAAGGTCCGTTGTGCCGTTTCGTCATCGTAAGAACGCCGGAGAGGGTTTGTCTTTTAACGGACTTCCACCACCTTGTGTTCGACGGTGCTTCGCTGAACTTCTTTATTAAGGAATTGGCAGCCGCTATTGACGGCACATATCCCCAGCCGGAGGAATACACATATTTTGATTATGTTTCGGACGAGAAGAAGTTTGAACAATCCCCAGAGTTCGAGGAGAATAAGAAATATTTTGCGGATATGCTTTCGGACTTTGAGAGTGCCAGCGAAATAACATCGGACGTAAGCGGGAAAGAGGAAGAAGGAACAATGGGGCGTGTCTCATCTCCGTTAGACTTCAAAGCTGCCTCAGACTTCTGCAAAACACGGAACGTTACTCCAGCCTCGCTGTTCTTGGCCTCAACGTTCTATGCCGTCTCACGCTACGTGAGCGACAACCGCGTCTATCTCTCTACCATCAGCAGCGGACGCAGCGACGTTCGCACGGCGGAAACGTACGGAATGTTTGTCAACACCTTGCCGCTAGGGCTTGAAATAAAGAACGAGAGCGCGGCAGAATTTGTGAAGCACAGCGCGGAGGTCTTTGACGGCGCAATACGGCATGAGAAATACCCGTTCGCCCGAATCGCGTCGGACTACGGCTTCGTACCAAACATTATGTACGAGTATCAAATAGGCGTCGTGGAGAAAGATGAAGGACTGAAGCGCGAGTCACTTGGGCTGGAAGTATCAAAGTTCAAGCTCTCCGTCCACATCGAGGAACGGGACGGAACGCCCTGCGTAGCCTTGTACTACAACGATGCTCTGTACAGTGAAAATCTTATGCAGAGTCTAGCCCGATCCATCGTGATAGCCGCCGAGTCAATAATGGCTGCGCCGGAAAAGCCTATTCGCAGCGTTGAGCTTCTTGACGATGAGCGGCGGGCGGTTCTGGCAAAGTTCCGCGAAAGGGACTACAAGCCGAATATCCCTGCCGACTGTCTCTTCCATTCCGGAATGGAGTGTGTGGCCGCCAAAAGACCGGAGGCTATAGCTTTGATTGCTGCGGACGGAAGTTACACTTATGGGGAACTGGATAAGAACGCGAACATGATAGCTAACGCTCTTATAGCGAGGGGTGTTAGAAAAGGGGATCGCGTTGTGTTGCTTCTGCCGAGAAGGGCGAGGTTCTTCTTTGCGATGTTTGGCGTACTGAAAGCCGGAGGAGTTTATATTCCCTGCGACCCGAACTATCCTGCGGAAAGAGTTCGGCATATCGTAGAGGACTCCGATGCGCCCGTAATCATCACTACGAAGGACAGGCTGGAGGGAGACCGAACAGTCGATATTGAGGAACTTCTAAAGGAGCAGAACACATCACGTCCCGATGTTCAGATATCCCAAGAAGACCCGGCCTACATGATTTACACTTCGGGCTCTACGGGCAAGCCTAAGGGCGTAACTATAGCGCACAGGGGACTGGTCAATTACGTAACAGACACGCCTGAGACCATTTTACCTCACGCTATGGTGAACGAAGGACACGTCATAACGGCGATTACAACACTCTCATTTGATATGGCCGTCAAAGAATTTGGTATTCCGCTGTTTAACGGGCTTACAGTTACGGTGGCTGACGAGGAGCAGTGCAATGACGCAAGCGCGCTGGGCCGTAAGATGAAGGAGACGAATACGGATTTGTTCCAGGCAACGCCGTCCCGTCTGCTTACGCTGCTTGAGTCCCAAGACTTCCGGGAAGCACTGTCGCAATGCCGGGTAATCATCTGTGCAGGCGAGAAGTATCCGCAACATCTGCTTCAAAGGCTGCAAACAGAATATCCCGAAGCCCGGATTTTCAATACCTACGGGCCTACGGAGATAACGGTGTCTTCCAACATCCGCGAGCTGACACGGGATAACGTCGTTACCGTTGGTCGTCCTCTGCCTGGAGTGAAAGAATTTATAGTTGACAGCGACGGAAATGAACTGCCCTGCGGTGTCGTTGGAGAACTGTACATCGGCGGATGCGGCGTTGCCATTGGCTATCACAACCTGCCGGAAATGACAGCAGAGCGATTTGTCGAGTATCGAGGAACGCGCGTCTATAAGTCGGGAGACTACGCGAGGTGGAGAGACGGCGGCAACGTTGAAATTCTTGGGCGCAAAGACAATCAGGTAAAACTGCGAGGCCTTCGTATCGAGCTTGGCGAGGTTGAATCTGCCATTGCACACGTCAAGGGCGTGAAGAGCGTTGCGGTTAAGATTAACTCAATCAAGGGACAAGATCACCTCTGCGCCTACTTCACAGCGGACAAACCTATGGATATAGCGGCCATTCGTGAGGAAATCGGACGTACTTTGACGAAGTACATGGTACCAACAGCATGGCTACAGCTTGACAAGATGCCCATGACCCCCAACGGCAAGACCGACCTTCGCGCACTGCCTGAGGCCGTCATCGAACGCAACGTTTCAGAGGCGGCGGCCAATGATGCGGAGCGGGCATTCTGTAAAATCTTCGGCGATATTCTTCAACTTGATAATGTCGGAGCTACTGAGGACTTCTTCTCGTTAGGCGGAACATCGCTGCTGGTAACGCGAGTGATGATTGAGGCGGAGAAGGCCGGCTACCGCGTAACGTTCCAGAACGTGTTCTCCAGACCTACACCAAGAGCATTAGCTGAGTTGTTCACAGACAAAGCAGCGAAAGCGGAACACCCTGCAAAAGACGATGTCCGGGATTACGATTACAGTAAATTACAGTCCGTCCTTGACGCAAACACTCTGGAGAGTTTTAAGGCAGGCGCACGGCAGCCGCTTGGCGATGTCCTGCTCACCGGCGCGACGGGCTATCTCGGCATTCATATACTTCATGAGCTTCTGGAAAATTACGACGGGAACGTTTATTGCCTCCTTCGCGGCAAGGGTGCTTACGACGCGGAATGGCGGCTGAAGGGTCAGCTCTTCTATTATTTAGAGAAAACCTACGATGAACTTTTAGGAAAGCGGCTTTTCGTCGTGGAAGGCGACATCACGAAGCCTATCCCGAAACTGCCCGTCTCGACTGTCATCAACTGCGCGGCGGTGGTCAAGCACTTCTCCACCGGGACGGAGATAGAGGACGCGAACGTAGGAGGCGTGAAAAACCTGATTGATTACTGCCTCGCTAACAGTGTCCGCTTGATCCAAGTCTCGACCATGAGTACCGTCAGTATGGGCATGAGCAAGGGCAAGTCCTTAGAAGAGGGGCGAATGATCGGTGAGCGCGACCTGTACTTCGGCCAGCTTTTGGAGAACAAGTACGTGCGCTCCAAGTTCCTTGCCGAGCGACTTGTATTGGAGGCCGTGAAAGAGAAGGGGCTTATCGCTAAGATTATGCGCGTGGGTAACCTAGCGGCGCGGTACAGTGACGGAGAATTTCAGATTAATAACGGAATGAACTCCGCAATGGGCCGCCTGAAGATTTACGCACTACTTGGCGTATGTCCTTATGAGCAAATGGACGTACCTATGGAGTTCTCGCCAATCGATGAAGTTGCAAAGGCTATTTTGCTTCTGTGTCAGACACCAAAAGAGTGCGTTATCTTCCACCCGTACAACCATAACGCTATTCTGTCGGGCAACGTGTTCGGCGAAATGGAAAAACTCGGCCTTCCCGTGAAACCAGTAGAACGGGAAGATTTCGATGCCGCTATGGCGAAAGCAGGAGACGATCCTGTAAAAGCAAAGCTCCTGACAAGCATGTTGGCCTACCAAAGCGGAAACAAGCGTGATACGCATATTGCGCGTCATAACACATACACCATGCAGACACTTTACCGCATGGGCTACCGCTGGCCGGTTACGTCATGGGATTACGTTGCACAGTTCATCGGTGCCATCAAGGGGCTGGGGTTCTTCGACTTTTAAGGGCGAACCCAAGCACTCTTAGATTTAGATAAAAATAATAGTCCTGCGAGGTTAAGGGCTGTGCCACCGGCTCCGGTGGCACAGAACCGGACAGCCTAACGTAAAAAAGATGTGAAGATGGCTTGATGTTGAATATGGCATACATATTAGCATTGGGAGAGTTGCAAGAATTATAAAATCTATGGTTTTACCGAAATTTACCGTAAAACCATAGATTTTAGGCGTAGGTAGTGCGTTAAAGACTACTTAATGCTGACAAAGTTCCAATAAAATGCCGCCTGTTGCTGACGGGTGAACAAAGGCAATCAATGAATTTTTGATACCTCTGCGCGGTTTTTCATCAATAAGCCTGACGCCTTTTGACTTCAAATCCTCAATAGCTGCTTCAATATCATCAACACGTACAGCAATATGATGAATACCGCCTCTATCTTTATTTTTCTCTATAAATTTTGCTATGGTGCTGTTATCATTCGTTGCTTCCAAAAGTTCAATTTCCTATGGCATACTATCGTCAGTTAAATTTCCCAAAGGCAAAAAAGCTGTTTTAACTTTTTGCTCTTCGAGTTCTTCAATGCCAGCGCACTTAATTCCTAAAAGTTTGTTCCCAAAAAATAAGAGCTTCAGAAATATTTTTAACAGCTATACCAATATGGTCAATTATCATTTTTTATTTTTTTCACATATTTCTACAATAATTTGATTTAACGCTAAAATACTATTATATTAAATATAACTTTCAACATCATTATTTGTCAACTACTTGCTAGTGCGGTCATAAAAGAAAATCTAAATATAAACATATATAAACGTAATTAACAACTTTACCCTCATCAAAAAGCAAAATCTGCAACTCCAAGCATAGAATCTTTTTCGTAGAATCTGTAACTCTAAGAAAGTTTTTTTGAGTTTTATCTTTTAACATATATTATATAATTTAACAGGGATTTAACGTGAGACTTTCAAAATTCTTCCGTTTTTAAATCCGATACAAAAAAATCTGACGAAACTCAGAATAAATGCTTAAAAAATTCGACTTTAGAAGACATCGTCGTTCAGTGGCTCGAAGAATTAAAGCCGATTAGAAAGAAATCGACCATCGCTAAATACGCAGGACAGCTAAAAAATTATATAATTCCTGCTATCGTAGAAATTCCGTTAAGGCAACGACAAACTAGAATTTTAACTTTTGCAGAAGAAAATAAAATTTTCCGTTATTTGAAAAATCATTTTGACTTCTCAAGGCTCTTGCGATATTATTAAAGGCCATGTTAATATTTTTACATATAAAAATATAGGAGTTTTTTTAATGAAGAATTCTAAATTAAATATTGAACGGCCAAGCGCGAATAAGCTGATACTTAGCGGAAAAATAGACGCAACAACTGCTCCGATGCTGCATGAAGTTTTGAAAGACATCGAGCCGGAAAAAATTAATCTTCCTCTCGTCTGGGATATGAGAAAATTATCTTATGTTTCATCAAACGGATTGCGCGAATTTTTGCTTGCTGTTAAAAAGTTTGGAAAAGACGGTTTGCTTTTAGAGAACGTAAGGCCAGAAGTTATCGAGATTTTAGAGGCAACAGGCTTTTTAGGGTTCTTTAATTACACGCCTTTTGTTGAAAATGAAAATCAAAACGATGATATTTTGAATATGTCTCTGCGGGATTTTCTGAAGCACAAAGTTAATGAAAGCGGCAGCAAAATTGCATTAAAATCTCACGGTGTCTCGTATACTTGGCAGGATATTGACAAAGGTTCTTCAGCTGTGGCTTCTGAACTTTACGCCTTAGGAGTGAGAAATAAAACTCACGTTGCCATCTGCGGTCTAAATTCTCTAAATTGGATATTAACTTTCTACGCTGTCCAAAAGTTAGGTGCTATAGCTGTAATGCTTAATCCTCAGCTTACAGTTAATGAAATTACAAATTGTTCAAAAATCGGAGATATAACTCACTTCTGCTACGGCAATATGAATTCAGAAGACAGCAAAAAAGAAGATTTTACCGCAAAAATTACAGACCCCGATAAATCATGTATAAAAACGACTCTCAATATAAGAGACAGCGCAGACTTCATGAACAGAAATCAAAAATACGATTATGAAGGTCATGTTATGCCGGACGATGTCTGTCTTATGATTTTTACGTCAGGCTCTACAGGAACTCCTAAAGTAGTTTTGCTATCGGCTTACAATTTGCTTAATTCTGCAAATCACTGCGTTGATAATCTTCAAATGAACGACAGCGATAAAATGTGTGCTATTCTGCCTTTCTTCCATATTTTCGGACTTACTGCGGCTCTTTTGGCAAGCGCAATAAGCGGAGCTTCAATAATTCTGCCTCAAAATGTCAAGCCTGATGAACTTTTGAGCGTCATAGATAATGAACGCTGTACTATTCTTCATTCTGTTCCGACTGTATTATTGAGGCTTGTTAATGCTCAAGGTTTTTCTTCTGAACTTGTTTCATCTCTACGTGCTTCGTATTTGAGCGGTGCGCCTGTATCGTCTTCACAGCTTGCTATGCTCATGGAAAAATTTCCTAATAACCACTTTATGAGGCGTTACGGTCTAAGCGAAATGACACCGGCAACTGCCACGAATTATAACGACAGCATGGAACATATACTAAACACCGTAGGAAAAACAGTTGAAGGTGCTGAAATCATGATAGAGGATATAAAGACAGGTAAAAAATGTCCTGAAGGTGTTACCGGCGAAGTTATTTTGAAGGGCGTTAATATGATGTGCGGCTATTACAAATTGCCGGTTGAAAAACAGCCTTTTGATAATGAGGGATTTTTACATACGGGAGATTTAGGATTTTTGGACAAAGACGGCTATCTTCATTTCGCAGGCCGTGCTAAAGAATTAATAATACGGGGCGGAGAAAATATTATGCCTGATGAGGTAGCTTCTGCAATCTCAGCACATGAGAGCATTGCTGAAGTAAAAGTTATGGGCGTGCCTGACGAGGTTTACGGCGAAATCGTAGCTGCTGCTGTCGTAATGAAAAACGGCTATGTTTTCGATGAAAATGCTATGCGAGATTTTCTTATGACAAGGCTTGCTAAGTTCAAAATTCCAAGCAGATTTTTCTTATATGATAAACTCCCGACGCTCCCGAATAATAAAATTGACGCTGTTTCGTTGAAAAAAGAAGTTATTAGCAAAATTAATTCACGTTCGTAATAGAGTGTCGTCAGTATAGACATGACATATCTGATCGGGCGTGGGAATTATTGAATAGTTAGCCGCTGCATTCTCGTGACTTTAGTCATAATTTTTTATTATTGATAACAGTTTTGACTATACAACGCTGAACTCGATGAATTAGGAAACCTTCCCCTCGCTTCTATAAGCTCTATAAGCGGGGGAGTTCGCTGTCGATGTTTACGTTTCAAAATTAAAGCCGATAACGAAAACATTAAAGTTGATATTCCGAGACCGAGTGCGCAGCCTCCGCCAGAACTGCCTATACTATATATGTGTCCTCTCGTTAGAGCGTTCGATACACTGAACTTCCACATAACCGTCATAACTGTTTTGCCCTTGCCATTTCGGATCCTTTGCTTCGACCGTATAAGTGTCGGTGTTCTCTCCGGTTAATAAATATTTCTGCATTGGACTTGGGTCGTACCGCTAATTCAGAGTTAAACAGCCCTGCGCCCACAAGCAGCCAGTATCGTGCAATCGAAAGACCTCCGAGCGATGCATGAGCTGTGCCGAGCAGATCCTCATAAAAAGCTGGGGAGTAGTAATGTGAGAAGATTTGACGTTGTAATAAGTAATGCCGTCAATAACGTACGTATCTTCTAGCTCAGGAGGATTTTCAGCGTATGCTTTACCCCCTACGAAACCGAACATAAGCGTTCCCAACAATAATGCGAATAATAGAAAAATTTTTTTCGTATTCTTCGCTAACTGAAAAATATTTGTAAACATTTTTAACATTTCCTTTCTTGTATCAAATACAAATATCATCGGGGTTTTATCACGGCGTAAAAATAAGTACAACATTATTTGACAAGGGAGTCAAACCTAAATCCGTGAAATAAAAAATTGAAAGAACTATCAATGAACAACAGAATATCTTGACAAATAAAAATTTATATAATATCATACAAAAAATTTAGTAGACTACTTTTATAAAAATTTTACTGAATTGCTATACCATGTTTCACTCCACAACTTAAAAAAAATAAATTGTTCTTTTTGATGATTTTGAGGATTAAGAAGGGATGATTTTTGTTATACATAGGAATTGATTTGGGAACGTCTGCCGTGAAGTTAATTTTGATGGACGAAAACGGCAAAATTCATAACACGGTCTCTGGCGAGTATCCGATTTTTTTTCCTCGTCCGGGCTGGTCAGAGCAGAATCCTGATGACTGGTACGCACAGGTCATTCAAGGTATTGCCAAGCTCACGGCTGATATAGACAAGACAATGATAGCAGGAATTAGTTGCGGCGGCCAGATGCACGGGCTTGTTGTTCTTGATGAAAATGACAATGTTATACGTCCTGCTATTCTTTGGAATGACGGAAGAACTACGGCCGAAACAGATTACCTAAACAACGTTATCGGGAAACAAAAACTTTCCGCGTGTACGGCAAATATAGCTTTTTCAGGCTTCACCGCGCCTAAAATTTTGTGGCTGAAGAATAACGAACCTGAAAATTATAAAAAAATCCGTAAAATTATGCTCCCCAAAGATTATATAGCTTATAAATTATCCGGAACTTTCTGCACTGATTATTCTGATGCGTCAGGAATGCTTCTGCTTGACGTTAAGAACCGCAGATGGTCAAAAGAAATGTGCGATATTTGCGGCGTTAAAGAATCGCAGCTGCCGAAGCTATACGAAAGTTACGAAAAAGTCGGAAATATTTTGCCCGAACTTGCAGAAAAATTAGGGCTGTCGGATAAAGTTGTGATCGCAGCCGGAGCGGGGGACAACGCAGCTGCCGCAATAGGAACAGGAACTGTAGGCAATGGACGCTGTAATATATCGCTGGGAACGAGCGGAACTATTTTCATTTCGTCGGACTCTTTCCGCATTGATGAAAATAATGCTCTTCACTCTTTCGCTCACGCTGACGGACATTATCACTTAATGGGCTGTATGCTGAGTGCCGCTTCCTGCAATAAATGGTGGCTTGAAGAAATTTTGCATACAAATAATTACTCGGCTGAACAGGAAGAAATTAAGAATTTAGGCGAAAATCATGTATTCTTTTTGCCTTACTTAATGGGCGAGCGTTCTCCTTGGAATAATCCTTCAGCACGCGGCACATTTACGGGGCTTACTATGGATACTTCGAGATCTGATATTACTCAGGCAGTCCTTGAGGGTGTCGGCTTTGCTGTCAGAGATATGTACGAATGCGCCAAAAAAACGGGAGTTAATCTCACGAGCACAATGATTTGCGGCGGCGGAGCTAAGAGTCCTTTATGGCGAAAAATTATAGCTAACATTCTTAATATAAGGGTCGATGTCCCGGTTTCCGAAGAAGGCCCTGCTATGGGTGCGGCTATGCTTGCCATGACAGCCTGCGGAGAATATAAGACCGTTAAGGACGCTGCGGATGTTATTGTTAAAGTCGCAAAATCTGAAGAGCCTGACCCGGAACTCGTGAAAAAGTATGAGGCTCGTTATCAGCAGTTTAAGACGATTTACCCGGCAATGAAAGAAGTTTTCGGGATTATTTCGGCTCAATAATAATGAGGTGCTAAATTTATGAAGCTGTATAATGCAAAAGACATTGAGTTCAAACCATACGGAAGAGTTATAGACGGTTACGACTTCAGCGAATTAATTTCAGTTCTTAAAACTTCCACCCCGTGTCCTGATAACGGGACTGTTTATGTAACGTCTGATGAAAAATTAGAACGTCTTGACGCTGCAAAAGTTCTCGGAGCAAATATTTACGGACGTATGCCAATACAAATAGGTTATTGTAACGGACATAACACAAAGTTAAACGCTTTGGAATATCACAGGGATTCTGAAGTAAATATAGCCGCTGATGATGTAATTCTTTTGCTTGCAAAAAAAGAAGAAATTAACGATGGCTATTCCCTCGATACTTCAAAAGTTAAGGCGTTTTTAATTCCTGCCGGTACTGCTGTAGAAATTTACGCAACTTCACTTCACTACGCGCCTTGTCATGTAAAAGACGGGGGCTTCAGAGTTGCAGTCGTTCTCCCAAGAGGCACGAATGAGGCATTAAATACTAAGACAGAAATTTTATTTCCCGAAGATAAGCTGTTGACTCATGTCAATAAATGGCTCATAGCTCACCCAGACGGCGGTTGTCCCGAAGGTTCATTTATTGGGCTGACGGGTAAAAACATAGATACTGCAACAGATATTAATTAAAAAAATTGAGGAGGGTATCATTTATGAATAATGTACCGCAAATTAAAGTCGGAATTGTAGCAGTCAGCAGGGACTGTTTTCCGGCATCGCTCGCAAACGAAAGGCGAAAGGCTTTAGTTGAAGCGTATAAACGCAAATACAATGCCAGCAATATTTACGAATGCCCTGTATGTATCATCGAGAGCGAAATCGACATGGTGAAAGCCCTCGAAGATGTCAAGGCTAACGGTTGCAATGCTCTGTGCGTATATTTAGGGAATTTCGGCCCTGAAATATCAGAAACTCTTTTGGCGAAACACTTTGACGGCCCTAAAATGTTTGTCGCAGCTGCTGAAGGAGACGGAGACTTAATCGACGGGCGCGGCGATGCTTTCTGCGGAATGTTGAACGCGAGTTATAATCTTGCACTCCGCAACGTGAGAGCATATATCCCGGAATACCCCGTAGGTACTGCCGAAGAGTGTGCTGATATGATTCATGAATTTTTGCCGGTTGCTAGGGTTGCTGTCGGGTTGTCAGAACTCAAAGTTATAAGTTTCGGGCCCAGACCTTTGAACTTCTTAGCCTGCAATGCTCCTATTAAGCAGCTCTATAATTTGGGCGTTGAGATCGAAGAAAATTCAGAACTTGACCTCTTTGAGGCTTATCACAAACATGACGGCGACAAGAGAATTGACTCAGTAGTTCAGGAAATGGCGCAGGAGCTCGGAGCAGGGAACACTAATTCAGGAATGCTTCCAAAACTTGCGCAGTATGAGCTGACGCTTCTTGACTGGATCGACGAGCATAAAGGCTATCGCAAATTTACTTGCATTGCCGGAAAATGCTGGCCGGCTTTCCAGACGCAGTTTCATTTTGTGCCGTGCTACGTCAACAGCAGGCTCACGGGCAGAGGCATACCTGTATCTTGCGAAGTCGATATTTACGGCGCATTATCTGAATATATCGGAACTTGCATCAGCGAGGACGTTGTTACACTGCTTGACATCAACAACACCGTGCCGCGGGCAATGTATGACGAGTTCATAAAAGGCAGTTACAGCTACAAGCATACAGATACATTTATGGGGTTCCACTGCGGTAACACCTGCTCAAGAAAAGTATGCAACCCTCATCTTGATTTTCAGAGAATAATGGCCAGAAATCTTCCCAGAGAGTTTACTGACGGAACGATCGAAGGCGATTTACAGCCCGGCGAAATTACTTTCTATAGGCTTCAGTCAACGGCGGATACAATACTTCGTGCATACATTGCTGAGGGAGAAATTTTGCCTGTCGCTACAAAGAGTTTCGGCGGCATAGGAGTTTTCGCTATTCCTGAAATGGGGCGTTTCTATCGTCATGTTCTCATTGAGAAAAATTATCCGCATCATGGCGCAGTCATGTTCGGGCACTACGGTAAAGCACTCTTTAACGCTTTGAAATATATCGGCGTTAATACGTCAGAGATAGGCTATAATCAGCCGGCAAGCGTGCGTTATCCGTCAGAAAATCCGTTTTGTTAAATTTAAGGCTTAAATGAATCGCAAAGATTCTTTTGGTAAATTTATATCATAAAGGAGCGTATTTTTTATGAAGAAGTTTTTATTGTTAGTCTTGGCTTTCGTGATGGTATTCGGTGCCTACACCACAGCGTTTGCAGCAGCAAAGAAAATCGGTATCTCAATGCCGACACAGTCCCTTGAACGTTGGAACAGAGACGGCGAGTATCTCAAAGCCCAGTTTGACGCGGCAGGCTACGAAACACAGCTCACCTACTCGGACAACAAGAACGACCAGCAGGTCAACGACATCGACAACATGATCAGCTGGGGAGCCGATTTGCTCATAGTTGCAGCGATTGATGGCGATGGACTTAATACCGTTATGGATCGTGCGGCCGAAGCAGGAATCCCGGTTATCGCTTATGACCGCTTAATCGGCAATGATGCTGTTACCTACTATATTTCATTCGATAACTATACCGTAGGAGTTTTGCAGGGCAAGTTCATCGAAGCCGCGCTTGACCTCAAGAACGCAAAGGGAAAAGTCTTCAACATCGAGTTCACAGCCGGAGACCCTGCCGACAACAATGCAGGCTATTTCTTCAGAGGCGGATTTGATACGCTGAAGCCCTATCTTGACTCAGGCGTTCTCAAAGTTATTTCGGGACAGACAGAATTTCAGCAGGTCGCCACAGCACAGTGGAACACTGACACGGCTTTAGCGCGTGCGCAGAACATTCTCGGATCATATTATGCTGACGGAACAATTCTTCACGCTTGGCTTTGCAACAATGACTCGACAGCAGCTGGAGTTACTCAGGCTCTAGAGTCAGACTATGCCGGAGGTAACGCTGTAATCGTAACAGGACAGGACGGAGACATTGCTAACCTCGCTAATATTGTAGACGGAAAGCAGACAATGACTGTTTATAAAAACGTTGCTAATGAAGCCGTCGTTACCCTTGAAGTCTCAAAGGCTCTCCTGAACGGTAAAGTCAACGGCGAAGAGCTCGCAAAGAGTTTCAGCGTAGAATGTGCTTATGACACAACGTCATATTTCACATCACCTGGACATTTCACGCCTTCATTCCTCCTTGTGCCGACAGTGGTTACAAAAGATAATCTTGATTATCTTGTTGACACCGGCCTTTATATCAAAGGCGAGGACGGCTATCTGAAAGCGAAATAAGCACGTTGTAAAAAAAAATTTAATTTTAGGGCAGGGTTAATTTAATGCCCTGCCTATTTTTTGAAGGGAGGAATTGCGTTTGGCGGACATAATTCTTGAAATGAAAAACATCACAAAAGAATTTCCCGGAGTTAAGGCTCTCGATAATGTCAATCTTGTTGTTGAACGCGGGGAAATCCACGCCCTAATCGGCGAAAACGGCGCAGGAAAATCTACATTAATGAACGTGCTGTCCGGAATTTATCCGTACGGAACTTACACCGGAGAGATTTATTACAACGGTAAGTTATGCAAATTCAAGACGCTGAAAGAATCCGAAGCTGAAAATATAGTCATCATTCATCAAGAGCTTGCTTTAATTCCGCTGCTCTCAATCGGCGAAAATATGTTTCTGGGCAACGAGTTTAAGAACAGTGCCGGAGTCATAGACTGGAACAAAACTTATGCCGAAGCAGAAAAACATATGCAGCAGGTTAACCTTCATGAATCGCCCCACACGCTGATTAAAGACATAGGTACGGGGAAGCAGCAGCTTGTAGAAATAGCCAAAGCATTTTCAAAGAACGTAAAACTTTTAATTCTTGACGAGCCCACTTCTTCATTAAATGACGAAGAGGCTAAGATGCTTTTAGATTTATTGATCGACTACAAAAAACAAGGCTTGACTTCTATAATCATCACTCACAAGCTGAACGAGATAATCTATTGCGCCGACAAAGTTACTATAATCCGCGACGGAAGCACTATAGAGACACTCACTAAAGGCGTTGACGAACTTAGCGAGGACAGAATAATAAAGGGAATGGTAGGCCGCCCGATGGACGACAGATACCCTGAACGTGCGCATAATATCCAAAGCGAAATAGGGCTTGAGGTTAAAAATTGGACAGTTCATCACCCTATCTATTCAGAAAAAACTGTTGTCAATAACGTTTCATTTAATGTTCATAAAGGCGAGGTTGTTGGCTTCTCAGGGCTTCAGGGCGCAGGACGTACGGAGCTGGCGATGTCAATTTTTGGAAGGAGCTACGGTACTAATATTACAGGAGCCTTAATGTTAAACGGTAATGTAACATTTCTGAAAACTCCTGAAAATGCTATACATGCGGGGCTTGCCTATGTTACTGAAGACAGAAAAACTAACGGCCTTTTGCTCAACGAGAGTATACGAATGAACACAACTCTTGCAAGATTGGATAAGCTCACCAAAAAAGGCGTTATCGATAAAGACAAAGAACGTTTGGCAGCTGAGCAGATGAAAACCGAGATGGGAACGAAAACTCCCTCTATTGAACAAAAAGTCGGCAATCTTTCCGGAGGAAATCAACAAAAAGCATTATTGGGAAAATGGATGTTCACCGAACCTGATATATTAATTCTTGATGAGCCTACACGGGGAATTGATGTAGGTGCCAAGTATGATATTTACTGTCTTATTAACAGCATGGTAGAGCATGGAAAATCCGTGATAATGATCTCTTCCGAAATGCCGGAACTGCTGGGCATGTGCGATCGGATTTACGTAATGAATGAAGGAAAAATACTGGCTGAGCTCAACGCTAAAGAAGCAACTCAAGAAATAATTATGGGTTACATTCTCAGAGACAGTCAGAAAATAGCCTAATCTTAACAAAAGGAGCGTGTATTTCTCTATGTCTGATAAATCTAACGCCGCAAAAATCAAAGAGTTTGCCACAAAAAATTCCATGACTATTGCACTCGTTGCGGTGTTCTTGTTGTTCTGTTTCCTTACGAAAGGCCGTTTGCTGTATGCTCAGAATATGTCAAATTTGCTTTTGCAGAACGGATATGTTTTAGTCATGGCTTGCGGTATGCTGTTATGTATTTTAACCGGCGGCAATATCGATCTCTCTGTAGGTTCGGTAATATGTTTAACCGGAGGGCTTGCGGCAGTACTTGTAACCAACATGGGCTGGAACGCTTATATAACAATAATAGTGTGCCTGCTCGTTGGACTTCTTTTAGGTATTTGGCAGGGTTACTGGATCGGCTATGTTCGTATACCGCCGTTTATCACTACACTTGCCGGTATGTTTGTATTCAGAGGTATCGGCAGACTTGTTCTCGATAGCAAAACGGTGCCGATTAAAGATAAAACATTCACAAATTTATTCACGTCGTATATTAATATTCCGGGTCTTGATGTAATATCGACACTTAATAAACCTGTTGAAAATCCGCATATATGGTCGCCGTTAGTAATCGGAGCGATAGCAGTATTAATAATTTTTGTCATGGTTGCCCGTTCAAGATCTAATAAAGCAAGAAACGGTTACACTCAAAACAGTGCTCTTGTTGATTACGGTAAAGCCGCAGTAGTCAGTGCGTTAATTATGTGGTACTGCAATAAACTTAGCCAATATAAAGGAATATCCGTAATGCTTGTGTGGGTTCTTGCCATATGCCTTATATATTACTTTATAACATCAAAGACTTCGTTTGGGCGTTATTTTTATGCGGTAGGCGGCAACGAGAAGGCTACACGCCTAAGCGGTATCAACACTAACAAAGTATATTTTATGGCATATGCTAACATGGGTCTTCTTGCAGGACTGTGCGGACTGCTATGTCTTGCGAGGGTCGGTTCTGTTTCCGGACAGACAGGCAGCTCCTTTGAGATGGACGCAATAGCTTCATGTTTTATAGGCGGCGCGTCTGCTTACGGCGGAGTCGGTACTATCGGGGGAGTTGTTATAGGCGCATTACTGCTCGGAGTTTTGAACATGGGCATGTCCATCATTGGAATAACGGATTCATGGCAGTATGTTGTTAAGGGCGGAGTGCTTTTAGTTGCTGTTATCTTTGATGTTGTTTCAAGTCGAAAATCAGGAAAATAGATATACTATAGCTAAATAGTAAGGGCCACCGGCTATGCCGGTGGCTTGCTTAGTCCCATAAAATCCCATAAAATTCTGTTCTTTTCAAGTTTTATTTCGCGTTTGCCTTATAAGCCGCAATTCTTTTTGCTACGTTGTCCTTAATGTTGTTGTAATAGAACGTGTAATCGTTCTCGTGTCTTGCGCCCGGTCCAAAGTACTCGGCTGTGATCTTTGCGGCCTCTTCTGACATTGGGTCGGGCTTCGCGTTCGTTAATATTGTGCCGCGTGAGAGAACAATCTGTGCGTCTGCTCCAATGTCGCCGATTTCAGGTGCGCCGGTTTTCTCGTTCGCGGTAAGCGAGCCTAAATTTTCGCTTGCAGGAGCGTAAGTGTCGTCAAGTTTCCAGTTTAACGGATTAATGCTGATTGCGCCCGGCAGTAATGCAGCGGTCTTGACGTTGCCCTCAACGTTTTCTTTGCCCTCAGTGTTCCAGCTGATAATAACGCCCGTGTCGCTCTCGCCTGTTGCAAATTTCAAATGCGGATATGCTTTGAGATCGTCTTTCGTTATTGAGTAGCCTATGGCGTAAGCCGCGATCATGCGCTTGTAGTAATCGGGGTGTTCTTTGAAATATTTTTTGAGTACGAGCCTGGTAATGGCCGAGCCCTGACTGTGCCCTGCGATGATGAACGGGCGGCCTCCGTTGCAGTTCTCGAAGTAATAATCAAGCGCGGCTGTTATGTCGCTGTAGGGCATTTTTGAAATCGCAGCGTCAACGTCTCCCGTCTCAAGCCATGATTTTTTCATGACCCTCATTCCGGCCTGGCGGTAGTACGGCACAAAAACGTTTGTTGAATCCTCGTACGCACTTGCCTGCGACATATATTCTTCCTCAAAACCTTCAAGCATCTCTGCATTGTCGAGCGGAGCGTATTCAGGTGCATTCTCTTTTAAGCTGTCAAAGAAGTAAACCGTTGAATTAATATAAAACGTGTCAACGTCTTTTGTGATTTCCGGCATTTTATACCAGCTTGCCTTTTGTGAATAATCGGGTGTCTTATCCGCGTTGTCGGCTGATGCGCAGGCCGCAAAACTGAAGACTATAACAGCGGTAATTGCAAATGTTAAAATTTTCTTTTTCATTTTTATTGTCCTTTCTGTAAACTTGTCAGCAAAAATAATGTCCCCTCATGTTTCGAGAGGGCACGGAGTAAAATTCATTAGTCTAATTTGAAGTCATAATGCTTCGTATAATCTTCTTGAATGTTCAAGCGGAGTGTCTTGTTCGCGAGGTCATAAACCGATGTGTGCCATGTCTGCCAGAAGTTATTGGGCTGAATGTTTCTGTCGTGCAGCTTGTAGGTATCAAAGCCGTACTTAATAGCCGCTTTGAAATCCATAGGAGCGTTCGCGATTGTCAGATTTCCTTCAGTATATTCTGTGTACCAGAAGGGCTCCGTATCAGCTTCATAGGCCTGCGTATATTTCACGCGCTCCATTAAGTGCGCCATTCCTTCAGCGGATTTTCCGCCCTCGTCGTAATGCTCTTTAAGTATGGCGTAACGCTCAACTCCGCAGGCATGAGGCGTAAGAATAGGGAAGCCCTCATAGACTTTTCCCGCTACTGTCTGCCCCTTCTGGGCCAAATACTTTGAAGCTTTTGAATAGCTGCCGTAGTTGACATAGAAATTTGCCATGATGTTATCCGTGTCGTTTCTGGCAACAAGTTCGCCGTCGATACATTCGATGATGTAAGTCTCTTTCGCGTCAGAAAGCATCCAGTGAAGTCCCCATGTGCCGTAACCGCCGTAAATGTCCATGTTCTTTAACAGCTCTAAACCATGCGCGGCTGATTTTGCGTGGTCGAGAACGTAGCGGACTACAGAGACAGCGTGAATGCGCGGTTTTCCGTAATTAGTTGAAAGAGAAGTAGCGAAGTCGAGATCAACGGCAGGCGCAACGTTGCAGTTAATGGCCACGCCGTTTTCATTAATGCCGTCAAAAGTAATGTTCGGCATCGCGAGCATCTCAACCTCCGAAACTTTGTCAACCTCTTTTGATTTCAGCGTGAGGATTGCGGCCATTCCTATACTTGCGTAACGGCCCTCTTTTGCAGCAACCTTGATTACAAACTCCGGCACATCGGCGTAATCCAAGTCCAAGTTACGGCCGTAGAAGTTTCCGTTGCGTACGGCGGAGCAAGCGAAGCCCGTTTTGACTTTTTCGCCCGTCGTGAGGTCAGGCGTGTAGTCGGTGTATTCTACGTAGTAGAGGTAATCGGCCAGCTTTTTCGGAGCTGTGAATGATGATGCCTGCGCAGAAACAGCAAGCATTAGGACGAGAAGCAATGCCCCCCAAATGACACGGGCGCGAGATTGAGATTTTGATTTGTGTTGCATAATAATTATAACCTCCAAATATAAAATATATTAAACAATAAACAGACGAATCTGTAATATTGACTGAAATTTGTATGACACCTATCTTACGAAGACTCTTTTTCCTTCAAAATAAGTTGCTTCGGGTTTGGCCGAATGAATCTCCGTTACCGGGCAGGTGAGAACGTCCTTATCAACAAGAAGGAAGTCTGCATATTTGCCGGCCTTAATACTGCCTCTTTCATCTTCAATGAACATCTGCTTTGCACAGTTAATTGTCAAGGCGGTGAGGGCCTGCTCACGGGTAACGAGTTCTTCAGGCCACCAAGGATTTCCATTCTCTAAGTGATAGACACCTGTAAGAGCAATCTCCATAATTCCGAAGGGATCATCAGGACTGTTGCTCAATGCAGGATAGTCCGTGTGAAAAGATACGTTGATGCCGTTATCAAAAAATGATTTCATGGGATAGCCGTTTTCAGCCATGCCCTCAGGAAGCGTTGTTTTCAGTTCCTCCGCTGTTTCATTTGTATTATGATGCCAAAGCATGCCGGAGGTTACATAGATATTATTATCTGCCATGCGTTTATAATCCGGCTCATTGACGTTGCGTAAGTGTACAATAGTGTTGCGCATTTCAGGCTTTCCGCCGTTAATGTATGCGTTGACAACGCGGTTTACGCCCTTGTTGCCTAATGCGTGTATGTGCATTATCAATCCGTTCGCATTAGCCTTTCTCGTTATGTCTGTGATTTCTTTTTCTGTCCAGTTGACTATACCTTGATGGCCGTCAAGATATACCGGCTCAATAAATCCCGTGCCGCTTTCAACAGTTCCGTCCATGAATAATTTAATCCAGTACGGTTTTACTCGCATGGAAGCAAATTTCTTAGCAGCTATAGCCTTCTCTAAAACTTCATCAAGATTCATCCAGCTATCAATTTCGTAGCTAAAGCCTAATACAAAATTTAATTTGTCGGCTTTGTCCATCTGATTGGCGGCCTGATAGTAAGTATCGTTAAAGAAATAGGAGGAGTAGCCGTCAAGATACATGGTGTAGCCTTCGGAGAGTAACAGTTCCTGAATTTTCTCCATGCTCGCTTTTGCCATGTCAACAGAAAAAAGATTTTCATTGTCTAAGAACGAACGCACGTAAGTTGCTGCCTGCTCCTTCAAAAAACCTGTAGGAGTTCCGTCAGCTCCCATATCAATCTCGCCGCCGCGAATATCATTGCCCTTTTTGAGTACAGTGCCGTCTGCTTTCATAATGCCTGCATTGACAAGAGCAATGGTGTTTACAAGGCTCTTGTGATTTTCTTCATCTGCGAAGTACATAGGAATGTCGCTGCAAATTGCGTCCAGCTGTTGACGAGTTGGCATATTTTTCTTGAATGTTTGAAATTCCCAGCCCATTCCGTAAACAGCTTTCGCTCCTGTTTCTTTTGCTTTCTTGGCGGTGGTAGGAACGATTTCCGTTAAAAACTTTTCGACAGTATCTTCAAATGCGATCATAGTTCCGAATGATTTTACAGCAAAGGCAGACAAATAATGCGCGTGTCCGTTGCCGCAGCCGGGCATTACAAGACCCTTGCCGGAATAATCAAGGACTTCAGTCTTGCCCTTCTCGATAAATTCTTCAGCACCTTTCTTGTCGCCGGCATAAATATACTTGCCGTCCTTCACGGCGAATGCTTCGACAATCTGATTGCCTTCGGAAGTAAAAATTTTTCCGTAGACAACAAGATCAGCGGTATTTTTTTCGGAAGGTGCAGCCTGCGCATTTCCCGGAACAAACAGAGCAGCTCCGAAGACGATGCTAATAACCGCGATTAGCAATAGTAATTTCTTCAAATATATTTTTTCCTCCTAGTTTTTATAAAAATAAAACAAGATATTTTAACATGAAATTTTTGTTCGATGAAGCAACAAAAATGAAAGGTGTGCGTTAATCAATCACGTCTGAAAATATTTCTAGTATAAACTTTTTCTTTAACGTCATTAAGGACGCTTTCGTATCTGTTCGCAATGATAGTATCGCAGCTCCGTTTGAACTTTTCAATGTCATTCACAATCAATGACCCAAAAAATGTTGTACCGTCCTGCAAAGTTGGCTCATAAATAATAACTTTCGCGCCTCGAGATTTTATTCTCTTCATGACTCCCTGCACGGAAGATTGACGAAAATTATCGGAATTTGCTTTCATTGTGAGTCTATAGACTCCGATCGTTATGTGATGTTCTGTATCTGTCTTAAATATTGATTTATTCGTGTAATAACCGGCTTTTTCTAAAACTCTGTCGGAAATGTGGTTTTTGCGGGTTCTGTTTGAAGCTACGATAGCCTGAATTAAATTTTCAGGTATATCCTCAAAATTTGCTAATAATTGTTTCGTATCCTTTGGCAGACAGTAACCGCCGTAACCGAACGAAGAATTATTATACTGATCGCCTATTCGAGGATCTAAGCAGACACCTTCAATAATGCTTTTAGGGTCCAAGCCTTTTAATTCTGCGTAAGTGTCAAGTTCGTTGAAATAAGAAATCCGCAGGGCCAAATAAGTATTAGCAAATAATTTCACGGCTTCGGCTTCAGTCAGTCCCATCATTAAAACTGGAACGTCTTTTTTTTCCGCGCTTTCAATTAATAAATTCGCAAAATTTTCAGCTTTATCGCGAGAATTTCCGTCGCAGCCTATAATTATTCTGCTGGGATATAAATTATCATAAAGAGCTTGCGACTCTCTCAAAAATTCCGGGCTGAATAAAATTCTGTTAGTATTAAACTTTTCTCGGGCTTTTTTCGTATAACCTACAGGGACTGTGCTTTTAATCACTATTGTAGCTTTTGAAGATTCAAGAACTAATTTTATGACGTTCTCAACGGCTGAACAGTCAAAAAAATTTTTTTGAGGATCATAATTCGTCGGAGCTGCCACGATAACAAAATCAGCATGTGAATATGCTTCTATGGCTTCAGTCGTAGCCGAGAGCTTTAATTTTCGCTGTTCATGTTCCGCTAAAAATTTTTCGATGTATTCATCTCGAATGGGACTCTGCCAGTTTTTTAATAAATTAATTTTTTTCCGGCAAAATATCAACGACTGTAACGTCATTATGCTGGGAGAGCAGCACCGCTAAACTTAAACCCACATAGCCCATGCCTGCAACGGCAATTCTCATTCTTGTTAAAGACTCCTTTTTTAATTCCGAAAGCATAACATGAAATATATCACGAACTGCTCGCCTGCACTGCGCCGAATATGTTGTGATTTTCGCTCATTCTGCTACACTATTATGTAAATTATAAACATTGCGTTTTATTTTTTCAAGTATTGCTTCTAAAAATTTTATGCTAAAATATTTTTCGTGCCATTCAAAATTTCAAGAAAGAAAAATTTTTACCACTACATTTACACCTACAAAAAGTTTTAATTTTTTTAATTCCCATAAAAATTCACAGAGCTAAGTAAAAAATTAGAATCAAAAATTTTTTAACCGCAATTTTTTTTCATAAGGTCTCAAAATGAAAATATTTTATTTTTTTTATGGCCGGCGTAGTAAAATTTTTCGCGTATCTTGCAAAATTAAATATTTTCACTTAAAATCAACCACGATTAACAACATTGCGTGGAGTAAAAGATTCTGCGAAAGCCGAAAAATTTAAGAAAGAGTGCAAATTGTTGAAAATAAATTTAGAATACTTACAAAAAAAGAAAGACGGTAATCGTTAATTGGATACAGAACTAATATCAGTCGTTATTCCCGTGTACAATGAAGAGCAAAGTTTATCCGCACTGTTCTCAAGATTATTTCCTGTAATGTCTGATGTGCAGCACGAAATAATATTCATCAATGATGGAAGCCAAGATAAATCGCTCTCAATCCTTCAGAATGAACAAAAAAATAATTCGCACATAAAAGTTATAGACATGGGAGGCAATTACGGACAGCATAGGGCAATCATGAAAGGCTTTGAGCAATGCGCAGGCGGTTTAATCATAACAATGGACGCAGACTTACAAAATCCTCCTGAAGAAATCCCAAAAATAATATCTGAATATAAACGTGGCCATGATGTAATTGGTACAATCAGAATAAACAGACAAGATAATTTTTTTCGCAAAAAAGCCTCGCGGATTGTGAATAAAATTACAAACATTATAACAGGATTTAAGATCAGCGATTACGGCTGTATGCTGAGAGGATATTCGCGTAATATAATAACAGAAGTACTAAAGTCAAAACGTGATGACATATTCATTCCTGCACTTGCACAGAAACTCGCGCAAAATCCCGTCGAGATTGAAATTTCTCACAGCGAACGCGAATATGGAAGATCAAAATACAGTTTGTACAGGTTAATAAAGTTATTCATGAGTTTAATCAGGACAGCATATATGGCAAGGAGAAGATAAAATAAAATGAAAAACGCAGTAGTCTTTGCGTATAGTTCCGTAGGCTATGAATGTATGAACGCATTATTGAAGCGTGATGACATTCAAATAACGTTAGTATATACGCATGAAGATGACCCCAACGAAACGCAATGGTTTGAATCAGTTTATGAACTTGCGAAAAAAAATAACTTGAACGTATCAACAAATGAGCCGGATTATGATGAAGTGAAAAATGCAAAGCCGGACGTAATATTTTCATTTTATTACCGCAAATTAATTGATATAAAAATACTTGACCTTGCGCCTTTGGGAGCATTTAACATGCATGGTTCATTGCTGCCTAAATATCGCGGCCGCGCTTGTGTAAACTGGGCTGTGCTTAACGGCGAAAAAGAAGCAGGCGTAACGTTGCACCGCATGACAAAATACGCAGATAGAGGAAATATTATAGCTCAGGAGGCTGTCGCAATCGGAGAGAATGAGACATCGCACGAAGTATTCCAAAAAATTATTCCGGCGGCAGGGCGCGTTTTATCAAAAAGTCTTGATGACATTTTATCAGGAAATGCAGAAGGAACTCCTCAGAATGAAGCAGAGGCAACGAAATTCGGAAGACGGAGACCTGAAGACGGCATAATAGACTGGTCAAAGAGCGCACGTGAGATTCATAATCTTGTGAGGGCAGTTGCAAAGCCGTTTCCGGGAGCATTTTTCTATCATGACGGACATAAAATAATGATCTGGAAGACGCGAATAATATCCAACCTTGAAGATGTTAATACGCCTGCAGTCATTATAAAAACGCATGACGGAATATTAGAGGTTGTTGAATGGGAAATATCAAACTAGCAATAAAGATAGATATAGACACATTGAGGGGCTATCTTGAAGGGCTGCCGAAACTCTTAGATATTTTGAATGAGAATAAAATCAAAGCGTCAATCTTCTTCTCACTCGGCCCGGACAATTCAGGCAAAGCATTACGCCGAATATTCCGCAAAGGATTCATAAGCAAGATGCTGCGCACTAAAGCTCCGACAGCATATGGCATAAAAACGTTATTTTACGGGACATTGCTTCCGGCTCCAATGATTGTAAAATCCAATCCCGATTTAATTAGGCGGTCAATCTCTGAAGGGCATGACTGCGGCATTCATTCATGGGATCATGTTTACTGGCAGGATAATTTACCGAAATTAACGCGAGAAATAATCCGCAATGAGCTTCAAAAGGCGATGGAACTCTACGAAAAAATTGCAGGCGAACGTGCTAAATCATGCGCTGCTCCGGGCTGGCAGGTAACATGCGACAGTCTCAGAGTACAGGACGAATTTAATTTTGATTATTGCAGTGATGTAAGAGGCTATGCTCCGTTTATGCCGGAATTTGACGGGGTAACATTCCGAACGCCTCAAGTACCTTCGACACTTCCGACAATGGACGAAGTTCTCGGTACAATTCCTGCGGAAAAGCTCAACGATTATTATATTAAACTTTTACATGACGGCTTGAACGTTCATACAATTCATACTGAGATGGAAGGCGGAATGATGAGCGAAACATTCAGAGAATTTCTTGCGAAATGCCGTGATAATAATGTAGAGTTTATGACGCTTAGAGAAGCGTTAAAAAGTTCTAAGCTGATAAACTCGCGTATTGAAATGGGAAATTTAGACGGAAGAGCGGGCAAACTTGCAGTCCAAATATAAAGGAGACAATAAGATAAAAAAATGAAGAAACTATCATACGGCCGTCAATGGGTAAATGACGATGACATAGCCGAAGTAGTGAGAGTATTACACGGCGACTGGCTGACAATGGGACCGACCGTTGAAGCGTTTGAGAAAAAACTTGCTGAATATGTCGGAATGAAATATGCAATCACATTTTCATCAGGGACATCAGCGTTGCATGGGGCTATGAACGCCGCCGGACTTCACGAGGGAGATTATGCTGTAACGACGGCATTAACATTCGTCGCCACGTCAAACAGCGTGTTATATACGGGAGCGGTGCCTTTATTCGCTGACATTGACCCTGACACATTGTGCCTTGACGTTAAGAAAGCTGAAGCACTTGCAAAGAAATATCCCGGAAAAATCAAAGCGATAGTCCCGGTAAGTTTCGCCGGTTATCCTCTTGACATAAAATCATACAGAAAAATTGCGAATGAAAACAATGCAGTTTTGATTGAAGACGCGAGCCATGCTTTAAGCCGTGATAGAGCAGAATTTGCGGACATGATGACTTTAAGTTTTCACCCCGTCAAGCACATAACAACAGCTGAAGGCGGCGCAGTCCTCACTAATAAAGACGAGTACGCAGAAAAACTTTTGCGCTTCCGCAATCATGGAACGCAGCAAAAAGAAATGATTGAATTAGGCTATAATTACAGACTGTCAGAGATTCATTGCGCACTGGGATTAAGCCAGATGAACAGACTTGATGAATTTATCGCAAGACGCAGAGAACTTGCCGCGTTATATCTTGAACAGTTATCGGGAGTAGAAAATATAAAACTTCCGCCGTCAGATAAAAAGCATGTGTGGCATATTTTTGCGCTGCAGGTTGAAAATAATCTCCGCGACGGGCTTGCAGAATATCTCCGTAATAACGGCATCAACCCGATGACACACTATAAGCCCGTGCCTCTTCAGCCGTATTACCGTGAAAAATTCGGCTATAATTCAGGAGATTTTCCGGAGGCAGAGAAATATTATGCGCAGGAAATATCATTGCCGTTATACCCGTTACTGGAAAACAACGATGTAAAACGGGTAACAGAATGTATTAAAAATTTTATGATTAAGGAAAGAATATAAAATTGAGAATTTTTATTTTAGGAGCAGGCGGTTTCATCGGCACGCATTTAATCGAAAAGCTGCTGAACACTACAGACTATGAAGTCAGCGCGTTCGATATTAATACCAACAGGCTTGAAAAATTCACCGGCAATTCGCGTTTTACATGTTATACCGGCGACATTTTCAAGGAAAATGAATATATACGCGAGCAGGTAAAAATAAGCGATATTGTTTTACCTTTTGCAGGCGTAGCAATGCCCTCATATTACATAACTCACCCGTTATGGACATTTGAACTTGATTTCGAGCAGAATTTGAAAGTTGTCCGTATGTGTTCAGAGTACGGCAAGCGCGTAATCTTCCCGTCAACATCTGAAGTTTACGGAATGTCTGACGGTTCATCAGATCTTAGCGAGGAAGAGAGCCCGTTAGTCTTGGGGCCTGTAAATAAAATGCGATGGATTTACAGTTGTTCAAAGCAGATGATAGACCGCGTAATCACGGCATACGGACAGGAAAAAGGTTTGCGGTACACTCTATTCAGGCCGTTCAACTGGATCGGGCCCGGCCTGGACACGATGAACGACGCAAAGGAACACCGCGCACGCTCGGTAACGCAAATTATTTACGATGTACTTCACCGCGGCGAGGTTAAACTTGTCGGAGGCGGAAAACAGAGACGCAGTTTTACATGGATAGGGGACGGATTAGACGCATTGCTGCTGATAATCAAGAACGAAGGAGGCCGTGCGGACAGCCGTATCTTCAATATAGGCAATCCAAATAATAACTATTCGATCTGCGAACTCGCCGAGATAATAATTGACGAGATGAAAAAATTTCCTTCGTTCAAAGATAAGGCAGAGAGCGTGAAACTCGTAACAGTTACGCCGGAAAGCTACTATTCAAACGGCTATGATGACACGCAAAACCGCGTACCGTCAATCGATAATATCATGAGCTTAGGCTGGCATCCAACGGTAACATTACGCGAAGCAATAAATATGACATTGAGAGCGTATCATGAGTAAAAAGATATTTTGTATTCTTGCGGTAATTCTTGTGGCGTATGTCTATTTTGCCGGACTTGGAGATTACGGCTTTCTTGATCCTGACGAGGGCAGATATTCGGAGATACCGCGTGAGATGATTGAAGCGGGAGATTACATAACTCCGCGATTAAATTATGTAAAATATTTCGAGAAGCCAATATTGCATTACTGGCTGACGGCTGCGTCATTCAAATTGTTCGGACAAAATGAATTTGCCGGAAGATTAACGCCTGTATTGCTCGGACTTTTAGGCTGTGCTGTAACATCAATGCTTGCATATATTATCACGAAGGATAAACGCGCTTCTTTTGTTTCTGCAATGATATTAGCATCGTCAACGTTATGGTTTGGAATATCGCGCATTAATATTACAGACATGACATTAACGTTTTTCTTCACGCTCTCGTTATTCTTTTTCCGTCTGTGGCTTGAGGACGCGCAAAAATTTTTATGGCTTTGCATGTTTTACGTCTCAATGGCTCTTACAGTGCTGACTAAAGGTTTAATAGGCGTAGTTCTTCCGGGCGGAATAACTGTAATTTATGCCCTGATGACTAAACAGGGCAGAAAAATATTAACGCTGATATTTTCACCTACGGCGATAATAATTTTTTTTGTTGTAAATTGCATATGGTTTATTCCCGTCTGCATGGCCAATTCCGATTTCTTTCACTTTTTCTTTATACGCGAACATTTCCTGAGATACACGACAACAATTCATGAACGTTATCAGCCTTTTTATTGGTTTATCCCGGTATTGCTTGCAGGATTAGTGCCGTATACGGGAACGTTATATGATTCGATCAAGGCCATGTTCGGGAGGTGCAGATTAATCTCTAAAGCGGACGGAATATTTTTAGGCTTATGGTTCTTCATGACGTTTTTATTCTTCTCATTCTCAAATTCAAAGCTCGTAACATATATTCTTCCGTGTTTTCCTCCGCTGGCGATATTAGCAGGAGCGTCATTATCATCATTTGAAGGAAAAGAATTTAAGCCTTTCATACTGATCAATGCTTTAATCTTAATCCCGTTGGCATTAACCGGCATAATTTTGCCAATGCTCACGAATGATAGCGGCGTAATGGCAATGAAAACTCCGGCTCTCAGCCTTGCAGTCATGCTTTTAGTCTTCACTGTCTCAACGTTTTTTCTCACTCGCAGTAAACACGCACTCTTCATCACGTGCATACTGGGAATACTCACGATGTATTCAGCAAGCGGAGCATTTATAGTTGAGGGAAAATTATTATCACACAAGGAAGCGGCAGCAATCATTAAGGCGCATGAGCCTGACGATGTGATAGTTTTTCATCATTTAATGCAGGGAATGAATTTTTATCTTGAGCGCAGGACAATAACAGCAGGGACGATTGATGAACTTGAATTTGGAGCATCTCAAGCTGATGACGCGGATAAATATTTCATCACGGAGGACGAAGCGAAAAAATTATGGACAAGCAATAAACGCATAGCAATCACAACGAGGAGCAAAAATGCGGACTACATGCGCGGAACTTTCATTAATCCTGTGCATGAATACTTTACGAGTGCGGATATAGTAATGATGAATTTCTGAAAAGTTATTCTGAAATTTCGTGATAACCTGCGACTTGAATTTTTTTAGAGTTTGCGATTTCTTCAACTTTTTCACGCATATCGCAGGGAAATTCGCAGGCAAGTCCGCAGCTTGATGACAATGAACGGGGGACAGGCGCAATTCGGGCGGAAATTCTCGAACTGCGGCAGGTCCTCTCGAACATTAAAGCTGCGCTCGTAGTCTTGAAAGTAGCTAAGCAGCTCATTTTTATAAATATCCTTTAGCTTTAAGAATTTCAGCGGCTTTTGCCATGTGCCGGGCAGGCATTTTTATAACAGGTCCCGTGCAGCCCATTGCGCTCTCCGCGTAAATTCCTTCTTTCCAAAGAACTTTGACGGCGTTATCAATTTCAAGAACGTCAATTCCGTGTAATTCGTCATCAGTAGGTTCTGCTGGGGGAGCCTTAACTTCTTCGGCTTGTTCAGTCTTAGGTGTCATGGCTTCAATTTCTTCGTCAAGTCCGGCACTTCTTGCGGCTTTCAATTCTTCAGCGACTTTTTCGGGAAGTCCTCCGGCTATAACGCTCGCTGTGAAGCTCAGAGCATTAGCGATAACAGGCGCACCTGAAGCCCTCGAAACGATAGAGACAACATTTTTCCAGCCCTCGCCGCATGAAGGCCCGTAGCCCCAGCCGTTGGCCTCATAGCTTCCGCCGGTCGTAAATGACGAGAACATTTTTACTAAAACATTTCCAGTTAATGTATCAGTAACGCAAATGTCCACCGAGCCCGTTAAAATATCATTGCCTCGTAAGACCGAGCCTCCGTCAGCGCGGGTTGAAGTTCCGAAAGTAATTTCGTAGCCTTTATCTTTCATTCGGGATAAAGCTCTGAAAACAGGGTGAGCCGTGTCAACGTTCAAAATCCCTACCGTAGGATTTTTAATTCCGAGTGCCTTCGCCGTCGCAATTCCGTAAATTGCATTTTTTAACATTGCCGCGCCTCGAACTGTTGAAGAAGTCCCGGTCGTTGATGCTAAAAGCATCGGCCTGCCGCGTCCGGGCGTTAGAACTCTTCCGATTGTCGTAACGCCTAACGGGAAGGGAAAGTGCATAGCCACAGCTCCGGCGACCCTTCCGTCTTTAACGCAGGCTTCAAGAGTTACGGGGATTTCGTCTTCTGCACACTCTATATATTCGAGATCTTCATAGCCTTTAACTTTAGGGCCGATTAAAACGGGAATGACATTGCTTGAATTAGCAACAGCCATAGCCGCGCCCTTAGCAATTTCTTCTGCTCCGTGTTCACTGCCGGAAGCCATTAAACCGACACGAAATTTTCTGCCCCCGCTCTTGGCCGTCTCAATGATTTCATTTAGAGCTTCGCCGACTAATTTTTTAATTTCGTCTGACATGTTAAGCCAACTTCCCGGCGACTTCGCCCAACGCTTCGAGAATCATCGCCTTAATATCATCTTTGCTTATTTTTGCGGACTGTTCAACTTTTTCAGGAGCTTCGATTAAGAAAGACGCCCCATCGGCCAAGTTCGTTAAACGCGCTAAGAATAAACTCCCTTTGCCGATTATCATCACTCGTCTAATTTTTCCCTCTTTAATCATTTCGCAGGCAGGCCCTATAAAAGGAACTCCGGCGGGAATATGTCCTTGAGTGTGAGCATAGCCGATTGTGCCGTGTTCTTTAATGAATTTCATCATGTCGGCTTTTTCGATAGCTTTTTTCATGACTGCGAGAGCGGCTATCATTTTTATATTTGCTAACGGGACATTACCGGCTCCGGCAGGCTCCGTGATCTCGTGATTTTGTAATTCAGGAGCGTAACGGTCAACATCGGCGAAACTTAATCCTGCGGCCTGTAAGGGCTCAAAAATCAATGCGCTTGTAACGGCCTGAGGCGCACCGCCTGCTCCTACTGTGTGTTTGCCGAGAACGTCAAGACGCATAACGGGCATAGTTCCGTCGTCAGGGACAAGCAAGACCGCGAAACTTCCGACGCAGTCTTCAAGGGCAGTGAGATTTTTCTTAACGTGATCTCTTGAGTTCATGTAAAGTTTAGGAATTGAACCGCCAGCAACAACGGCAATATTTTTTCTTGCTCCTGAAGCAACTTGAGCCGCCGCGTTTATCATTGCGTTTACAGGGCCTGCACAAAAACCTCTGACATCACAGCCGGAAGCATTCATACAGCCTGCAACTTCTGCGATAGCCTTAGCGAAATTTCCGCCTGCTCTCTGCCCGACATCGCCTGCGCCTTCTTCTGAGCATTCAATAACAAAATCTAAATCACCGGGATTTAAGCCGCTGTTCTTTAATAAATGAAGAAGAGCTAAAACTCCGCTCGCTTTTCCGGCTAAGTTTTCGAGCAGCACGTGAGCCGTCAAGCACGGGTCAGTCGGGTGTCCTGAACGTATGCAGCCTACGGGTTTTCCGTCATGATAGAGATAAAGCCCGGCGCGTTCTTTAACTTCAGTGTCAATTTCTGAAAGTTCGTGCATGTTTTTCGGACGGATAACGCGTTTTACTATTGCTTCTGTAATTACTGGGTCATTAGCTAATTTTGCGCTAACAGCTTCGGCAAAAGATTTTTCGAGCCAGACTAATTCAAACTCATCGCAGGCTGAAATCAAACCTAAAAATTCATCTTCGGGCATTAATTCGCCGAATTTTCCATAACGCTTAGCTTTATCATCAGGCAGGGGATTAGCAGTCCACGGCGTTGCGAGGCTTTCAAACTCTTCATAAGAAATTCCGCCGATATAAGTCTGATTAGGGGCATAATGAAGAGCACTATCGTAATTCTGTAAATGTTTTGGGAGAGCGTCTAAATATTCCTGTTCTTTGCCGCTGTGAAAAGCCTCATAAGGCGTACCTCCGTAACGGCTCCCGTTTTCTGGGGCGTGGTTAAGGCAATAAGCGTAACTTTTAATTCCGACTTTCATTCTTAATTTTGAATCCTCCTTTGTGAATTTTCTCCATATATCATATATATAAATATTTTCGCTGTCCGTCAAGAAACAAAATATGCTGTGAAAATTTATGAAAAGTAGATTCTGGCGGAGACGTAGAGATTCGAACTCTAGGAGCGGCAAGCCGCTCAGTTGATTTCGAGTCAACCGCCTTCGACCACTCGGCCACGTCTCCATGACTTTATTATATCATATTGAAAAAATACAGCCGCAATAATTTTGACGATAAAGCCCCAGCTCCCTAGAGGCTCTCAAGGAACGCAGAAAGCCGTTATTTTTTCTCCAGATCCGGTTTTGCCACGTTATGCCATATGAAGCTGAAACACGTTCGCCTATTTCATTTATTAATTTTACGTTTTTATGAGGGCTTATTGTCAGGGTCGTAGAAAAATTTTTAATGCCAAGTTTTTTTGCAAGGCAGGCCCCTGCCTCAAGCTGAACTTCAAAACATTTTTCACAACGCCGCCCGCCCTCCGGTTCGTTCTCAAGCCCGGAAATTTTTTCGAGCCACTCATTCGGATTATATTCAAAAATTTTGCAGTCAATGCGGCTGTAATTTATTAAAACATTCAGAGCTTCGAGCCTCTTCAAATATTCATTATAGGGCTGAATATTCGAGCCGTAAAAAAATCCTAACACGCTCCAGCCTTCTGCCGACAAGTCAGGCACAGGGACAGAAGCATCAGGAGCACAGCATATATGCAGCAATAAATTTTTTTCGTTTTCGTTTTCGTTGTCCATGAAAAATATTATACATGCGTGAAAAAATTTTTGATTCTATTTTTTTTAATTGCTCCGTAAAATTTTGCGACAAGAAAAAAATTTGAAACTTTTTGTAGGTGTAAATGTAGTGGTAAAAAATTTTTTCTCTAAAAAAAATTTTTCTTTTGAGATTATAACACTCTGAAAAAAAACGTGCTATAATTTTTTTGCCCTGTCTTCCTAAAAACGCACAAAAGGAAGACCAAAGACCATAGGGAGGAGGTGTAAAGAGTGCGTAAGTATGAGATGCTTGTCATTCTTGACGCGACGACCGACAATCAGAGCGAAGAAATTTCAAAAATCGAAGAGTTACTGAAAAATCTTGGCGGTGTCGTTTCAAAAACAGATGCTTGGGGCAAGAAAACGCTTGCCTATCCTATTCGCAAAAAGACAGAAGGTTTTTATGTTTTATTTACTTTTGAACTTGAACCGGCGCAGACGTTTGAGCTTAGGCGTGTGCTTGGCCTTCGTGCAAACGTGTACCGTCAGCTTGTTATTGTTCTTGATGATTAATTAAATCAGGAGGTTTTTTTGCGATGAGAGGTTATAACCGTGTCATCATTGCCGGAAATTTGACTCGCGACCCCGACGTTAGGTACACCGTAAATAAAAGAGCCTATGCGCGTTTTGGCGTTGCCGTGAACACACGCTGGAAAAATCAAAACGGCGAGCTTCAGGAGAGTACTGAATTTATTAATGTCGTTGTGTGGGGGCCGATGGCAGAAAACTGCGGAAAATATCTCAAAAAAGGGAATCCCGTTTTGCTTGAGGGACGTATTCAGACTACAAGCTATGATGCCCGCGACGGATCCGGCAAAAGATACAGCACCGAAGTTGTTGCGGATAGTTTGCAGTTTATAGGCTCAGGCCAGCAAAACCAGCAAAATCCGGGCAGCAATTCACAGAAGCCGCAGCAACAACAGAATAAAAATTATAATCAGCCGTCGTCTTTCCAGCCGCCAAGCGATGAAGCTTTTGGCAAACCTATAGGCGAGAACGGTTTTGGTGATAGCAGCTTTGAAGGTTTCTCGCCGGAATTTTTGCCGCCTGACGGCCCGATCGACGAGAGCGACATACCGTTTTAATGTAAAAGTTTTTAAGGAGGAAATTTATAAAGTTATGAATGAACGTGAAAATAATGCACGTGAGTCGCGCTCCGGCGCACCGATAAGAGGCGGCGCAGCAGGAGGACTTAGAGGACGAGGCTCAAGACGCAGGCCGAAGTTCTGCTACTATTGCGTAGAAAAACAAGAGCATGTTGACTATAAAGATGTGGAGAAGCTCCGCAAATATATCAGCGAGAGAGGAAAAATTATCCCGCGCCGAGTAACCGGCAACTGTGCAAAACATCAGAGGCTTTTAACCGAAGCCATTAAACGCGCAAGATATATGGCTCTTTTGCCGTACTCGCTCGATTAATTTATATTTTTTATTTTTTTGCAGATGAAAAAAATAATTCCCTGCGTTGTGATCTCTTTAACCCTGATTCTCGCAGGGTTTTTTTTGCCCGTTTTGGGATTTTTCAGCTTAATGTTATGTCCGTTGCCGTTATGTGTGCTGGGCTGTCTGGAAGGACAGAAAAAAATGACAATGGCCGAATTAATGATCGAGATAACGCTTTTCCTTGTCGTGTCTCCGTCTATGGCCGTGTATTTTTTGCTTGGCTGCTCGCCGGTCGCCGCGGTTATTTATTCAGTCTCGCGTGAGGACATTAAAGCTGTGAAAAAATTTTCCGGGCCTGAGAGCATTTTAATTTGTTCAGGCGCATCAATATTATTCAAAGTAATTTTAATAGCGGCATTTTGGTTTTTCACAGGACAAAATATTTTTCTTCCTGACGTTAAACAGATGGCCGTGATTTTACGTCAGCTTTACGCCAGCAGCCCGGAGCTTTTGCAGTCAGTCATGCAGGTTCTTGCTCTCCTTCCGTACTTATTGCCGGCTTTGCTTGTAATCTATGCTTCTTTTGAAACTTTGTTGAATTATTCTCTATGCGGGAAAATTGTAAAAAAATTTTCGCCCTCATCAAAAAATTTTCCCCCTCAGCTTCCGGAGCTTAAAATGTGGCGTTTTCCTAAATCGCTTCTGCTCGTGTTCGTCTGCAGTTTTATTGCAGGCTTTTTTATAGACACAGACAAGTGGTTCAGCGGTGCGGTGTTCTTGATGAATTTGCAGATAGTTATTAACGTCTTCATGTTCGTTCAGGGTTTAGCTGCCGCGTTTTGGCTCATGGACGGCTTCAAGCTACGAAGAATCACAAAAATTTTTATATGTATGATATTGACTATTCCGTTCTTCTGGGCATGGCTTATCATATTAGGAATGAGCGACATAATCCTGAATCTTCGTGAAAGAATTAAATTTCACTATTCAGAGTGAACTGTCGCCGTTGCTCGTGCGGTGCCTTGAAAAATTCAGTCTATGTTGCTAAAATTTTTCAGCTGCAAAGGAATAAAATCCGCAGGCTCTAGGCTATGATTACGGCAAACTGGATAGCCGCTTTCTTGGCCTTGAAGTAAAAAATTTTTAAGACGGAGGGAAAAAATTTCCATGATCCAGAAAGAAAAGAAACAGGCAGTAATTGAACAGTACAAGACCCACGAGGGCGACACCGGCTCCCCTGAGGTTCAGGTAGCAATTCTCACGGAACGCATCAGAGAATTGACAGAGCACTTGAAAGTTCATCAGAAGGACTTCCATTCAAGACGCGGTCTTTTGAAAATGGTCGGCTCGCGCCGCAGACTTCTTCGCTACTTAATGAACAAGGACTTCAACAGATACCGCTCACTCATTGAGAAACTCGGACTCAGACACTAATTTCTCAGTTAGGAATTAGGAGTTAGGAGTTAGGAGTTAGGAATTAAAAACTAATTCGTAATTTCATATTCTTTGAGATTTTTTTCAGAAAGGAAAATTTTTGACATGAAGAAAGATATTCATCCTGCGTATCAGGAATGCAAGGTTACGTGCGCGTGCGGAAATACATTCATGACGCGCTCAACAATGAAAGAAATCCGCGTCGGCGTTTGTTCGGCGTGCCACCCGTTTTATTCCGGCAAGAAGGGCAGAGTTCTGACTGAGGCCGGCCGCCTTGAGAAGTTCCAGAAAAAATATCAGGGCATTAATTACGGGCAGAAGACAGAAGTATAAAACTCTCATGAAAAAATTTCTCGCGCTCATTTTTTTTCTTGCTTCAGTTACGTTTGCACAGGCATCTGAAAAAATTCCCGTAAAGGTTTTAATTCTGCCGAAGTTTGAAGTAGGTCAAATTAAGGGAGATTTTCCCGGCGAGGCTCAATATTATTATGAGGCTTTCCTTGACGGCGGAGAAGAATACGAAATTCCCGGCGGTTTTGAGGATAATAAACTTTACGTCAAAAACGGCGTTGCTCTTTACGTAACGGGAATGGGAAAAGTAAACTCTGCTTTAAGCACGATGGCCGTTTTGAATGATGAAAGATTTGATTTTTCAAATGCTTATGTAATTTCTACGGGCTGTGCAGGAGGAGCGCGGGATTATGCCGTTATGGGCGATGTGGTTTTGGCAACGGCAGCGGTTGATTATGATTTAGGCCATCACGCCGACATCAGGGACATGAAGGACAAAACCGCAACAACGTGGTTTCATGATAAAGCCTCTGACAGCGTGGCCGAAATAAAATTAAATACAGGACTCATTGAAAAAATATATTCTCTCGTAAAAAATATAAAACTTGAGACTACAGAGTTTACAAAAAAAACAATGAGCGATGAATTTGACGGTGCTGAATGGGCTGTGCGAGACCCTAAAGTTTTGCTCGGAACAACAGTAACAAGCGATAATTTCTGGAAGGGAATACTCGGTCATAATAACGCTCTTTTAATTACAAAAACATATGGGTGCAGGGATCCGTATGCTTTGACAGAAATGGAAGACGTAGCAGTCAGCTTTGCAGTCAAGCGAATGAACATGCTGGACCGCTATATTATTGTCCGCGATGTTGTGAATATGGACGTGTTTATCTTAAATTCCACGCCCGAAAATCTCTGGGGAGATATGAACGTCAATGACGGGCTTGCTTCAGAGAACAGCATAGAGTCTCTTGACATATTCCAGACCGCAAGGAAAAATAATTTTGCTGTCGGAAGCATAATCATAAAAGCCATTCTTAACGGCGAACTTTAACTAGAAATTTATTCACTCTCTTTTGCGTGTTTTAATCGCGGAGAGAGTTTTTTATACTTAAATTTATAAACATGAATGTAATTTTATTGGCACATACGCCCGAACCTGACGCGATCGTCGCCGCCGCCGCAAGAATTTGTTATAAAGATGTAACGGCAGGCGAATTGTTACAGGGCGAAGAAAAAAATTTATCGAAAAATTTAATCGCTGAACTTTTCAAGAGCGGTCATTTATCAACCTTTGAACACGTCAGCTTCACTTTCGGCATCGACGGATTGAGCCGCGTTGCCTCTCATCAGTTAGTCCGGCACAGACTAGCGAGCTTCAGCCAGCAGAGTCAAAGATACGTGAAAATGGCTTATGACCCCGAAGCCGTCGTAATTCCTGAAACGATTAAAAAAAATCCTGAAGCGTTAAAAATTTTTAATGACGCTGTAAAAAATTCTCAGCAAGCCTACGCCGATTTAATTTCAATGGGAATTTCAAAAGAGGACGCGAGATTTATTCTGCCTCACGGACATTCAACAAGATTAGTGATGACTATGAACGCGAGAGAATTACATCACTTCTTTAATTTAAGATTATGCCGACGCGCTCAATGGGAAATCAAGGAGCTTGCAAGAAAAATGTTAATTTTATGCCGCGAGAAAGCCCCGATATTATTTGAAAAGGCCGGGCCTGACTGCTTATTCGGAAAATGTAACGAGGCACGCTCCTGCGGCCGGGCTTATAAGAGTATGGAAGAATTATTAATGCCGCCCGTGATTTAGAGGCGGCATGAAAATTTCACACTGCCAAAGATAAAAACATAGCAGCGAATGAAAAAATTATTCCGCATGTCGAGGCATTTAATTTCATAAAGCCAAAATCCACGACGTGAGCAGCAGTATCAAGAGTCCCGATAAAAAGATTTACACTTCCTGAATCGTTTTCATAGAATGTTATGAATAGCGTGAGCGCGATCCCGGCCAAAGCAGCAAAAACTGCCCCCTTATTTGAAGCTTTTTTCGTGAAAAGTCCGAAGACTAACGGAGCTGATAGAGAGACGCTCATCAAAGAATAAAATATAGTTAGCGCGGATATGATGCTCTCAAGCCTCAACGCCAGAAAAATTCCTAAAAGGCCGCAGACAATCGTAACAGCCCGCGAAAGTTTCAATAAATTTATGTCAGAAATTTTAGGATTAAAAAATCTCTTATAAATATCATTCGTCAAAGAACCTGCAAGCATATATAAAACGGTGTCCGCCGTGCTGACTTCAGCAGCAAAAATAGCGGCAAGTGCCATTGACGCAGCAAAGAAAGGCATCATATTTTTCATAGCGGTTGGAAGTGCAAGGTCCGCCCTCGTTAAATCAGGAAAGCAGGCGAACGCAGCCATGCCTATAATTACAGGGATAATTGCAAAAATTAATTGAACGAGCCCGTTTAACGCTGTGCCGATTTTTATGCTCCGTTCATCTTTCGCCGCAAAAACTTTTCCGATTAAGCCCGGCGATATAAAAAACGACGGAACCAGCATAACAATATAGCCTATGATTGCCGTGCTGCCCATGCCGTAAAAATCAAAGTACGAAGGATTTTTAATATGCTCTCTGATTCCTTCAAGGCCCCCCGAAAAATTCCATACGAACGGCAAAGCCACAATGAATCCGGCCAAAATTACAGCAACCTCGACAATATTGACCATCGCTCCGGATAAAAGGCCGCCTGCCGCAAAATATAAAGTTGTTACGACCGCGCCCGTAATAACTCCGTAAGTTTTAGGGAGTCCGGCTACAACTTCTAAAATCCATGCTATGCCGAGCAGCTGCCCGGAGAATAAAGCGAGAGTTCCGACCGACATCATGACCGAAATAATCCCTGAAAAAAATTTGCTGTAACGTTTGTCTAGATAGTCGCTCAACGTGTAGAAATTATTTTCACGCGCAATCCGCCATATTTTTGGCCCGACAATGAACGCTAAAATTAATGAGCCTATTCCCGCGCTGCCTATCCACCACCACGCGCTGAGCCCGTAACGATACGCAAGAGCAGCTACGCCTACGGTTGACCCTGCTCCCAAGTTTGCGGCGATTAAAGTCGTAAATAACAATCCTGAGTTAAAATTTCTGCCTGCCACGAAAAAATCAGAAGCAGTCTTCGCTTTTCTGCCAATGTACGCGCCGAGCGCGATTAAAATTAAAGCATAAAGAACAATGAAAGCCAGCATAAAAAATTTTTTCCTTCCTAAATTATTTTTGAGACATAACTACAAAAAAACCCTGTCCAGCGTATATATTCTGAACAGGGGATTAATTTCTTCCGTCTTCTAAAAATTTTTTTGGCTGGGGAACAGGGATTCGAACCCCGATTACCTGATCCAGAGTCAGGCGTGCTGCCGTTGCACCATTCCCCAAGAGGTCATTATTTTTTTCTTGCTCTCTCTCGAGTACCAGAGAATTTTATCAGTTTAATTAAAAAAGTCAAATTTTTTATCTCAAGAGGGTTATAATTACGGCAAAAAAATTAAAGGCGGTGAAATTTTATAATGCTTACGTTAAACGCACTCGGCAGACATGGAGCAGAGCTCGTGAATTTTTTTCGCGGTTCTCTCAAGGACAATGAAAGCGAGTTAAAAATTTTAATTGACGGCCCGATACAGGTTGAAGAGATCAGAAAATTTCTTGAGCCTCTCGGATTTTCTGATTTTATTTTGGAAGACAACGACGGAAATTTATATTTAATGACCTCCCGTAAGAGTAAGACTGAAGAAAAAGAAATTGCCGTAGCTGAATCGGCTCCTATTGTCGAAGCTGCCGCAACTGTCTCAGCACAGACGCAGCAGCCGGAAAAAGTTTCAAGCCCTAAAGAGATTAACATTAACAAAAACATCAACAAAGAGATAAATATAAAAATAAAACATTCAACTGGCGTTTTAATTTCGTGCAGGCCGGGAAAATATAAAAATATTTTTATGAAGAAAATTTTAATGTCCCTCGTTAATTCAAAAATAAAGCCGGAAGTTCTCGGCCTGATGAACGGAGCTGTAAACTTGGCCGTGTATAATTCATCCGCCTGCGACTGCCTGAAAGAACTTGAGGCCGCCGGAGTCAAAATTTTAATTTCCGAGTCATGCGCCGATTTTATGGGAATAACGGAAACTGTAGGGGCCGGAAATCTTGTTGACATGAGCGAAATTTTTGAAGAAATTTTTTCCTGTGAGAAAGTAATAAGTTTATAATTATGGGCGGTGAAAATTTCAGCCGCAAATATGAATTTTAACTGGAGGTAATTTTCTTGGCTTATAAGTTAGGAGAAGTAATAATTTCACGCGACACAATAGCACGGCGAGTTAAAGAAATGGCCGACGAAATCGCAAAGGACAACGGGCGCGACAAAAGTCTCGTAGTTGTCGGAATATTGACCGGTGCATCGTTTTTTCTGACTGACTTAGTCAGAGAGATGCCGGAAGATTTAGATGTCAGAGTGGATTTTATGTCCGTAGCTTCATACGGGGACAGCACGGAAAGCAGCGGTGTCGTGAGAATTTTTCATGACCTCAAGACAAATATCGAGGGCAAGAATGTTATCGTTGTCGAGGATATCGTAGACTCCGGCCTGACGCTGGCACACCTGACGGAACTGCTCAAAGGGAGAAATCCTGCAAGCCTGAAGGTATGCGTGCTTCTTGACAAGTACGAACGCCGCAAGACTGAAGTTAAAGTTGACTACTGCGGTTTCAGAATACCTGATAAATTTGTCGTCGGCTACGGGCTTGACTACGCAGGCAGGTGGAGGCACCTTAAAGATATTAAATACGTCGTTGAAGAATAATTTTCTCGTGATAAAAAACACCTGTGATATAATAAACGCGTGACAGCTTCGGAAAATCCCGGAGCTGTTTTTTTGCAACTACTTTTACACTTACAAAAATCTTAAAATTTTTCATAGCACATAAAATTTTGCGAAGGAATTAAAAAAAATAGAATCGCAAATTTTTTAGAAGGCTCTCTAAAAATTTTGAGCCGTGATTTTTAAGTGCTTACTTAAAATTAAATTAACATACAGATAAACGGAATTGTAAGTACTGAAAATAAATTTTGAAGGAACATGACTTTTGCCGCGAAATTTATATTTCCATGATAAAGTTCGCAGATTACAGCCGTAACACTTGCTGAAGGCATGGCGATAATTAAAATTAAAACGGCAGATACTAGGGGATTTTCGCTCAAAGGAAAAATTTTTAGTAAAAGGCAAAGCATTGCCGGGTAAATAATCAAGCTGAATAATGTATTAGTCCACGCATGAATATTTCTAAAAATTTCCGAGCCCTTTGTCCGGGCTAAGGCCATTCCGATTATTATCATTGAGATCGGAGTAGTTATGTTTGAAAGATAAATCATCGGCGTTGCTATGACGCTGGGAATATTAATGCGCCCGAAATAAAATATTAAACTTAACAGTGTAGAAATATTTATTCCGCTGAAAATTATTGCTTTCATGTCCATCTTCTGACCGTCATGAGCCGGATTGTCCCTAATAATTTCCATTGCTCCGATAGTGTATATAGTAATGTTAAAAGATATATTGAGCATGACTGCGAGCGCAAGACCCTCAGTGCCGAATAAAGCAAGGGCAATCGGGAAGCCCATGAAGCCGGAATTTGAAAACGCCGCAGTAAAAGCCCAAACTCCGCGACAATTCTGCGGAACTTTCAAAAAAGCTGAAACGTATCTTGACGCATAAAGCAAAAAACTAAAAACAATAATCCCTGCGATTATTATTATTATGCCGTCATGAATAAATTTAGGGTCGTATTCTCTTTGCGCTAATGAGAGAAAAATTGTACACGGCAAAGTTATTTTCATTAAGAACGCGGAGAAAACATGAGAGGCATTATCGTCAAGAATACCCGACCGCAGAGCGGCGTACCCGACGGCAATTATTGCGAACAGGCTGATTAAATTTGAGGCAACTGTAAAAAAATCTAAATTCATAACTTCTAACTCCTAATTCCTAACTCTTTAATGTTTCTTGCGTCATAGGGTGTTTGCTGATATACAAAATAATTCAGCCAGTTTGAATATAATAAATTTGCGCTTGACCGCCACGTGCAGACGGGCTGTTTAGAGTCGTCGTCATCAGGAAAATAATTCTTCGGAACTTGTATAGGCAGGCCCGCTTTTTTGTCGCGCCAGTATTCAAGAGCTAAAGTCTCCGGGTCGTATTCTGAATGGCCGAGAACAAAAATTTGCCTGCCCTCGTTCGTAGATATAACATAAACTCCTGCCTCGTCGCTCTCAGCTAAAATTTTCAGCGCAGGAACTTTTTTAACGTCGCGTTTCATTATGGTAGTGTGCCGCGAGTGCGGAACCATGAAGACATCATCGGAGCCTCGAAATAAAATTGAGCCCTTGTGAGTAACTCTGTGTCTGAAGACCCCGAATAATTTTTGAGGGAGATGAATTTTAGGTACGCCGTAATGATAATAGAGCCCGGCCTGCGCTCCCCAGCAAATATGAAAGGTGCTGTGAACGTGGCTCTTGCTCCATTCCATTATCTCGCATAGCTCCGGCCAGTACGCTACTTCTTCAAAGGGCAGTTGTTCAACGGGCGCGCCCGTGATAATCATTCCGTCGAAGTAATCATCTTGAACGCTGTCGAAAGTTTTATAGAACGCGAGCATGTGTTCAATAGGCGTATGCTTAGGAACTCTTCCGCGCATTGTCAGCAAATCTATTTCAACTTGAAGAGGAGTGTTGCCCAGAAGCCGTGCTAATTGAGTTTCAGTTGTAATCTTCGTGGGCATTAAGTTCAAAATTAAAATTCTTAACGGGCGTATATCCTGAGACATTGCCCGTCTTTGTGTCATTACAAAAATATTTTCACGTTCGAGAACGTTGACCGCCGGCAAATCGCCGGGAATATTAATCGGCATTTTTTTTCTTAAAATAAAAAATTATTCTTCCGGCTTTTGCGTGAACATCTGAATGAAAACTTTATGCGTCTCACGCGGCAGGAGCCTGTAGCCCCGTTTCTCTTTTGTCATCCAGACCGAATAATCTTTATAGAAGGAAGCAGCCATAGCGAGCAGAGATTTTTTCTTGTTTTCTTTGATGCCCTCGTAGGGAGTTTTTAATTTTCTGTCCTCGTCGCTGTCCCATCTGAAAGTACCAAGCGCGTAACTGACGGCCTTATCTTCTCCGCCGACGGGGAACGCAGGCATTAAAAGCGTATGGTCTGACCAGTCATAAGTCCCTAAGCCCTGACCGGGCACGAAAATAATTCGCGGTATTCCGTACATTCTTACTCTAGGCACGTTGAACATGTCCATGTCGCCTGAATTAAATTCGCGGAAAATTTCATAGTCTTTAGCGTAGTCAATCGGCGTTGAGTCCGGCTGGCATAAAAGCGACGTATCACATCGGGCGTTTTTCGCCGGAACCGTCAAATATTCGCGCTTCTTGGCCAGCATTGCTTTCAATTCGCCGCGCCTCATCTGAGGGGACATTTCCGCGCAGCTCTCCGTGATTTTTTTAGAGCGTCTTGCAATTTTCACCGCGTCAATCTGCGAATATAAAATTTTTTTCGCAATGATCCTTGTCTTTTCGTGCATAGCCGTAAATTTTTCAATTTGAGGGAGCGGAAGCGGCTTTTCTTCATTTTTATTTGCCGACGAGACCATTAACAGCATACTTTTTTCTGCGTCGAGATATGCTTTTCTTTGCTGTGCTAATTTTTGCCTCGTTGCTTCGTCGCCCTCGCGGTATTCAGGCACGCGCATAATGACTTTCATTGCCGGAATTAAAAATTCGTTCATGATGTCGAGTGTCTGCTTGACGTTGATTTTTGAGGGATAAGCGGAGGCAATTTTTTTGAAAAATTCGTTGCGTTCGTCCTGAGCTTTCACTAGCATTTCATTCAGTCCGGCTATTCTGTCATTTAGCGACATGCCTATAGCAGGGTCGGGAATGGGATTGCCGGTAATCATTGCCCAACATTCAGCAATATAATCAGAGAACGTCATGACGGGGAAAATATCTGGAGCGCATTTTGTCTCAAAATATTTTTTAACGTCAAAAGTTTTGCTGAGAGACAGCACGCCCGGCACGCAGCCTAAATCTATAAATAATTTCTCTTCGGCATCAAAAATTAATCTAGCCGGAGATCTCTGCGTCTGCGCGTCAACGATGGCAAAAACTATTTCCCAGTACGAAGCCGACATGCCGGACCAGACTTTTTGAGCCGCCGCTCTGTCTGCGTTAGTGCCGGAAGAAATTAACTGAAAATATTTCCGCGCTGATTCTTCAAGTTTTCCGTAAGCCTCTTGAACTTCGGGAACATCTTTCCATTTTTTGAATGCCATTATAAAAATTTTTCCTCCTTTAGATTTTTATTCGTAATGCGTCCACACTAAACAAGATACATTTACCACTCCTCGTTAGGGTCGTACGTTTTACATTCAGACAAAGGTTCATTTCTTGCCTCAAGAATACTCTCAACCATGCCTGGAATTGAATATAAATACATAGTTTCCTGTATCGAGTTCCATTCCTCCTCAGAAATTAAGACGGCGTTTTTAGTGTCATCATTTTCATTGACAATTATCACTGGCGCGTACCCGTCATTAACATTTTCGACAAGCTGAAAAAGATTTTTTTGCGCATTTGTTAAAGTTGTAGCTGTCATTTGTCTTGCTCCTTATTAAAAAAACTCTTTCGCTTTTTGAATGCCATTATAAAAATTTTTCCTCTTTTAATTTAACTCTTATAAAAGCCCAAAGCCCTATAACACTTAACATAATAACCGCTCCGCCTGAATTGCAGCCGCCGCCTGATGAACCGCCGACAGTCTTTTTTGTTTTTGCTGCAAAAATATCTTTTGAAAGAATGTCATACGCTGCCTTAACGTCAAGAAGTCCGGTTCTGCTTACTCTTCCAGTACCGTCAAAAACTTTGTAGGGCGCATATTTCTCTTCAGTAACACGGGTAACCCTTGCAATTTCAGAATCACGCGAGGCCGGAGAAAGCTGCCCTGCCTCTATCCTCATGTCAATAAAATCTATAAGATCTTCGACCTCTCTTTTCACATTGTAAGCATACGGATACACAAGCGGATTTTTGTCCGGGTCTGCTCCTTCAAGAAGGGCTAATTTAATTTGCGCAGGAGTTGCATCTGGAAATGCCGACATAAGAAGAGCTGCAGCCCCCGTAACGTGAGGTGCTGCCATTGATGTGCCGCTTGAACTTGCGTACATTGGGGGTGTTATTGCTGTTACTGAGAGCGGTGAGTAAGTGCTGAGAATTTTTACTCCGGGTGCTGCAATGTCAACGCTCTCCCCCCAGTTAGTGAAATATGCTGCGGTGTCATCTGAATCGATAGCTCCGACAACAATAAAATTATTCAAGTCAATGAACGAAGCAGGATAAAAGTATGATCCTTTTTTGTTTCGATTATATATGTCATACATGTCATCAAACGGCATAGGAACTCCGATATTAAATCTTGAGTTTCCTGCACCTGCGATTATTAATGTTCTGTTTAGCGAGTCAAGTGCCTGATAGGCCATATAGTAAACATCTTCTTTCATCTCTGAAGGCGTAACAGGCAGCGCGGCTCCTAACGAAAAATTGACGGCAGCAATTTTCATTTCCGGATTTTTTTTAAGAAGGTTAGCAATGTAATTCATTGCTCGTATTTCATAGTTAATGCTCTCAAAATCATATGCTCTATCAAAAACTCTGATAGGAATAATTCCGACGTTCCAGTTTACTCCGGCTACTCCTATGTTGTTATTGCCGACAGCTCCGATTGTTCCTGCAACATGGGTTCCGTGCCCTACAAGGTCAGAGTCCCAGCTTGTGAAATAGAGATCAAATTCACCGCTCACAGTTTTAGTATTCAGTCCGAGTTCTGATGCTAAATTTGCTTCGAGATCAGGGTGTTTGTATATGCCAGTATCAACAACACAAGCATAGATATTAGTGCTGCCTGTTGTGCTGCTCCAAACTTCGGGGGCTTTAATTGCTTTGAGTCCCCAGCATAAATCCGCGCTTGGATCGTTTGGGATTTTTGTTTCGCTGCTGCTGAATGTTAATCTTTGTGTGTAATAGTTCGGCGATGCCGTGATTACATCGGGACGCGCTTTAAGTTCGGAAATAAGCTGTTCAGTTGTTTTTGTTGACGAACGGACAAGAACAAATAATTTCCCTTCAATTTCCGACAAAGCCTCGTAGGTTTCAGAAATGCCGGCATCTAGTTCAGCGACAGCCGCAGATACATTGAGACTTGCCGCTGAAACGCTTTCACCTTCAGAGATACGGAACACCGCGAGAGCTTCGCCCTTTGAGTAAATTTCCGATAATGCCGATGAAGTCATAAGAAGAAGAATTGGTAACGATAATGCAAAAATTTTTTTCATAAAATAAATTATATTCATAGAATACTTCCTAACTCCTACCTGTCTTTTAATAATTCATCTCTCATTATCGCCGTGCCCTTTGATGCGACTTCTTTAATGACTCTGAAATTCAGCCAGCCCGGAACTTGAACTTCAGCCGGGTCAATTAAAAATGATTTCGTTCCGCTCCTTAAATCATGAACAAGCCCGGCCGCAGGATAAACGACGAGCGACGAGCCGATCACTGCAAAAATATCCGCGCTCCTCACGAGCCTTGCCGCCTCCGTGATAGCCGGGACAGCTTCGCCGAACCACACAATATGAGGCCGCATTAATTCGCCGTCGGAATTTTTTTCATCATAAGCCATTGCCCTGTAGCCGATGTCAATGATTTTATTCTCATCGTTGACGGGGCGCGCCTGCGTCAAAAGCCCGTGTAAATGCAAAACGTTCGTGCTTCCTGCGCGTTCGTGTAAATTATCTACGTTCTGGGTTATTATTCTTACGTCAAAATATTTTTCAAGCTCTGCTAAAATTTTATGGCCTTCATTCGGCTGAGCCTTCTCAAGCTGTTTTCTTAAATCATTATAAAAATCTGTAACAAGTTTCGGATTTCGATACCAGCCTTCAATGCTCGCAACGTCCTCCACGCTGTAAGTCTCCCAAAGTCCGCCGGAGTCCCTGAAAGTTTTGAAGCCGCTTTCCGCACTTATGCCTGCACCTGTAAGAACAACAAGACGTTTTTTATTTTCGCTCATGAAATTTTATTCTCCTTGTATAATTATGAAGTGGATTAAATAATAGCACAAAGCACTAACAAAATTTTTACATGCGAAGGGAAAAAATAAAATTGCGTTTCAAAGAAAGTTTTACATTTTTGAAAAGATTTGCAGAGCAGCCGAGAAAAATCGGAAGCGTAACGCCCAGCTCAAAATTTTTGACAAGGGCAATGCTTGAAAGAGTTGACTGGGAGAACGCGGATTATATTGCCGAACTCGGAGCAGGCACGGGAGTTTTTACACGCGAGATTGTTAAACGCGCAAAGCCTGACGCGAAAATTTTAGTCTTCGAGATTGACCCCGACCTTCAAAAAATGATACGCGACGAACACCCCGAACATAAGGGCTTGACTTTGCACAGCGATGCTCAGGAACTTTATAACTACATGAAAGAAAACGGAATTGAACAGCTTGATTTTATAATCTCAAGTCTGCCCTTTACCGTCCTTCCGCCTAAAATGACCGTCAGAATTTTAGACGCTGTTATGAAATCTTTGAAGCCAGGCGGACATTTCGTGGCTTATCAATACTCTTCAATAATGAAGCACGTATTAAAGAAAAAATTTTCGCACATTAAAACAAGATTTGTAGCTTTTAATATTCCGCCGGCGTTCGTGTATGACTGCTGGCGGTAATCAGCAGTTCACAATCATAAGCGCGAGCAGCACGGCCCCGACAGCGTGAACAAGTAAAAATCTTAACGTTACCGCCGTCTCGTCAAAGCCTTTTTTCTGATAGTGATGATGGAGCGGAGCCATGAGGAAAACTTTTTTGTTGAGTTTGCGTATCGTAAAAATTTGAACCGCGGACGACAGCATCTCGATTATAAAAATAAATCCGGCCGGAATTATTGCCAGCGTCCTGCCGTTCATGACGCAAAGCGCGGCCAAAGCTCCGCCCAAAAAGTGAGAGCCCGTGTCGCCCATGAAAGTTTTTGCTGGCCTCAAGTTGAAAAATAAAAATCCTGCCGTCATAAAAAATAATTCAGTCAGAATTTCAGAATTAAATCTATCAACAGGAATTAAAATCAACATCACGGCAAGCGAAATTAAAAACGCTCCTCCGGCCAAGCCGTCAAGCCCGTCAGTTATATTCACGGCGTTAATCGTCCCGGCGGTCATAAGAAAAGCTAACGGCAGAGCTAACCAGCCTCCGGCATCGTAAATTCCCGGCCATAAAGCTAAATCGCCGCTGATGAATATCATAATCACCCAAAGAGCGCAGATTATTAACTGTATTTTTAATTTTGCCAGACTGCTGAAGCCTTCGCTCGTGTGCGTCCTGAATTTCAGCCAGTCGTCAGTAAATCCGACTAGGCCGCTTAAAATCGGAAGGCTCCAGAAAATAAATGACTTCAGCGAAAAATTTATACACAGCGCGATTAACGACATCAATAAAAAGATTACTCCTCCCATCGAAGGAGTTTTTGACTTTATCTCAACGTCGATATTAACGCCGTAAGTTTTCTGCTGCTGTGTTAGGTGTTCGCGCCGCTGAAATTTTATCCATAAGTATTGAAAAATTATGCTTAATGCGAAAAATATCACCGCAACTAAAAATCTTTTCATTACTTCCTAACTCCTACCTCCTAATTCCTAACTGCCTTAACAATGTTTTCTAGGCCGATGCTGTGAGAGCCTTTAACTAAAATTCCGTGCCATTCGTCCTCGTTCATGATTTTCTTGACGGCTTCGAGGGCTTCCTGCCAAGTGTCGGCAAAGATATAATTTTTATTCGTCATTGCATCGCGCCAGAGACTGCCCGTCAAAATTACGTGCTCAATATTTTCAAGCAATGGCTCTAAGTCAGAATGATATTTCACGGCATCTTCGCCAAGCTCGCGCATTTCACCAAGCACCGCAATTTTTCCTGAAACTTTTATTTTTGCGAAAGTCTCAAGGGAAGCAGTCATAGAGGCAGGATTAGCGTTGTAAGAGTCATCGACTAAAAATTTATCTTCGTCAAGAGTTATCACTCGTCCGCGCCCTTCGAGGGGCTGAAATTTTTCGAGGGCCTCTGAACATTCCTGAAGGCTGAGTCCAAGTTCATGACCGACAGCCGCAGCTAACGCAATAGGCATGGCGTTATGTTTTCCCCATAAATTTACGGTGAAGCGGGCAATTTCCTGCGTGGGTCTGTGGGCAATTACGAATGAAAGAGCCGGCAGTTTATATTCTGACGTGTCGTGGCTGATTACAAAGTCGGAGTCTTTGCTTTCCCCAACGCCCATTGACTTAACGACATACTTAAAGGCATCATTCAAAAGCTCGTTATCATTGTTATAAACAATGCTTGTCATGACGGGCGAGTGAGTTATTTCTAATTTCTCGCTCAAAACTCCCTCAACGTCTCCGAAGCCTTCGAGATGGACGGGGGCGACTTCTGTCAAAATTGACATTGTAGGCGGAAAATAGTCCGTGAGTTCTCGAATTTCGCCGGGTTTGTTAGCTCCGAACTCTAAAATTAAAATTTCGCTTTCAAGCGGCATTGCCATAATCGTAGCAGTGCAGCCGATGAGCGTATTGAAACTTCTTTCGGGCGCATGGACTTTGAATTTTTGCGAGAGAACGAGCTGTAATGCTGCGCGTGTCGTAGTTTTTCCGACGCTTCCTGTGATTGCGATTATTTCCTGCAAATTTTCATGAGCCTTTAATTTTCTTGAGGCCGAGAGGGCTAAATCTCTTTCGGGATTTTCGAGTTCAATCACGGGGATTTTTATATTGCCGGGATTTTTTCCCTTTCTGACAATTATCAGAGCCGCGCCGTTTTCGACAGCCTGATTAATATATTTATGTCCGTCGGTCTTTTCGCCTTCGAGAGCGACAAACGCTCCGCCCTTAATTACGTCTCTGCTGTCGGTTGCAAGGTGGGTAGGGAATTCAACGTCCGCGAATTTTTCCGGGACTTCTGCATCAATCATTTTGAATAGATCTTTTAATTTCATGTTCATTTTTAATTACTCTCCTTATTGACAAAAATTTTAGCATATGCGCACGGGAAATAAATTGCGATTCAGTTAGGAGGTAGGAAGTATGTTTCGCTTTTTTTGCTGCTTTCCTTTGATGCTGAAGGGTAACAGCGGCTGTAATTTGGGCGCATATTTAATCTTTATTTTTTCCCGTGTGCTAAAATAATACAAACAAGGAGGTGAATGATTATGAGTGAATTTATGCCGGGACTTGATGGAATGCCGCCCATTAAAGACCACTACGATGACAGCGACAAAATATTGATTGCTGAAAAATCAAAAGAACTCGGCGTTCATACCGTAGCAAACGCATATGGGCTAAAATGGCAGTCAGTAGTTTCGTGGAAAAGATTGAAGAAACAACAGCCTGCATCAGTACCATCTCCAAAAACTAAAAAAACAGAAATTTTTATTCAGTCTCCGTTAGGCGGAACAATTACGCCGGATGAAATTATCGCAAAAGTTACAGATGCTGACAAAATTTATGTTCGTGTCGATGAAAATAAAGCGTACTGGGTCAAGGGCCAGCAAAGCGGAGCAGTAAGTTTATGGTAAAGTCTGCGAGGAGGGGACAGCCCCTCATTTTTTTCTGCCCTAAAGAACACAAAAGACCCGCCTTTTGAGCGAGCCTCTATTCAAAATCGGACTACCGAATTATATTCTTTATTATGGTGGGTGATAGAAGAATCGAACTTCTGACCTCTTCCGTGTCAAGGAAGCGTTCTACCTCTGAACTAACCACCCGAGATTGAACAACGGCAAATATAATATCAAAATTTATTTTTTTGTCAAATTTTTCTCCCCTCCCTTACTTTCTGCCTCCTACCTTCTACTTGAATTAAAGTCTTTCACGGAGAGGCCGATAAATAAAACGTGAAGGCACGGAAGCCGAACACTGCAAGGGAATGCGGCACAAGAGTTTTTAGAAGAAGAAGTAAAATAATATTAAAAATAATTTTGAGAGACGGGGCTGAAAATTCCCGTTTGCAGGAGGCTAAATACAATGAGGATATATCATAACATACCGGCACTGACCGCGTATAATTCGTTGAGTTCGACGAATAACGCGATGGAAAAGACAATCGAGAAACTTTCAACAGGTTTAAGGATTAATTCGGCTGCTGATGATGCGGCAGGGTTCGCAATAAGCGAAAAAATGCGTGCTCAAATTTCCGGCCTTGAGATAGCAATCAGAAACACTCAGGACGCTACGTCAATGCTTCAGGTTGCGGAAGGCGCACTCGGCGAGACTAACTCGATGCTTCAGAGAATGCGCGAACTTGCGGTACAGGCTTCAAACGACACACTTACTTCACAGGACAGAAGTTACATTCAGCTTGAAATTAATCAGCTTGCCGACCAGATTGACCGAATAGCGAAGACGACACAGTTTAACAAAAAACGTCTGCTTGACGGGAGCTCTGCCGGTATAACCTCATCGAGCAATCTTAACGTCAAGGCTTACGTCAACGGTTCGCTCAGAGAGATTGACCAGTTCGGACAGAAAAAATCTTTTGAGGGCAACTACAGAATTAAAGTAAACGTAGACCCCAACCAGACAGGAACGGGGCAGGTTCAGAAATCTTCAGTCATGACCATCAAGCACCCTAACGTCATAACCGAAGTTTCGATGCTTACAGAAAAAGGCGTTACTGATGTAAAAGTTGACAGTCTCCCGGCAGGAAATTATAAGGTCCAGGCGACAGACGGCTCTGACACTACGGCGGTTATAGCTGCTTACGGCTTCAAACAGACAGATGCAGACGGCAATACTACGCAGGTTTTTGCAGGCGAGGACGGCACGGGCTTAGAGGACTACTTCACAATTACTTCTGAAACACCGGAGAATAACGCGAGTATTCTTTTCACGGTTACTTCAATGAGCGGCAACAACGAGGACGGAACTGTAATTCTCAGTGCCCAGTCGAATATTCTCAAAGTAGACGGCTCGATAGACAGCTCTGTCATGGACAACATAACGCTTAAGATTACTAACGGAGAGGCCGCAAGCCCTGTAGATTTGGGGCAGTTAATCGGACAGCCGACCGCTGACGGTGCTACGCCGGCATTAACGCTCGCGCTTGGCAGCGGCTCATTTGATGATTATTCAGTCGGCGCGAAATTTGTCCTCAACGTCAGAGCGTCAAATTCAGCAACCGGCAACGAAAATGTCGACATGGGCGTAAAAGTCATCGGCGACCAAGATTTAGACTGGCAGGATGCGTGGTATAACCCCGAAATTACTGGAGATACAGCCGAAACAAACAGCGATTTCACGTACTCAGGCGGTAACGATAAATATGCAGACGGCGCAACCAAGCCTCTAGTCGGACAGCCTTTGATTTTTAACATTGACTCGTCGGCAGCGCAGAATAAAGACCTACACTTCAGAAATTTCTATCTTAATTCTGAAAACGGCACGGTCTATAACGGGGACGTAATTTTGACGACAAGCAACAGTTTCGTTGCAGGTTCAGACGACAGCCAGATACAGGACAATGACGAACTTGCGAGCTTCACGGCGGCATACATCGGAAAAACGGCAGTCGGCGATACCAAGCTCCGCGACCTTAATACATTTTGGAATACGTCAGGAGTTTTCATGCTTGACACTCCCAAGACGATAACGATAACTCAAGGCAACGGCGAGAGCACAAATATCACGCTTTACGGAACGGATACACTGAACGAGCTCAAAAATAAGTTCAATGACGCTATAGCCAACGGTCTCGGACAGGCAAAATATTTGACCGAAGGAACGGACTCTAATAAATTCTGCACTTTCGTTGAAAAAACTCAGGGTGTTGCTATGCCTTCTCAGGGTCTTGAGACAGTCGCAGGAACGTTCATTTTCCGTTCACTGCTTCCGGGTTCAGCCGGAGATTTGACTTTCAGCGGCGACGAAGATTTGATTAATTCGCTTGCTTTCAACGTCGTTCAAGAGAGTTCAACGTCAGCATTTGTCGCTTCGATTTATGATGCTCACACAGGAATCCCGGTAAACGGCGCGACAAACGTCAAAGTCTCTGACAACAGGTTAATCGGCGTTCTTCACCCTAACGTTGACATAGAGTTCAGCGCAACAGCGAACATCAAGGCAACGTGGAGCGACAGCGAGAACAATTTTCTCCTTACCGCTGACACTGATGCTTATGATGCAGTTATTCACATCGTGGACAGCTCGACGGTATTCCAGATCGGCGCGAACGAGGGCGAAGACATCGCAATCGACATCGGAAACATGACGGCAGGCGCACTCGGCGTTACTAACATCAATGTTGCGACACGTGAGGCAGCCTCGAAATCAATCGGACAGATTGACGCGGCCATCAATAAAGTTTCAACACAGCGTGCGAAAATCGGAGCCTATCAGAACGCACTCGAATACACGAGCGAGAACTTGACGACGACGATGACGAACTTGACGGCGGCAGAGTCCAGAATAAGAGACGCGGACATGGCTCAGACCATGATGGAGTTCGTGAAGCTCCAGATTCTCAACCAGTCGGGAACTTCAATGCTTGCTCAGGCAAACCAGCTTCCGCAGTCAGTTCTCAGTCTGCTTCAGTAAAAATAAAACCTTCGAGGCCCGGAAAAATCCGGGTCTTTTTTTATGAAAAAAAATTGTTGTATAATGAGAACGTTTTAATAATTACTAGAAAACTGTTAAATTTTAGGAGGAATTTTTATCATGGCTGTAAGAGTTGCCATTAACGGCTTTGGAAGAATAGGCCGTCTTGCTTTCCGTCAGATGTTTGATGCAGAGGGCTACGAAGTAGTAGCTATCAATGACCTTGTTGCTCCGAAAATGCTTGCTCACCTTCTCAAGTACGACACAACTCACGGACGCTACAACAAGACAGTAGACTTTGACGATGAAAAAGGCACAATCACCGTAGACGGAAAAGTTATTACTATTTATGCGAAACCGAAAGCGGAAGAGCTTCCTTGGGGCGAGCTTAAAGTTGACGTAGTTCTTGAGTGCTCAGGCTTCTATGCGTCAAAGGCAAAGGCTGAGGCTCATATTAAAGCCGGTGCCCGCAAAGTTGTTATCTCCGCTCCTGCCGGAAATGACCTTCCGACAATCGTTTACAATGTCAACCACAAGACACTTAAACCCGAAGACACGATTATTTCAGCGGCAAGCTGCACAACGAACTGCCTTGCTCCTATGGCTAAGGCTCTCAACGACCTCGCGCCTATCGTATCAGGTTTCATGACCACAGTACACGCTTACACCGGCGACCAGATGATTCTTGACGGTCCTCACCGCAAGGGCGATTTAAGACGCGCAAGAGCAGCGGCCTGCAACATCGTACCGAACTCAACGGGCGCGGCAAAAGCTATCGGACTTGTCATTCCAGAGTTATCCGGCAAACTTGACGGCGCAGCGCAGAGAGTCCCGACACCGACAGGCTCAACAACAATTCTTGACGCAGTAGTCGAGGGCACATGGACAGTCGAGCAGATTAATGCCCAGATGAAGAAAGAAGAGACGGAGTCATTCGAGTACAACGAGGATCAGATAGTTTCTTCGGACATCATCGACAGCACAGCCGGTTCAATCTTCGACGCGACCCAGACAAAAGTCAAGCCGGTCGGAGCTGACAAGAGCCTCGTTCAGGTTGTTTCATGGTACGACAACGAGAACTCATACACGAGCCAGATGGTCCGCACAATCAAATACTTCTCAGAACTTAAATAACTTAAAAATATTTTGAAATTAAATTAGTTCCTGCCAGCAAAAACGCGGCAGGAATTTTTTTTTATCGAAACCGGCCGGGTAATTTTTCCTATTGATTATTATTGACTTAAAAAATATAATTTATTCCAGTGATTTTTCACATGAAATAAAAAATGAAAAGAGCTGAAAAATTTTATGCAGGATTATTCAGATAATTTATCGCAGGTAATTGAACGGTATATTCTAGGATTATTTCAAAACGAAGAGGACGAAAATTTCATTAGTTTAAGGCGTAAAGAACTTGCCGAAATGTTCGGCTGTGTTCCAAGCCAGATTAATTATGTTTTGAGAAGCCGTTTCGGCCCTGAGCGCGGATATTTAATCGAGAGCAGGCGCGGAGAATACGGCTATATAAAAATCCTTCGCATAACATACGACGAGCCGAAAGAAAAATCTAAGCACATTAACGACATAATCGGCGATGAAATTTCTCTTCATGATGCCTGCAGACTCTTAGAGGTATTGAAAGAACGCAGCTTCATCACCGACCGCGAACGTCTTTTAATCGAGATAGCACTGCGCAATGAAAGCTCAAATAAAACCCCGCGAAAAACTGCACGGCTTTTCAAGAGACTGTTAAAAAGTTTAATGAGTTCAGAAATATCTGAAGAAAATTTTATCGATAATTAAAACTTAGGAGAAAAAATTTTATGTGGCAGTTTTACACAGACAGAGGAAAAAGAGTTATACAGCTTGCCCATCAGGAAGCCTTGAGCATGGGGCACACAATGGTAGAGCCGGAGCATTTATTATTAGGCGTTTTGCAGGAGGGTGGCGGCGTTGCATGTCAGGCACTTTCTGAATTAGGTGTTGATCCGGAAAATTTTGCCGCTCATATTCGTGATTTAATAGGCCGCTCGCAGGATATTTTAGCGAAGCCGGTCGATCTGCCTTTAAGTCCCCGTATGCACAGAGCTTTAGATTTAGCTGTGGCTGAAGCTCGAAAAATGGGCGTTAATTATGTTGATACGGAGCATATTTTATTAGGAATTTTAGCGGACGACTCAGGTCTTATAGTCCAGCAGTTTAAGTCAATGGGCGTTACGCCTCTTTCAGTTTTGAAGCAGATAAATGAAATCTTATCGGGAACGGCAGGGCGTAAAATCGCCTCAAATAGCACGGACAAGACAGCAAAACGAAAAGTCAAAGTAAAAACTCCGACGCTTGATAATTTAGGCACGGACTTGACTGAACGCGCAAGAAACGGCGAATTAGACCCCGTTATAGGCCGCGAAAAAGAAATTAAGCGCGTCATGCAGGTTCTATGCAGGCGTACTAAATGCAACCCCGTTTTAATAGGCGATCCCGGCGTGGGAAAGACGGCAGTAGTTGAAGGGCTTGCCCGTCAGATTGCTTCGGGGATTGTCCCGGAACCGTTGAGAGAGAAAAGAATAATTCAATTAAACATGGGGACATTAGTCGCCGGAACAAAATACAGGGGCGAATTTGAAGAACGTCTCCGCCGTATAGTGAAAGAATTAACGGACAGCAACGGCGATGTAATTTTATTTGTCGATGAAGTCCACACTATTATAGGCGCGGGGAATGCTGAAGGAGCAACGGACGCAGCAAATATTTTGAAACCTGAATTATCACGCGGAGTTTTTCAATTAATCGGCGCGACAACTCAAGACGAATATAGAAAATACGTTGAAAAGGACGCGGCACTTGAAAGACGTTTTCAGCCCGTTCAAATTGATGAGCCCAACATTGATAACTCGATTTTAATATTAAAAGGCTTGAAAGATAAATACGAAAACCATCACAACGTAATTTTCACTGATGAAGCTATTGACGCGGCGGCAAAACTTTCTTCGCGTTATATTCAAGACAGATTTTTACCCGACAAGGGAATTGATTTAATCGACGAGGCCGGAGCCAGAACGCGCCTTATGACCTTTGAACTTCCCGAATATATTAGTAACATTAAAAATAAACTCGAAGAAGTCCAGAAAAAAAAGGAAGAAGCTGTTTTAGCTGAAAAATACGAACTTGCTACAGAACTCCGCGACGAGGAACGGAAAATTTCTGACGAGCTCGACAACGAAATAAAAAGCTGGCAAAAAAAGCAGAAAGTTACGAAATCGACAATTACTGCTGAAGATATTGCAACGGTCGTGGCCGAACAGACGGGAATACCCGTGAAGCAGATGACAGACGCCGAGACAACGAGATTATTGAAAATGGAAGAAGAAATTTCACGCCGTTTAATAGGCCAAGACGAAGCTGTCAGTTCTGTTTCTCGTGCCGTCAGACGAGCTAGAACGGGTCTGCGCGACCCTCGAAGACCTATAGGGAGCTTTTTATTCATGGGCCCGACGGGTGTCGGAAAAACGGAACTTGCGCGATGCCTGGCTAGATTTTTATTCGGGCGCGATGATGCCATGATTAGAATTGACATGAGCGAATTTATGGAGCGTCATGAAGTTTCAAAACTTGTCGGCGCACCTCCCGGCTATGTCGGCCATGAGAACGGCGGAAAATTAACGGAACAAGTCAGACGCAAGCCCTACAGCGTAATTTTATTTGACGAAATTGAGAAGGCTCACCCTGAAATTTTTAATATTTTGTTGCAGGTTCTCGACGACGGAAAATTAACGGACGGTCAGGGGCGAAAAGTTGACTTCCGCAACACTGTAATAATCATGACGAGCAATGTCGGAGCAAAGGAAGCGCAGCAGGGAAATTCTTTAGGCTTCGGCATGAGCGCGGAAACTCAATCAAAACGCGATTGGGAGCGCACAAAAAATATAATTCTTGAGGAAGCTAACAGGACATTCAGGCCGGAATTTTTGAACAGAATTGATGAAATGGTAGTGTTCAAGCCGTTGTCGCGTGAGAATTTATTAAAGATAATAGATACGATGCTCGAAGATTTATCGACAAGGCTCGACACGAAGGGAGTTTCGATTGATGTTTCACAGGAAGTCAAAGAAAAAATTTTGGATAAGGGCTTCAAACCCAAGTATGGCGCGAGACCTTTACGCCGTGCAATTCAGTCAATGCTCGAAGATAAATTAGCGGACTTCATGCTCTCGAAAAAATTTTCTGAAGAAAATTCAAAAATTAATGTTAATCTCAAAGGCGAGGAACTTTTGTGCGAAATGGCATAAGCAATGAAAGAAAAAAATAAATTTTTAACTAACTCCTCTCTCCTCATTGCCTTAAAAGACTCATTGCCCGTAATGACAGGCTATATAGTTCTTGGAATTGGCTTCGGAATACTTTTAAGCTCAAAAGGCTATAACGCTTTATGGGCGTTTGTCATGTGCATATTAATTTATTCCGGGACTATGCAGTTTGTAGCGATAAATTTATTTTCGGGCGGTGTGTCATTGTGGGCTTCGGCTTTTACTTCATTAATGGTAAGCGCGAGACATATATTTTACGGAATTTCAATGGTTGAACGCTACAGAAAAATTCACGGCTTCAAAAAATTTTACATGATCTGCTCTTTAACTGACGAGACATATTCTCTTGTCTGTGAAGCCGATGATGAGAATTATTGTTTTTATGTCTCACTGTTCAATCATCTTTATTGGATAACGGGCTGTATTATGGGCGCGTTGCTCGGTCAGGTTCTGCCGTTTAATTCAAAGGGAATAGATTTTTCATTGACGGCGTTGTTTGTAACAATTTGCGTCGAACAATGGCTTAATTCAGAAAATCATTACCCTGCTTTAATTGGCTTTGCGGCGAGTATTTTATGCCTTTTGATTTTTGGAGCGAATAATTTTTTAATTCCTTCAATGATTTTAATAACTGCCGCGCTTTTTGCTTTACGGGGGCGATTAGAAAAAAATGTTTGACATTCACGCATGTTATATAGTTTTAATAGCAGGATTTATTACAAATTTTCTGCGCGTTCTTCCGTTCTTGGCTTTTGGTAAAAAAACACCTGAAATTATTTTATATTTGGGGCGCGTTCTTCCCTGTTCAGTTATGGCCATGCTGACGGTGTACTGTCTTAAAGATGTTAATATTTTTGCAGGATCACACGGAGTCCCGGAAGCCATTGCGTGTATAACGGTTATTCTGCTTCATGTATGGCGTAGAAATACTTTATTGAGCATAATTGTGGGCACGGGGCTTCATATGTTTCTTGTTCAGGTAGTTTTTTGAGGGGTCAGGCTTCAGGAGATTAATTAATTTTTCGGCGATTACTATGTTTCAGGTTATCAATATGGAGCATGTTTTGATACGTATATTTCAATCACTACGCAAACTTCCGAACAGATAAAAGAAGTGGAGCAGAAACTTACAGCTGCATTGACCTATAACAAGACAGTTGCAAGTGGTGATTCTAAAGGGGGGCACTGTAAGTGCTGATTTGTCGCGAACGACCAAAGATATTCTGAACAACGCAAACGCACAGATAGATGTGAGAATTGTAACGAGTGGAATGGGAAAAGGACCTCAGGAACTGCAATTTAAAATCGCAAAAACCAGCAAAGATATCGAAGCAGTTGACGATGTGTTCGCGGGGCTTATGGATTTCCGTAATTCGCTTGCAAAAAATACAAAACGCTCAGACTATGCTCCCATACGAGTTTGTATGAAGAGGTGGACTTAATGTAGTTTGTTCTGATATTGATACGGTGAACAAATATTACAACAGTTTCAACGAACTTTACAGAAAATATAAAGCTCTCGCGGAACGTTACAACTTCTACCGCTTTTTTATCTGGAACATGGAGCGCAGCGCGTCTCCGAGCTGGAGTACCAGCGATGCCAAAGACGACAAAGAGTTTTATAGTGGATTTACACATTATGACAGGAGCCAAATTGTTTTGGATGACATGAGTAAAGGAGACAGATACAACGATGAATATAGTGAAGAATGGTACGAAGGCGATAGATACGCAGATTTCAGGGGATTTTTAGGCGATGAGTACATATACGAGCTTAGAACCGCTTATCATAATACAAACTACTGTACGGGACGGGACGAAAACGGCCAGACAATCGGGAAAAATTCTTATCACTGGCATTACACCGGAGGGCGGTCAAGAAGGCTTGAAGTGTACTTAATTCTCGAAACAGTGAGAATGCCGCCGGATCTTTATCCTTTTGTGGGACTTTAGTAATTCTTTTGAAAAGAAAGTGATAAAAAATGAAAGAATTTTTGACATTGACATTATTTTTAGTGTTAATGATTTCCATGATGATGTCGTTGTGCGAAAAGAAAATAATCATCATCCAAACTTCATAAAAATTCCCTTAGTTCTCATTGAGCTAAGAGAATTTTTATATTTTTATGATGAAAGAACTTGAAAGAACTAATCATAATTCTATTTTCTCTTTCACAAAGTTAATTTCGTCATCGTGATTTTTAATTTCGCCGTCAATTATTGCGAGCTTTATAGCATTCAGAGTGTCGCCGATCTCTTTGCCCTTCAAGCCCATTGCCTGTAAATCTTTGCCTGTATATTCGCCTTTAACGTTCGTCCAAGATTCCATGTGCTCAATAATTAAGCGTCTGTTTTCGGGAGTCCGTAGGCATGTCAGCCAGTAAACGAGCGGCACTGCTCCGTAATCTTTGAAAAATAAATAAGCCTCAGAATTTTTTATATCTTTGCGTCCTGAGCAGAATTTTTCAACGTTCGGCCACTGCTGAAAACATTTCGTTAATTGTTCGCGTTCGTTAGGGTTTAAGTTCATGCGGTCCATCGCTGAAAATTTTACTTCATATTTTGACTCTGTGAACACGACCGCCATTTTCACGAGCCATTCCATGCCCTTGAAATCAATTCCGTGTTTTTTCACTTGAGTTAAAAAATGTTCCATAACGTGAAGTTTTTTCACGGCGTTGTCAGTTACTTTCATGCCCGGAAAAAGGGCCTCCCATACGCCTAAATCGCTCATGCGCTTAACAATTTTTCTGAAGCATTTTTCTTTTGAATTTAATTCAAGCTCCGCCCTGACCCGCGTTGTTGATAAACATTCGAGCAGGCCGCCTTTGACGGCACTTTTTAATAATCTCATCGTGTTATCTTCAAAGCTCATGTTTAGTCTTTGTTCAAGCCTTATTCCGCGCAAAACCCTCGAAGGATCTTCAACGAAGCTGAGATTATGAAGAATTTTTAATAATTTGTCTTTTAAGTCTGCTCGTCCTCCGAAATTATCCGTCAAAGTTCCCCAGTCGTTTTCGCTCAAAGAAATTGACATAGCATTAACCGTAAAATCTCTGCGGCTCAAATCCTGTTTTAATGAACTGTTCTGCACAACCGGAGTAGCGGCGGCATATTCATAAAATTCGCGCCTTGCTGTGGCCACGTCAACTTTCTCGCCGTCAGGAAAAGTAATCGTGCCCGTTTTATAGCGTCCGTGAAGAGTTGCTCGGCAGCCCGGCTCGTCCCACGATGACACTAATTTTTCAGCGTCCCCCTCAACAGAAATATCAATGTCCGTGTTGTGAACGCCCATTAAAATATCGCGCACTGTTCCGCCGACTAAATAGGCTTTCATGCCCAGCTCTTGAGCTTTTGTCCCGACACGGCGCAGTAATGAAAGAGTTTTCAGGCTGAAAGAATCTTCCATTAGGTTTGCGACGTTTTCAACCCATAAAAATCCTGCAGAGTCGCGTGAATTTTCTTCGCTTGCAAACTGTCCCGAATGATAAAGGGCTTTCAATAAATCAGCACGCGAGAGAGTTCCGACTAATTTTCCGTTATTGTCAAGAACGGGCATTTTTTCAAACCCGTAAGTCGCCATCATTCTGTGAGCTTCATCAATCGAGGCTTCAGCGGCGAGGCTGATTACCCCCTGCGTCATGAAGTCGGAAATTTTTGCTCTGTCCAATCCGTGAAGATGTGCTTTATCTAAATCCCTGCGCGTCATCATGCCGACGACTTCGCCCTCAGAATTTGCAACGGGCAATGACTTTAAGCCAAAACGCAGCATTGTCCGATAGCCCTCGTCAACTCTTGAGTCAGGACTGACCGCAATAACAGGCGAAGTCATTATGTCCGCAACTTTCATTAAAGGCGTAATGGCTTTGGCCAATCTTTTTTCAATTTCGTCCAATAATTCTTTTGCGTTTCTGTCCGTTAGCGTCGCGCTTCCGGCCTGATAATGACCGCTTCCGCCGTAAGGAGCTAGAAATTCTTTAACGTTCAAAACTCCCTCAACGCTTCGCGCAATGACGTTAATTTTTTTGCCGCCGTTGTTGACTACTGCAATAGTAACATGCGAATCGCAATACTCTTTCAATTTATTCACAAACACGGAAAGCCCTAATATATATTGCTCCGTTTCCGCCCATGTCAAATAAACTTTTGCGCCGTTGATATAAATTTCCCGTGCGTTTTCAGCGAGATTATCAAGTAATTTTCTGTCGTCCGCTGACATATCCGTTTCAACCTGCGATAAAATTCCCGACAAATCCGCGCCTAAATCCCTTAAATAACTTATCGCTGCAATGTCGCGCTCAGTCGTTGTCTCGTAAGTTAATGCGCCTGTATCGTCATAAATTCCCAATGCAAATAACGTAGCTTCTTCGGGCGTAATTTCTTTGCGTTCATTTAATAAATGCTCAAGTATCATGGTAATTGACGCGCCTATAGGCTCATACACTAATTCTTCGGCAGGAATATCATCAGGAGTCGCAGGGTGGTGATCATAAACATGAACGGCGACATCTTGACGGCCTGCAAGAGCTGCAAACGGACCGATTCTTGAACGCGAACGGGCATCAACAACTATCATTAAAGTTATTTCATCTAAAGGAATTTTTTTAGGTTTTAATATTTTAGATGCCCATTGATAACCGCGCCGAGACATAAATTCACGGACTTTACGGCTCATAGAACCCGGAGGGCATATAACAGCATCGGGATATAATTTTTGTATAGCTATCATACTGGCGAGCGAATCAAAATCGGTGTTCAAATGGCTTGTTATTAAGTGCATAATATAAAATTCCTCTCTTTATTTTTTTAAGTCAGGAATTAGAAATGAGGAGTTAAGGACAAAAAATTTTTATTGGCTTAATCTTTCCAATCTCTTCAAAGCGTCCGAGCCGTGCAATTTATAATTTTCACGCGCATAATCTATGGCCATTCTGCCCAGCTTATCTCTGGCTTTGACTTTGACCCCGTTTTCAAGCAAAGTCATTATAGCGTCAGCATTACCTGCTTCAGCAGCAAAAATTAACGCGGTCTTGCCGTCTTTGTTATGAAGGTCTTTTGCTCCGGCTTTAATTAACATGCTTATTACTTCGGGGTTTGTAGAGCCCTTCGCAGCACGCATAAGAGCAGTCCTTCCAAGATTGTCTTGAGCGTTGACATCAGCTTTTGCCTTGAGCAATACTCTTATCACTTCTGCATGACCATTTTTCGCGGCATTCATGAGCACATTTTCACCAATATTGTCAGTTTCATTTTTATCAGCTCCGGCTTTCAAAAGTGCTTTAACGACATCAGCGTGTCCATATTCTGCGGCCTTGCTCAGTGCTGCTTCACCGAGATTATCTTTAATGCTGACATCTGCACTTGCTTTCAAAAGTAATTTAACGGTATCTGCATAACCGTATTCAGCGGCTCCCATAAGAGCGGTTTCACCGGCATCATTCACGGCGTTTACGTCAGCACCAGCCTTTATCAAGACATCTACAACTTCAAAGTGCCCGTTTTTAGCAGCGAACATTATGCTGGTCCATTGGTCATTATCTCTCGTGTTGACATCAACTCCTTTTTCTAACAATATTTTTGTGATATCCAAACAGCCGTTGCCGGAAGCCAACGCCAGAGCAGTTCCGCCGCTGTAATTTCTGGCGTTCACGTCTGCTCCTGCCTCTAGCAGGGCTTTGACAACTTTCTCATGACCAAACGTAGATGCTAATATAAGCGCGGTCCAGTCGCGGTTATTTTTAGCGTTCACATCAGCTCCGGCTTTTATTAATGTTTGAACGGCTAAAAGACGGCCTCTGGCTGCTGTGATAATCAACGGAGTATGGCCTTCTTCGTCCCTTGCATTTACTTTGGCCGGCGAGTTTTCGAGAGCCTTAATAATCTCATGCTCATAACCGTTTATACAAAGGTCAAAAAATTGTTTATCAGAAATTTCCTGACTATCAGCCTGAGCAATAAACGCTGATGAGACAAAAATGGCCGATAACAACATACAAATTACTATAATTTTTTTCATTTAGATAATTCCTCCTTAGTTAATTCCCAATTTGTAATCAATAAATTGACGCGCCGCACGCCCTGACATTCCGCCATGCCGTATTTCCCACCTGTCAGCACCTGCTATTAATTCATCGCTATTAATTTTCAAGCCTGATTTCTCAGCCAACGCTGACACAATTTCATGATATTCTTTTCTTGTCGGAGCTGAATAATTTATCGCTATGCCAAAACGCGAAGCAAGCGATAATTTTTCCTCAACTGTATCAGATCTATGAATATCTCCGTTATGTTCCATGTCGTCGCGGTCGCTCCAAATTTCGCGAATAATATGCCGTCTGTTTGATGTTGCGTAGATTAAAACATTATCCGGCCTTGTCTCGATGCCGCCTTCAATAACTGCTTTGAGATATTTATATTCGCTCTCGTCCTCCTCGAATGAAAGATCATCAATGAAAATTATGAATTTATAATTACGTTTTCTTAATGTTTCAGTAAGGTTCAAAATTTCCCGGAATTGGTGCTTATAGATTTCAATCACGCGCAAACCTTGAGAAAAATATTCATTCAATAAAGCTTTGACGCTTGTTGATTTTCCCGTTCCGCCGTCGCCGTAAAGCAAAACATTATTTGCCGGAAGTCCTGCCAAAAATGCTTCGGTATTGGATTTTAATTCCTGCTTTTGAATTTCATATCCGATGATGTCATTTAATTTAACATCACCGACATTTTCATTAGCAACTGAAACTATAGAGTTAGTTCCGAGCCTGAAGGCCTTATTGAGCGCGAACATTCCGATACCAAAATTTTTATAAAAATCGACTACGTACTCATAAAACTCTTCAGGAGTGCCGGCATTAGCAAGTTTTTGACTCCAGTCATAAATTATTGAGTTCTTTGTATTTTTGTTGTCGCCCCTGAAAAATGAAATTTGCGCTATACTCTCATGAGTCTGTCTAAAAATTCGCATGAATAATTCAAAGTCATGAAGCGCAAAATCTTTCAGGGAACCGGTCGGCGCGTCCCTGCGCTCACATGCGAGGGAAAAGACATTCTCATTGCTCAAGATAAAATGCGTCAAATAATTATGCCACAAATTACCTTCTGCATAATTACATTCATGAGCTAACTCAATTATCTTGTGAACTATCCTATACGTTGAACTTAAGCTATTTTTCGCAATAGCACCCGCCAATAGAACAGGTATGCTGTCAGCAGGCGCGTTGTATACAAACATAACTGACGGCATTATTATTCGCTCCTTATTCCTAAATTTATCGAGCCGAGCCAGTAATAGCCCCATGCTTTAGACTGCTGCGCGAGTATCGGCATGTCCTGTTCGTACCAATGAAAATCAGATTGCCTCAATAATTTTTTAATTTTCAAGTTTTCGCGGATCAGTGCGTTAGAGGGCTTCTGACTTTCCTTGAGATTTAGCTGATGCCAAGAATTTCCGACCCAGACATAAATAACTTTCGGCCTTCTTCCCTTCCATGCAACGGGCGTAGCAGGATTATCAAGCACTCCGATTCTGTCAACAGTGCCCTTCCAGTTGCCAATCGCCATAAAATCATATCTGAATGTCCAATCGGGAATATATGTCGATTGATTTTGCCCCTGCGCCATTTGAGAGCGCGTAAAATTTTTCTGCCTCACCGCCGTCATATCCGAAGTCGGAAGTTTTCTTAATTCCGAAATCTGCGCCTCGTTTACCCATTTTGTTAAACCTGCCATTGACGGAACAACAGACCCCACAACATAATTTGTCGCGGCTAAGTTCGGGCCTTCTAAAGTTCCATAGACCCACATTCCGTCAGAATTTTTCTTCACAGGATAGCCGTCCAGAGTTATATACCAATCGTCGGGCATGTTATAAGGCTTATAAACATAAAAAGTCATTCCCGAATACGGCGACTCAGGAACTAAAAGCGGCTCGGTTATATATCTTTTTGCTTCAGCAGCTGATGCAATTATCAGCGACGCAAAAATAATAATTAAAAATTTTTTCATTCCTAATTCCTGCCTGCATTAATATTCTCTACCCGTCAAAATCTGTCCGAGCCATTTATAGCCCCACATTACGGCGTATTGTGAAAGGACGTATGTATCATCATCGCCCCAGTTCAACGCATTTAATTTATTTGTATGAACAGTGAAGGCGTAATTTTCGCGTCTAATCGTGCTTAGTGCGCTTATATGCCGGCCTCGTGATGTCAACTGCCGCCACTGCAGGCCCGTCCACGCATAAATAACTTCCGGGTAATCGCCCTTCCACGCGACAGGAGTCTTAGGCTTATCAAGCACCCCGATTCTGTCAACGCTCTTCTGCCATTTCCCGATAGCCATAAAATTTGTATTCTGTGTCCAGTCGCTTGCGTTCGGCGAATAAACCACAGGCGCGTAAACTTCAAGCCCCGATGAAGGCGGAGTGTAAACAAGTCTGCTCGACTTAGGCTCAAGAACTTGTGGCACCTCAAGCTTAGGCTGCGGCTTGGGCTTTATTTTTCTTGTTTTTTCTGCCGGACGTGTCGTAATCGGTGAAACGTCAATCTTCAAAACTTCCGGCTGATTTAATTCAAGCGTTATATTTTCGTTCTGCATTGCCCTCCGCGTTCCTGCAGGCTTAATATTAATTTGCTGTCTCATGTCCAAAATCGGAGCAACGGAAGAAATTTTTTCGTTGAGCGGTTTTAATTTCACGACCGAAGGAATTACAGAGCCGACTACATAGCCGGTCTTAGTGATGCCTTTATTTTCGTTTGAAGCATAATTCCAAATTCCTTTTTCATCTCTATAGACTAAATATCCGTCGTAAGTTGCAAAAAATTCGTTCGGAACATTAGACGGCTTATAAACATAAAAACTCATTGAGTTATATGCAGGCTGCGTAACAAGCTCCGCACATTCAACTTGAATACACATAAAAATTAAAAACGCAGAGCATATAAAAATTTTTTTCATGCACAAAATTTTTTCACCTCGCTAATATTGAGATCCTTGACCGACCGGCGGAATCGGCGTATCTAAAATCGTTCCAGGATCGGGCGCAAACTGACCGACCGGCGGCAAATATTCAGGCTGTCTGCGTTCCGGCTGCGGTGCTTCCTGCTCCGGCTCTACAGGCTCGGCAGGTCTTACAGGCTCGACTTGACGCACGGGCTCAACGTTCTGCGGCGGAGTCTGTCGGCGTTCGGGCTCTTGTTGTTTTTTTGTCGGCTCTGTCTGCTGCTTAGGCTGTGCCGGAGTTTGTGTAGCTTTTTTATTTGTCTTAGCTTCGTTTTTCGGCGGCGATGATTTTTTCTTCGCTGTCTGCTTCACAACTTTTCGCGGGGCCTGAACGTTCTCTTTTTTCGCCGGTTTTGCTTTAACAGTCTGGGCTTTTGGTGCTGACTGCTTAGGAGCCTGCGCGATATTTTGATTAGGCTCCGGCGGATTATAAAGCGGAACATCAGCGCGTCTGTTCTCGTCGTTTATATACGTGCTTGAATAGCCCGGAATTTTATACGAATAATTTTCAGCTTCGTTATTATTTTCCTGTGTCTCGGCTATTATATTTCCGGCCTGCGGAGGCATATAGACCGGCGAACTTCCTTCAGGCTCCGGCACTTCTTCAGGACTAGGCGGAACATAAACGGCAGGAGCCCAATTATCTCCGGTTAAAGGACTTGAGCCGGGCTCCGGCGGAACGTACACGGGGACTTTTGGAATTTCCGGATCATTCGGTGCTGAAGGAAAATTTCCCTGACCAATGCCAACTCCGTCATTTTTTGTCGCGACCGGGTAAACACGCGCAGGGCGTTTCGGATCCCACAGCGGCGTTTTTTCGCTGTCGTTCGGATAATATACAATACGCGACAACGGCTCAAAGGCCGGGTCAATCGTTACAGCTTTTGAATAAAAATACTGCGCCTGATTAAATCCTCCGGTCTTCTCGTGATAAACGCCGTACCAGTACCAAGCGTTAGGGTCGTTGCGGTTTTCCTGTATGGCCTTCAATAAATACGGCTTCGCTGCCTCGTAACGTTCCTCCTGCATTAAAGCTATTCCCTTTTCAAGCGAAGTTTGTTTTTTTGGCGCAGGCTTCTTGGCCGGAGTTTTTTTCTTCACTGTCTTTTTTTTCTTTGTAGTTTTCTTTTTTGCCGGAGCTTTTTTTTGCGTATTATTTTTCGGCTGTTCGGCTTGCGGCTGTATCTGCGGATAAGGCATATACGGCGTGCTGTCGTCGTCCTCTGCGTAAAGAGAACCTGCGGACAGCATCACAGCAATTAGCACAAATAAAAATTTTTTCATTTATAGGTCTTTCACTCCTAACTCCTACCTGTTTTTATTTTCCCGTCATGCCTGATTTTTTTACTACAATGTCTTTTAACGTTACAGGCTCTTTTTTATTATCTTTAATCACGCGGACGATCGCGTTGTCCTCGTAAACTTTTATGACTTTCACTTTGCCGACAACTTTCGGCAGAACTACAACGGGATTTTCGGGAACAACTGTAACATAAGTATCAGCTCTGACAACGTCGAGAACTTCGCCGACCCTGACATAGTCAAGCGCACCGTTCGCGACGCTTCCAAGCGAAATTATATAATCGCGTCTTTTCTTCGTCGCTGTAGCTGTCGGAGCTAAAATCCTTCCGACTGTTAAATATGACGGCGAAAAATTGTCGCTGCCCGTGAACTGCGCGTTGGGCTCGTTATTTCTTATTGCGTTGCGTACCTGCGGAAGCGTCTGTCTGTAAGCCTCGTATATTGCGTTTTTAATCGACTGCCAGTGCGAAGTCCCCTTAAACTGATCCCAAGTTGGGCGGCTCATTTTTTGGCCTTTATATGACTGCCCGGTCAAGCCTAATAAATCAAGCCCGTATTCAAAAGGAACACCCAAGCCGCTGATCGCCTTGTCGAACCAAAATATATCTTCGTCAGAGTCAAGCGTAAATTTTCTGTCGGTTCCTTTAACACTTCTGACGGCTATCTCTTGAACTTTTGCGCGGTCGTAAACTCTCAGCCTTATTAAAGCCCGGCCCGTCTGCGCAGTTCCTACAACGTGCTTTTCTTTCATTACTGCTTGATAAAGTTCAAGCTGTACGGCCATGTCGTCTCCGCGCCGCGAGCCTGACATCCATCTATTCATAGCTGCCTCGTCAAGGACTCGTGCATCGATCAAAGGCGACATCTTGAGGAGTTCTTCAAGATATTCCGACATTTTTTCTTCAAGAACGTTGAACGGGTAATATTTACTCTCCCAGACTTCAAGCCCCGTTGAATTTATTGTCGGGAATATCACGACTGAAAGCCGCCTTTGACCTTCAGCGCATGACACGCCCGAAAAAATTAATAAAAATATAATTGCAGAAAAAAATTTTTTCATTCCTAATTCCTAATTATAATAACCCTGCAAAGCCTTTAACATACGGTTTAAGATTTACGTACCACGACGCAAACTGCCTAGCCCATAAAAGCCGTGTTATCGTGAAAAAATCATCTTCATTTTCGCTCATTGTGTTTAACTTCAACGCCGATTTATAAACTTCCGTCGGGATTACTATAACCATGTCGCCGCGATGCTTTGCCGTCTGCATTCTTGGGTTACAGCCGAAAGCGGTCATGCCGTTATCGTGATTTTCATAAAAAGTCGTCCTGTATGGAACGTCGCCAAGCGTGCCGGTGTTGAAATCAATTCTTCTCTGTCGCTCGTAACCGGCCTCCTGCAAACCTTTTTCGCTGTCGTCCATGTAAGTAATTTTAATTTTGTTGAGAATGTAAAAATGCCTGATGAACGCCGTTAATTTGAAGCCGAGCCGGGCGAGTCCGGGATCGCTCAAATGTAATTTTTTCTCCGGGATTTTCATCGGCGTAACGTTCGGATTTATATTCTTCGGTTTTTCTCCGGCAGTCCAAAGAGCATCGGCCATTTGAGTTCCGTCGGAGCCGCAGTAAGTGAAGCCCAGCAGCATCGCCGCAGCCGTAACTCTTACGGTGTTATGCCAGCGTTCGGGATTAACTTTTTTCAAGTCCGCAGTTATTCCTGTTTTTATCAGAGCCTCCGTGCCGCGTGCCGTTATGCTTGAAATTTTCATGCGTCCTTCTTTGAACAACGCCGCTTCAGCTTCGTTCAACGGGAAGAACGGACGGAACTCGCCGGAATTTTTATCGCCGTTTGAACAGTCCGCAACCCATAGAGAGCTTCGCTTTTCCTCCGTCATCATTGCTAAATCGCTTTTGCTTCCGGCAGGCTCCGGGTGATTGAGAGCCTTCTCAAGGTCAATGACGACTTTGAAATATTTTGCTTTGAAGTTTGTACGTGCGGCATATTCAGCCAAAATTTTTTGAATGGCCGATTCAAAATCCCCCACAGTGTAGCTAAAATTTTCTCCAGGCTTTTTGCCGTTTATCGATAAAGTTCTGTCGCGCTTCTCAACCCAAGCTATATGAATGAGTTTGCGCGAATTTTTATTTTTATTAAAAATTGACAGACGCGGAGTCTTTCCTCTCGTCCATATCTGAAGGGCTAAGTTCGTATCAATATCGCAGCTGCTGATAATTTTTCCCTGTTCGTCCATGCTGAAAATAAAAGCTCCTTTATAAATTATTCAGGGTAATTATATAATAATTTTCGACGGCAAAATTTTTCTGAGGCCCCGTGAAAAAATTTTTGATTCTATTTTTTGAATCAGCTCTGCAAATTTTTATGAGCAATGAAAAAATTAAAACTTTTTGTAGGTGTAAATGTAGTTGCAAAAAAATTTTCGGGATTTATTTTTAGAGTAAACGAAAATATTTTAACACACGGAAAAATTTTTGGCATTTGAAATTTTGTTATAATACTCCGATAAAATTTTTTCAGCTTGGATTGATGATAAAGTATGAAAATTCTTCATATTGTCCCGGAATTTGAAGAGGGCGGAGTTGAGCGTTATGTGCTTCAGCTTTGCCGTGAACAAATTAATAAAGGTCATGAAATAACGCTTGCAACAGCCGGAGGAAAACTTGAGAAACTTCTGCCCGAATGCGTGAAAGTTTTACATCTGCCGGTGCAGCGGAAAAATTTATTTACAGTTTTATACTGCGCCGTGAAACTTTCAAAAATCCGCGCGTGGGATTTAATTCACGTTCATTCGCGTGTGCCTGCGTGGATTGCTTGGCTGACTTCTTCCCTGACAAAAATTAAATGGGTTGCAACTGCTCACGCAAAATATTCTCTCAATCTCGGAATAGAACCCTTCAAACATTCTGACGGGCTTATATGCGTCTCTGATTTTGTCCGCGAACATCTGAAAAATTATCTTCATGAAAAATCAATAACAATTCCCGACGGAATAGGCGAGCCGAAACAAAAATGGCATGGAATTTATTTTCCTGAGAATAAAAAATTTTTATACGTGGGGCGTTTGACGCGCAAAAAAGCCGTTGATACAGTGCTAAAAGCTCTCGGCCTTCTGGAAAATTACGAATGGACTTTAGATATTTTAGGCGACGGCCCACAGCGCGGCGAGCTTGAAAATCTTGCTGACGAGCTTGGAATTAAAGACCGCGTGAAATTTTTAGGATTTCGCGATGACGTTGAAAAATTCATGAGCGAGTCGGCGTGTCTGCTTTTTTCTTCACGCGAAGAGGGGTTTTCCTTGACGGTCCGCGAGGCTCTTGCCGTCGGTCTGCCGGTGCTTGCGTCCGACCTTGAAGCTATAAGGCCGTTAGCTTCGGGCGCGTTAATTCCTGCTGATGATGTTGACGCTTGGCGCGGTGCCATTCTGAAAGTTATTGAAGGCGGCCCGGCAAGTCCGTTATCGGCGGAAAAATTAATTTCGTTCAGTGAAAATGCCCGGCGGGTCGAAGAATTTTATGATAGAATAGTAGCGGAGGGAAGCGAAGGAAGCTAGCTGAACCCTCCAGTTATAAAGAGCCTAAAATTCAGCTCTTCTCCGAAATTAGTTCGCAAATCTGTCCCACAATAAGAGGAACAGTCTCACAAACCAATACAGAGCAGCGGCGATATGATAAACCTTTTGCCAAGGAATACGCCGCTGCTTTTTTTTTCGGCTTTTTTGAGCGTCTGCCTTTTTCGTTAGGCATGGTGCTAAATCACCTCAAATCCACAGGGCGGCTCCCCGTCAGCCGGTAAGCCTTGCTCTTACCCAGGGCTTCCTCTGGGAAATATTATAGCGAAATCATTAAGCCCCTTAAAAAAATTTCCGCTCCCGGAGAAAATACGATATTATTAATAGGAAAAAATTTTCGCCAGAAAAAAAAATTAAAGTAATGCTCTTTACCTGCCGAAAAGAATATTGAACCACGAAGGGGTTTTCATTCAACTTAAGAAACAAGCTCTCCGGCTTCACGAAGATGCTTCATTTAGGAGGAATGAAGGCTACGCGAACTCGGGGTGGTGCGTGTTAGATTTAATTAACGTTTTTATTACATGGGGGTGTTGCCTCATCAAAGAAGGTTTTTATGATTTTTTGATTTTGCGCAATTTGGGCGGGTGCTCGCCTTTACGAGGGCGATGTATCCAAAGGAAAGTTTTTCATCAAAATTTATCCTTAAATCAAAATTTATCCTTAAAATGAAAAAAACAGGAAAGGAAAAAGAACAAGGAGGTTTTTTTATGAAAAAGAAGTTTTATGCCATTCTCTTGACGGCTCTAATGCTGTTCAGCGTCGGCTGCGGATCGGCGATGGCTGATGATGAGTGGACACTGCCGGCAGGCTTAACTGGCGATAACAACGGCGTAGATATTGGAGGTTTATATTATAATTCGTCAGACGTTATCTATGGCGACACCGAAGTTAAATCATCGGACTGGAAAGATAACAGGATTGTTGTATTCACAGGAACGTCGCCAGACAAAGATCTCAATCTGACTGGTGCTTTCATTGAGACGGACACGGGCACTCTGAAGTTCACGCCTTCACGTGATATTTCAGGCGATAAGGTGACCGTTGTCGGCTGGCTTGAGGGTAAAGCACCCGAAGTAGCTGAAGATACAACTTATCACCTTAAGCTTACACCTACAAGGAACGGCACCACTATTAAAAGTGGTGGTAAAGATATGGGTGCTACGCTGACGTTCACGGTTGCCGTTAATCCGAAGATTGATGGAACAAATAACAAGCCCACTGATATAGTATGGGGCAAGAGCTGGTCATTCACGCCGAGTCTTTCAAACGGTATCGTAACCAGCGCGGACTGGGAACTGGTAGTATCGGGCGATTACTTGAGTCAAGATATTTTGCGCAGCGATGATATCAGTTTTGACAAAACGACTGGTACACTGTCAGGAACATGGAAGCCGGCCTACAGCAGCCAGGACATAACGAGCACTGACTGGGCGAGCCCTGACGTGGCGACTGTTGCAAAGCTTGATAAAATCGAGAGAAAAATCAAATTAAAAATTACACGCGGTTCCGGCTATAGAGCGGTCAGCGATGATAAGGAATTCACGTTAGTTTTCCAGCCTGTTGAGCCCGTAATCAAGAGCGGCGACAAGGCTGTAACTGATGCCCTTGCAGCTCTGAAGAACGGAACCGGGTTTATGTGGAACGAAGAAGTTGCTTCCAACGAGGCAGTTTCAATAATCGCAGAAGGTCCCGGAGTAATTTCGTGGGACGTAAACGGCTACATTGTTGGTCCAAAGACATCGGCAGATGTTCCTGGTACTAATGTAACCAGCGACGACTCATTAGGCTTGGTTTACAGCGCAACGCAGTCCGGTTACACTTCAACGCTTAAGATTTACGGCAAGCCCAAAACAACGGCTCTAAATATGGATTTTCCAATAATAGCCAGGAACGCCAAAGGCTATTCGGATCCTCTTATGGCTGTACTCTCAATCGGTTCAAATTCGTTTGATGTTACGGTTACATCAGCCGGCAGCGCGGATCTTCCGAGCGGAGATGTCAAAGTTGGAGACAACATAGGAACCGTAATTCTGGTAGCTCAGCCCGGCCCTGTATCTTCTTGGGAGACTGAGAATCTTCCTGCCGGTCTCAAATTGACGGACTTGGGTGACGGAAAAACAGCGACATTGACGGGAACATTCTCGACTGCCAGAAAGCTGGAAGACGGCGTGAAGTATACAATTACGGCTACAAATAAAAACATAAATAAAACTTACACCCTTTCAGGAGATATCAAGGTCTGGGGTAAGCCGGAAGTTGACGATTACGCAATCGATGACTCTATCGTGACCAAGAAAGCGTATGAATGGACGCTTAAAGGAACGAACTTCCCGTATTCTCAAGACTGGACAGTTGAGATCGATGGCTTAGAGAAAACTGCAACGGGTTGGAAGGTAGATGGCGGAGAGAGCTGCATTTCGCTTGATCTTAACAGCACTAACAAGAATGGCGACACGGTTGCCAAGTTAGCCGGAAGCATTGACCGCGTACCGTCAGGCGGAGAGTTTACGGTAAGAGTTACTGCTAAAAACTATTACGGCGAGTCAGATGTAAAGACGTTCACTGTTGATGTTGCCGGCGTAGCACCGGTAATGCCAGCGAAGAGCTTTGTACTTAATAAGACTACGAGCGGCGATGCTAGCGTAAAAGCAGGCGATGCTCCGCTAAAGATGACAGCAGTAATTGACGCGGTGACCGCGAAGAAATTTGGTGCCAGCGATGCAATCACGCTCACAAAGACTTCGGATACATACACTGGATTGTCCTTTGTTTACAGCGATGACGGCCAAGCTACATTTAAGTACACCGAGCCCGCAAACGGAGCGGTTGCGTATACGAAACTTCCTGTAACGGTTGTAGCCGTGAACACGGCAGATAGTACACTGAAAACAGCGACTGCAAAACATACGGTAACTGTAACAGGCGAGTCTCCGTCATTCGTCAACTCGAACGACATCAGCGAAAAATATTGCGACATTCTTGGCTCAAGTGTTGACGTTCCGTCAGCGGTAACGTTGATAGTGCCGGCAGGTGAAGCTCTTCCTGTAACGGACGCGAAGGATAGAATCGTCTTCAGTATCAAGGGCGCACGTCCGCTTAATACGACAATTAAGCCGGCCACAGCTAACGGCATAGAGGTTGCAACAGCCAACAACGGCAAGCTCCTTACGTTCACCGGAACGCCCAAGACCGCGAAGAAGGACGTTACGTCGAAGTTCACGATTACCACGACGAATCCTATGACGAACGAGTCCAAGAAGATAGTTGTTACAGTAGTTGCGAAACCGACACCAGTAATCGATACTTCAAAGGGTCTTGATAAAGAAGTACTTGTCGGCAAGAAAGTAAAGATTACTCCTAAGGCAACGGTAACGACTACGGGCATGAAATGGAAGATTGACAATGTCAGCGGCGGTAATTCAAACGGCGGCGGCGAAGTAACTGATGAGACCACGTTATACAACCAGTACGGCCTCACGTTCGACACAACGAAGGGAACGATTTCCGGCACCGCAACGCACCCGACAGGCCCGAAGGATCCTATCGTGGTAAAGTTCTATGCGACCGACAGCGATAGCAAGATTTCATCAGATGTTGCGACCGCAAAGATTACGATACTCGGAGCGAAACCGAAGCTCGTAACTAAGAAGATGACCCTTACGACTGACAGCAGTGGGGCACTCACTCCCACAACGAATGGGGTATTAGAAACAAACCTGAGCGATGCTAACGAAAGCGGTTCAGCTTATCACGTAGCCGACGTAAAGGTTACTGCAACAACACCGCTGCCGGACGGCATTGATGTTAACAACACCAACACTAACGCTCCAGGCCTCGAAGGAACGGCACAGAAGGCGACGAAGAAACTCGCAACCGAGTTCCAGCTCGAGAACTTCGGAACGGAAGGCAAAGGCAAGATAACCTTTATGGTTGCTGACGCTGCACCGACAGTCGATGCTCAGTCCACAGCAGTTAATGTCGGAGAGACCAAAACGGTGAACCTTGAGGTTACAAACGCTACGAACTCTGACCTTAAGTACAAGTGGAAGATCACCACGAAGCCGGAAACTTCCGGAATTTCAGCGAAGATTAAGGGCAACGGCAAGTACGCGACATTGACTCTCAAGGTCAACAAGAAGGTAACTGCTCCTGGAACCGACTCGTTAGTAGTTACGGTAACGGATCCGTTGACAAAGGCAACAGGTACTGGAAACGTCAGTATAACCATTACCTCGCCCACGTCCACGAACGACTCGCCGTTAGAGGCTGGAGAGACGAAGGCCGAGACCAAAGCCGAAGCTAAGGACATAGCAGCAGTCGAGAAAGAAGTCAAAGATGTAGCACTCGGTGAAGGCGAAGTCCATATGGGCGCAGGCAGAACGGCTGACAAGCTCACGGCTGCACAGCGCAAGGCAATCGAGGACAAAGGCTATGTAATCGCGGCGGTGCTTCCTGAAATCGAAGTAACTGCTTCGGGACAGTATGACTTTGAAGTTGACCTTGACAAAGAAGTTAAGACGGGAGCGGAGCTCGTATGGTTCGCATTCTCGACGAAACCGACAACGGACGACGAAATCGTTGACTTTGCCGACGAAAAAGGCGAGGAAACGAAGGTCGTACCTGAAAGCCATGTAGTAATCGTAGCCCCGTGGCTCAACGCAGAGGCGAAATACGCACCGGTTATTGCAGTCAAAGCAGATGCAAAAGACGCGGACGCAACAACAGCTGAAGGCGTAAAAGAGGCCGCAGAGGCAAAAACGGAAGAGTAAAACTTCCCTAATAAATCTCGCGCATAAAATTCCCCTGTCATAACGGCAGGGGGATTTTTTTTGAAAAAATTTTTGCAATGAATACTCATTTTTTTTTCACAAATTAAAGATAAAATTTCATGCAGGTTAAAAAATTTTTTTTTCGAGAAAGGGTGCGTTAGTTATGAAAAAAATTTTATTAGCGTTGCTCGTTGTGTTCGTCCTGAGTTCGGCGGCGTGTGCTGCTGTTCCTTCCGTAACGATGCTCTCAACGAAAACGTGTCCGGCGTGCGCTCAGATGTCAAAAGTTCTGGACAAGCTCGATGATAATTACAGAGGCAGGATCACGACGGCTCGTATTTATCTTGAAAGTAATCCCGACATCGCGAAGAAGTATAATATACGTTACGTCCCGACTTTAATTTTCAGGGACGCTTCAGGGAAAGAAATCGCTCAGGAAGTCGGCTACAGGTCGGAGAACGAAATTTTGAAGATTTTTGCCGGCAAAGGCATTAAATTTTAGACAGATACAATCACTAATCAATCTCCTTAAAATTCGCCGGGTCTCTCAAAAAATTTGAAGGGGCCCGGTACTTTTTTCAGGTAGTAGGGAAATTTTTAACGTGCGAGAAATTTTGTGCTATCATTGAAAAAATTTTAATGAGGCGAAAAAAATTAAAATCATGTATCACGAACCCGTAATGTTAAATGAAGTTCTGGAGTTCATAAAAAATTGCCGTCATAAAAAAATTCTTGACGGGACTTTGGGGCTGGGCGGTTACTCCGAAGCAATGCTAAAAAATTTTCCGGAGTGTTTTGTTCTTGGCCTCGACAGGGATCAACAGGCGATAAATTTTTCACGGGAGAGGCTCAAAAATTTTGAACTCGAAAAAAGATTTTCAGCCTGTCAAAAAAATTTTGGAAGCCTTAGCGAAATTCCTGACGCAGATTCTTTTGACGTTTACGTGTTTGATTTAGGGGTCTCCAACATGCAGATCACAACGCCCGAACGCGGATTTTCTTTTCAGAGCGACGGCCCTCTTGACATGCGAATGAACCCCGACGGAAATTCTTTGACGGCCCGTGAAGTTCTCGAACAGTCCGACGAAAAAACTTTAACCGAAATTTTTTGGAAGTACGGCGAAGAAAGATTTTCGCGGCAAATTGCCTCAGCCGTCAAAAAAAATAAAAAGCCCCTAGAAACTACGGGCGACCTTGTGAATTTAATCAGGTCTTCCCTTCCACAGCCCGTTCAGCGCAAAATGGGAACACACCCGGCACGTAGAATTTTTCAGGCTTTAAGAATTTATGTGAACGATGAAATGCAGGAGCTTGAAAATTTATTGAAGTTCATGGAAAATTTTAACCGTGAGTCTTTAATAATTTTCGTAGCTTATCATTCACTAGAGGACAGAATAATAAAAAAAACTTTCCGCGAATGGCAGAGCATCGGCACGGGAAAAGTCTTGACGCGCCACCCCATGACACCTTCAGAACTTGAAATTGAAAAAAATTATAAAGCTAGGAGCGCAAAATTACGAGCATTTTTTACGAATAGGGACTAGGCAATTTATGCAAATTGTGATATTATTCGCAGGCAATGAAATTTTTACGGCACGAAAAGAAAATTTTTAAGGGGAAAACGGAGGCGAAAAAAGTGTGTAAAAGTAGTTCAGAAAAAATAAAGGTTACATTAAAGATCATCGCGGCCCTGTGCCTTGTTGTGATGTTGACTATGGGGCTTGGCTTTCTTAGATTCCAGTCTGCGCGCCTTGCGTACTACCTTGACACTGTCAATAAATCCATTCAGAAATATGCAGAGGAAGAAGTTAATCTGCGTCAGGAGCTTTCGGGGCTTCTTGCGCCGATAAGAATTTACAGCTACTGCAAAGAAAATTTAGGTATGCAGAAAGTTTTGAAGGCTGAGACGCTTCCGATGAGGGCACGCGGAAGTTTTACGGCTGCAGCAAGAAAAGAAGTTAAAAACGAACTTACAGGCTGGCGTTCTGGTTTTGCTTGGCTTTTCGGAAGAGATGAATAAAAAATAAATGCCTAACGTAAAAAAAAATAAACGCGGTAATCCTTGGATTTTATTTTTATTTTTTTTCACTGTTATAAGCGTAACATTAGTAGCTCGTCATTGTTACCCGGATTCACGAGTTGTTCAGCGGTCGCGCCATCAATACTGGCGAAAAGTTAATCTTCAATCGACACGCGGAATAATTCAGGACGTAAAAGGAAATGCCTTAGTAATTTCTGACACTATACCTTCGTTTGCCGTAGACCCTTCAATATTAGAAGAGAAAGATGTAGAAAAATTTTCGGGTATATTATCGGGAGACCTGCTCACGAAAATTCAAACTGCAATAGAAAAAAAATCGCGTTTCATGTGGCTTGAGCATAAAGTCAAAGATGAAAACGAAGCCGAAAAATATAAGTCAATAAAAAAAGAATTAAGCGATCCTCGCGCATTAATTGAAATTGACGAACCCTACAGAAAATACACAAATAATAATTTAATGTCGCATGTTCTCGGATTTTGCGACGCTGATAATAAAGGCCAAGCCGGCATTGAGCAGGTTTGGGACAACACGCTCTATAATCCTTCGGGGCAAAAAATCGTAGTGAGACGGCCCGGCTCGCAGCCGGCATTATTATTTGAAAACGAAATTGAACAAAGAACAGTAACGCCTGTTATAACTTTGACGCTTGACAGCAGAATGCAGTATGTTGTCGAAAAGCATTTATTCAAAGCCGCACAGGATAACGGCGCAAAATGGGCTGTGTGCGTGTGCATGGACCCGAACAGCGGAGAAATTTTTGCAATGGCGAGCTATCCTACTTACGACCCACAGAACAGAAAAAGCCTTACGATTGAGTCTCTTTCAAATTCCGTAGTAAGTCGCGGCTATGAGCCCGGCTCAACTTTCAAGCCGATATATTTGGGAATTGCTCTTGAGCGCGGCTGGGCAAAACCTGACGAATTATTTTTCTGTCCTGCAAAATTAAAAGTCGCTGATGGATTTATACGCGAATCAAATTCAAACGTCGCAATGGGAAATATCGACACGGCAGATCTTTTAATAAAGTCCTCGAACGTCGGCATGGCACAGATCGGAATAAGAGCAGAGAAAACGAAAACATACGAGAGCCTTTTAGCTTTGGGCTTCGGGCGTGAAAGCGATATAGAACTTCCTGGAGTTGCTAGGGGAATTTTGCCTTACCCGGAGAACTGGCGCGGAATTACTCCTGCAAATATTGCGATAGGTCAGGGGCTTGCCGTAACTCCTTTGCAATTAATAACGGCTATGGGAGCAATCGTGAACGGCGGAAAATTAATGAGCCCTTATATCGTTAAAGAAGCAATAAATTCTCAGGGCGAAGTTGTCTACAAAGGAACGCCGAAAGTTATGCGCGAGGTATATACGCCGGAGACTGCCGCATGGATCAGAGAGGCTATGCGCCGCGTAGTTCTTGAGGGAACGGGCAAACGAGCCGCGACAGAAGTTACGGAACTTGCCGGAAAGACGGGAACTGCCCAAGTCCCGGAGGGCGGCAAATATTCGCGTAACCGTTACGTAGCTTCGTTCATAGGATTTTGGCCTTATGACGCTCCGAAATATTTAATGCTTGTCGTAATTGGCGAGCCGTCAAGCGGAAGAATTTACGGAGGAGAACTCGCCGCGCCGACTTTTAAGGCAATAGTCGAAGAAATGGCAGAGCTTGAATATTACGCCATGAGCAGGTAGGAGTTAGGAAGTTGAATTATTCAGGAATTATCATCGGAGTTTTTGCATTTTTAATAACAGGAATTTTTCACCCGATAGTCGTTAAATGCGAATATTACTTTTCAGAAAAAATATGGCCTCTGTTTTTGATTGCAGGAGTAGCCTGCGCATTTTTTTCTTTGATTGTTGAAGATTTTATAATTTCCTGCATGTTAGGAATATTGAGCTTCGTTCTTCTCTGGTGCATAAGAGAACTCAAAGAACAGACTAAGCGTGTTGAAAAAGGCTGGTTCCCTAAAAATCCCAAAAGAAATTCAACTCCTGACGCTTAATTTTCTAAGCAGCAAAATTAAATAATGACCGAGACATGCGAAGAGAATCATTATCGCAATGTAATCGATTATGAAAAAAATAAAAGGCTCTTCAAAATCAAAGAACACAAACATTATATTCAGCGTCATGTAGTCCCAGAGCTGACGCTTCACGAACGCGAATGCCCCGTAAATCATAATTGCAGCAGCGATTAAATGCGGAATAAATTTTATTTTCGGCTTCATTCCTTTGAACATCATCGCGCTGAAAATATGCCAGTTAAGTCCGGCGTGAAAACTCATCAGGACATAGCCCCAGTAAGATGCCGCGACATGTGCCTGACGCGCAAATGATATAAACGGATCCGTCTCTGAAAATTCAACGCTGTCAAAAATTCTTGCCATTAACAAACCGCTGACGAGCAAAAAAATCACGTCGATTATTAATAAAATGTTCAGTGAAGTTAAAATTGTCCGCGTCAGGTTGTAGCGTCCTTTGAAAATATTTTTGAGCCACCACCTGTTAAGCCATAAATGAAAGAAAAATAAAATTATTAAACTCATTCCGAGCCATTCGTGAATTATTCCGCCGTAGTCGTAGCCGTCGAAAATAAATCCGAATTTTTCAAGCATGACTGCAAGTGCCGGGCCTATCAGCTCGTAGGACATTGAGAGCAGCAAAATCACAGTCATTAAAATATCTATTAAAGGTCGAAGCATTTTTATCTCCTTAAGATTTTTTTTGTAAATTATAATTATAATAAAAATCAGGAGGCAAAAATGAGCGTAAATTTTGAAAGCGTCGTGAATTTTATACGGGCAAAAGATAAAAATATCGAAGTCCGCGTAAAAAATCAGGACGATATTTATAAAATAATTTCAGATGTAATTTCGGACAGCCGCGACGTAAAAGCCGGGACGCTGTTTGCGTGCATTAAGGGCGAAAATTCCGACGGTCATAACTTTGTGGAAACGGCTGAAAAAAAGGGCGCGTGTGCATTGTTGTGCGAGCGTGAAGTTGATTCGGACTTGCCGCAGATAATTGTCAAGCGAGTCAGAGATTTTTTGGGCGAAACCGCTGCTTTAGTTTATGACAATCCCGCAGAAAAATTATTAATGATCGGGGTTACGGGTACAAACGGAAAGACTACGACGACGTATATAATACGAAGCATTTTACAGGCTGCCGGAATACGCGCCGGACTCTTAGGAACTATTATTGAGAGCGACGGAATTAACGAAAAAGAAGCTGACCGTACAACGCCTGAAAGCTGTGTAGTGCAGAAACAATTAGCCTCGATGTTAAAAAATCAATGCGGTGCCTGCGTCATGGAAACTTCCTCGCACGGGCTTTACTTGGGAAGAATTAAAGGTGCGCTGTACGATGTGCCTGTCTTTACAAATTTATATCCTGAGCATTTAGATTTTCATATCGACATGGAAAATTATTTTGCCGCAAAAAAATTACTCTTCACAAATTACACGAAAAAAAATTTTATGGGCGCGGCAAATTTTGATGACCCTTACGGAAAAAGATTATTAACCGAATTTCCCAAAAATCTTCGCGGTTTTGGACTTGACGAAAAAGCAGCCTCAAGAGCTTTCAACATTAAAACAACTCTAAACGGAACGGAGCTTGAAATTTTTACGGAGGGATTTGAGCCGCTGAAAATTCACACTCCTTTAGTCGGCGGTTTCAACATCATGAATACTCTGTGCGCTGTTACGGCGATGCGCGGGCGCGTTGACGACGAGGCAATTATTAAAGGCGTTGCGAATGTTCCTCAAGTTCCCGGACGTTTAGAAAGAATTGACCTTCCGAACAGGGCACGCTGCTTTATAGATTTTGCCCACACTCCGTCAGCATTAAAGAGCGTTCTGAAAACTATCCGGGCTTTGTCAGGGAATAAGGGAAAAATTATTTCAGTCTTTGGGCACGGCGGAGGGCGTTACCAGCAGAACAGGCCGGAACTTGCGCGTTCAGCTTCGGAATTTGCAGACGAGATAATAATTACTTCGGACAATGCACGCGACGAAGACCCGATGAAAATAGCTGAAGCAATCGCCGCCGGAGTCGCTCCTGATGTTCCGTATAAAATTATTATTGACCGCCCCGAAGCAATTAATTACGCTTTGAACATGCTGAAGCCCGATGATATTCTCGTGCTGACGGGCAAAGGGCCGGAGAGATTTATACTGATCAAAGATAAACGTATTCCGTTTAATGACGCTGAAGCCGTCAACGCTTGGAAAAATAAAAAATAAAAAATTGTTTTTGCTTTTATAGTATTCTGCATTAAAATTTAATTCATGAAAAAATTATTTTCTTTTTTTATTAGCGTTTTTTTAATTGCCGGGCTTTTTATAAGTCCGTGCGCAGCCGAAAAAAAATTGAGCGTAGTTACGACAATTTTTCCGATTTATGACTGGGTGCGTGAAATTTTAGGCGATAACCTCAAGAACGCAGATTTAACTTTGCTTCTTGACAAGGGCGTGGATCTGCACAGCTACCAGCCGACAGTCGATGACATGGTAAAAATTTCAGCCTGCGATGTTTTTATTTATGTCGGCGGAGAGTCTGACGAGTGGGTCAATGACGCTTTGAAGAACAGCACGAACAAGACCCAGATTGTTATAAATCTTCTCTCGATTTTAGGCTCTTCCGTAAAAACTGAAGAAATTGTCGAAGGTATGCAACATGAGCATGAACATGAGCACGAACATGAAGCCGAAGCTGACGAACATATATGGCTCTCGTTAAAAAATGCCTGCGCCGTTTGCAGATATGTTGCTGAAGTTATTGCGGACTTCGACCCCGAAAATAAAAATTTATACCGCTTAAACGCGGATAACTACATCAAAAAATTATCTGAACTTGACGCGAAATATCACAAAGCCGTCGACGGGGCTGCGAGAAAAATATTTTTGTTCGGCGATCGTTTCCCTTTCCGTTATCTTGCTGACGATTACGGCCTGAAATATTACGCGGCTTTCTCCGGCTGCTCTGCTGAAACTGAAGCGAGTTTTGAGACCGTGATATTTTTAGCAAAAAAAGCTGATGAGCTGAAACTGCCCTGCGTCCTCACGATTGAAAATCCGCGTCATAAAATCGCTGAAACTATAATCGCAAGTACTAAAGAAAAAAATCAGTGCGTCCTATCCCTTGACTCTATGCAGTCAACGACAATGAAAGATATAAAAGACGGCGCGGCGTATCTTTCAATTATGGAAAAAAATCTTGAGACCCTCAAGACCGCATTAAATTAACGAGGCTCGAAATGGCGCAGATTAATTGTCTTGACTTATCGCTCGGATACGGCTCGAATGTTATCGTAAGCGGCTTAAATTTTTCTGTAAACGCCGGTGATTATCTTTGTATAATCGGCGAGAACGGATCCGGCAAAACTACATTAATGAAAACTATTCTCGGCCTTCAGGCTCCGACTTCGGGAAAAATAATTTTCGGCGAGGGGATTACTTCAAAGGAAATCGGCTACTTACCACAGCAGACTGAAGTTCAAAAAGATTTTCCCGCTTCAGTGTGGGAAGTCGTCTTATCCGGCTTTCAAGGACGCTGCGGTCTGCGCCCTTTTTATAAAAAATCAGAAAAAAATTTTGCCCGTCAAGCCATTCAAAGAATGGGCATCGAAGAAATCACGGCGCACTGTTACAGAGAACTTTCAGGCGGTCAGCAGCAGCGTGTTTTACTTGCCCGCGCTCTTTGTTCGACAAGAAAAATAATTTTTCTCGATGAGCCCGTCTCCGGCCTCGACCCTCAAGCAAGTTCGGAAATGTATAAATTAATTGAAGAGCTTAATCGCAGCGACGGCATAACTATAATCATGATCTCTCACGATATTGAGGCGGCTTTGAAATATTCGAGCCATATTCTAAAAATCAGCACCAGCCCGGAATACAGCGAGGTGAAAAGATGACAGAGTTACTTGAAAAAATTATTTTATATTGGCAATTTCCGTTTGTGCGCAACGCTATCGTGGTGGGCGTATTAATTTCGCTGTGTTCTTCTCTGCTGGGAGTTACGCTTGTGTTAAAACGTTTTTCATTCATCGGCGACGGACTTTCACACGTTGCATTCGGAGCAATGGCAATCGCGGCTGTCTTAAATATTACAAACGACATGCCCGTTGTACTCGCTATAACTGTCTTTTGCGCCGTGCTTTTATTGCGGACGGGAAATAACGCTGTAATTAAAGGAGATGCGGCAGTCGCTATGCTGTCCGTAGGGTCTTTAGCTGTTGGCTATCTGCTGATGAATATTTTTTCGACCTCGTCTAATTTATCCGGCGATGTCTGCGCGACTCTCTTCGGCTCGACTTCGATATTAACTCTCACGGAAAACGAAGTTTCTTTCAGTATAATTTTGTCTTTAATTGTCGTCTTGACGTTCGTATTTTTTTATAACAAGATTTTCGCGATAACTTTTGACGAAGATTTTGCGCGTGCAACCGGAATAAAAGCAGACGTTTATAATTTACTAACCGCCGTAATAGTTGCTGTAGTTATAGTTTTAGCGATGAATTTAGTCGGCTCGTTATTAATATCGGCTCTGATTATTTTTCCTGCATTGTCGGCGATGAGAATTTTCAAGAGCTTCAAATCCGTAACAATATGCTCCGTAATAATTTCGGTTTTTTGCGCTTTGCTTGGCATGATAATTTCCATACTTGCCGGAACTCCTGTAGGTTCGACAATCGTTGCCGCTGACATGCTGACGTTCGGAGCGTTTTTTATTTTTGAAAAATTTTCACGGAGGTTTTAACCGATGAAAAAAATTATTTTATTATTTGCGTTAGTAATATTTGCCTGCCCTTCTTTTTCTGCTTTTGCCGCTCAAAAAGTTGACTTGGATCTTACAAAATTGAACAGCATGATGACATATTCAAGCGTAATGAATATTTTAATGGATCCTGATAAATATTTAGGCAAGACGATAAAAATTCAGGGGCTTTTCGATTCTGCCCAAGACCCGGACACTGGGACAGATTATTTTGCTGTAGCTATCATGGACGCTTCTGCGTGCTGTGCAATGGGATTGGATTTTTCGCCCAAGAAAGAATATAACTACAAATTCCCCGAAGATTTTCCGGCGATAGGCTCAAAAATAACCGTCGTAGGAAGACTTGAAAAATACAGCGAAGGCAATGACATTTATTATCAGCTTGCAGAAGCCGACATCTTCAAGTAAGGCGTAAAATAGTAGTATATAATATGTTGTAATTCAAGAAAGGAGATAAATTTTCATGATCAGCTTGAACAGTTACAGCTCGCTTGGGCAAAACGGTCTGTCTTTAATGCAGACTTCTCTCAACACCGCAAACGCAGCCGGAGCAAAAGTTGCCGAGAGCGGAGCCGACCCGATGAGCATCGCCGAAGCCTCAATGGATTTAAGTCAGGCTAAGGTTCAAATGGCTATGGGCGCGTGGCTCGTGAAGGCACAGAATGATTTAATGGAAACTTCCTTGCAGATTTTCGGCATTGGAACAAAACACGATGGGATTTATTAGTTAGGAGTTAAGAGGTAGGAGGTAAAGAAGGTTAAAAATTATAAAGCAAAAAATAATTTCTACCTCCTGCCTTCTAATTCCTACCTGAAAAACGCGAAAGGGGTGAGTTTTTAAGGTTGGAACAGACACAGCAGGAAAAAATTTCATTAATAAACGGCAGAATACACACACGCTCCGGGACAGCTAAAAATATCACGTTCGAGAACGGCCGTATTGTTTCGATTGACGATGACAGCGGAAGTTTCAGCGGAAAAGTTATTGACCTTCACGGAAGAACCGTCCTGCCTGGATTTGTTGACAGCGGCATTAATTTTTTATCATGGGCCGAAAATCAAGAGCGGCTCAATCTCTCGAAAGTTAAATCAACAAAAGATTTTAAGGACGCTTTGAACGCATATTTTCACGCGAATAATAAGCCCTTGCGCGGCTGGTACATTGCCTACAATCTTTCGGATAGCGTAATAATTTCGCGTGACGATATCGAAGAAGTCATAGGGGCTTTGCCGTGTGCCGTCATTGACGAAAAAAATACTCACATAGTAATAAATACTCCGGCCATGAATGAATTAAACATGCCGCAGGATAACGTTGAGCCGGACGAATTTATCCAGCATCTGCCGGATTTAACTTTAGACGAAATTAAATATCTTGCCGACACTTACTCAACAAAAATCAGCTCGCTTGGAATTTCTGAAATAGCCGTTGATTTTCGCAATTCTTCGCTTGATTTATGGGATGTATTCTTAAAAGAGATTTACAGCTCGTTAAATTTCAGATTAAAATGCAATTTCGCTTTTGATGATGTCAGTTCGCTGAATGATTTTTTAGCATCAGGCTTGAGGACTAATGACGGCCTGCCGTTTTGCAAAATTGGAGGAATTTTCGTTAAGGGCGAACTCGAACAGCAGGAGCAGAAAAATATGATTTATTCGGCTCATTTATCTGGCTGTCAGGTTATCAGCGACAACAATAAATCATGCCTGAATGCTCTTGAGCGTGTTGTCAAGAAAGTTCATAAAAATTCAAGGCATTTAGTAAAAAATTTCACCGGCGGTGCGCTCATCGAACGCATGAAATTATTAAATCTTGGCGGCGTTGCTCTGCCTGACATTAACGCGGATTTTATTCACGAGGGTTTTCAAAACGGCGTTGTGATTTCCGTAGCGTCCGGCGAAAATCTGACTGCACCGCTAAAAAATATGGGCCGCCTTGTAACTGACGGTTTGAGCGTTGCGGAGGCTTTGAGCGTTTACACGTGGGGCGCGGCTTGGAATTTTAATAATGATTTAAGGCGCGGCGAATTAGCTGTAGGCAATGACGCTGATATGATTGTTCTTGAGCAGGATCCGTTTTTAGTGAGGCCGGAAGAAATTTCTTTAATCGACGTTACTATGACCTTCTGCGCAGGCAATACGGTTTATGCGTCAGGAGCGTTATAACAGGTAGGAGTTAGGAATTAGGAATTAGGAAGTTTTTTTCATGACTAACTAAATAATGACTAATCGCTAATCCCTAATTAAAAAGAAAGTTAGGAGGGAAAAAGTTTTTATGAATAAACGAAGCGCGGGAGTATTGCTGCCGATTACATCACTTCCTTCAAAATACGGCATCGGTGATTTTGGGCCGGAGGCTGTAAAGTTTGCGGAATTTCTCAACAAAGCAGGGCAAAAAATGTGGCAGGTTCTGCCTCTCACTACGATTGACTCCGGCTGCGGAAATTCGCCTTACAGTCCCACGTCCGCTTTTGCCGGAAATTATTTATTGACAAGTCCTGAAATTTTATTGAGCGATAATTTAATCCAGAAGGAAGAATTAGAGCGGCTCGCTGAAAAATACAATTTTGAAAAAGATTTAGACCGCGTTGATTACGAGGCGGCACGGGAATTTAAGACCGAAGTATTAAACGCAGCCTATAAACGCTACTCAAAAATCGGCGGCGGAAAATTTGACGAGTTTAGAAAAAATACGGCGTGGCTCAATGATTTCGCGCTCTTCAGCGTTATTAAGCAGGTACAGGGCGGCGCGGCTTGGTACGAATGGCCCGAAGATCTGAAGCACAAAGACCATGACGCTATAAAAAAATTCAAAGCTGAGTACTCGAATGAAATTGCAAGGCAGGAATTTTATCAATTCATTTTTTTCACGCAGGCTTTGAGATTAAAAGAGTGTCTAAAAAAACTTGACGTTCAATTAATCGGCGATATTCCTCTGTATGTAACACGCGACTGCGCGGACGTGTGGCAGAGCCCGGAACTTTTTGACTTTGACGAGAATTTGAATCCTGTTACTGTTGCCGGAGTTCCGCCGGATTATTTCAGCGCGACGGGACAGCTTTGGGGCAATCCTACGTACAAATGGGACGCTATGGAAAAACAAAATTTCAAATGGTGGATCGACAGGCTCAAAAATCTTTTAGCATTGTTCGACAAAGTCCGCATAGATCATTTCAGGGGACTTGTAGCTTACTGGGCTGTGCCTTACGGTGAGGAGACTGCAAAGAACGGCGAATGGGTTGACGTTCCGTACGAAAAATTTTTCGCGCTCTTAAAAGAAAATTTCCCGTCAATGCCTTTCTGGGCCGAGAACTTAGGAATAATTACGCCCGATGTCGAAGAGCTTAGAAAAAAAATGAATCTGCCGGGAATGTTAGTTTTGCATTTTGCTTTTGGCAACCCTGCCGATAATCCCTACGCGCCTCACAATCATACAAGAGGGAATGTTGTTTACACCGGCACTCACGATAATAATACTTCTCGCGGCTGGTTCGACACTGACGCAACGGAAGACGACATTAAAAATTTTTCGTCATACGTCGGGCGCGACATCATGGACGGGTATATTTTTACAAGCGAAGTTACGAGGCTCGCTCTTAGTTCCGTAGCTGACACGGCTATTATCCCGATGCAGGATTATTTACGGCTCGGAGCTGAAGCAAGAATTAACACGCCTTCAACGCCTACGGGGAACTGGGCTTGGAAGATGAGAGATAACGCTATTCCGGACGGGCTTGCTGATAGAATACGAGCTGCGTCTGCACTTTATGGGAGAATATAACTTATGAAATTTTTTATGTTTTTTATGATTGCGCTGGTATTTTCTTCAGCGTGCTATGCACAGGATAATAATTTTTACGCAGCTGAAATTGATGATGTGATTTTTGCGCGTATTAAAGGAAAATCCTACAAAGACAACTGCACTGTGCCTCTTAGCGATTTAAGGTATTTGCACGTCATGCACATTGGCTTTGACGGAGAACCCCACGAGGGCGAATTAATCTGCAACGCCTCAATAGCTGCTGACCTTCTCGATATTTTTCAAAAGTTATATGAAGCCGGCTACCAGATTGAAAAAATCAGGCTTGTCGATGAATATAACGCGGACGATGAGACTTCAATGCGCGATAATAATTCTTCGTGCTTTAACTTCCGATTTATTTCGCGCACAACAAAAGTTTCTAAGCACGGGCTTGGCCTCGCCGTTGACATTAACACGCTCTACAATCCGTATATCAAGACCGTTGACGGAAAGACATATATAGAACCTGCGACGGCCGGTGAATACGTTGACAGGGCAAAAGATTTTCCGCATAAGATTGATGAGAATGATTTATGTTATAAACTTTTCACTCAGCACGGATTTGAATGGGGCGGAAATTGGAAGAGCGTAAAAGATTATCAACACTTTGAAAAATAATTGCTGGACAGTAGAAAAATCGGGCAGTTCTCGAAAATTTCGGGGACTGCTTTTTTATCACCGTGAAATAAAAAATACAAATTTGTAAATTTCTCTTTGTAATTTATCAAGATACAAGATATAATTCTTAACACACCAATTTAATTTTAATTTCATTTGGAAAGGAAGAAAATAAAATGTCAGATGAAGTTGTGTTGAAGAAAGTAAAAGATTTCAGTGCGGAAGAAAGAGCCGCGATACTCGAAAGGTTAAAGCGAATTGAGCCGACAAGGGTTGCCAAAGAGTTCGATACTACGTGGCAGGTTGTTAAAGCTATCGAGAGGGCCGAGAAGAAAAGCACGATTAGCAAAAAAGCAAAAACTTCGGCTAGAAAAAGTAACAAAAGCAAAGCGGCGGCAGTCAGAGAAGAACAAAGAGCAGCCGCGCTTGAAAGACGCTCTGCAATTCTTAAAAGAGCTGAAGAGATCGGAGTTACCGAAGCAGCGAACGAAGCAGGTATTAGCAAATGGACGGTTTTTCAATGGAGAAAGGCTTTGAAGAAAGCCGGCATAGCTGTTACACCGCTGAGAAGAAAACGTTCGGCAGTTTCCAAACGTTCAGCCAAAACTAAAGTCAGACGAGTTATGTCTGCTGCTCAGGCAGATGTTTCGGTGGTCGAGAAGAAGAAGTCTGTTGTTAAAACTGCGGCTCCCGAAATGTCATTGGAGTATGAAAATATGCTCTTAAAAGAAAAAGTCGCTGCTCTTACGGAGCAGGTAGAAAAGCTCAGAAGCGCAATAGCTAAGCTTGCGTAAAATTTTCGGACGTTCGCATAAAAATCAGTTCCGTCTTGCTGATATAATTTCAGAAAAAAAACGGAGCTGATTTTTTTATGGGCAAGGTGCTTTTTATTTCTCAAAGTAATTATGAACAAGATGAAATTGACAAGGCCGTTAGACGGGCTTTCAATCATTTTGGAATTTCCTTTAATAAAGGCGAAAAAATTTTATTAAAAGTAAATTTGGTTGCAGGCCATGAAATTTCCAGGCGTGTCTCGACAGACCCGTCAATAGTCCGTGCTGCTGCAAAAATAATTATCGAGCAGGGCGCAGTTCCTTTCATTGCTGACAGTCCCGGAATAGATAATTTCAAAAATGCCGCAGAAAAGTCCGGATTCATGCAAGTTGCCCGTGAATTAAATATCGAATGCAAAGAGCTGACAGAGCCGGTTGACTTGCCTGCAAACGCCGGAGCGGACTTCCATAAAATCCAGGTCAGCAAATATGTGCTTGAGGCGGATAAAATTATTAATCTCGCAAAATTAAAAACTCACGGGCAGATGTATTTAACTATGGGAGTGAAAAATCTTTTCGGCTGCGTTCCTGGAAGATTGAAAGCCGGCTGGCATTACAACGTAGGATTAAACCGCGAAAAATTTGCGTCGCTTCTTCTCGACATTTACAACGGAGTTAAGCCGACATTTACAATTTTGGACGGCGTTATAGGAATGGACGGAGACGGGCCGACTTCAGGAGACCCGTATAATTTTGGAATAATCGGGGCATGTGTTGACGCTCTAACGATGGATTTATGGCTCTGCAAAATGCTCGGCGCAAAGTTTGAAGATTATCCGCTCTACCTTGCGGCCAAGAAAAGAAATATGCCTCAATGTTCATTAAATCCTGATGACGTTGAAGGAGATATAACGCCTGAAAAAATTTTTAATGATGTCAATCTCCCCAAGACCCGAACGATGAGGCTTTTACCGCGTCTGCCCTTCATTGAAAGATTAATGACTTCAAGGCCCGTTCATATTCCTGAGCTTTGCATAGGCTGCGGAAGGTGTGCGGCTGTGTGTGCTGCAGGAGCGTTGAGACACGAAAATAAAAAATTATATTTCGATTACTCGAAGTGTATACGCTGTTATTGCTGTCATGAAATGTGCCCGGTGAAAGCGATAGAATTTAAGGAGAGCGGATTGTTAAAGCTCATAAATAAATTCGGAGGAAAATAAAAATGCTCGTCGTAATAATTCAATGCGAAGATGTCGTGAAAAGATGTTCGGGTTTTCTGTGCATGAATGACTTTTATGAAAAAATAGGAAAATTTGAAAATTATTCCGATGATGTCCGCTACATGGCTATAACCTGCGGAGGCTGCTGCGGAAATTTATTAACGCCCAAGCTGGAAAATTTAGGTATGAGACTGCGCAAAGCCGGACTTAATAAAGATGACGTTGTAATTCATTTTGCCTCGTGCGTCTGTTCAGACAATGCCCACAGACTGCCCTGCCCGTTCATGAACAGAATGAAGGCGTTATTAAAGCGCAAGGGCTTTAATAATATCGTGCTGGGCACTCACGTTTCTAAGAAGGCCGAAGAAAAACGCCAAGCCGGAATTTATAAAAAATGGGAATGAAATAAAAATATGTCGGTTATAATAGACTCTTAGAATTTTAATTACACATGGAGGACTACAGACTTGTCCCTGAGAAAAGGTCTTATAATTTTTATTCTTCTTGCGTTCGGAATGGGAGCAATAATAATTTTGCGGAGTGTTGATCGAGAGACGGTGCGCTCTCTGCTTGCTGCCGATAAATCAAAACTTCTGCTTGCTCTTGTCGTGGTGTTTGTGGCATGGATTTGCGATGCCGGAAGATTTTGCGCTCTTGCTGCTGCTGCGCATGAGCGTATTTCTCTTCCGTTTGGAATTGCTTTGACATTTCTGAATTATTTTGGAAGTGCCGTAACTCCTATGCAGAGCGGCGGAGGGCCTTTTCAGGTTTACGCTCTATATAAAAAAAATATTCCTGTAGGCAAGGGCATAGCCATAACTTTGATGCGGACCATGCTGACGATTTTAATTTTGACTCTTGCCGTTCCTGCTGCTGTCGTTTTTGACCCCGATATTATTGAGGGCAGCCCGTTCCTAAAGGGAATTGTGTTTTATGTCTTTGCCGCGATTTTATCGATGTGGGCCTTTGTAGCCTTCACGATAATAAGACCTGATATTATAAAAAAATTATGCAGGGTAATAATAATGTGGCTGCGGCGATTTAATTTTATGAAATCAAAACGGAGAGTCATAAAAATTTTTCAGTTCCTCGACCGCGAAATTGATAATTACATTTTGAACTTCAGGCTTGCTTTCAACACCGGGAAAATCTGGGTAGCTATCGCGGTAATTCTTTCAGTCCTTCATTTGCTGGTACTGTTCAGCGTACTGCCGATCCTAATGAGCGCGGTCGGACTGCCCTTCAGATATTCCCAGACAATAGCAGTTCAGGCCGTCTTCATGTTTATTTTATATTTTGTCCCCACTCCGGGCGCAAGCGGTGTCGCGGAGGGCGGAGGAGCTTTGCTCTATTCAGTCTTGATGCCCGCGAACATGGCCGGCATAATGGCAATAATCTGCAGATTTTTCACGGACTATCTTTCAATTTTTATGGGAGTCGTTGTCGTTGTCCGTATGCTTGGCTGGGGCGTGAGCGAAAATTTGCACAAGGGAGCTTCGGTCGAAGATGCGTGAATGGGTTTTCAAAATGCGCGGCGGCCTTTGGACTTTATTATTTTTAATAATTCTGTTCACCGCAAAAAAAACTACTCTTAATCAAATTTTAACCGCCCTTATTTTTATAATTGCCGGGCAGCTGTGGCGGTGCTGGGCTGTCGGCTTCATCGGCCTTTATCGCGGCGAAAACGTCAAGGCGCAGAAACTTGCAACGAAAGGCCCCTATGCCCTAATGCGAAATCCGTTATATTTCGGAAATTTTTTAATCGGGATCGGCTGGGCAATAATCGCAGGACTTCACGCCGTCATAATTTTTTGCGTGAGTTTTTATCTTTTATACAACGCGGCAATAATTCCCCACGAAGAAAATTTTTTGCGCTCTAAATTCGGCATTGAGTTCGAGGCTTATTGCAAGCGTGTCAAAAGATTTTTCCCTAAAGAATTTAATTTACAGGATCTAAAAGGAAATTTTGACAAAAAAATTTTGCTTAAAAGTGAAATTCACACGATTATTTCAACTTTAATCGGCACTGTCATAATAATTTCCGTGTGCACTTTTTTGCAGTGATTTTTTTATCTCGTTGCGCGGAATTTTATATTTTTCTTCGATTATTTTTACAATGTCCCTGACGCTTGCGCCCCCGTCGAATAATTTTTGAGCTTCGTCGCGCCACGAACTGTCAGCGGAATTTTCTTCTTGGCCCTCAATTACTAAAACAAGTTCGCCTTTTAAGCCGTCGTGAAGTCTTGAAATTATTTCAGATAAATTTTCGCGCACGGCTTCTTGAAAAATTTTTGAAATTTCGCGGATCAGCGCGGCTCTTCTGTCGCCTAAAATTTCGATAAAGTCCGCTAACTGCTTTTCGGCCTTGTGAGGCGACATATAAAAGCACAGAGTGAACGGAAAATTTTTTACATCGCTCAATAATTTTTTTCGTTCTCCTGACTTTTCCGGCGGAAATCCCAAAAAAATAAAAGGTTGTGGTTTTATCCCCGACATTAAAACTGCAGGAATTACCGCCGACGCTCCGGGCAGAACGTCAACGCTGATTTTCTCGTCAATAGCACGTTTCAATAAAATCCAGCCCGGATCGGAAATTCCCGGCGTGCCTGCATCGGAAATTACCGCAATTTTTTCACCGGCTCTTAATTTCTCAAGCAAAAATTCTAATTTTTCGTTTTCATTATGAACATGAAAAGAAGTTAAAGATTTTTTTATGTTGTAATGATGCAGTAAAATTCCCGATGTCCTCGTATCTTCGCACGCGATTAAATCAGCCTCGCGAAGCACGCGCAAAGCCCTCAAAGTTATATCTTCTAAATTTCCGATCGGGGTCGGCACTAAAGTTAAAGGCATGATTATTTTTCCCTCACTAAATCAATAACAGTAACTTCAGGCGGAGTAAAAATTCTCATCATCGCGCCGTTAAATCCTGAGCCGTTGCTTATATATAAAAGTCCTCCGGCTTTATGCGATAATCCTTGAGGCGCACCGGCAGCTAACTGTTTGAAATATACCAGAGGCCAAAATTGTCCGCCGTGAGTATGGCCGGAAATTTGAAGATCAAAATTATTTTCAGCGTCAAACGGCAGTCCCGGCCTGTGCTTGAGAACTAAAACAAACCTGTTTTTATCTTCGGGCTTGAGAAAAATTTTCATGTAGCCGTGAATTGCGTCGTCAAGTCCTATAAGAGTTATATTTGTGCCTGGAACCTCGACGCGCTCATTTATTAATAAATTAAATCCGCAGTCCCTTATAATATTTTCAACATCTTCATCTAAAATTAAATAATGCTCGTGATTTCCATTAACTGCGTAAGCTCCTAAGCGTGCTTTTTGTGCGGCGGCTTTGAGTAAATTTTTCTCGCGTGTTCTGTAATTCATATCGCCGTCGATCGTGTCTCCGAGTGATATAAAAATATCAGGACTTGCGTCATTTACGATCTTCATTGCGCGTTCAAAATGCCAGTGAGTTGAAAGCCCTCCGATGTGAGAGTCAGTTATATAAGCTATTCTGATTTTATCAGTGCTGATTTTATTCGTCCTGATTACTATGTGCCTTTCTTGAACAAAAAAAGCCTCGCCCATTCCGTAGAGAGTTACTAATGCCGTAATCGAAACCGCGATTAAAATTTTTTTCTTTGTGAAGCCTTTGAAGCGCGTAACTAAATCGACAAGGAAGAAAGCAAAGAAAGCTATTAAAGTTATGACAGCCCACGTTAGAGAAGCTGCCCTGAAAATTTCGTTGATATGAAGCGGAAAAATATCATACTCGACTTTTATAAAATCATAACCGCAGATAAATCCGGCTAAAATCCAAAACGCTGCCCAGAGAATAAATAAAAATAAAAAATTTTTTTTAACTCCGGCCTGTTTTAATTTTTTATAAATAAAATACTGTGTCCCTATTGAAAGCACTGAAAACATAAATAATTAATCCCTCATTCCCGTTTAATAAGCTAAAATTCATACGCCCTCAATAAATCCTGCGTGTAAGCATCATTTTCATCGCGGACTATCAAAGGCGGCATTAATGTTAATCCCTCTCCGCCGTTTTTTACACATTCGATTAAAAAAATTCCTGAATTATTATTTATTTTCGGATAAACAGGCTTGAGACGCTTGGGAATTATTTTATATTTAGTCATGGTACTGATGAAAACGTCGAGCCTTAAACTTGAGAACACCGCGAAAAATCTGCCGCGCCCTTTCAAAACTCTGAAAGCTAACTCGCCTACATTGTCGAGAGTGCAGGAAATTTCCAGCCGTGCCGTAGAGCGTGAAGCATCAAGACTTTCGCGCCCGGCGGAAATTGACGAGTACGGAGGATTAATTACAAGCCCGTCAAAACTTTCACGAGGAAATAAATTTTTGTCGCGCAGGTCTCCTTCAATGAAGTCCGCTTTTTCCTGCAAGTTATTTAATTCTGCGTTCATGCGTGCCATTTTTACAAGTTCGCTTTGAATTTCGAGCCCGGTTATATGAAAATTTTTATTCATAAATTTTTTTGCAAGCAACAGCGATACGGCTCCCATCGCGCAGCCTGCCTCTAAAAATTTTGAATGGCCGCGTGCAGGCTTGACCCACGACGCTAATAAAATCGTATCCATATTTATTCTTGGCCCGTTAGGCGGCTGTATCATTTTTAAGTTTTCTATTCTATCTGTCGAAGTAATTAAATCATTCATGGAAATTATATTAGCATACTGAAGTTTTGAGTTTTTCTTTCCTAAGATAAAGAGCACTGAAAAAAAATTTGAAAAAATTTTCGGACCGCGTGAAAAAATTTTTGATCTTTATTTTTTTATTTTGCCTCGTAAAAATTTATGAGCTATGAAAAATTTTAAGATATTTGTAGTCCCCATTGTAGTCCACAAAAAATAATTCCCCTTCATTTCGGGGAACTATGATTGTTATTATATCGTAAGTGTTTTTTTTGTCAATTTATTTTTTTATTCGCGGAGGCCGAAATTATAAGAGAATACTCGCGACGCGAAATGCAGGAGGCAGAATTTTTATCATGATGATAAACAACAACAATACTGTAAACATGATTTACAATGCCTTTAACGCGAACAACAAGGCGATCGAGGACACTGCGCGGGCTCTTTCTACGGGACTGCGGGCCGCTACAGCTGCCGACGATGCCGCAGGTTTTGCGATGGGCATAAATATTTCGGCACAGGTAGCCGGAGTTGACAGGGCCATACGAAATTCACAGGACGGAATTTCGATGCTTCAGACCGCTGAAGGGGCATTGAGCCAAATTAACTCAATGCTTCAAAGAATGAGAGAGCTGGCTGTGCAGTCGGCTAATGATACGCTGACCACGCAGGACAGAGGCTATATACAGCTCGAAATTGACGAAATTAAAAAAAATATTGACAACGTAGCTTCAAATACAACTTTTAACTGTAAAAGACTTTTAGACGGCAGCTCATCGGCCATATGGTCGTCAGACGACGCGAAAACAAAATTAAGTGTCAACGGAGCTGTTACTTCTATTGATCAGTTCGGGCAGAAAAAACCCGTCGCAGGAAATTATAAAATCGAAATCAGCGCGAGGGCGGGCAAGGCAGAAGTTCAGAAGACGAATGTTTTTGAATTTGAAATTTCAGAAGAATACATATCCGAAGAGACTGCCAGCAACGGCGAGACTGTTCAAGTTATGAGGACGAGACAGAAGGCAGCAACCCTGCGCGACATGGCAGCATTCAGAGACAACAGCGGAGCTTTTATGTTCGACGAGCCGCAAAAAATTAAAATCATTCAGGGCGACGGAAAGACCGCTGAAGTGGTTTTATATGCCGAAGACACTTTGTACGATGTCAGAAAAAAAATTAATAACGCTATCGCCGACGACTTGGGCCAAGTCCGTTACGCCGACAACAGAGAAAATTTTTGCTCAATCTCAAGCGGTGCGCTGGGAACTTCCGAGTCCGTGAAATATTCAGAGACTGAATACAGCCGTGCCTACGTCAGAGACATTGACGAGGACAGCGAAACTTACGGGCAGATAATATTAAATCAGTACGGGACTCCCGAAGAAATTACGCTGGGCGATTACGGAGATTATTCGCAGGAAGATTTAGACGCGCTTTTATCGTTTAGAGACGAAGTTACAACCTCAAGAGCTTCGCTTGTAATCCGCAGTGCGGTTGCCGGAGCAGAGGGAAAATTAACCTTCACTTCAGAAAATAATGATTTAATTAACGCGCTCAACCTCAACACAATTCAGGAAGCCGAAGAAAATAAATTCAGCGTCTCAATTTATGACGCTCACACGAATAAAACCATAGCCGAAAATCTTACGCCCGACGCTAATAAAATTGACGGCGTTATAAGCCCTAACATAGCTCTTGAATTTGACACTATGGCGAACGTTAAATCAGTGTGGGACGACGCGACAAAACGCTATGTCCTTCAGAACGAGACTAGCCCTTACAGCACTATAATTCATATTGACGACAGGAGCACATCGTTTCAGATCGGTCAGAACTTAGGCGAGGATATTTACATCAATATCGGCGACATGAGAGCCGAAGCACTGGGCCTGAATAAAATTGACGTGTCAACGCAAAAGCGAGCCTCAGAAGCAATCACTCTGCTTGACCAAGCTATTCACAAAGTCAGCTCACAGCGTTCCAAAATCGGAGCGTATCAGAACGAACTCGAATACAACGCTAACAGCCTGACTCAAACAAGCCTTCATATGCAGGAGGCCGAGAGCAGATTAAAAGACGCTGACATGGCTAAAGAATATATGAAGTTCATAAAACTTCAGATATTAAACGGCACAGGAAGCTCAATGCTCGCGCAGGCTAATCAAAATTCAAAAAATATAATGGGACTTTTAATGCAGTGAGGAGTTAGGAGGTAGGAGGTGAAAGACAAAAAAATTTCCTGCCTCATGCCTGACGCTGAGAACAACAAAGGAGAAAAATATTATGGCAGTAAATTTACGCGGAAGAAATTTTTTAACGTTAATGGACTTTTCGCCCGACGAGATAAACTATTTATTAACTCTTTCAGCGGATCTCAAGGCCAAGAAACGTGCCGGCATTCGCGGAAATTCTTTAGCAGGGAAAAATATTGCTCTGTTATTTGAAAAGGCTTCAACACGGACTCGCTGTGCTTTCACTGTCGCTTGCAACGACGAGGGAGCTTTTCCGGAATTTCTTGGGAAAAATGATATTCACTTGGGAGCAAAAGAGGACGTTAAAGACACTGCACGGGTGTTGGGACGAATGTTCGACGGCATAGAATTTCGCGGCTTCAAACAGGAAACCGTCGAGGCTCTTGCAAAATATTCCGGCGTTCCCGTTTGGAACGGCTTGACTGACGTTGACCACCCAACGCAGGTTTTAGCGGACTTCTTGACTTTGCGCGAGAACTTCGGAAATCTGCGCGGCCTCACGCTCGTTTATTTAGGCGACGGAAGAAATAACATGTCAAACGCCCTCATGATAGGCTGTGCAAAAATGGGAGTTAATTACGTCGTCAGCACCCCTAAAGAACTTGAGCCGGATAAAAATTTACTCGAGCAGTGCAGAAAAATTGCAAAACATTCAGAAATAAAAATTATTAACGACCCTAAAGAAGCTGTGAAGGGCGCGGACGCTCTCTATACTGACGTGTGGGTATCAATGGGCGAAGAGGCTCTCAAGGAAGAGCGTTATAAATTACTGCGCGGCTGGCAGGTTAATTCCGATTTAATGAAAGCAACGGGCAAGGACACGACGATTTTTTTGCATTGTCTGCCTGCTGTGAAGGGCGCGGAAGTTACGGAAGAAGTTTTCGAGAGTGAAGCCTCAAAAGTTTTTGACGAGGCCGAGAACAGAATGCACACAATAAAGGCCGTTATGGTCGCGACTTTAGGCAATTAAAAATGACGGATACATGCTTGAATGCCTGCAAAAGAGTTTCAAAGACTCACGCAAGAATAGAACTTCGCGGAAGGCTTGACAGTCTCAACGCGCAGATAATTTTATTTCAGGTTAATTCAAGCAATGAAATTTATATTAATGACTTAGAGGAAGTCAGAAAAATAATAACGCGCCTTCAAAATTACGAAGCAGGCGAAAAAATTTTTGAGGGCGTTTTAATTTTATGGAACATGGACGAGGACGAACTGCACGAACGTTCTCACGACACAAAAAAATTTTACGGCAAGGGCCATTTACTGCCGACCTGCTCAATGGGACGCGAGGCCGCTGAAATAAATTTTCTGCGTACGCTAGTCCGCGAAATCGAGTTATGCGCGTGCCGTGCCTTCAACGATGACGACACACTAAAAATTATTCACATATTAAACAGACTAAGCAGCGCACTGTATATTCTTGAGTATAAATATATCCCTGAAGATTATAAATATATCTGGAAGTAGCTCTAATCAGCTAGGAATTAGGAATATTTTTTAATCGTTAATCTTTGTTCCTAACTCCTGAGCTTTTACAGAGTGATTTGAATTTTATTGACACCGGCAGAGAAGTTATAGCTTATTTCTTTTGCGATTTTCTTCAGCATTGCAACGCCCAAGTGAACGTTATCATCATCGTCATCATGTTCTGCATTAAACGGATTAAATTCTCTGCCGCCGCTTGTGAGCGATAGAATTATTGAAGAATCTGCTTCAGAGTATGAAATTTCCAGCATAATGTCTACATCAATCTGCCCCTGCGCGTAGCAGCCTGACAGCATCTCGTAAACAAGTTCCTCGCTGCAAAGTTCCAAGCGGTACGCAAGTTTGCTGCTTATTCCGTATTTTTCTGTGAATAAACGAATACCGCCCTGCATTTCCAGTAAGTCAAAATTTCTATTCGTGATGTTATAGCTGAAATATTTTAGCTTCCTGATAAAAGCAACGGTCAGTTCTTTTTGGGGACTGTCAAAAATTTCACTCGGCGTGCCCTGCTCATAAATGCCTTTGTCAGCAAAAAATAACACCCTGCTTGCAACTTCGCGTGCAAAATTCATCTCGTGGGTAACTATCAGCATAGTCATATTCTGCTTGGCTAACATTCTGATCATCGCAAGGACTTCCCCGACCATAGTCGGATCCAACGCGCTTGTCGGCTCATCGAATAACAAAACTTTCGGATTCATCATGAGCGATCTGCAAATTGCAATTCTCTGCTGCTGGCCTCCTGATAAATTTGCAGGCATTGCGTGAACTTTTGCAGCAAGTCCTACCCTGTGCAGCCACGTGAGCGCGTGCTCTTCAGCTTCAGCTTTGGACATTCCCAATAATTTAACGGGAGCCAGACATAAATTTTCAAGGACATTCAGATGCGAGAATAAATAAAATTTCTGGTATACCATTCCCATTTTTCTGCGGATTTTATTCACGTCGGCGCGCTTTGCCGTGATTTCTTCGCCGTCAATGAAAATTTGTCCCCTGTCCGGGATCTCCAGCAGTTCGAGCGAGCGCAGAAAAACACTTTTTCCACAGCCGGAGCCTCCGATTATTGCGATACGCTCGCCCTCTTCGACGCTTAAATTTACATCTTGCAAAACGTCCAAAGCCCCGAATGATTTATATAAATTTTTAACTTCGATCAAGTTCATTACGCTGCCTCCTTCCTTCTGCCTAAAATATCAGTCAGAGCAAAAATTCCATGAACTATGTAAGCAAGAGCAAGATAAATCAACATGCCGATACTAATTGTAATCATAGGCTGCATCGTACGGGAGGCGATATTGTTAATGACACGAGTTAAATCAGTAATCGATACATATCCCACAACGCTTGTCCATTGAATTAAATTTACGATTGTAGATTGATATACGGGTTTTGCAATTTTTACAACCTGCGGCAAAGTTATTAAATGAAAGCCCTGCCATGCCGAGAAGCCAAGCGTTCTAGCCGCTTCAACCTGCCCGTGATCCGTCGCGCTTATCGAGGCCCTTAAAAGTTCTGCAATATGTGCCGCGACGTTTAACGAAAATGTTATCACGGCTATAGTTTCAGCCTCAAGCGTCGAACGCGCAAAAACTCCGTAGTACATTAACATTAACAGCATCAAGACGGGAGAGCCCCTTAAGAGAATTATATACGCCGTTGCGATAAATCTAAAAATAGTTATTTTGGACATTCGCAAAGCACATATAAGAGCCCCGACAACTGTACCGAAAATTAAAGCAAAAAGTGAAATTCTCACGGTAGCTCCAAGACCCTTTAATATGGTATTGTAGGAGCCGCCCTGTATCAAAATTTTATAGAGTATTTCACTAAATGACATATATTAATCCTCCTCCTCTAATTTTACGTGCATGAAAGTATTCCAGCTTAAATACGGCTCTGACAGGATAATACCCTCATTAACATCGGGCTGAATTTCGAGAGATTTATTGACTTCATACCAAAAAACGACATCGACTCGACCAGACACAAGAGCCGCTGACCTTGCTGCCGCGTTCACACAAACTAGCTGGATATTTACACGCAGACGCTTACCAATTTCGGCAAGCACTGCTGTGCTGTATCCTGCGGCCATTCCGTCTTCGGCAACAAAATCAACCGGCGGTAAATCTCCCGTTACGGCAACCCTGACTGTCGGCGCATCTTTGAAGCGTTCAAATTTAATTTTATTAGATTTTTTCTGCTTATCTTTATTATTTTTCCCGTCAATGTATTCATATTCTATATCTTTCGGAAAATCTTTTATGTATTTCTGTGAAAATCCTGCCAGCGTGAAATCATCTCTCATCGAAATCAAAGCAGTGTTCCATTTGTCCCGAAGCTGGAAATTTTCCTTCAGAAATCCAAAACATAAACTCATAGGCCCTGAATCTGAAATACAGCACGGAGAATATTCTTTATTAATTTTTATCAGATACTCAGCGACAAAATCCGGCAAAATCATCTCATCAATTTCTCCGGCGTTCAAAGCCATCTGCATTAACATCAAAGAGTCGTAAAATTTTGGTTTACTCTCTGAATGATCCCCGACAATCGCCCAGCCGTTTGTAGCCCAAGCCTTTTTCATCAGCATAAAAAATTCTTCGGGGGTAGTTTTAAGCCGTGTTAAAAAGCCGACGCAGTCATCATCGACAGCGAACGCAGCAGGACATGAAATCAAACAAAACACTAAAATGAAACATAAAAATTTTTTCATTTATTAATATCCAATCCTGAATAACTCTACAAAATCACGTGCCGACCACCAATTAGTCTGCTCGGCCCCTTTTACGGCTTTTTTTAAGTGAATAAACCTGTTCCATTCAAAATAAGGCTTAGATAAAATTACGCCGTCCGGCACGTCCGATTGAATATCCGCTGTCATGTCAACTTCGTACCAAAATACAACATCAACGCGGCCTGATGCTAACGCGGCTGTTCTTGCGCCTGCGTCAACGTTGATAAGCTCAACATTTTTTTTGAGATACGCGCCAATTTCAGAGAGCACTGCGGTGTTAAATCCTGCCGGTTCTCCGTCCGCAGCAACAAAATCTATCGGAGGCAAATCGCCCGTTACTGCAACTTTTATTGTGTCAGCGTTATCAAATTTGGTAAATTTTACAGGCTCAGGATTATCACTAGGCGAGGCTATATAAGCACCTTCAAGAGCTTCTAATGTCCAATCATCTCTAAGAGCTGAAAGTGCTGCGTTAAATTGGTCGCGAAGCTCTTTGCTGTCCTCCCTGAAACCGAACGCCAGCCCCATGCCTTTTGAACGTAGAACAATGCTTGATGTGTATTCATTGCTCATCTTCATGATGTAATTAGCGACAACGTCAGGCAAGATCATTTCATGAATTTCTACGGCGTTCAAAGCCATCTGCATGGCGTTTAGAGTATCGTAGAATTTTACTACGATTTCAAGATTTTGATTTTTTGGCGCATATGTTTTTTTCCAAGTCTCTAAAAATTCTTCTTCGCTTGAATTTAATTTAGAGAGCAAGCCGAGCCGTATAACTCTTTTCTCAAGAGCATATGCACTGCTCGACATTAATACAAGAAATACAAGAAAACACAAAAATTTTTTCATTAATTGTTCACCTAATTCGATAATCCGATTATCAAATCAGTATCCCATTCGTAATAAGGCTCTGAAAGGATTACGCCGTCAAGATTATCTTTCATAAAGTTTTTGATATTTTTCCCTTTTGCTTGCTTGGGCGTTTTTATGCCTTCGGTATTTCTATACCAGAAAACAACATCAACACGCTCTCCGGCAAGAGCCGCAGAACGTGCGCCTGCTTCTATGCTTACTAATCTTATATTCTTTTTAATGCGCCGCCCTATTTCAGACAATATTGCGGTGTTGTATCCTGTCGGCCTTCCGTCAGCAGCGATAAAGTCAATGGGCGGCAGGTCTCCTGTTACAGCAACGCGGATTGTCTGTGCTTTATTGAATGTTGCAAATTTTACAGCGGCAGGCTCGCTTGTCGGGAGTTCTGTAACAAAATCTTTCTGCAAACGCGCTAATGTTCCGTCCTTTTTCATCGATACTATTGCCGTGTTAAATTCTTTTTGAAGAGCTGTGTTGCCGCGCTTGAATCCAAATGAAATAGTTGACGGCATCATGTTTAACGAAAACAAAATATCATACTTTGGATTATTGCTTATAAGATACATTCCGACAGGCTCAGGAAGTGTTATCTCGTCGATTTTATGAGAACGGAGAGCCATTTGCATTGAGAGCAGAGAGTCATAAAAATGAATAACCCTGCGCGTTTTCACGAGAGAATCCAAGAAGCCTTCAAGCCTGTCATATTCAGACCATTCGCCTTTTTCGTCATCAGTCGGAATAAGCGGCGCAACTGCTTTGCGGAGATCATCAAGTCCTTTTTGAAATTCCTCTTCGGTTGTGCCTAGATACGTAAGAACTCCGGCATCAACAAACTTTTTTTCAGCCGAAAAACTTGCATTTGCTAAAACAAAAACAAAAATAACCGCACAAAAAACCTTTTTTACATTCATAAAAATTACCTCCTAAAATTTAGCTTCTTTGAGCAGATTTTTCAAAGCTTCATCATTGCTCAAGAGATCGCGTCTGGCCTTAGCAGCCAATTTCTCAGCATCATTTTTGGCGATATTAATAATGTTCATGGCAGGCAGCAATGCAGAGCAAAGCATAGCCGAAACTCTTATTAACTTTTCATAGCTTTGAATAACGTCTTCATCGTTTGTAGCAAAATAATTGCGTATCATGATGTCCCATAACTTTTTTGCTTGGGCGACATTAATATCCATAACGTTCTTAGCAAGCCAATTAGCCTCAAGAACACAGAACATATACGTCATACCTAAATCAAAAATCGGGTTGCCGCAGCTTATGCCGGACATATCGACCAAAATCAATTCATCGTTCATTACAAAAACGTTGTTGGGCTGGTAATTGCCATAATTAAACGATTCAGCACTTGGAATTGAATTAATGAGCAAAATTAATTGATGAATTTCTTTTGAGGCAAAATACTTATCCATTTTTAGGGCGTTTTTTGTAAATAATTCTGAAGTTCTTGGCAAGGTTCCGTGTTCCGGCGTGCATGAATGTATCATACGCAAAGTTTTTCCCATTTCTGCCGCATATTTTTCTGTATCCCATTGATGAAAATTTATTAGAGATGACACAGTTTTTACATTAGGGGTCTCGTAAGCTATCCCGTATCTGCCGTTATATGTAACGATGTCGTATGAGATGAGAACAGGCACGCCGCTTAACAAAGCCGCTTTTGCTTTTGTCAGCTCTTTTTTTACGTCATCAAGCCTTTGCCACGTTGGATAAACTTTTAACATAGTATCGTCGTCCATGCGATAAAGCGATATCCCGTTGTTCATGCCTAAAAACTGCCCTTGATCGCTCGAAATATCACGAAGCGGAAGCGACACATCAAAAATCGACGAAAAACCGGTTATATTGAGAATATCATAAATTCCCTGCGTAACATTTATAAATCTTAACTTTGCCTTAGTTTTTTTGCTGAGGCTTAAAAGAATACGCAGGCCTGCACTTGATATATATTCAAGATTTGTACAATCAAAAGCGATTTCAGCACTTGGATACTTATTGATCATTAACGCAATGTCGTTCTCAAACATCTTTGCATTTGTCGAGTCAATCCTGCCGACAGGATAGCCCATCAAAACGTTGTCATCAATCTTGAACGTCATGGTAAAACTGCCCATAAATACACACTCCCCCGCTAAAATTTCTTCGTGATGGTCAAAATATTTTTCCCGTCTTTGTACTCGTATGTAACATTATCCATGCTCTTTTTTACCATGTAAATACCAAGTCCGCCTATTTGCCGCTTTTCAGCCGAAAGAGTAACGTCAGGGTCAGGCTTTTTCAGAGGATCGTAAGGAACTCCGCCGTCAGTGAAAGTTATGATTACAGCAAGCGGATCTTCCTGCGTCTCAACGCTTATAGCTGCTGATCCTTTTTCGGGATTATAAGCGTAGCTGGCAATGTTTACAAAAATTTCCTCGACTGCTATATCAATCTGCATTTGCGTTTTTGGCAAGCAGCCGTAACTTTCGAGCTTTTCATCAACGAAAGCTAGGACTTTATCGAGGTTGCTTACTTCAGCGTCAATATTTAATACACTCAAAATTTCTCATTCCTTCCTATTGTTTACCAAAATATTTAAGGCACAACATTGTAATGTCATCAAACTGTGGAGCTTCACCGGTAAATTCATCAACTTCGCGCTTCATGTTGATTAAGATGTCGTTTACTGTGGCATCAAGATTTCTGTTGAGAGCCTCAATCATTCTGTCAGTACCGTAAAGTTCTTCGGCAGAATTTGTAGCCTCCGCAACTCCATCAGTGTAAAGATAGAGAATATCGCCGGGATTTAATTCAAATTCATTTTCTCTGAATTTCATATCCTCCATAGTTGCAACAGCAGGACTATGTTTAGTTTTTATAAGTTCAAAAGACGCTTCACCGACTCGTTTTAATGCTGGATATTCGTGGCCGGCGTTTGCTGCTATAAGTTTTCCTTCAGCTATGTCCAAAATTCCAAGCCATACAGTAACAAATAAGCCGGCTTCGTTGCCCTCGCAGAGCTGATTATTTACATCATGTAAAATTTCAGCCGGGGTGCCGCCCATGAGTGCCCTGTTCTTTATTAAAGTTTTTGCTATTACCATGAAAAGCGCGGCAGGCACCCCCTTGCCGGAAACATCAGCCATTACTAAGCCTAAATGATTTTCATCAATTAAGAAGAAGTCATAAAAGTCGCCCCCGACTTCTTTCGCCGGTGTCATTGTGGCATAAATATCAAATTCTTTTCTATCCGGGAACGGCGGGAAAATTCTCGGAAGCATATTAGCCTGAATTTGTGTTGCAACGTCTAATTCTGCTCCGATACGTTCCTTTTCAGCCGTAACTGCAGCAAGGTTTTTAATGTAATCTTTCAGGGACACGGCCATTTCATTGAAGCTTTTAGCTAAGTCTCCAATTTCGTCATTGGAATAAATTTCGGCCATGTGATCAAGATTTCCGCCGGAAATTTCCTCAACATCGCGATTTAATTCAATGATAGGTGTAGTTAATTTCTTTGAAAATTTGCGCGAAGCAACAGCAACGATGAGCACTAAGACTATAAAAGCTATGCAGTATGACAGAATAGTAAGAAAAATATTCCGCTGAACTCTTAGGACTGGCTCTAAAATGACGCTTTCGGGCATCCTTACACAAAATTTCCAGTTGGTGCTTTTAATTGGAGCATAAGCAAAATAAATTCTGCTTGGTGTCAGAGATAATCCTGTTTTTCCCGATAAAATCTGGGCGGCTGCGTAAGGACTCATGCCTTTTTCGCGGAATAAGCGTTGATTTTCTTTTGCTGTTTTATCGTTGTCAATGATATTTCCTTCATTATCCACTAAAAATGCGTAAGCACCTTCATTTTTTCCTAAATCAAGCTCGATAATAGTGCGGTATAAATCAGAAATTAATATATCCATTCCAACAACGCCCATAAAGTTATTATCAGCGTCATAGAACGGTGCTGCGCAGGTTATCATCAGGCCCCTTTTGTAAATATCCATGTACAAATTTGTGAAGCACACATGGCCTATTTTTTTCGCAAGATTATACCATGTTGACTTTGAATAATCATAATAAAGGTCATTCAAGTCGGGCCTGTCGTCATAGCCTACCATAAGACCGCTTTCCGTTCCAAGATAAATGGGTGATATTATCCCTTTATTGCTCGTCATTACGTTGTGCCATACCTGCTCGACGTTGCCCAAAAGATACATTTCTTTTTCTACGTCTTTGAATGAAACGCTTTTGTCGCGTAAAGTGCGCTGCATTACCAATTTGCCGGCATCTTCTTTTCTCGGCAGCGGAACATCACGGCTTACATAGCCCGAAGGATTTTTATAAAGTTCGCTGATGTAGGCTGCAAAATTTTCAATGTAGGCCGAAAACTGTTCCAGCTCAGAATGTGCCAAATCTGCTTTGCTTGCAGTAATGTTGCGCAAATTCTGTTCCATCTGCGTTATCAATGCGCGTTCACTGTCGTCTTTGATTTGCAGCATATTGACAACTCCTATTGCGGCAGATACGCTCAGCGCGGCTATTGATATGATAAGAACCATTATCTGAACTTTTGACCTAATCGGCCGTCTTACTTTATCCAAATTCAAACACTCCTTAAATTACAACGTGTACTTTATTTTTCCCTTCAACATAAAAAAATGACGCTCTTAACGCTCTATGCTTGATTATTTTTAAGCTCATGATGTCCAAAACGTCTTCATGCTTATTTATTTTGAACGGATTATATTTTATGCCAACATAGTCAAGCCTCATTGAAATAGCGTTGTAATATATTATGTTTACTTTGATTTTCGTGTCAGGAAGGGCGTTAAAAATTCTTATCGCTAATTCCTCGAGGCAGCTTTGAGTTTCTAAAATGCGTTTCAAATCTATTTTGCTTGCGTTGGCTGTCTCTTCTAAAATTTCGTTGACTCTTTCGAGATTTTCCGGCTTATTGTCAAGTTCAAATTCCGCGTCGTATTTCATTTCGCACCAAGCAGGCAGAAAAGGTTCGACATATAAAAGGCTTCCAAATAAAATATTAATGGGAAGTCCGATTATCAGACCGGTTAAAAAGTACGAAACTATATAGCTGGGCTTAAAGCACAAAATTGAAGCAATGAGAACCAAAATTATATAGCGTGAATAATGTTCAACTCGCTTAAAGCGTATTCTATGGGTCTTTGACAAGTGATGCCAGCCGTAATACATGCAGAGCCCCACTACGGTTACGCACCAACATTCCCATAAAATTTCGATGATTGGCTCGACCATAATGAACGATGAAAATACAGCTCCTGCACAGCAGCCTGTAACGCCGGAAAATCCAAAGAATAATCCTGCAACAAAAGGCACAGCGTTTTTTATCCCCGCATAATCAGGCAAAAATCCAGTCATTAATACAGGAATATCAACGGCAACATAAATCAACGTAACTAAAGTAATAACAAAAAATTCTTTTCCTGCTGTAATTTTTTGAGCTATGTTTTTATTTGGGCGTGAAAAATTTATACCTCTGCTGAGAATACTGCTGATTTTTTTCAGGAAACCGGGTTCTATACAGATAATGCCGAAAACTATCAAAATGCTTCCTATGATTTTCAGGAGTGTTACAGGTTCAGCCGCAGTGCCGAACATTTTAGAAATAATGGGCGACACCAGCATAGTCATTACAATTTCAGAAGAGAAAATTAATGACGTGTTAAGCGGACTGACGTATCTCTGGGCATAAACTTGGATAATTCCGTAAATTCCGCGTATAAAGAAACTGATGTAAATCACTCCGACCCAAAATTCTCTATTGGTTGGAATATTAAGTTTAATGTCAGTGAAAACGGCTTCAAAAATCCATAAAATTAATGCAAATATAAAACAGAAGAACATCTGCCCCATCGCCAAAATAGAAGGGTTTGACGACGAAGCATAGCTCCCGACGCTCATTACATAAACTGCAAAAAAAACATTAGAGATTATTAAATATAAAATATTTATGTTCAAAAGGCTTTTTATATTTGCGTTAATCATCAGGAAAAGTCCGGCTAAGACTGCAAAAACGCTTATGATGCTGAACTTTTCAGGCCATTTGCGTTTAATGACGGACTCAAAAATTAAAATGAATACAAAGTAAGATGAAATTACCGCCGCAACTACGGAAGGGTCAAGATTTTTTACGCCGATGAGCATAAAAAAATTGAAGCCTATTAATTCCAACGAAAGTATTGAGCTTTGTATTATCTGTTTTACGTCGAGCCTGAAAAGTTCTCCGAAGAAAAATGCAAACGTCATTAAAAAGCCGATTAAGTTCGTAATGCACATAAAAGCGAAATGCGATAAATCTGCAGGCACTCCGGCAAGAAAAACATATTGAATAGAGGCAAAAAATGTTATTGCAAAAAGTGAGATATTAGCTTCTATCTTGTTCAATTTATTTTTCGCCTCAAAAATTCCGGGTTGTAATTCATTTCGAGATGTTTAAGATTTCATTAAAGCCCGTTGTTTCAAAAATACGCATAACTTCGGGCACTGCGTTGATAATTTTCATGGTACCGTGCTGATTGACGTATTTTTGAGCTTTGAGCAAAACTCTCAGACCTGCAGACGACACGTAAGAAAGTTTTGCCATATCAATCGTAAAATCTTTTACGCCGACTAATTCTTTTTCTAAAGCTTTTTCAAGCTGGTCAGCGGTAACGGCACTGAGTTTTTTATCAAGAGTGAGCTTTAACACAGTGCCGTCATCGTTTTTTTCAAAGTTCATGGCTAATTTTTATTTACTACTCGATGCTCAAAAGTTCATCGAAGCCGGTAACTTCAAAAATTTCTTTGATGTCCTGGCTGACGTTTTTGATTACCATGCTTCCCTGTTTGTTCATGATTTTCTGGGCCTTTAACAGCACGCGAAGGCCGGCCGAAGAGACATAAACAAGTTTTTCCATGTCGATAACGAAGTTTTTAACACCGTCAAGGCTGCTTGTAATTTCCGCCTCAAGCTGGGGTGCCGTCGTCGTGTCAAGTCTTCCGTCAAGTGCGATTGTGAGTGAATCGCCGTTTACTTCTTTGTTGATTAACATGATAAAAAAATTCCTCCTGATTTTTTAATTTTAAGAATGATTAAAATTCCTTCTCTATTATAATTTCAAAACTGCCTTTGCAAACGCCTACTCGGACATCGTCGGCAATATTCGCAATGATTGATTTTTCAAGCTCGTCCCATGCCTCATCAGCATCAGAATTTGCTTCTCGCTCGGTCTTGATTTCGTCGCGGTACTTCTGCATCGACCACGAATAAACAGCGTCAGTTATTCCCGGGTCGAGCTGTGTCATCAAGCCGTAAGAAGTGAACATTCCTGTTCCGTATTTGGCCTGAAGGTTCAAGCTTTCTTCCATGCCGTAGAGGCCGGCTTCAACAAGTTCTCGGACTTTTTCCATGATGCCGCGTCTGGCAATATTTTCGCCCTTCGTTGAAACTGAGAGAAGCTCCCTGCGTTTTTCGTAATCAATATTAATTTTATTTGATTTAAGATGAATTTCAAAACTGCGGTTATTCTGCTCAATCCAGAAATAAGCGTCAAGTTCTCCTGCGATGGCGCGTACCATGCTGAACATTTCTTCAGTCAGCAACCGCAAGTGAAAAGCTTGTTTTTTTGCAAGCCCCTGCGATGAGGCTAATCTATCCACGAGGACTAAGGTTTCATTCATTCCCTCGCCGCTGCTTGAAATTTTAACGTGTTCTGTTATCAATTCGACTTTCACCTCCATAACTACATAACGGAGTTAATTATATTACACGATTAATTTATTTTTATCGTCCGAATAAAATAGGCTTAAATATTACTGTCAGTCTTTCATTCTGATTACTATTTCGCGGCCCCACGAGTAATACGGTCTTGATAAAATCACCCCGTTCGGAGCGTCCTTGAAGAACTCGTCTAACGGGTCAGGGCCTTCAATTTTGCTCTGAGTTACCCTGTACCAGAAAACAACGTCGGCGCGTCCTGACGACAAAGCTGCTGCGCGTCCTCCTGCATCGGTATTAACGAAAACAATATTTTTTTCGAGCCTCTTGCCGATTTCCGCTAGTATTGCCGTATTGTAGCCTGTGGGTTTTCCGTCCCCTGCGAACATATCAATAGGCGGCATGTCCCCTGTTACCACGACTTTTAATGTGTCAGCGGCTTCAAAATTATGTGGACGTTTCGGGGCTGGGTCTCTTGCGCTGATGCTCACGTATGTATTTCTTAACTTTTCAAGAGTGCCGTCAGCTTCCATGTCATTAATGATTTTATCAAAATTCTGCCGCAGTTCTTCGTTGTCCTCTCTAAAGCCGAAGCAGATGCCTGACTCTAAGACTTCTATAGATTGAACATCACGGTAAAAACTGTTTCGGCTTAGGAGATATAGACCTACGCTTTCGGGCAAGATTATTTCGTCAAGTTTTCCGGCTTTCAAGTCCATCATCAGAGCCATTAAAGAATTGTAGAAATGAAAATTGCGGCGATGTTCTTTCGCGTAACTTCTTAGGGATTCTTTTTCAAACTTTGCCTGATTGTCCGGAGAAAGCATAAATTCTCTTAACTCGTTAAAGCCCTCTTGAAATTCCTCTTCAGTCATTCCGAGATAGCCTAGTACTCCAGAGTCTAAAAAATCTTTTTTCTTATTTCCTGTGTTGTAGCTCATAAACGCGAACGCTATAGCGACAATGGCAGCTGCTATTATGATTAAATTTCTCTTGTTCGTCATAAAAAAACCTCGCTATGAAAAATTTTTTATTTTATTCCGTATCTTTCTTCGGCGGATTTAATTATTTCTTCTAATATTTCAGCAAAAGAGCTGTTATTAGAATTTGCCCATAATTCAAAAGAGCCGTGCTCGGACAAGGTCGGGAGGGGGTTAATCTCTAGTAAAAAAGCCTCGTTGCCCCGCACTCTGTAATCAGCCCTCCCGAAGTCCCGGCAGCCTAAGGCCCTGTAAATTTTTAGTGCCGAGTCAGTCATGACTTTTTTAGCCTGCTCTGAGCCATCAAAAAAAAGCGTCTGGCAGCCTGAATAATATTTTGCTTCGGTTGAGTAAATCGGGAAAAAATTTCCGTCATTCTGCTTAAATTCTATAGGGCTGAGTGCTCTTGCTTTGTTGCCCGTTCCGATTATTGGCACGCTGACTTCATGACCGTAAATATATTCTTCGCAGATTAAAGGATAGCCGTATTTATCAGAAATTTCATTGACTACACGCTTTAATTTTTCGGAGTCTTCGACAATCACGACCCCCATGCTGCTGCCTTCGGAGTTCGGCTTTACGATAAGGGGATATTTTAGAGAGGCTGTCTTTTCAATGTCTTCAAGTCTGCTAATTAATTCAAACTTAGGAATAGGAATTTCATAATATTCTGCGATCAGCTTTGTGTGAAATTTATTGAGCGAAAGTGAAAGCCCGTAAGCGTCAGTGCCTACGAAAGGAATGTTATAAAACTCTAAGAGGGCTGGAAAAAGTCCCTCGCGGTTTCTGGTGCCGAAGCCCTCGCATTTATTAAAAATCATGTCGAATTTTTTGCCGCTGTTGTAAGCATCAAAAAAATTTTTTATGCCGCAGAACAGTGTTACGTCATAGCCGCCTAAACTTTCAAGACTCTTTTTGAAATATTCTGCCTCGTCATCGTAGCAGAAATCCGAATAGCTCAAACAGTCTTCAATCCCATAGACGCTCTGGCTGTCATAGACAAAAGCAATATTTTTTTTCATGAATAAAAAATAAAAACTCCAATATTAAAAATTTTTCACGTGCATTATAGCCTAAAACAAAAAAAATTTTTCGAGTATAATTTTCACTTATGAATGAGCGTTCTGAATTTAATTTTAATCTTCTAAGCAGCGGCGAAGCATCGGACTATGAAAATTTAGTCTCTCAAATCCTGCAAAGGGTCAGCGGACTTTCTGCAGCGGGTTTTGAGCAGCTTATTACTGACCTGCTTTTACGCATGGGCTACGAGGTCTATAAAAACGCAAGACGGCGCATAGGCTCATCGGCCATTCACGGACTAATAATAGAAGACGGGCCGGGCTACAGACCGATTTATATTCAGACTAGAAAACTTGATAAAGGCTCAATAATAACGAGCTGGAGTATGCAGAGCTTCGGCGACGCTGTGGCAAGAAAAGCAGGACGCGGCCTTCTCGTTACTAACGCAGGATTTTCAAAACCGGCTCAAGACTACGCGAAAGAAAAAAAAATAATTTTAATCGACGGAAATATTTTAGCACGCCTCATGATTGTTCATAATTTCTGCATGAACGTCAAAGAAGTTGTCGAAATAAAATCAATCGACCCTAACGCATTCAGCGACTACGACAAAATTTAATTCAGGTAGGAATTAGGAGGTAGGAGGTAGGAGGTTTAATCCCTCTTTTTTATTTCATCCCCCTGTTGACATTTTAATTTTGCTCTGCTAATCTTATCAGCGTTAAAAATTAATGGCACTCGTTATATGTGAGTGCTAAAAATAAGAAATAAAAATGGAGGTGAGTGAAAAAAAATGACAGAGAGGCAATTAAGCATAATTCTTGCTGTAGTGTATGAATATATCAAGACGGGAGAGCCTGCCGGGTCTCGTACGATTGTAAAGAAATATATAAAGGGTTTGAGCCCTGCGACGATAAGAAATGAGATGGCGGACCTTGAAGAGCTTGGATATTTTTATCAGCCTCACACCTCATCGGGGAGGCTTCCGACGGCGAGGGCGTATCGTGTTTATGTTGATTCTGTAACGGCACGGGCACGCAGTCATTCGCACGAGGCCGATATAAAGCGTGAAATACTCGGCAGCAAGAGCGGAATTGAGGAACTTCTCAACCACGTAACTCACCTCATGGCAAGATTGACGAACTGCGTGGCTGTTGCTGCTGTGCCCACGCTTGACGACGCGGAGATACGGCACATTGATTTAATGCTTATGGGCGGAAGCAATGTTTTAGCCCTGATAGTTTTGAAGGGCGGACTTGTTCATCATTCGCAGTTTAATCTGCCTTATGACATTGACGCAGACACTTTAGAAGAGCTGACGCGGCGTATTAACACGGTAGCTAGCGGTCATTCATGGAGCGAAGTCCGCGAGGCTTTGTATCAATACGTTCTGAACGGGCTTGAAGAGACGGAGCTGTCGTGTCAGGAAGCAATCGGGGCTCTTGATAAATTTTTGACGGAGCAGAATTATAAATTCTTCAGTTCCGGAGCGCGTCAGATATTGAATATGCCGCATTTTCAGGCGTTATCAAAGTTGCAGGCAGTCTTGAATATTCTAGAGCAGGAAAAGCCGCTGGCGAACATGATTGAGAAATGCAGAAAAAGCTCAGCCCTGAAAATTTCGCTGGGTGCGGAAAACGAGACTGAAGGAATGGAAGAGAACGCCATGATTTTAATTCCGGCACGGCCAAGACAGCAAAAAGCCGTTTTAGGCTTAATAGGGCCGCTCAGAATGGACTATGAAAAATCTATAAGCGTTCTTGAAAGCGTCGCCGATGCGCTTAATGAAGACAAGGTTTAATCAGGTAGGAGTTAGGAGTTAGGAGGTAGGAGTTAGGAAGTGCAGGAAAATAATAAAGAAGAAGCTAACGAACAAGAAATAGAGACAGAAACAGAAAATAAAGAAGAAGCGCAGGAGCCTGAAGTCGATTTAGGAGCAAAAATAAAAGAGCTTGAGCATGATTTAGCGGTGGCAAGGGCTGATTTTTATAATTACCGTCAGCGTGCGATTAAAGAGCGTCAGGAGACAAGACAGCGCGCTAAAGAAGAAGCAGTTATAGAAATTCTGCCGGTGCTTGACAACCTAGACAGGGCTTTGAGTGCTGCAAACGCCGAAGACGCAAAAACAATCGTAACGGGCGTTGAAATGGTGCAGAGGCAGTTTATAAACGCTCTTGAAAACTTAGGAGTAAACGCGATAAAAGCGCAGGGCGAAAAATTTGACCCGACACTTCATGACGCGGCAGGCACTGAAGAAGTTGACGACCCGGAGCTTGACGGACAAGTCATTACTGAAAGATTAAAAGGCTACAGAACTAAAGACAGAGTGCTGCGTCCGGCGCAGGTAACAGTTGGAAAAGCAGTTAATGAAAATAAAAATTAAGATAAAAGATAAAAAGGAGAAATGATTAATTATGGCGAAAGTAGTTGGAATAGATTTAGGCACGACAAACAGCTGCATAGCAGTGCAGGAAGGCGATCAGACCACCATTATAGCTAACAACGAGGGCGCGAGGACAACTCCGTCGGTAGTTGCGTTCACGAAGGACGGAGAGAGGCTCGTCGGACAGCTTGCAAAGCGTCAGGCAATAGTCAACGCCGACAGAACGATTATGTCAATAAAGCGTGAAATGGGAACGGATTACAGGGTTTCGATTGACGGCAAAAAATACACGCCTCAGGAAATTTCCGCGATGATTTTGCAAAAGTTAAAGCGCGACGCTGAGGACTATCTCGGCGAACCCGTAACCCAAGCCGTTATCACAGTTCCGGCATACTTCACCGATGCTCAGAGACAGGCAACGAAGGACGCAGGAACAATCGCGGGGCTTGAGGTCTTGAGGATTATCAACGAGCCTACGGCGGCATGTCTTGCTTACGGAGAAAACAAAAAAGAGGAGCATAAAATTTTAGTTTTCGACTTGGGCGGAGGCACGTTCGATGTCTCAATTCTTGACGTGGGCGAGGGTGTTTTTGAAGTTCTTGCGACCGCAGGAGACAACAGGCTAGGCGGAGACGACTGGGACAACAGAATAGTCGAATGGATTGTTGACGGCTTCAAAAAATCAGACGGCATTGACTTAAAGAATGACGGCATGGCCATGCAGAGATTGAGAGAGGCTGCAGAGAAGGCTAAAATCGAGCTTTCTAACATGACTGAGACTACTATTTCGCTGCCTTTCATCACGGCTAATCAGACGGGGCCTAAGCACTTGGAAATGAAGTTGACGAGGGCAAAATTTGAAGAGATGACCGCAGATTTGCTTGACAGGACAATCAAGCCTACACAGAGAGCGTTATCGGACTCAGGTTTAAGCGCGGGCGAAATCGATAAAATTTTGCTTGTCGGCGGTTCAACCCGTATGCCGATGGTACAGAAAAAAATCGTTGATTTGCTTGGCAAAGAGCCAACGAAGGGAATTAACCCTGATGAGTGTGTCGCGGCAGGAGCGGCTATTCAGGGTGCGATTTTGAAGGGTGACCATAAAGATATAGTTCTCGTTGACGTTACGCCGTTGACGCTTGGAATTGAGACGCTCGGCGGAGTCATGACGAAAATGATTGAGCGCAACACTGCAATCCCTGCTCACGCTTCGCAGATTTTCACGACGGCGGCGGACAATCAGCCCCAAGTTGAAATCATGGTCTTTCAGGGCGAGCGTCCTATGGCGGCGGATAACGTTAAACTCGGACAGTTCTCGCTTGACGGCATAGCCCCTGCGCCTCGCGGTGTTCCTCAAATCGAAGTCAGCTTTGACATCGACACTAACGGAATAGTAAACGTTACAGCAAAGGACAAGGGCACGGGCAAGGAGCAGAAGATTACTATTCAGTCATCTAACCTGTCAAAAGATGATATTGAAAAAATGAAGCGCGACGCTGAAGAACACGCAGCCGACGACGAGAAGAAACGCGCAGCCGCTGAAAACCGCAACGAGGCCGACGGTGCTATTTTCCAAGCTGAAAAATTAATGCGCGACTTGGGCGACAAGATGACACCTGACGAGAAGGGCAAAGTTAATTCAAAGATTGACGCTTTGAAGAAAGCCATCGAGAAAAACGACGAGGCAGGAATGAAGAGCGGCAAGGAAGATTTAATGAAAACTCTTCAGGAGTTCGGCGCAAGGATTTATCAGAACGCAGGCCCTTCAGCAGGAGCAAATCCGGGCGCAGATGCAGGAGCTTCAGGGGGCGCGTCAGCTAACAACGACAGCGACACTGTGGACGCGGAATTTAGCGAGAAATAAATTTTCAGTTAAGAGTTAGGAATTAGGAGTTAGGCATGAAAAATCCTGACCCCTAATTTTTTTTTGCTTTTTGCTCTGTGCTAATATAATTTTCAAAGGGGGAATTTAGAATTTGAAAAATTTTTTTCTATCACTTTATACACATACAGTAAAAATAATTAAAGAGGACTGGAAGGCCGTTCTAGTCATAATAATAGCAAGTTTAATTCAAGCCTTCGCGGTAAATTATTTCACGCTTCATTATCGATTTCCTGATTTAGGCGTGTCGGGCATTGCAGTTTTGACTAATTACATGTTCGGAATTTCGCCTAACTGGGTAATTTTGACGGGAAATATTTTATTAGTCTGGTGGGCGCATAAAGACCTTAATATTAGATTTTTAGCTTTGACCGTGCTTGCGATAATGACGTTTTCGGCGGGGCTTTCAATCTTTGATGAGTATCCGCTGCCGCTTCCTGATGACAAATTTATGGCTACGGTTATAGTCGGAGTATTGAAGGGCACAGCCGGCGGCTTAATGCTCAACGTCGGAGGCTCAGGGGGCGGAACGGATATTTTAGCGGCGGCCCTTAGAAGACGCTACGGAATTGAAATCGGGCGTTTTTCGATTTTTATAAACTTTTTTATTTTGGGTCTGTCAATCGGCGTTATAGGTCTTGAGTCGGTCGTCTATGGTGCTGTAGGGCTTTATGTGAACGGAATAACTGTTGACAGCGTAACGCATAACTTTGACAAGCGCAAACAGGCCGTAATAATTACAAATATTCCTGATGAAGTCAGCAATTTTATAACTTCTTTGGGCAAGGGCGTAACGCGCATTGAGGGCAAAGGCGCATATACAGGGCAGGAGAGGCCGATTTTGTTCACGCTTTTGTCGCCTCGTCATGTCGTAATGCTCAAGAAATTTTTGAAAGAGAAAGATGAGAGGGCATTTGTATCAATCTGCGACGCTTCGGAAGTCTTAGGCAAGGGCTTCAAGAGCTGGAAATCCTTATAACTCTTAACTCTTATCTTAACTCTTAACTCTTAATTGAAATTAAAATATAGCAAGAAAGGACGATACAAAAAATATTATGAGCGACTTTAGCATAAGCAGTATGTTAGACGACGATAAACTTGCATCACTGCAGAACTTTTCGGAAAATCTTCCGACGAACAGAATATCAGCAGAAAATTCCAAAACAAAACGCGAGATAGTTTCAAAAATAGCTTTTTTAATCGGCATTGATGATAAATATTTCGGTGTCGGGCAGGGACAAATTGAAAACATGACACCGCAGTTTTATCGAAGCATTTACGATGAATTAAATCAGGACAGGGAGGCGCGGATAGTCAGAAATCTTTGCAGGCTCAGAACAAAATTACAAAGAAATTTCAAAGCGATATTAACGGAGATGAACTCCGACATAAAAAATATTGATGCCATTCCCGATTTAGTGCCGCAGGACGCTTTGCAGGGTCTTGAGGAGGACGGAATAAATTTTGTAAGAGCGCGGCGCAGGCTTGATGAGTACATTGTGGACGTTCATAATTATCTGCTTCCGCATGTTCCCAATTGTCAGAAATTTCTGCCTGAATGGATAAAATGGCCGTATATCAGAAATTTATTTTTTATCAACAAGGGCAGCACTATCGAAGGAAATAAAGAGGCCGCAAGACTTTACAGCGAATTTAGAGATTTATTCCCCTATCAGTCATTTATAAATTGGTCTCCTGACGAGAGCGACGGGAATATTTTGCGCGACGACGCGAAATTTTTACCAATTCTTTATGAGCGCAACAGGGATAAATTTTATGACATGAGCAAAGTTACGGAGGCAGGCGACGCGGCAATCACGGACCCGGAAGATTTTTTTGTAAATTCAGGGCGGATTATCATTGCTGTTGACTGTGAGAACGCTGACCCCTGCAAAGTTATCGGCATAATGAAAGATTTAGATGCTAGGGGAATGATTGACAAAGTCGCTAAAATTCTTTTGGTAGATGACGAGCATACATCTGCGCAGTGGCGTGCATTGAGGCGCAATGAAAATCTGCCGCTTGAATATTATTTGACCGACAGGGTTAAGGACGAGAAATCCGCCGTTGACGTTGCATTGACGATAAAATTTTACAGGGAGATAGCGCAGAGCATAGCTGACGGGAGGCCGATTGACGCGGCTATAATAATTTCCAGCGACTGTGATTTTTGGCCGCTCATCGAATTAACGCCGGAGATTAAATTTCTTGTCATGCTTGAATACGATAACTGTTCGCAGGCTTATTACCAACGGCTTCAGAATAATAATATCCAATTCTTTTATATTGACGAGTTTTTCACGGCCGGAAATCTTGAGCTGAAAACTGAAGCAGTATTGCAGGAGGTTATTCACGAGATTGAAGAAAACCACTTAGCTAAATTAAATCTTTTTTCTGTTATTACCCGTGCGCTGTCAAAATTAGATTTGAAGATGAATGACGCTGAAGTCTCGCTGTTTATTGAGAAGTACATAGCCGGAATGACCGTAGGCTTTGCCAAGAACGGAAGCGCGGTACTTCGCAACAAGCCGGTGTTAAAATATTAAATGGGCAAAAATAGTCAGAGACAGTATGATTATCGGGGTTTTTTTGGCAGAAAAATTAAAGTATCTGCACGCAAAAAAGAAAAATGTTCCGTTCCATGAAAATATTGTGAGGGTGTTGTAAGTCATTTTGCCTGGAATAAGGGCGGCGGTGATGCCGGCGATTTTTTCCCACAGGCGGAAAATTCCTTCAATCGGGAAGAGAAAATTATTTACGGCCGGAAAATTTGTCAGTGAAAAGAATGTGATGCCTGAAGAAATTGTAAAGGCCATTGAAAAATATAACGGAGCGAATAAATTTATTACAAGTCCGACGCGGGGGACGGTCTTGAACGTTGTTATTACTTGGGGGAATGTTGTCATAGCGACGGCCGGGCCGATTAGCAGCCATGTAAATTTTCCTTTTGGGAGCAATGTTATCGTCAGGGCTGCAATCACGGAGAGCCGCCAGCCTATATCCCAAAATAAAAACGGGTTATATAAGAGCAAAATTACGGCAGCGGTGCTTACAGTGTTTACTCCGTTTATTTTTCGTCCCGGCAGCGGTGCGATTAACGCAAGCTGGAACATCAAGCCGGCTCGCATTGCGCTGGGTGCTGCTCCTGTCAATAGAATATAGCCCCACATGATTAAAGAAATATACAAAAATTTTTTCTTAATTTTATTAAAAAGGATTGTCGCGGACAAAACTGCAAGCCCTACATGGAAGCCTGATACAGCGAGTAAATGGCTTGTCCCCCATTTTCTATGTTTCTTGTCTAATTCTTCGGTATGCTGGCCCAGCCAAGCGGCTTTGAGGTATTCTGCTGTCAGTTTAGGGATTTTTATTGTTAAAGCGCGAGAAATTTTATGACGCATTAAAGCAAGATTAAATTTTTGCGGCAGTTCCTCTACATTTTTGATATTTACCCGGCTTTCAACTCCGCGAGCCTTCCAGTATTTTTTCTCGTCGAAATTTCCGGGCCTCTCTGAACTTTTTAGTGGCTTTATAACTCCATCGAACTTTATTCTCATTCCTTCGGTGTACTCCGCAAAGCGCAGACGGGTTACTAATTTTCCGTAATGCTCTGTATTAATGATCACGGCGTAATTTTTTCCCCACGTTCGGACTTGAGAAATAACTCCTGTCTCATTATAAAATTCTTTTTCGGGGCTTAGAATGTCCGAAGCTGAAAGGACAAAATAAATTCTAACCGAACATAAAATCACGATGGCAAGTCCTGCGAAAAAAATCTGCCAATGTCCTGGAATATTTCTTTCATGAGAGATAAAACACAGTCCTGAAAAAATTAAAAGCGCGAAAATAAAAAAAGCCCAAGCCCCGGCACGGTCATAAACAGCGAGGCCGGAGACAAGAGCTGCTAAAATTCCAAGCGTCGGGGTACGTCGCAAAAGTTCCATGAAAAAATTTTATCTGATTAAAATTTGAGGGCGCATTCTTTCAAGTTTTGCGCTGCCGATACCCTTTACCTTTATTAAATCTTCGGGGCTTGAAAATTTTCCGTGCGTGTTCCTGTATTCTACAATTCTTTTTGCAATCGCAGGGCCGACCCCGTTTAACTGTTCAAGCTCCTTTGCCGTAGCGGTGTTCACGTCAACAAGCCCCGACGAATTGTTTGTTTCGTTTAACTGTACGGGCGCAGTCTGCGGTCTTGGAAGTCTTGCAAAATTCGTAACATGCCTCTGCGGTGCTTTTTCTTTTTTATTTTTATTGATTGCTTTAACATTAATTGAAATGCCGTCAGCTAAAAACTCCGCCATATTAACAGAAGTTTGGTCAGCTTTTTTAGTAAAACCTCCGGCCTTTTCAATCGCATGGAAAACTCTAGCATCTGCTGAAATTTTATAATAACCGGGTTTTTTTACCTCCCCAGTTACATAAATATACCAGTCCGGCTTCGGCTTTTCAGGTTCAGGAATTTTTACGGCGAGTGCGTTGTCGGACGAAAAAATTTTTTCATCAGACCGTGATTTTTTTTCAGAGACCTCAACAATATTTGCCCTATTTTCTTGAGAAGGAGATAACAGCATAGCAAAAATGCCGGCGGACAAAAATATTATTACCCCCAAAATAGTTATAAGTAAATTTTTATACCTGTCAGAACGTCTCATGAGTGCCTTAAAATTTCACCTAATGAACAAAAATTAAATTGTAAACGTCCTTGCACGTAATCAAAATCATTAATCCAATTAAAAGCGCAAAGCCCGCCATGTGAACCCAGTTCTCAACCCTCTCAGGAAGCCTCCGCCTAAAAATCATCTCGATTAATACAAAAAACAACCGCCCCCCGTCTAGAGCCGGAATAGGAAACAAATTTAATATCCCTAAATTCAATGCGATTATCGCTATAAAAGTTATGAAATCCCAAAAACCCTCGCGTATAGCCTTCCCCGACATTGATGCTATACCCACAGGGCCTGTAACGTCAGCCTCCTGCCGACGAGTTATTAATTCATAAAAGCCGCGCATCATCATTGATGTCATCTTGTAAGTGTAGCCCAGCGAACTTTCAAACGCCCTCATAACCCCGTAACGAACACGAGAAGGCGAAATTCCAAGCATAGGACGGCCGTATTCTGCACTAATCGGAATATTAATATTCACGGTCATAATTTCATCGCCGCGTTTAATTTCGAGCGTTACAGCCTCGTTTTTAAGTGCCTCCGTGCGTATCCTCTCCGACATTTCGCGCCACCGTTTAACCCTTCCGCCGTTGATACTCAAAACTTCATCGCCTGCTCTCAATCCGGCACGCTCCGACGGAAAACCCTGCATAATCTCGCCAAGTTTCGTGCTGTCCATGTCGAGAACTCCATGACCGCATAAAAACACTGCCATTAAAAGCACAGCTAGAATGAGGTTAAATAATGAGCCGTTCAGCAGAATTAAAAATCTTTTCCAAGCCGGCTGCTCATCAAAACCCATTCCTGAGATTACCTCTTCGCCGTCCTCCTCCTCGTTCATTCCTGCAAGCCTGCAAAATCCCCCTACAGGAAGCAGACGCAGAGACCATAGCATATTATTTTTTTTATTTCGATACTGAAGGACAGCCGGACCCATTCCGAACGCAAATTCATGGACTTGAACGCCCAAAATTTTAGCGGTTATGTAATGCCCGTATTCATGAACGACTACACAGACCGCTATAACTATGATAAAAGCTATTAAACTTGTAAGCATATTTTTCTCCTTAAAAAAAAATTCACATTAAAAATATTATATAATTTAGCAAAAATTTCGGAGGTTGTAAAAAAATTAAAATGGAAACAAGAGTTGCAGTCATGAGCATAATCGTAGAGAACACGTCATCAGTCGAGACGCTCAATAATATTCTCCACGAGTTCCGCGAATTTATAATCGGCCGCATGGGCATTCCCTATCATCAGAAAAATATTAATATCATCAGCATTGCTCTTGACGCTCCGCAGGACGTTATTTCGGCACTTTCAGGGCGCGTCGGAAATCTTGAGGGCGTAAGCGTTAAGGTTGGAGTTAGGAGTTAGGTTGAAGGAGTTAATTAAAAAGCTCGCGGCTTCTCATTCGCTTTCAATTTCAGAATATGAGAGGCTCGTTAAAGAACGTAATGACGAGGCCGCGAAACTTCTCCGCCGTCTTGCCGTAGAGACCCGTCAAAAAATTTACGGCAATGATGTTTACGTCAGGGGACTAATCGAAATTTCCAACATATGCCGCAACGACTGCTATTACTGCGGAATAAGACGCGGCAATAAGAACTGCGAACGCTACAGGCTCAGCCCCGAAGAGATTATTTTATGCTCTGATGAAGGCTATGAATTAGGATTTAGAACTTTTGTTTTACAGGGCGGTGAAGATGAGTTCTTTACTGATGAAATTTTAGGGGGCATTGTCCGCAAGATTAAAGCCCGGCACGCCGACTGCGCCGTAACTCTTTCAATGGGCGAGCGGAGTTTTGAAAGTTATAAATTTTTGAAGGACTGCGGCGCGGACAGATATTTACTTCGCCATGAGACGGCAGACCCCGAACATTACGGAAAAATTCACCCCTCGTCAATGTCATACGAAAACCGCGTAAAATGCCTTCATAATCTGCGTGAACTTGGCTATCAGGCCGGCTGCGGCTTCATGGTCGGCTCTCCGTTCCAGACCGAAAAAAATTTAGCTCAAGACTTGAAATTTATCGAAGATTTTAAGCCCGATATGTGCGGCATAGGGCCTTTCATTCCGCATAAAGACACGCCGTTCAAAAATTTTTCGGCAGGCTCGCTTGAATTAACCTGTTATTTGCTTTCAATAATAAGGCTGATTTATCCGCCCGTTCTGCTTCCTGCCACAACAGCACTTGGAACAATCAGCCCGACGGGACGCGAACAGGGCATAATGTCAGGAGCTAATGTCGTTATGCCGAACTTGTCGCCCGTCAGCGTCAGAAAAAAATACGAACTTTACGATAATAAAATCTGCACCGGCGAAGAAAGTGCGCAGTGCCGCGAATGTTTATCTAACCGAATGAAAAAAATCGGCTATAAAATCGTTACGTCTCGCGGAGATGTGAAAAAATAGATTTCACTGCGTTGTCCCTGAAAATTTTAGCGCGTTCTTTTTTGTCCTTAATGCCTTTAAGCTCCGGGAACAGTCCTAAATTTATATTCATCGGCTGAAAGTGTTTCGGCTCTGTCGTTTTTAAGTAGTGAAGCAATGAGCCTATCGCGCTTTCACGAGGCCAAGACGGCAGATTTTTTCCGCTCATCGTCATAGCCGCGTTAATCCCTGCGACAAGTCCCATAGCTGTGCTTTCCATGTAGCCTTCAACGCCCGTAATCTGTCCTGCCGCAAAAATATTTTCGTGCCCTCTTAATCTCAAGAAATCATCAAGCACCGCCGGAGCATTTAACGAAGTGTTCCTGTGCATAACGCCAAGCCTCACGAACTCGGCTCCTTCGAGGCCGGGTATCATTGAGAAAACGCGCTTCTGTTCTCCCCACTTCAAGCCCGTCTGAAAGCCCACGATGTTATATAAAGTCCCGTCGGAATTATCCTGCCTCAACTGCACGGCCGCGTAAGGCTCTTTATTCGTCTTGGGGTCTTGCAAGCCTTTTGGCTTCATCGGGCCAAATCTCAACGTATCTACGCCCCTGTCGGCTAACGCTTCAACGGGCATACAGCCCTCAAAATATTTATTTTTCTCAAAGTCGTGAGGCAGATTTCTTTCAGCGTTCACAAGAGCCTCATAAAATTTCAAGTATTCTTCTTTAGTGAGAGGGCAGTTGATGTAATCGTCGCCGCGCCCGTAACGCCCTGACACAAAAACTTTTTCAAAGTTAATGCTCTCTTTCATCAAGACGGGGGCTACAGCGTCATAAAAATAAATTCTCTCGCCCGCAACGCTCTTTAATTCCTGCGCTAAAGTGTCCGAAGTCAGCGGCCCTGATGAAATTATTGCCAAGCCGTCAGGAATTTTTTTATATTCTTCGCGGATTAATTTTATATTTTTGTGTGAAGTAATTTTTTCAGTAACGAGAGCCGAAAATTTTTCGCGGTCAACCGCCAACGCTCCGCCGGCCGGGACTTGTGAGGCATGAGCGCACAAAAGAATGAGGGAGTTAAAAATCTCAAGCTCTTCTTTCAAAATCCCTGCCGCTGAAATTCTCCCGTCTTTGTTTTCAGAGCCTAATGAATTGCTGCATACTATCTCAGCCAACATTCCCGTCTTATGAGCAGGAGTTAAAAGGGACGGGCGCATTTCATAAAGTTCAACAGTGAAGCCGCGTTCAGCAATCTGCCACGCAGCCTCACAGCCGGCCAAGCCTGCACCTATGACTTTTATTTTATTCATTCTTTACTCTTCATTGACTGTCGTTTTATATTTGCATTTTTCGCAGTAAATCGTAGAGCCTCGTCTGTATAAATCAGCTCCGCACTCCGGGCATTTTTCGCCGGCAGGCTTATTCCACGAAACATAATCGCAGTCAGGATAGCGCGAACAGCCGTAGAAAGTTTTTCCTTTTTTGCTCTTGCGCTGGACTATATCGCCCTCGCCGCACTTGGGACATTTAACGCCTATCGTGCTTAAAATAGGCCGCGTATATTTGCACTCCGGGTAATTTGAACAGGCTATGAACTCCCCGAAACGTCCGCGTTTCTTAACTAAATCGTGGCCGCAGTCCGGGCACTTCTCGCCTATAGGCTCCGGCTCAGGCAATGGCACTCGCGGAGCGTCCTGCGCCTCATTGAGGGTCGTTGAAAATTCTTTCCAAAATTCGCCTACGACATCGAGCCATTTTCTTTGAGCCTCTTCGACCTCGTCAAGCTCTTTTTCCATTTGAGCCGTAAATCCCGCGTCAACGATTGAAGATAAATCTTTGCGGTTAAAATACTGCGCTAAAAACTCGTCAACCGTCAGGCCAAGCCCCGTCGGGTAAAATCTTTTCTCCTCGTTCTTTTCGATGTAGCCGCGCCCCTCTAAAGTTCCTGCGATTGTCGCGTAAGTTGAAGGACGGCCCACGCCGTTTTCTTCGAGGGTCTTAATCAATCCTGCTTCCGAGTATCTTGCAGGCGGCTTCGTAAATCTATTATCGCTCTCAGCTTTTTTAAGGGTTAAAATTTCGCCCTCTTTTATTTTTGCAAGTTCGCTGCCCTTCAAGTCAATCGGCCACACGCACGACCACCCGTCAAACGTCAAAATTTCGCCTTCCTGACGCAGACCCACGCGCCCGGCTTCGGCCTTTAACGTTGCCTTTGCGCTCACAGCGTCGGACATCTGAGAGGCCGTAAATCTCCGCCATATAAGCGAATATAATTTATACTGTTCCGTCGTGAGAGCGTCTTTAATAACATCGGGCGTTAAATTAATATCCGTCGGCCTTATTGCCTCGTGAGCGTCCTGGACTTTCATATTTTTGCTCGACGTTCCGAAAATATTAGCTTCTTTAGGCAGATATTCAGGCTTGAAATTTTTAGCTATAAAGTCCCTGCACGACGCTAGAGCCTCGTTGGAAATTCTTAGGCTGTCCGTTCTCATGTAAGTTATTAAACCCACGTGGCCGCGTCCGGGAATGTTAATGCCCTCGTAAAGTGCTTGAGCCGTCCTCATGGTCTGTGCCGGTACCATGCTCAATTTTCGTGAGGCTTCCTGCTGAAGCGTGCTTGTTCTGAACGGCGCAGGGGCTGAATGAGAAACTTTTTTAGTCTTGAACTCGCTGACGATAATTTCATTAGCTTTGATTTCTGCGATGATTTCTTTTGCTTTTTTTTCAGTGTTGATTAATAGCGGCAGAGAATTTTTCATCAGGCTTTTTCCGTCGAGTTTCTCTGCCCTAAGCTCATAATTATTTTTGCCGTTCTTGGCCTGCGCTGTAATGACCCAGTAAGGGTCGGGAACAAATTTCATGATTTCGCGCTCACGTTCGCAGATTAAATTCAAAGCGACCGACTGAACGCGCCCTGCTGAAAGTCCGTAGCGTATTTTTTTCCATAGTAACGGGCTCAGCGTGTAGCCTACGAGCCTGTCTAAAATTCTTCGCGCCTGTTGAGCGTCAACTTTATTCAAGTCGATATAGTCAGGATTTTTAACGGCGGTTTTAACTGCGTTGGCCGTAATCTCATAGAAACGCACGCGGCATTTCTCAGAAAGATCTACGCCCAAAATATCGGCCAAGTGCCATGCTATAGCTTCACCCTCTCTGTCAGGGTCGGACGCTAAGAGAACATGCGAAGACTCCGAAGCAAGTTTCATAAGCTCGTTTTTTAACGCCGCCTTGCCCTTAACTAAAATATATTCAGGCTCAAAATCATGCTCAATATCTATAGCAAGCCTGCTCTTAGGCAAGTCCTTCATGTGGCCCTTGCTCGACTTGACGACATAATTTTTGCCTAGCATGTTTGAAAGCGTCGTGGCCTTTGACGGAGACTCGACAATAATTAAAATTTTCCCATTCCCGGACGGATTAGAAATTTTTTTGACTGCTGTCGTTTTCTTTGTTGTCGCTGTCGCTTTTTTAGTTTTCGTGCCCGTCGTTTTAGTTTTGGCGGACACGGTTTTTTTTGAAGTCGGAATAATCATTACCCCCAATTTATAAAATTAATTAAAGAATTAGTCATGAAGTGCTTTACCTCCTAACTCCTAACTCCTACCTGTTTTTAGTCTCTATGCTTTCCAAAGAGCCTGAGCATATAAAGAAAAATGTTAATGAAGTCAAGATAGAGCGATAAGGCCCCTATTACGGCAATTTTTCCAGTTATGCTTCCGTCGCTCCATTCAGAAGCACGCGCCATTTCTTTTATTTTCGCCGTGTCGTAAGCCGTGAGGCCGAGAAAAATTATTATACCGAGAACGCTCACAGTTAATTCAAGCATTGACGAGCCGATGAAAATATTAATCAGCATTGCAATTAATAACCCCCATACGCCCATTCTTAAAAAACTGCCCATGCTTGTTAAGTCGCGCTTAGTGTAAAGTCCGTAAACGCTCATAGCTCCGAACATTCCTGCGGTTGAGAAAAACGCCTGATAAACTGACGCTCTAGTATAAACTAAAAGAATTACCGAGCATGTGATACCGTTCAGAATACTATACGCCGCAAAGAGCATTAATGCCGCCGCTGCCGATAATTTATTCAAGGCCGCGCCTAAAAAAATTACAAGCCCGACTTCAGCAAGAGCGATTATAATCAAAGGTGCCTGCGAAGTGAATAACATTCTAATCGCCGTTGTGCTTGAAGCCGTAATGTAAGCCGTAACAGCCGTGAGAATTAATCCGATTGCCATGTACTGATAGACTTTCCTGAAAATCTCATTGACTGCCTCAACGCTGTCTGAACCGTAAGCGTAGGGCATATAACCTTCATACTGTGCCATAAAAAATTCATTTCCTTTCGTAAAAAAAAATCACTTTGCTAAAATATTATAAGAAAAAATCAAATATGAAAAGGAGAAAAATATATCTTGGCAAAAAAAAATGACGTTCACGAAATGACTCGGAGCGGTTACGAGAAACTCAGCGAGCAGCTCACGAATTTAAGAACGATAGGAAGGCAGGAAATAGCAAGGAAACTCGAAGAGGCACGCGCATTCGGGGACTTGAGCGAAAATGCAGAATACGCCTCAGCAAAAGAAGAACAGGCAAAACTCGAAGACCGCATAGCCGACCTTGAAAACACTTTGAGCAAAGTTGTCGTCATCGACGAGGCAAAACTTGACACAAACCGCGTCGGAGTCGGATTGAGAATTACTCTTGAGGACGTTGACAACAAGGGCAAGCGTCATGTTTATGATTTAGTCGGCTCTGAAGAGTTATCCGTTGCGGCTTTCTCTGAAGGCGGCATTCAGAGAATTTCACAGAAAAGTCCGGTAGGCCAAGCCATAACAGGACACGTGGCCGGCGATGTCGTTACGGTGAAAATTCCGCGAGGCACAAGAAAATTAAAAATTATCTCGATTGAAAAATAAAAAATAAAAAATAAAAAATGAATATAATTTATCGTCCCAGACGTTTGAGAAAATCTCAAGCAATCAGAGACATGGCGAGCGAGACAAAATTATCGCCGTCAATGTTCGTCTATCCAGTTTTCATTCGCGAAGGTAAAAATATTATCGAGGAAATTCCTTCAATGCCCGGCCAGAAACGCTACAGCCCGGACACTCTCCCAAGAGTTCTTGAACGTGCCGCAGAAAGCAAAATCGGCGGAGTTTTATTCTTCGGCATTCCCGAACATAAAGACGAGTGCGGCTCTTCGGCTTGGAACGAGGACGGAGTTATACAACAGGCAATAAGAATTTCAAAAAAAGAATTTCCGGATTTAACAATAATCGGCGATGTATGTTTATGCGAGTACACGTCGCACGGACATTGCGGAGTAATTCACGACGGAAAAATAGAGAACGACCCGACGCTTGAAATTTTATCGCGCGTCGCAGTCTCTCAAGCCCGTGCAGGAGCTGACATTGTCGCGCCTTCGGACATGATGGACGGACACACGGCAGCAATAAGAACAGCCCTTGACCATGAGAAATTTCAAGATACTTTGATTATGTCTTACGCAGTTAAATATGCGTCGGCTTTCTACGGGCCTTTTAGGGAGGCAGCCGGCTCCGCTCCGCAGTTCGGCGACAGAAAAACTTATCAAATGGACCCCCGCAACGTCCGCGAGGCATTGAGAGAAACCGCCCTCGATATCGAAGAAGGAGCAGATATTATAATCGTGAAGCCGGGACTGCCTTATCTCGATGTGCTTAAATCAGTCAAAGAAAATTTTTTCGTCCCGACAGCGTCTTATTCAGTGAGCGGCGAATACGCAATGATGAAGGCCGCCTCCGCAAACGGGTGGCTTAATGAAAAAAATATCGCGCTTGAAAGTGCTTACTCAATCGCACGCGCAGGAGCGGACATAATAATCTCTTATTATGCTCTTGACTTGGCTGAATGGATTAGAAATTAGAATTAGGAAAAAAGAAACTCCCCTGCCATGAAACTACAGGGGAGCAAAAAATTCAACTAATATAAAAATTAATAATTCTCCGCGTGGACTTCAAAATAAGCCTTAGGATGGGCACATGCCGGGCAGATTTCAGGAGCTTTTGTCCCTACGACGATGTGTCCGCAGTTTCTGCACTCCCAGACTTTAACTTCACTCTTCGCGAAAACTTCCTGAGCCTCAACGTTCTTTAATAAAGCCCTGTAGCGTTCTTCGTGGTGCTTTTCGATTGCCGCGACAAGACGGAATTTTACTGCCAGTGCCTTGAAGCCTTCCTCTTCGGCTGTCTTGGCAAATCCCTCGTACATGTCGGTCCACTCGTAGTTCTCGCCTTCGGCCGCTGCCTTGAGGTTAGCTGCCGTGTCTCCGATGCCCTCAAGCTCCTTGAACCACATCTTAGCGTGTTCTTTTTCGTTGTCGGCTGTCTTGAGGAACAGTGCGCAAATCTGCTCGTAGCCTTCTTTCTTTGCTACTGAAGCAAAATAAGTATACTTGTTGCGAGCCTGCGACTCTCCTGCAAAAGCCGCTTGCAAATTTTTCTCTGTCTGTGTGCCTGCGTATTTGTTCGCCATGTTTTATAGTCCTCCTCGTTAAAATAATTTTTATTGCTCTGAAATTATAACATGCAAAAAAAACGGGGCCTCAGGAAAATTCCCAAGACCCCGTGTGAACTCTAAATTAAATTTATTTCTTTTTTGCCGGAAGTGCTTTAGGCTTTGAGGGGCGTGATGAAGACTTCGTGTTGCCCTCGTGCTCAATCTTGAACTGTGAAAGCGACTCGGTAATGCTCTCGACAAGTCCAGTCTGGTCAACTGCACCCTGAGCGGCTCTTTCAGCTATTAAGGCCGTCTCGTCCATGTCGTTCTTAATGCTCTCAAGGTGCTCAAGAATTTCAGTCGTGGCCTTTGTTACGTTGTCGATGCCTGCGGCGATTTCACGGCTTGACGCTGCCTGCTCCTGAGCGACTGCGGCGATATTCTGTATTCTGTCGTTGGCCTTGTCAATCTGTCCGATGGCTTCAGCAAGCGAATCCTGTGCTCCGTTTGCTTTTTCTGTCGTCTCGTCAAGAAGGACTGCTGTCTCATCGCTTGATGTCTTCGTCTCTCTTGCGGCTTCCTGTAACGTCTCAATTAAGCCTCTTACGTTCTCGGCTGCTCTGCTGGACTCTTCGGCAAGTTTTCTGACTGATTCAGCAACGACTGCGAAACCGCGTCCCGCTTCACCGGCTCTTGCTGCTTCGATTGCTGCGTTGAGTGCTAATAAGTTCGTCTGGTCGGCGATTGAAGTAATATCTCCGATGAACTCGCTTATCTTGTTGACGTTCTCGACGAGTGCCTGAAGTTTAATTCCGCTCTCTTTTGTCTTTCTCTGAAGAACTACGATATTTGCGATAGCTTCTTTAACCGTATTAACGGCGTTGCCCGTAACTGTCGTCATGTTGGAAATGAACTCCGCGCAGTCCGTTGCAGCCTGTGCAGATGTCATTGAAGCGGCTGACATCTCCTCTGTTCCTGCGTTGCTTTCCTGCAATGATGAAGAGTTGCTCTCCATTAATTTAACGACGTTGGAAACGCTTGAGCGTACGTTGTTGGCGTAGTCGAGGTTTTTGCCTGCGTCCTCTTTCATTGCCGATGACTTCTCGTGGCTCTCAACCGCAAGGCCGCGAATATCATAAATTGCGGTGCTTAACGAAGCAAACATATCCGAGAGAGCGTCGCCGAGTTCGCCAAGCTCGTCCTTGCCTACATAATGGAAGTCATCGCGTACGATTGACATGTCGCCGTTGCTGGCGTTTCCGCAAAGTTCGACAACACGCCCAAGAGGCTTGGAGATTGATTTAGAAATGTAAAGAGCAATTCCGACACCGACAACGATAGCCGCGCACGCAAGGCTGATTAAAAGCAGCATTGTGCTTCCGAGCGAGTCATACGCACCCTGCGAAAGGTCAACTATACGCTGTGTGCCTGCGTCAGTGATTTTATTAGATATATTCACAAGTGCCAAACCGTCTGCCAAGAGTGCCGCAAATGCCGGTTCGGTCTGCGTGAACGAAGTCAAAACATCTTGGAAGCCGTTTTTAAGCGTCGTAAAAGTTCCGCGCCCTGCCGTCATAATGTCCCTGACTTCTTTGAAGCGCGAGCCCTCGTAAAATCTGTTGTACATGTTCTCGCCGTTGACTAACTGCTGAACGATGTCGTTCATCATTTTCGCGTCCCTCGTGTCGAGAGCGACCGCGTAATTTCTTGCCGTAACGGCAAATGCTGTCATGAGTGATTCAGCAGCTCTGATTCTGTTAATGTCTGTCTCGAAGTCAGTGCCTTCTACGTTCGTCTTCAGCTTATCGAGCGTGATTTGATACTGCATGTCAATGACGCTGGTGAGAAGCTCAATCATCTTGTCAATCTCTTTGTTAAGAGTCGCGGAAACCGTGCGCTTTGTCCTAATCATCTGGAACGTTTTAGTAGCTGTGCTTTCTGCGTTTCGTAACAGATTTTCCATCTCCGCAAGGTTTGAAAGGCTTGATAACGTAGGATTTTGAGCATACATCTGCTTGCCCTTGTCAATCAGGCTTCGCAGTGAACCGAAATATCCCGTCAGCCGGTCAATGTCCTCATCGCTTTCAGAGAATTTCAGGTCTCTGACACACGCTCTAATCCAACTGATATTATTCGTAAGTTCTACAGCTAATTTAACTGTGTTGTCAACGACAAGCTGTAAATATTGAACGTCCGACTGAACTGACGAAATGCTCGTCCATGAGAAAAAGACCGCGACCGCGAAAAGTGCCAAGACAATTCCGAAGCCTATAGTAAGTTTGCCCGTGATTTTGAAATTGTTTAACATGTGTAAAAAACTCTCCTTAAAAAAATTTTTATAAAAATTAATTTAACTAAAAACTACAACGACGCTTTTGGAGCTTTATATCTCAGGGGCAATCCCCTCCTTCGCCATAAGCCACGAAAGAGCCGCAAACGTTTTAGAGTCCCGTATCCTTCCCTCTTTTATCATGACCGGTATATCTTTGAATGGAACTTCTAACACTGAGACGTTTTCATCTTCATCTTGAGGAAGCGATGATTTTTCAAGTCCTTCAGCTAAGAAAAGCGTGAAAATTTCCGTGCAGAAACCCGGCGAAGCGTAGAACTCGCCTATCCTGTAAAGATTTTTTGCTTTGACGTTCATTTCTTCCTGCATTTCGCGCTCGGCAGCGGCCGCAGGATCCTCGCCCTTTTCGATTAATCCGGCGCAGACTTCTAAAGTCTCCTCACCGACTGCGTAACGATATTGACGCACAAGCAGGACTGTTTTTTTGTCCGTAACTGCCAACATTCCGACAGCAGGTTTATGTTCAACGACCTCACGGGAAGCAATGCGCCCCGACGGCGTTCGGACTTCATCGCAGCGAAGATTTAATATCTTTCCGTCAAAAATCCTGTTTTCTTTAACACAAGTTTCTTCAATGTTTTTGCTCATACTTTGCGGCATAAAAGCACCTAGCCTTTTTATCCTGATTAAATAAGATTAAATAAAATATTAAATGGTTTTGTTAATTATAACGCAGAAAAAAAATTTTAGAAATTCAAAAATAAAATTCACTCCTAATTTTTAATCCCCCTCGCCCATTCTTGACCCGTCGTTCTCTTTTTGCCCTCGCTCTGGACTTCGAGAAGCTCCACGCAAAAATCAGAGCACGGGAACACGGCATTATTCTTTTTATTTTTATTTTCGCCCTCGCGGACGACTCGTGCACGCCAGATTTTTACGCGCTTGTTATTAATAAAAATAAAAGCTCCGCCGGACATATCAAGAGCCCGGACTGTGTTGCAGAATTTTTCAGCCGTCATTGAGAAAGAAAGCTCGAACTCGTTTTTGTTTAACTTCTCTGCATACGTAGCGCGTGAGTCATCTTGAGGGGTTAAATTATATTCAGGGATTTTTTCAAGAGCTTCTGACGCGATTTTCGAGCCTATTTCGGAAAGTTTTTTATACAGGTCCGAAGCGTTGAAGCCTTCCGGGATTTCAAATTTTTCCTGCGCTAAAATTCCCCCTGCGTCCATCGCCTTAACGAGCCTGAAGACGCTTACGCCCGTGTATTTTTTTCCGTCGAGCAGAGCTCTTTGAATGGGTGCCGCGCCTCTGTATTCAGGCAATAACGACGGGTGAATATTAATGCAGCCGTATTCAGGAGCCGAAAGAAAAGGCTCTTTGATTATTTGACCGAAGTCAATCACAAAAATTATTTCCGGCGTATTTTTTTCAAGCTCGCTCAATAATTCCTGATTGTCGTTTAATTTTCCTGTTCTCGTAACGTCAAGGCCAAGCTCTTTGGCTTTCAATTCGACCGGCGAGGGATTTTCTTTTCCGTTGCGGCCTGAACGAGTAGGAAGCCCCGTAATTATTTTTGTGAACGTCAAGCCGCCGTTAATGAAATTTTCGAGGCAAAGGGCGGCAAAATTTCCCGTCCCCGTGAACCAAATATTTTTTAATTTCATTCTTACTTAACACCTCCTACCTCCTACCTCCTGCCTCCTGCCTGATTAAAAGTGTCCGCCCGTATGCTTGGAAACTTTTTTCTTGATCGCGTTGCGCTTCAGGCTTGAAAGATAATCGATAAAAACTTTTCCGCTTAAGTGGTCCATCTCGTGAAGGAACGCCCGCGCCACGTAGCCTTCGCCCTCATAAATCTGCGTTTCGCCCTTTTCGTCTTGGGCCTCTATCTTTACCCATTGAGGGCGCAGAACTTTTGCGTAAATTCCGGGAAAACTTAAACAGCCCTCTTCAGCCTCTTGAGTTCCTTTTCGGTCAATGACTTTAGGATTGATTAAGACGTAGCTTTTTCCTTCATACTCAACGACAGCTATTTTTTTCAAAACTCCCACTTGAGGCGCGGCGAGCCCTACTCCGTCGTGAGCGTGCATTGAGGCGAATAATTTTTCAACAAACTTCTTTAATTCATCGTCAAAGACTTCAACAGGCTCAGCTATTTTTTTTAATACAGGGTCAGGATATTTTTTTATTTCAAAAATTTCTTCGTCCAAAATTTTTTCCTCCTCACTCAAAAATTTTTCGTGATAAAAAAACCCGCTCATTAAAAGCGGGAATTAGTATAATACTTTTTAAGCATTGAGTAACTTATTTCATTGCGTCCTTGACTTTCTCATAAAGACCGTCCGACCACTTGAATAAATCGCCGAGTTTGTAGAAGTCCTGAGCCTTTTCTCTAAAGCCCTTCAAAACTTCCTCGCTCGGAACAACAACAGTAACGCCCTCTTTTTCCATTAAGCCGCGATAATAATCGTTAGCCTTCGCCTGAAGCTCATTGTTGAAAACTCCTGCCTCGTGGCCCGTCTCGACTAATGCCTTCTGCTGTTCTTCCGTAAGGCTGTCAAACCACATTGATGAGCAAATCCAGTTTGTAAAATTCAAAACGTGCCCGTCGAGAATTAAATACTTTGCGACTTCGTGATGCTTGCGTCCGTAAAGAGTGCTCAACGGATTTTCGCCGCCGTCAATCGTTCCCTGCTGTAAGGCCGTGTAAACATCGCCCAAGCTCATTCCGACAGGTGTCGCGCCTAAAACTTCAAAGCCCTTTGTCTGAATTTGATTAGTCGGGACCCTAATCTGAAGTCCTTTCAAATCCTCGACAGTCTTAACCGGCTTTGTCGTGAGCGTGTGGCGGTCGCCGTATGCCCAGTTAGAGACAACGACTTTGAGGCCCATCGTGTTAAGTTTTTCGCACTGCTCTTTCCACCACGCGGACTCAACTAATTTCCAGCACTCGTCCCAGTTAGCGAAGAGGAACGGCCCGAAAACTATTCCCATGTCCGGCACTCCGTAGTCAGCAAAGAATGCACCGTCGGCCAAAGTCATCACGGGCTCGCCGAGTAACATCTGGTCAATTAAGTCCGTCTTGTTGCCGAGCTGTGAATCCGGGAAAATTTCCATCGTCAAGCCGGTGTTGCGTGCCGCTAAAAGTTCCTGCCATTTCGCAAGGGCTTGGCCTATAGGCTCGCTCATGGAATTTTCAAAGCCGAGCTGTAAAACAACGCCTGCCGCCGCCGCTGATGAAGCAAGCAATGCAGTTAATAAAAGTGCCGCTAATAATTTTTTCATCGTAGAAAGCCTCCTAAAAATTTTATTTTTTTATTGAGAAGTCAGGAAATTTTTTACTCGTAATCAATCCGTTCAATCTTGAAAATTACCGGCCTCGTCCCGTCAGAACAGCAGGCTATCATTTCGTTCTCGCGTTCCATCCAGCCTTTCATAATTGAACCGCCCTGCAATCCCGTATAAATATATCTTGAGATCGCGTCCCATGCTTCAGAACAATGCGGAATTTTCGAGCCTCCTGCTACCGTGTCGGGGTCTGCCGAAGTTTTTACGAGGGTGTTTAATCCGCCGTGCCAAAAATGGTCGTCATGTTCATCATCTCTGTAAAAAATAAATTCGTCGCCGACGTTGTAGCATGGACAAGCACCCGAATTTTTATCAGCGCAATATTTTTCCTGAAGTTCAGGGTAAAGTTTTTTGTCAATTACAGTAACTTTTACTTTATGACGCAAAATTTTTTCTCCTGCCTGAATTAAATATTCGACTTAACCCAGTTCCTTAGCTCTTCAGCGTCAGTGAAGCCGACGTGCCTCGCCGCGACTTTGCCCTCTTTGAAAATCATTAAGTTCGGAATGCTCATAACGCGGAGTTTTTTCGCAAGCTCCGGGTTTTCGTCCGCGTCAGCCTTGAAAAATTCAACTTGGCCCGCAAATTCTTCTGAAAGTTCCTCAACGATAGGCGCAATGGCTTTGCAAGGTCCGCACCACGTCGCCCAGACATCAAGCAATGCAACTTTAGCCGCGTCAAGTTCTGCTGTGTCGTTATTCTCGATCACTTTAACTGCCATGATTTTTATTTCCTCCTAAAAAATTTAGAGCAATGATGCCGCGCACTCTTCGACCTTCGCCATGTCCGTTGTGGGCTCAAAACGCTTTACAACATTTCCGTTACGGTCAACTATAAATTTTGTGAAGTTCCATTTAATGTCAGGCTTCTTCGCAAAATCCGGGTCAGCCTTGCCGAGCATGTCATTAAGAATTGACGTGAGCTTGTGGTCAGCGTCAAAACCCTCAAAGCCTTTTTGACTCTTCAGGAACGTGTAGAGCTTTAATTCGTTCGGGCCGTTTACGTCAGATTTCTTGAACTGCTCGTAAGTCGTATTGTAATGAAGTGCGCAAAATTCGTGAATCTCCTCGTCAGAGCCGGGAGCCTGTGCCCCGAACTGATTGCAGGGAATGTCGATAATCTCAAGTCCTTTGTCGTGATATTTCTTGTACATGTCCTCAAGCTGTTCATACTGGGGAGTGAATCCGCAGCCCGTCGCCGTGTTGACGATGACAAGCACTTTGCCTTTGAACTTACCGAGCGAAACTTCTTCGCCCTTCGTGTTTAACACGGAATAATCGTAAATATTACTCACTGAAGAATACACCTCCGAATTAAAAATAAAAATGAAAAAAAGAATGAAAATTAATTTTCTTGATTTTAGCATAGCGGTGAAAAAATAAGAGTGAGAAATGTTTTGTATTTTTCACTCCTCACTCTTAATTAAAAAATTAAAAATTAAAGTCCTGCGGCCTTTCTTAATTCTTCGGCCCTGTCTGTCTTCTCCCAGCCCGGCAGAACGGGTAAATCAATCCGTCCCATATGCCCGTATGCTGCGAGGGCTTTATACTGCGGCTTGCGTAAATCCAAGTCCCGGATTATTGCCGCCGGCCTGAAGTCAAAATGCTCGCGGAGAAGTTTTGAAATTTTTTCCTCGCTGATCTTTCCTGTTCCGAACGTGTTGACATTTAACGAGACGGGCTCGGCCACTCCGATTGCATAGGCGACTTGAATCTGACACTCGTCAGCAATTCCTGCCGCAACGATATTTTTTGCCGCGTAGCGCGTCATATATGCTCCGCTTCTGTCAACCTTCGTCGGGTCTTTGCCCGAAAACGCTCCGCCCCCGTGCGGTATCCAGCCGCCGTAAGTGTCAACGATAATTTTTCTTCCAGTCAGTCCAGAGTCAGCCATAGGCCCGCCCTTAACAAAACGTCCTGTCGGGTTGACAAAAATTCTTGTGTTCCCGTCAATCAAATTCTCCGGCACTATAGGCGTGATAACATGCTCAATAATATCGGCGCGGATTTCCTTCAGGCTTGCCTCCGGGTGATGCTGCGCTGAAACTACAATCGTGTCGGCGTGAACGGCCCTGCGGTTCTCGTAACGCAAAGAGACCTGCGTTTTTCCGTCCGGCCTCAAATATGAAAGCGTCCTGTCCTTGCGCACCTTCGTTAATTGACGTGAAAGAGCGTGTGCAAGAGCTATCGGCATGGGCATAAATTCTTTCGTCTCGTTCGTAGCGTACCCGAACATCATTCCCTGATCGCCTGCGCCTGTCTTCGCTATGTCCTGCTCCGTGATAGAGGCATCGTCGCGGACTTCGATAGCATTGTCAACGCCCTGAGCAATGTCGCCGGACTGTTCGTCGATCGCCGTCAAGACCGCGCAAGTGTCGCCGTCAAAGCCGTATTTCGCTCTCGTGTAGCCGATTGCGTTAATAGTCTCACGCGCAATTTTGGGAATGTCTACGTAAGTCTTCGTGCTGATCTCTCCTGCAACGACCACGAGCCCGGTCGAGACTAAAACTTCACACGCCACGCGCCCCATAGGGTCGTCCTTCAAAATCGCGTCAAGAACGCCGTCAGAAATTTGATCTGCGACTTTGTCCGGGTGTCCTTCGGTTACTGACTCCGATGAAAAAATAAAATTATCTGCCAATTAATTTTCCTCCTGAATAAAAAATTAAAACACAAAAAAAACGTACCCTCGAAATGATTTAAGAGAGTACGTTGAAAATTTTTTCTATTGCTTCACTGCTTCTCTCTCTCATCATTCAGCCTTAATGCTGCCGATATTGGCACCCGCCTTTGCGGGTTGCCGGGCTTCACAGGGTCGGTCCCTCCACCTCTCTTGATAAGAGCAAAAAATATTTTTTCTTAAATTAATTTATTTATTTTGAGTACAACTCAACCGCCAGAATTTCGTTTACGTCGATAGGAAGTTCCTCGCGCATAGGCTCGCGGATTAACTTCGCGCTGAACTGCGCCTTATCCTTTTCAAGATATGGGACGCTGAACGAAACAAAGCCGTTAAAATTATTTTCGACTAACGGATTTGTGCGCGTCTTCTCCTTGAGGCTTATAACATCATTAACTTTTACGCCGTAGGAAGGAATATCAACCTTGTTTCCATTTACGAGGATATGACCATGATTAACAAGCTGGCGCGCCTGACGGATTGAACGGGCAAAGCCTGTCCTGTAAACAAGATTGTCAAGCCTGCACTCAAGTGCTTTGAGCAGAGCCACGCCTGTCATCTCCTTGCTCTTCTTCGCAAGGTCGAAATAGCGTGCGAACTGTCTCTCAAGTATTCCGTAATACGCTTTAATTTTTTGTTTTTCCATTAATTGAAGGCCGTACTGTGAAACTTTCTGGCCTGCTCTAGCCGCCGAAGCAGCTGCGTTCTTTTTAGTATCTGCACGTCTCAACGCCTTAGGGTGTCCGCACACGTTCACCCCAAGATGACGGCATAATTTGAATCTAGGCTCTCTTCGTGTTGCCAATTTAATAAACGCTCCTTAAATTTTTATAATCTGTCAAAAATTTTATTTAGTTTAACATTGACGAATGAAAATTACAATTAATGACAGCGCATATTATAATAAATACTCAAAAAATTTTATTGCTTAAATGGAGGTCTTCTTTAATGGCTTACACTGAAGTAACAAGCAAAAACTGGTTTCAACGGCTCGGCGAGTCGTTCGGCGGAATTGTCGCGGGGTTTGTAATTATTGCGCTGGCTACGTGGCTCTTGTGGTGGAACGAGGGCAGGACGTTCAAGACTGCCGGGGCAATCGGCGAGGCTGAACTCGTTACTCAAGATGTTTCGGACATCAGCAAAATAGATCCCGCACTTGAGGGAAAAGTTATTCACGCTATCGGACGTGCAGAGACTAAAGAAATTTTGCGCGACCCTGTTTTCGGCGTTGAGATTCAAGCAATTAATATTGAAAAGTCCGCTGAATATTATCAGTGGCAGGAGCATTCACACTCGGAGACGCGAAAGAAACTAGGCGGAGGCGAAGAGACCGTTACGACTTACACCTACGAGAAGGAATGGTCGTCAAGTCCTGTTGACTCAAATTCATTCAAAGACCCCGACTATAGAGGGCTCAACAAGACTCTTGCAAACGTTGACGATAACACTATATGGGCAAGAGACGTAACCTTCGGAGCGTATAAACTCCCGGAATTTTTGATTCACTCAATCGGCGGAGAAGTCCCGATGAATTTAACAAGCGTTGATGTTAATTCTGTTGCAAAAATAATCGCGGCTCCTAAAGAATATCAGGCAAGCCCGGACAAATTAATCACAGTGTCGGGCAGCACCGTTTATATCGGGGAAAATCCCGGCAGCCCTCAAGTCGGAGATGTCCGCGTTACATTCAAATACACTCCGCAGGCTGAAGTCTCAATCGTGGCGCAGGTTATCCGTGATACTTTTGAACAGTTCACGGCCTCGAACGGCTATTCATTCAGCAGGCTGAACATGGGCAAAGTAGGAATGGCGAAAATGTTTGAGGGCGCACGCTCCGAGAATAATATGATCGCGTGGCTTATCCGTGTCGGCGGAGTGCTGCTCGTCGTTCTTGGCCTAAGAATGATTTTCAAGCCGCTTTCAGTTCTCGGCGATGTCATTCCGCTGCTCGGCACAATAATCGGCGCGGGCATGGGTGTTGTTGCATTCCTGCTTGGCCTTGCGTGGTCGCTAATCGTAATTGCAGTGGCTTGGGTGCGTTTCAGGCCCTTAATCGCAGGAGCGTTAATCGCGGCGGCACTCGTGTTAATTTATTTATCTTACTCGAAGGGAAAAAAATCTGAGGCTTAAAATTTTTTCACAGTCCCCCTGTTTTTTCAGGGGGAATTTTTTTTTCAAAAGACACTAAAAAAAATAGCTCAAAAATTTCCGGAAGGTCCCCAAAAAATTTTTGATTCTATTTTTTCAAATTGCTCCGTAAAATTTTGTTCGCTCTAAAAAATTTTAATGTTATTGTAGTCCCCACTGTAGTCCCCAAAAAAATAATTCCCCGTTCATTTCGGGGAACTGCTTTATATTATATCGTAAGTGTTTTTTTTGTAAAGTTATTTTTTTTGAGAAGCAGCGCAGGAATTATCAGACCTGCCAGCCACGTGAAGCCTACGTTAGAATTACAAGTGCCGCTGCTGTCGTTAGAGCCGCCTCCGCCGCCGTTGTTAGCCTCTGTAACTTCGACGACGCGCAGTGAGCCGACGATGCTTGGGGCAGTGTCCGATGATGACGCGGGATAAGCATAAACTACTTCGTAGTGGCCCGTAGGGACTTCAATTTTTCTGCTGCTGTTAAAAAGTGAAACAAGATTGTCAGCGTCAACCGTCAATTTTCCTTCAGCTTCTGTCTTCGCGCTCACGGGTCCGTAAACGGGGTAGATTATGTCGTCTTGAGTTCCTACAAAATATTCGTCGGGCTTGTAGCCTGCCGGGTACATTGGGTCAATTTCCGTCGGCATTTTTCCTGTTCCGTATTTTGAAATCTCACTCGATGATGTCTCGTAGAGGTCCTCAAGATATGCCATGTAAAATGCTACGGGCACGTCAGCTGAGAACGCATTGCCGTTATTATCTACAAGAATCTGAGTGAATTTTCTGCCCTTGTAGTCGCTTTCTTTGCCGGTGTTGGGATTTTTTTCTTCAAAGTCTGCGGCTGAGACAGTCATTGTCGGCCACGTCCTTATCGATACATTATCGATTGTATTGTTATTTTCTTCTGAGCTATCTGCTTCGTAATCGGAGTATGTAGCCATTTTAATGCAGGCGTTTGCAGGAACATGCAAAGTAATATCGCCGCTCTTTTGAGTCAGGGACGCTCCATTCACCCAGCTGCTGCCGTCATAAAAATAACTCTCCCCGTCAAGCGCAAGGGCGTAATCTGAATAACCGTTGAGCCTCATTTCAGCGGCTATAGGGTGAGAAGAATCTTCCGGGTTAGTTACGATTAAATGAACGCCGTAATAATTTCCCTTTGTGAGCGTCGGGCCGTTATCAAATTTGAACGTATGAAAGCCGGCGTAGTTGTATGTATCTTTTTTTACGTGAGCAATTTCTTTCTGATATTTCAAAATGTCGGCAGGAAGATTTTTATCGCCGCTCGCGTTTATCTGTCGTGGGTGCGTTGTGCCGTAGTCATAAACACAAATTTCTACTTCGGCGTTGTTGTCCGTCGTGTAAAAACTTATTGAGTGCAATTTTTCCGAAGCCCTCTTCGATTGAAAGACCGCAGCCGCCTCGCCCGTCAAATCTCCGTTTTGATTCTCCCACCATGAGCACCAGCCGAGCGAGTCATGACCGTATGTATAAATTTTTTTGTCCGCCGGCTCGACACAGAAGGCCGTGCCGTCTTTCAAATACTGCTCATACGAAATCCAGAAGCAGCCGTCGTTGTCCATGCCGCCGTCGTTGTTAGGCCCCCAGCTGTTTTTAATCAGCCATGCTCCGGGCTTTGACGGTCTGTCGATCTCATTGAACGACGTTACCGGAAAATCATCGTCCCAGCCGATTATGGCGACTACGTGGTTAGTGTCCGACGGTTCTTTGTCCGTATCCTCTGAACTCTTTGTCTCGTCAGAATAAAAATAAGCACCGTTAGAAGTATTTAAGAATCTGGGGTCATCGGCGTGATTATAAGAGACAGCAATCGCCCCGTAGTCCATGATTAATTTTTTTACGTCGTCTGAATTATCAAGAAATGCGGACCTGTTATCATTATCATCCGGCCTGGCAACAGGAAGATAAAAAGCATCGGTCAGCCTCAAAACAGAAGTGTAGCTGTCGTAGCTCTGTATTGTGATTTTATCAACGTCGCTGGAGGATTTATTAAACACTATGTCATATGAGAGCTCCGCATTAGGAACAGGCCCCCAGCCCCAGCCCCGTGCGAGGACCGCGACAAGTTTTTGAGTATAGCCTCCGGCATTCATGGCCTGCGATAATGTCGGAGTTGTAACAAGATGATTGTTACTATTAACTGAAAAATTATCCGACCTTCTCGAAGCTAAGTACGTCCCAAAAATAGTATGAAGGACTGAAAAATTAACGTCCTTTGAATTTTCATTCGTCCAGCCGCTATAAAATTTGCTTATGTCGCCGCTGTAAGCTTTCAAAAAATCTGACTCCATTGCCGCGTAACTGCCGAAGGCCCAGCACGTCCCCCATGCCCCCTGATCTCTTACTGAAGTAACTAAGCCGTAGTCCCTCAAGTCGTAAGAGGAAGGTAGCTTCTCATTGTCGGCGAGTTTGATTTTGAATGAAATCGGCGGATTTTTTGAAAGCCGAGAAAGATCAACGGGCGCGAAATCTGCGTGAGCCGTCCCCGAAAAAAGAATCACAGCGAAAAAAAATAAAGCTAAAAATTTTTTTCTCATCGAGTAAAATTCCTTTCTAAAAAATTTTTTCTGTTCATAATTATATTTCAAAGTCCGTATGCTACAATGAAATTTCGTAAAAAAAGTCGGAGTTAAAGAAAATTTTATCGAAGGCTTTGCTATAAAAATTTTAGAATGATAAATGAATTAGAAATTAGGAATGAGGTGAAAGAAAAATCTTGAACAAAAAAAATATAGTCATAGCTCTTGACGCTATGGGCGGCGACAATGCGCCCGGTGAGATCTGCGCCGGAGCTTTGAAAGCGTGTGAAAAATATGACGACATTGAAATAGTTTTGACGGGCGACAGCGAAAAAATAAAAGCCTGCGGAGTTAATAACCCCCGTATTCACATTGAGCACGCGAGCGAAATTATTGACCCCGACGAACACCCGGCCAATGCTATAAGAAAAAAGAAAAATTCAAGCCTTCGAGTCGCTATGGAAATGGTGAGGCGCGGAGATGCTCAGGGCTGTGTCTCTGCCGGAAGCACGGGAGCAATAGTCGCCGGAGGAGTTCTCGTCGTCGGACGCTTGCCCGGAGTTGACAGGCCCGCGCTCGGAGTTCCGATACCGTCGGTCGAAAAAGTTTCTTTAATGCTCGATGTCGGAGCGACGGTCAGATGTACGCCTAAAAATTTACTGCAGTTCGCCCTGATGGGAGAGTTATATTCAAAAAAAATAATGAACGTGAAAAATCCCGAAATAAAATTATTGTCGAACGGCACGGAAGAAATTAAAGGCGATGATACAGTTTTGGGAGCGCGTGAATTAATTGAAAAGCATGAAAAATTAAATTTCGGCGGCTATATTGAAGGCAATGATGTTGTATGGGGCAAGGCCGATGTTATAGTCTGCGACGGCTTCAACGGCAACATAGCATTAAAACTCGGCGAAGGCATTATGCAGGCTTTGAAATCTTTACTGACTGACGAAGTAAAAAAATCTTTCATGGCTAAGGCCGGAATGGTTTTGCTTGCTCCCGTCGTTAAAAAATTATGGACGCGCTTTAATTATGAACAGTACGGCGGTTCGCCTTTGCTGGGGGTGAACGGGGCCGTCATAAAAGCGCACGGGCGTTCAAAGTCTCCTGCAATTTTAAGCGCGGTTTCAGTCGCAAGAAATTTTATTTATGAAAATGTAAATGACCAGTTGGAAATAAGAGAGGAATGAAAAATAAAAATGCTTTTACGGACAGATAACAGAATTTGTAAATTGCTCGGCACGAAATATCCCTTAATTCAGGGCGGTATGGCTTGGGTTGCGAATGCGGAATTAGCATCGGCAGTCAGCAACGCCGGAGGACTCGGAATAATCGCCGCAGCGGCGACACCGAAGGAAATTTTAGAGCAGGAAATTATAAAGGCTAAAAAATTAATCGAGCCCGGCAGACCCTTCGGGCTTAATATAATGCTGATGTCCCCGACCGCCGAAGATGCCTTAGAAGTCGCGTTAAAGCATAAAGTCCCGGTCGTAACGACAGGCGCAGGAAGTCCCGGAAAAGTTTTAGAAAAATTAAAGCCTGCCGGGACAATCGTAATCCCCGTAGTCGCCTCCGTAGCTCAGGCCAAGCGCGTTGAGAAGCAGGGAGCTGACGCGGTTGTCGCTGAAGGAATGGAAGCAGGCGGACACATAGGCGAATTAACGACAATGGTATTAACTCCGCAGATTGCCCAAGCCGTAAAAATTCCTGTTATATGCGCCGGAGGAGTCGCTGACGGTCGCGGAGTAGTCGCTGCGTTTGCGCTCGGTGCTGAGGGCGTTCAGGTCGGCACGAGATTTATCTGCTGTGAAGAGTGTACCGTTCACGCGAATTATAAAAAGGCAGTGATCGATGCACGCGACAGAAGCACGGCAATAACAGGACAGTCGCTCGGCCACCCCGTGAGGTGTCTGAGAAATAAATTAACCGCAGAATTTGAGAGGCTCGAAGCAGAACGCGCCCCAGCGTCGGAAATTGAAGCACTTGGAACAGGAAAATTACGCGCTGCTGTCGTCAACGGCGATACAGAATGGGGCTCACTAATGGCCGGTCAGAGTGCCGCAATGGTAAATGAAATTTTGCCTGCAAAAGTAATCATAGAAAATATGTTCGCTGAAGCTGAAAAAGTTTTATCGAACGTCGGAGAGGTGAAAAAATAATAATGCCGTATGCTTTATGTTTCCCCGGTCAAGGCTCTCAAAAAGTCGGAATGGGCAGAGAAATCTATGAGGCTTTTCACTCGGCTAAAGATGTCTTTGACGAAGCTGATGACGCTTTGAATTTTCATTTAACGAAATTAATTTTTGAGGGCAGCGAAGAGGAATTAACCCTCACGAAAAATTCACAGCCTGCAATCATGACGATGAGTATCGCGGCTCTTAGGGTTTTAATTAACGAGATGGGAGCGAAAATAAATCCCGCGTGCTGCGCCGGCCACAGCTTGGGCGAATACACCGCGCTTGTTGCAGGCGAAGCAATTTCTTTCAAAGATGCCGTTCAGCTCGTTCATAAGCGCGGAATTTTTATGCAGGAAGCTGTACCCGAAGGCAAAGGAGCTATGGCGGCATTGCTTGGCCTCGATGAAGACGGAGTGAAAAATCTTTGCGATAACGTCGCGCCTAACGGAGAAATTCAGCCGGCTAATTTTAATTCTCCCGGACAGGTCGTAATTTCAGGCTTGAGTGAATTTATCGACAAGGCGATCGAAAACGCGAAAACTTACGGAGCTAAGAAAGGCGTTAAATTAAATGTCAGCGCACCTTTTCACAGCGTTTATATGAAACCTGCCGCCGAAAAATTAAAAGCAGAGTTTGAAAAAATTTCGTGGAATGACGCAAAGTATGATATTATCGCAAACGTCAGCGCGAAGCCGGTGAAAAATCCCGACGAGATTCGAGCCTCATTATATGCTCAGACCTTCAGCCCGGTTTTGTGGGAACAGAGCGTTAATTACATGGCCGACACGCTTGGAATTAATACTTACTTTGAAATCGGCAACGGCGATGTTCTTTCGGGATTAATTAAACGCTGTAAGAAGGGCATGAATTTATTTTCGGGAGCAACGCCGGAGAAGTTAGAGAAAATTCGTGAGGAGTTAGAAAAATGTTAGCACTCGTAACAGGCGCGTCAAAAGGCATAGGCCGGGCAATAGCTCTTGAGCTTGCAAAAAATAATTTTGACGTTGCAATAAATTTTAATCGGAGCGAAGAGCCTGCAAAAAATCTTTGCGCCGAAATTAAAAATCTCGGAGTCAAGGCTGAAATTTTTAAGGCTGATGTCAGCGATTACAATCAAGTCGCCGAGATGTTCAAGAATGTTAAAAGCGTTATGGGCGAAGCCGTAAGCATTTTAGTTAATAACGCAGGAGTTACGCGAGACACTCTTTTAATGCGAATGAAGCCGGAGGACTGGCAGACCGTAATTAATACGAATTTGAACGCGGCTTTTTATTGCACCCGCGAGGCCATACGCGACATGGCAAAGGCTCGTTATGGAAGAATTATTAACATTGCTTCAGTCGTCGGACTTATCGGCAATGCAGGCCAAGCTAATTACGCTGCGTCAAAAGCTGGTATAATCGGCCTCACGAAATCAATCGCCCGTGAGTATGCTGAACGGGGGATTACTGCGAACGCAATCGCGCCGGGATTTATTGACACTGACATGACCGAAGGATTAAAGCCCGAAGCCAAAGAGGGAATATTAAAATCAATTCCCATCGGAAAAATCGGAAGCCCCGAAGACGTTGCAAGGGCAGCTGCTTTTTTTGCGAGCGAAGCAAATTCCTACATAACCGGCCAAGTCTTAGCAGTTGACGGCGGCATGACTATGTATTAAATTAAAAACTATCTCATAAGGGAGGTGAATTAACATGACTAAAGAAGAAGTTGTAGCAAAACTTAAAGGAATAGTAGCAAACCGTCTTGATGTTGAAGAGGATCAGGTAACCGAAGAGAAATCTTTTGTCGAAGATCTCGGAGCGGACTCTCTTGACATCGTAGAGCTTATCATGGGAATAGAGGACGAATTTGGAATCGAAATTCCTGACGAAGATGCAGAGAAATTAACATCAGTAGGCGAGGCACTTAAATACACGCTCGAAAAAATCGACGTGGAAGACTAAAAAATTTAGGTAGGAGGTAGGAATTAGGAGGTAGGAGTTTTGTTATTGCCTTTTGCTTTTTGCCTCTTAACTTCTAACTGAATTTAACGGGGGGCGGGCGGTTTGGTCCTGTCTCCTTTTTCATATAAATAAAAAATCTTAAACAGGAGATGAAAAAATTTTGAGCGAAAAAAAACGCAGAGTAGTTGTTACCGGTCTTGGCCCTGTCAGCCCGATAGCGTTGGGCAAAAAAGATTACTGGCAGGCACTGCGCGACGGCAAGAACGGCATCGGCCCTATAACGACTTTTGAATTAGGCGACTGCCCTGTTACATTCGGAGCCGAGATAAAAAATTTTGACCCGTCGGCCTTCATGCCGGGCAAGGAAGCAAAACGCTCCGACCGTGCCATTCAATTTGCTGTAGCTGCGGCAAAACTTGCAGTCGAAGACTCCAGGCTCGACGTTAAAAGCATTGACCCTTATAGATTAGGCGTGTATATCGGAACAGGGCAGGGCGGAATTGAAACTTCATTCAACAATTTCGGAATTATGATGACAAAAGGCTCAAAGAGAGTCAGCCCGTATTTTATCCCGATGATGATCAGTAACATGTCAACGGCTTATGTAGCTATCGTGCTTGGAGCGAAAGGGCCTAACTTATGCGTCGTTACGGCGTGCGCTACTTCTCTTCACAGCATGGGCGAGGCTTATCACGCTATTATCCGCGATGACGCTGACGTTATAATCGCCGGAGGAACTGAAGCAGCGTTGAGAGCTATCAGCATTGCCGGCTTTGCCTCAATGAAAGCTCTTTCAACGAGGAACGACGAGCCCGAAAAAGCATCGAGGCCGTTTGATAAAGATAGAGACGGTTTTGTCATGGGAGAGGGAGCAGGCGTTGTCGTTCTCGAAGAACTTGAGCACGCTTTGGCAAGAGGCGCACACATTTACGCAGAATTTACGGGCTATGGGACTTCCTGCGACGCAGGACACATCACGGCACCCGACCCCGAAGCTAAGGGCGCGGCGTATGCAACAGAGAAGGCTCTCAAAATGTCGGGCTGGGATAAAAATCAAGTCGATTATATTAATGCTCACGGAACTTCAACGGGCCTTAATGACAAAATGGAAGCCGGAATGATTAATCACGTCTTCGGAGACTGCGCAAAAAATATCACAGTAACTTCGACAAAAAGTTTAATCGGACATTGCTTGGGCGCGGCCGGCGGTCTTGAAGTCATTGCGTCAATGCAGGCAATCGAAGAAAATTTCATTCACCCGACATTGAATTACGAGACACCCGACCCGGAGTGCGATATAACTATCTCGACGGGCAGGGGCGTTGATAGAAAGGTTGACAGACTCTTAGTAAACAGCTTCGGCTTCGGCGGCCATAACGGGGTCTTGGCCTTTGAGCGTTTCTCGGGGTAAGTAAAAAATGCCAGGATTTGATGAAGAATTTGGCCCGCGCAGAAAGAAAGCTGTGATTGACGAGACGGAATTGAAGAAGCTCGAAGACAATCTCGGCTACACTTTCACTGACAGATATTTAATTGAAGAGGCTTTAACTCATTCGTCATTCTCACGAGAGAACGGGCTCTTTCATAATAATGAGCGTCTTGAATTTCTCGGAGATTCAGTTCTCAGCTTTGTCATAGCCAGAGCGTTATATAGAATGTACCCGGACGCTAAAGAGGGTGAATTAACTCACATGCGCGCCGAGCTTGTGAAGAGCGAAGCACTTTATCAGAAGGCGGTTTTATTAAATATTCCGTATTTGCTTTTGCACGGACGTTCGATAAAGAGCGATGCACTTCCGCATTCGATATGCGCTGATGCAGTCGAGTCAGTTCTGGGGGCTGTGTGCCTTGACAGCGGCATGGCTGCAGCAGACAGAGTAATAAAAAAATTATTCCTGCAAGATGCCGAAGAGCAGGAAGCCGAACATGATCCGAAGACGGCCCTGCAATTATGGCTTCAGGCGCATAAAATGCCGCTCCCGAATTATGAGCTGCTTGAAGTCAAAGGGCCTTCACATGCGCCGGAGTTTACCGTAAGGCTTTACATGAACGGCTTTGAGCATATCGAGACGGACAGGACGAGAAAAGGCGCGGAATATAAAGTTGCAAAGCTTGTATTAAATGACCTTAAAGCGAAATTCGGCGACGAATAAAATAAAAATTTTTATCACGATTATTTTTTCCGTGATATTAACTTTCAGCGGGGCTGCCTTCTGTCAGGAAAAAATAAATATTGCAGTAACTGACATGTGGCTTGCCCTGCTCGCTTCTTTCATAGGCGGTCAGGAAGTCAACGTCATTCCCATAAAAATTTGGAACTCTAACGGCGATTTAGTCGTCGCTGAAAGGGGAAGAATTTTACGCGAACTCCCCTCCGATGCGAAAATAATTGCGCTTGATAAAAACGATGCGGACACAATAAAAGGCCTTGAAGATTTTAACGTCTGCTATTTATATTCATCATTCCCCGTAGAAAAATCTTTATTAATCGACCCGTCAGTAATCCCCTTCGTGGCGCAAAAAATTTTAACGGCTCTGTCTGAATGGGACACGCAGAATTATCCCTATTATCAAAGAAGGCTAGCTGAATTTCAAGCGAGGTTGTCAGGTGCTTCGCTTGCCGGTCAGGTCTTAAAAGATGTAGCCGTCTGCGACATGAGCGGCTCCTGCGGAATTTTGTTAAAGGCTGCGGGCTGTAAAATTGAAGTTCCGGAAAGTGAAAGCCTCGAAAAATGGAAGAAGGGAAATTTTGCCGGCCTTCGTGATTATATTGAGGAGATAAAAGCAAAAAATATTACTATTGTTTTTGACGATGATACACCGAGTGCGTTAAAGAAATATTTATCCGGGCGTTCTGAAGCTTTTCACTGGGGAAGACCTGCACCTGAAGTTGATTATCCGACCTTTTTGAATGAGCAGTATATCTCATTATGGCAGAAAACTATCGCCAAGCCATTGACATAATCCCCCACCTACAAAAAAATCCTGCACGAAGTTTTATTTTTCATACAGGATAAAATTTTCAATTATTCTAAATTTCGTAACGATGAACAAGATGAATAAAACGTGATAAAAAAATGGTCGGGACGAGAGGATTCGAACCTCCGACCCCCTGCACCCCATGCAGATGCGCTAGCCAGACTGCGCTACGTCCCGTAAAACACGAATATTTTATCGCATTTTTTTTATACGTCAAGTCTGAGTTAAATTTCGCGCTGCATAATCACGAAAAACACGTTAGGGTCAAACGTTGTCCGCACCGCAAAAATTTCTGAAATTTCCCAGCCGTCCCTGCCGTATTGATTCAATATGGTCTCAAGCTGCTGCGTCTTGGAAGCGGCAGACTTTTCTTTTTGAAGCGCACCTAATGAGCCGAGCGGCACGATCTTATATTCGTAATTGCCTTTTGCACAGGCCGTAAAAGTAAAGCAAAGCGTTAAACACAGCGCGAGAAAAAATTTTTTCATGTTATCTTCCTCCTTAATTATTTAGTTATTTACTATTGTTGAGGATTACTCCGACAGCGACAGCAACTTTATAAATAACATCGATTGTGTCCTTAAGATTGTCTATGTTCTGACGTTCAAGATATTTTACAGGTACTACGATTGTGTCGCCGGGTTCAATTTTTGCAGAATAACCGCGAGGGGCTTTCCACATTTTTGACGACAGCATGGAAGTACTGCGCGTAAGCCTTATGGTTGTTCCATCGCTCTTGAGCAGATAGACAAGCCTTTTATGGGCATTCTTTAATGCGCCGCCCGCAGCAGCGATGTAAGCGTTTATTCCCATTTTAGGATGATAAATATAGCTCGTTGAAGCGTAAACTGCTCCCATAATATTTACGGTTAAAGGCGTGTCGGGTATCCTTAAAACGTCGCCGTCCTGAAGTTCATAATCCCAAGCCGTTCCGATTATGTTTTGAGGCGAATCTATTTTCGTAATAATTCTTCCCATAACGTCAAGCTCTCTTAGAGAGTCAATTAAATCAACTCTTCTTTTATACTCAGAATCAAGAGCCGTCGAGCCGGAAGTTGAAGGGGTGGTGTTCTGCATAGACTGGAGCAAATCTCTTTCCATCTGGTCAGCCATTCGATTTAATGCGAGCTTCTGCTCTTCAGCAACTGAAGGGCGGGTAAAAATAGCTCCGCGCAAAAATGCCTTCGATGTAAAACCTCCGGCACGTGTGAGCAGATCTGAAAGCCTCTCGCCCGGAAACATTGCGTAAACTCCGGGCTTTTTAACTTCTCCGGCGATTGTGACGCTGATTTGTTTTTTCCATTCCGGAATTACAAGCACTGTTATTTGATCGTTGTCCTCAAGCGTCAAATTATTCATCGGGTCGCCCTGCAATGCCTGAGCAATATTTACCGTAAAGCGTTCGTTCACAGGGCCTTCAAGCGAAGGAGTTACCCTCGTTATTTCAGCAGTGTCTGAAGCTGTAGGCTTTAATCCTCCTGCGCGTTTGATTAAGTCGGCGATTGTTGTACGTCCAGGTGTTATTGCATACGTGCCCGGTTTCAACAGCGTGCCTTCAATTCTTGCGGTTGCGCTCAAGTTGCTAATCGGGAACAATCGGATAATATCGCCGTCATGAAGTTCTGAATTTTCAAGTTCCGACAGAGAACCCTCAAAAGCACTTACATAAGAGTTATTCATTATCCTGAAATATTGAATCCTTCCGGCGAACGTTCTCGCGCTCATTCCGCCGATTATGTAAAGCAAATCCTCCATACGGGTTGTGCCGTTGATCTCATAAATTCCGGGCTTCTGGACTTCTCCTGCAACCCCGACTAACGGCCCCACAGGCGGAATATATATAACGTCTCCTGCTTGAAGTCTTGCGTCCTGAGTTTTATCTCCGCGCATCAACATTGCATACATATCAAAAACCGCTACGGTTTTCGCTCCGCGCTTTAATTCAATTTTCCGCAGACTTCCGTTAGATGCCGGGCCCCCTGAAGCTAAAAGGGCGTTGACTAAAGTTGAAAACGACGAGACGGTATAGGCTCCGGGCCTTCGGGCGTTGCCGGTTACATAGACCATTATCGAGCTGACTTTGCCCATAGACAAATTCATTTGGAAACCCGTGTAGTAGCGGTTAAGCCGCATATGAATTACTCTCTCGGCCTCCTGCATTGTATAACCGGCGAGTCTAATCGTTCCTATATGCGGAATAGAGGCCATGCCGTCGCGGTTAATTATGAAATTATAAAAGCCCTCTTCGGGGATTCCCCATATAGTGAGCGTCATTTCATCGCCAACGCCTATTCTGTAGTCCTGAGTTACAGGCACGCTGTCCAACGGAACAAATGACGCTGGAGAATGTCTGAAGAATGACATTCCGTAGCGCGGAATACGCTTAAATAATTGATTTATAGGGCTCTTAAACGGCTCTTCTTTATCTTCATCTTCATCCTTATCTTCATCCTTTTTATTCTTTTTATTCTTGTTCTTGGTCCACGTTTTAGCTATAGTCGGATCTTTCGGCGGATTATCGTTCTGCGAGTTCAGAATTTGATCAAATAATTCGTTAATTTCCTCGTCAGTCAAGGGAATATCATCAGAAGTAAACGGCTCATAATAATCATAATAATCATAAGTCATCATGTTCGGCCTCGTATCTTCAACTAAAGGCCGATTAATATTACCCTGATAATAATTCTGCGGCTGTCTTTGAACATTATTATTATTTGTATTCACGCCGGCAGGCTGCTGTCCCGTCTGAGCGTTAATAACGGCGGCGTATCCGGCACTACACAAAGCCAGTGGCATTAGCAATGCTATAAAAAATTTTTTACACGTTATTTTCATAAAATAAAATCACTCCGTTTTTAGTTTAGTGAAAAATATATTCAAAAAGGCTCGTTACAGTTTTCTCGTCCTCATATTGCTCGTCCTCGTATGAACAATATTCCTGAAGCAATTTCTCGACGTTTCGCTTCATTGCTACGGGCCTTAACTGATTCATTAAGCGTTCCGGCGTTCTGATAGTCGCTCCTTCGCGGGCCGACTCCATATAATACGTTGAAAGAAAAATGGTGTTCTGTTCCCATACATGCGAACTCGAATTGCCGAACATGGTGCCAAACCATTTGTCAGCCGGTATCTCTAAATGAACTCCTGCAAGCGAGAAATTTTTATCGGGCGCGTGTCTGTCAGCGTCAATAACCCAGAAGCCAATAGCAGTATCGTCCCAGTGGCGCGTAACTTCATATTTAATGCCCTTGTCGCCGTCAACATATCTACCGTAAGAAATTCCGACATCTAAATCAACATCGGTAAAATGATAATTAGCCTGCACCCAGCCGGTCGGATACCATTCTTTATTAGTCGGGACATCGTAAGTTCTTCCGCGATAGTATCTATATACGCCTTCGGTAAGTCCGCCGAATGAGTAAGGGTCTCTGTCATGGAACGCAGCAAGCCTCGCGCCGATCCACCAGTTACCGCTTTCGCTGTAATATCTCGCCCAAGCGTTTGCGCCAAACCATGCTTCATCAAGATAACCTGCATCAGCAAAAAACCAAGCGCGGCCGTTTTTAGTAAATTTATTTGCGTAAGTTAGTCCGGCCTTCTGAATCCTGATTGTGTTGTTCAAATCTTTCTCCCACCATAAGCCGAAATAATCTGAAGTATCTACGTGATTATAAATAGGAAATCTTATATCAAAGACACTGCCCCAGCCATTATAGTAACGGCCGTTGTAAACTAAATCTATGTCCCAGCGGTCCATATAGGCTTCGCGTAAGGTCTGGTCAATTCGCGGCTCAAACACCACCATAGCTTTTACTTCATGAGTTGCTTTGTTGTGCAGAAGCCCTTTGGCATCGGGGTCTTGGATCTCGCTGTCAGAATCCGCCCAGTTAAAAATCGATTCTTTCATGGGCTCTTTGCTTCGTAAATCTTTAGCTCTTATGTCAAATAATAAAGTTCCGGGAAAAGTTGCCTGAACGACAGGAACTCCTGCGTTTTTATGAATTAAAGTGAGCTCGTCAACGTCCGGCATGACCGCCGACAATAAAACTAAAATTCTCACCATTGCCTCAGCGTGCGAGGCATAGCCGTAATTTTCGTAGGCTAAATATAATTTGTGTTCTCTCTTTGTTGCTTCAACCTTAACGTCAACATCGCGGACTCTGACGTATCTTTCAATGCCTGATTTTAATTTTGAAATTAAAGTATCTGTGTCAAGCTTATCCCAGCAAGGTATGCGTGCATCACCGGGAGTGCCGTAAGTTCTTCTATGATTTCCAATGTAGGGGCCGGCAAGATTTATTGTCTGCGAAATTCCTACGACCCATTCGTTTCCGCGCTGATAGCTTAATGAGCCGTCCATGCCCCAAGGAGCGTGAATAACAACACCGGCGTTATATTTTTTCTTCGCGGCATTGTCCCCTCTTAAAATTTTTTGGCCGCTTACAACGTCCTGATCATAATCAAGCGGACTATATTCAGCCTTGAGCGTCAGCCAGCTGTCAATGTCCCATTCAACACCGCCATAGAAGCCGTTTAACCTGTCTGAGCCGTAGCCGAGCGTCGCCGCAAATTTTCCATAACGCCACGTCATCGCGCCGAAATAGGCTTTCATTAACTCTGTTCCCATCATGTCAACAACTCCGGCAGAGATTGAAGGGATATACCATTTTGCAGGGTCTTTACTGTCCCAGAGCATAAATTTTAAGTCGATGGCTTTATCCATGTAGCGTCTGCCGTTAGCATCAATGCTGTTAAATGTGCTGAGGCGCGTATTAATTTCGAGCCAAGGCAGCCAAGCTAAATCTAAAAAATAATATCCATACGGCGTAGCTTTCGTGTAGCCGAAGCGACCGCCTCCGTCGTGGGGCATTTCTGCAGTCGGATATTCCCACAAGCCCGTAAAGCCTGTGTTGCCTCCCGTTATGGCGTATGAATTATTCGTAAAAATTATAAAAATAAAAAGAAATAAGAGAATAAATTTTATAAAGAACCTACGCAAAATAAAACCGCTCCTAAAAAATTTTTACTATATTTTACACTATAAAAAATAATTATAAATACGTAGGGAATTAAAAATTAGGGATTAAGGTTTAGAGTTTAGGAGTTAGGGAGGGGGAGTTAAAGGGCAGCGTCTTGGACTAAGGACTGCGAAAGTTCAGCAAAGCTCACAACGTCTCTTGTCATGGGGTAAGCATCATCGTCAGAAATCATTACAAAGGCTAGAAAAACTATTAAGATCATTATAATTATGAACAAGACTTTTTTGAGATACATGAAATCGCTCCTATAAAAAAATTTTTTACATTTTACACTATAAAAAAATTAAAACACTACGCGAAAATTTTTAATGACGAAAAAAAATTCCTCATAAAAAAAAAATTACAGTCAGAAATTTTCAATTAGACGGAAAAAATTTATACACTTATGAAAAAAATTATCGTTGTGAATTTTTATGAAAGCTAAAAATTTTGAATGTCATTGTAGTCCCCATTGTAGTCCCCAAAATTAATTCTTCTGGAAATTTTTAGGACTGCTCAAAAATATTTTATCATAAATTTTTTAATTAGGAATTAAGCATTAGGTTATAATTTATTTTTATGAAATTTATTTTAATTTAAGAGATGGAGAAATTTTTATCATGATTGAAAGATATTCAGAGCGTGATATTTCAGCCTTGTGGGACGAATATAACAGGCTAAAAGTTATGCTTGACGTTGAAATAGCAGTTTGCAAAGCGTGGACGGAGGCAGGACGTATTCCTCAGGAGGCTCTTGAAGATATTGTCGCTAATGCTCATTTTACAGTTGAGAGAGTTCAGGAAATCGAAAAGAAAACTCAGCACGATGTCGTTGCATTCGTCAGCACCGTTGCCGAAAGTATAGGCGAGAACGGCAGATATTTGCACTTGGGAATGACAAGCAGCGATATTCTTGACACAGCAAGCTCAATAATGATGCGCGACAGCCTTGACATAATAATAAGAGCTCTCGATGAGCTTGACTTTGTTGTCGAAGAACTTGCGAAAAAATATAAATATCTTCCCTGTATCGGACGCACTCACGGAATACACGCCGAGCCTATGTCAATGGGACTGAAGTTTTTGAACTGGCACGCGGAATTACTGCGCGACAAAGGAAGACTTGAATACGCCCGCAAAGATGTTTCTTCCGGGAAAATTTCCGGAGCCGTAGGAACTTACGCAATGTGTTCGCCTCAGCTTGAAGCGCGTGTGTGCGAGCTGCTCGGCCTTGAGCCTGCGAAAGTTTCTAATCAGATTTTACAGCGCGACAGACACGCCGGAGTTCTGAACGCTCTTGCGTTAATGGGCTGTACGCTTGAGAGAATGGCACTTGAAATAAGAAATTTACAGCGCACCGAAGTCAGAGAAGCATTTGAGCCGTTCGGGGTCGGGCAAAAAGGTTCAAGCGCAATGCCTCATAAACGCAACCCGATTAAATGCGAGCGTGTCTGCGGAATGTCGAGACTTTTACGCGGCTATGCTTTAACGGGCATGGAGAACGTAGCTTTGTGGCACGAGCGCGACATCAGCCACTCTTCAACCGAGCGCGTTATATGGCCGGACGCTTTTAATATTGCGGCGTTTATGCTTCGGAGCATGACGAAAATATTGAAGGGGCTGACGGTTGACGAAATCCGCGTTAAAGAAAATATCAGCCAGACAAACGGGCTTGTTTATTCCCAGAGAGTTTTAACATTTTTGCTTGACGAGTTAAAACTTTCACGCGAGGACGCTTACGCAATCGTTCAGGAAAACGCAATGAAAACGGCTTCGAGCGGAGTGGCTTTCTTGGATTTATTGCTTTCCGATGAAAGAATGAAGGAAGTTGACCCGGAGCAGCTTAAAAAATTATTTGAGAATGATTTTTATCTCAGATATGTTGATGAAATTTTTGCAAGATTTTTCGGAGGTTAAAAAATGCAGAGCGCAATAAAAAATCCTGAAAAACTAAAAATGGCGATTGAAGATTTCGTTGCTTTCGTAGATTTCAAAGATCATGGGCGGCAGTTCAGTTTCGTTGATGAAAGTTCCTTTCTGGGAAGCAAAGATGGTGAGGGATACAAAATGAAAGCTGCTTTACGTGCCCGAGACGAACTTCAATGTGAAAAATGGGACGAATCGTGGATTAACAGCGGGAAAATTTTGGAACGTTGTAAACGGGCTGTGGGGCTTAATGTAAATCTTATCTATTGGACATATAAAAAAGAATTTGACGATATGCTCTCCCCTCAAAACGAAAATTTTAATCCTGAAGCAGAGCGCACTCTCTATGAAATTTACAAAAGCAGGCCCGGCGATGAAGAGAAGACAGCTTTTGAAAATGTAAAAAAAATTTTTGGTGGCTCTTATCGTTTGATTGCTTACCTGTTTTTCGTTAAAGCCCCGTCGCGTTTTGTTCCTGTAAGTCCTGAACACTTTGATGAAAATGTCTTTCCGTATCTTAGCACTGTTTACGGGCTGGAGGTTAATTATGAAAAACTTTCCGGTAAATGCAGCTGGGAAAATTACATGGGCTTCATTAAGATTGTTAAAGAAGTTCAAGAAATACTGCAAGAGAAACTACCAGAGCTAGTTACTATTAAAAGTGTTCGCTTGATTGACGCTCATTCTTTCTTATGGCTCATTGGCTGGGAAAAATTTAAGGAATGGAACAAGAAGCATAAATGACGGCTAAAAAGTTTTGCGTAAAAGTCTACGGCTGTCAAATGAACGTTTACGACGCTGACAGAGTCAGAACTGTTTTAAGCTCACGCGGCTGGGAGGAAGTCAGCGAGAACGAAGCCGATATAGTAATGATAACCGGCTGCAGCGTCAGAGCAAAGGCCGAGCAAAAAGTCTGGAGCGAGCTTGGCCTCTATGACGTTTCATGGCAAAAAAATCAGCGGCCCTTAGTCGCGCTCACGGGGTGCATAGCTCAACGAATAGGCGAGAAGGCATTAAACCGCTTCCCTTATGTCAGGCTTGTTGCCGGGCCAAGACATATAGGCTTGCTTCCTGACGCTATCGAGCAGATTTATTCGCACCCTAAGTCAAGAATTAATTTGCTCGACACGGACCCGCGAGAATTTCACAGCTTGAATTTTGATTCGGACAACATCACAATCAAGCGCGAGAATAAATATAAAGCCTATATCACAATCGCTCACGGCTGCGATAACTTCTGCACTTATTGCATAGTTCCGTATGTTCGGGGGCGTTTTGTCTCACGAAGTCCCGAAGAAATTTTTTCCGAAGCCGAAATGTTAATCAATGACGGCGTGAAAGAAATTACTTTGCTCGGCCAAAACGTCAACAGCTACGGCAAAGACATCGGCTTAAATTTCGCGTGGCTCTTGGAAAAAATAGCAAGGCTCAACGGAATAAAGCGCGTCAGGTTCGTTACGTCATTGCCGCAGGATTTCACGGAAGATATTATTAACGTCATGGCTAATGAAGAAACTGTCTGTCCGTCGTTAAATCTTCCCATTCAATCAGGAAGCGACAGAATATTAAAATTAATGAACAGGAAATATTCTTATTCAGAATATCTCGAAAAAATTAATTTAACGCGCTCAAAAATTCCCGGTCTCGGCCTTACCACTGATTTAATTGTAGGATTTCCCGGAGAGACTGACGAAGACTTTAACGCCTCAATGAACGCCCTGCGCGAAATAAAATTCGACTTAGTTCACAGCGCGGCATATTCCGAACGCGACGGGACACCTGCGGCAACAATGGAAGGAGCCTTGCCCGTTGATTTAAGATTAAAACGTTTAATGACGCTGAACGAACTTCAGGACAAAATAACTCTTGAACTCAATCAGGAATTGACGGGAAAAATTTTTGAAGTCCTTGTCGATGGCTCTGCGCCTAAGGGAGAAAATTTATTACAGGGGCGAACGCCGTCGGACAAGGTCGTAATTTTTGAGGGCAGCAAAAAACTTTTAGGAGAGTTCGTGAACGTGGAAATAACTTCGGCTGAAGCGTGGTGTCTTCACGGGAGCGTGAAGTAGGAGACATTGCGTGCTAAAATTATAAAAGTTTTAGGAGGTTTTAAGAATGAAAAAATTATTAGTTCTTTTTATGGTGCTTGGTCTTTTTGTGATGGGCGGAGCCGCTAATGCTGCGGATAAGCCTAAAGTTACGATTTATACTTCAATGTATGAAGACGTAATCGAAGCTATGACGGCTGTGCTGCATGAAAAATTCCCGAATTACGACGTAGAATTTTTTTACGGCGGAACAGGAACTCTGCAGGCGAAAATTGCTGCGGAACGCGACACAAAAAAACTCGGCTGTGATATGTTAATGGTGGCTGACCCTTCATATTCTCTTGAACTTAAAGAGGCCGGACTTCTTCACCCCTACATCACGAAAGAAGCTGAAAATATTTCGCTTGAATATGACGCGGAGGGTTATTGGTATCCCGTGAGAACTTTGAACATGATTTTAGCGTTCAACCCTGAAAAATTTAGCAAGGAAGATTTGCCCAAGTCGTTCAAAGATTTTGCTTACGACCCGTCAATGAAAGGCATGATTTCCATGTCAAACCCTTTGACATCAGGCACGGCACTTGTCGCTATATCGGCACTTAAAGACAAATACGGCTATGAATATTTTGACAAGCTGGCTGAAAATAAAGTCATGGTCGAGTCCGGCTCAGTGGCTCTGACAAAACTTGAGACGGGCGAGTGCAAAGTCATCATGATACTTGAAGAGTCGGTTCTGAAAAAACGCGAGGAAGAAGACAGCGAGCTTGAAGTAATTTATCCGACGGACGGAGTAATTTGCGTTCCTTCTCCTATCATGACGATAAAAGATGAATGGAGCGCACACGGAAATTCAAAAATCTGCGAAGAATTGACGGACTGGTTTTTATCTGAAGAGGGACAGAAATATATCGTCAAAGGCTGGATGCACTCTGTCAGAAAAAATCCTCCCGCTGTTCCTTACGACTCCATCGCAACTGACACGATAGTTAAAAATGCTATGCCTGTAAGTTGGGAAAATTGCCTCAAAGAGCGTACAGAACTCCGCACAAACTTTGAAGAGCGTGTAAAAAAATAATAAAAAATAATGTACCCTAAAAATAATTTTTTTAATGTGAAAGCCGTATTAATCATCTTGATTGCGGCTTTTCTTTTTGTTTTCAATGTTTTCCCGATGGGCTACTTAATTTTCCGCTCGTTCGTCGGCGAAAACGGTTTCACTTTATCAGCTTTCAGCCGAATTTATACATACCCTCTTAACTGGAACGCGCTGCGGAATACTCTCATCACTGCAGGACTTTCAATGATCTTTGGAATAATGATCGCGTTTCCGTTGGCGTGGCTTGTCGGCAGGACTGATTTATACGGAAGAAAATTTTTCCGCACTCTTTTTGTTATGACTTACATGGTACCGCCGTATGTCGGGGCTATGGCATGGCTTCGTCTCCTCAATCCCAGAGTCGGCACGCTGAATGTATTTATAGCAAATCTTTTCGGGCTTTCTGAAAATCCGTTCAACATTTATACAATCGGCGGTCTTGTCTGGGTCTTGACAACGTTTTATTATCCTTACGCATTCATAACAATTTCAAGAGCTATGGAAAAAATGGATCCTTCACTCGAGGAGGCTTCAAAGATTAGCGGAGCTTCGCCTCTGAAAACAGTTATGACTGTAACGTTTCCTGTTATGTTCCCTTCGATTGTTGCGGCAGCCCTTCTTGTTTTTATCTCTGCTGCTTCATGCTACGGTATCCCTTCAATAATTGGCGCGCCCGGACAAATTGATACAGTAACGACAAGAATAATTGATTATGTTTATGTCGGATCGCCTGAAGGGCTTACTGACGCGACGGTTTTGGCAGTATCTTTAATGGTAATTGCAAATATTGTGCTTTATATTTCGACTTTCATCTGCGGAAAAAAGCAATATATAACTGTATCAGGAAAATCAACGCGCCCGAATATCGTTGAGCTTGGAAAATGGCGGATACCCATTACAATTTTAGTGGGGATATTTGCGTTAATAGTCGTAATAATTCCTTTTGTTACTGTGGCGATGACATCATTCACAAAAAATTTAGGCAAGCCTCTGTCGCTTGCAAACTTTACGACCCGTTATTGGAATATTCTTTTGACGCGCAAGGGTATTCTTGATACTGCGAAGAACAGCTTAATCGCGGCTTCTGTTGCAGCGACAGCAGGAATTATAATTTCTTGCGTCATGGCATGGCTTCTGACACGAACACGCGCTAAAGGGCGGCACATTCCTGATTTTCTTATTACATTGGGCAGCGGAACTCCCAGCGTTGTAATAGCACTCGCGTTAATCATGACAATGAGCGGAAGGTTTGGAATAAATATCTATAACACTTTAACAATCATGATTGTAGCTTACATGGTTAAATATTTGTTAATGGGTATGAGGACAGTCGTATCTGCCATGAGTCAAATTCACCCTTCACTTGAAGAAGCCGCCCTGATTTCGGGTGCTGAATGGCAGAGAAGTTTCAAAGATGTTACGCTGCCTCTCATAGCTCCGTCAGTCGTTGCAGGCTGGTTTTTAATTTTCATGCCCAGCTTTTACGAATTAACAATGTCAACGCTGCTTTATTCGACAGATACAAAGACAATAGGATACGAGTTATTCACTTATCAGACTTATCACAGCCAGCAGACCGCCAGCGCGATAGCAACAGGAATATTGCTTCTGATAATAATTGTGAATTGGATATTAAACAAATTAACAAAAGGAGAATTTTCGATTTAATGTCATCGATAACATTGACGAATATAACGAAGTATTACGGCAACGTTGAAGTAATAAAAAAATTCAGCGGCGTTTTCGAGGATAAGCAGTTTGTTACGTTACTAGGGCCTTCAGGCTGCGGCAAAACAACTCTGCTAAGAATGATCGCAGGATTTGAAAAACCTACAACCGGCGAAATAAAAATTGATGATGTAACAGTCAGCAGTGCAAATAATTTTGTCCCCCCTAATCTTCGTAATATAGGAATGGTATTTCAATCTTATGCAGTTTGGCCTCACATGAATGTTTTTGAGAACGTAGAGTACCCCCTGAAAATACAAAAAATTCCGCGCAGTGAAAGAAATAAAAGAGTTTCAGAAATTCTTAAAGCTGTAGATTTATCTCAATATGCAGAGCGTATGCCGAATGAACTTTCAGGCGGACAGCAGCAGAGAGTTGCACTCGGTCGTGCGTTGGTGAGCAATCCTCGTGTCCTTCTGCTTGACGAGCCTTTAAGCAATCTTGATGCTAAATTAAGAGAGACAATGAGGTTTGAAATTAAGGAAATGCAAAAAAAATTCGGCATAACTGTCGTTTATGTAACGCATGACCAAACAGAAGCGATGGCAATGAGCGATAAAGTCATTGTGTTTAATAATGGAATTGTCCAGCAGATCGACAGCCCTGTAAATATCTATAGCAATCCTGCAAATCAATTTGTAGCTGATTTTATCGGCAGAATAAATTTTCTTGACGCTGATATTTTTGAGGGCGAAATAAAATTTTCCGGCGGCCAAGTCATGAAATATTCAGGCGATAAACGCGGAAAAGCCGTCATCGCAGTGCGTCCTGAGAACATAAAAATTAGGACGGACGAGGGGATATTATGCGGCAAACTTTCGCAGGCTTATTATCTCGGTGATGTAAATGACTGTCGAATCGATGTTGATGGAACAGAAGTAAGAGTTATAAGAGAAGGCCGGACTTACGGAGAAATTGAAATCGGCGCGAATGTATGGCTTGATTTTGACACTTACCACGTATTCGAGAAGTAAGAGCTATTTCAATCGTATCGGCAGGCCAGCAAAGCACTCGATAACTTCGTCAGCTTCGGCGGCGAAGTTTTTTGTAAGTCCTGCCAGTGCCTTTATATATTGTTCCGTCAGTTCATCATAAATAATTCCATCGGAAAAAATATCATCAGAGACTAAAATTATATTTTTGCACCGGGCTTTCAGCGCGTGAAAATCTCCCAAAATTTTTTCAGCCGCTGAAAATTTTTCTTCGTGCTCAAACATTTCATTAGCGAGCCAAGTCGTAAGAGCTTCGACCAAAACGCTTGAAGCACCGGGAATTTTTATCGTCCCTACGTCAAAAGTTTTTTCAATCGTTGCGAAGCCTTTATTTTTTCTCATGGCCTTATGTTTTTTGACGCGCTCGCGCATTTCTTCATCATAAATTTTTGCCGTAGCTATGTAAAATTTTTGAGAGCCGCTGAAATTTTCTAATCTTTCTTCCGCGTAAAAACTTTTACCGCTTCCAGATGTTCCGCAAATAAAAATAAACATGTCTGTTTTTGCTATAATAACTTAAATTTTTATCTTTCATTAATTCTAGCAAAGGTTTTCTTAAAAAAAATAAAAATGACAGGAAAAGGACACAGACTTTCAACGACAGCAATAGTTTTAGGTGCGACAGGTTCGCCGCTTGCGGCGTTATTTAGCTTTTTCGGCAGTACCTTTCCGGATTCTTCTGAATACGTATTTTTTGGCAAGAGGCGCAACCGTTGGCACAGACGCTGGACACACTGGTTTGTCCCTTGGGCGGTTATGGCGTATGCATGCTTCAAACGTTCGGGCTGGATAGTTCCGAGACTGTCAGCCTTAGTTGACGGCCGCAACGCTCACTATGACGTGTGGGCCTGCGCCGGCTTTTGGCTGATGGGCTGCCTGCTTCATATTTTAGAAGACGCATGGTGCGGAACGGTGCCGTTTTTATTTCCATGGAAGAGAAGTATCGGGCTTCATGTCTTTCACATGTCGAAGAAGATCGGCGAAGTGAGCAGGGGCGAAAGAAATTTTATTTTGTGCTGCGTATTACTTTCTATGCTCGCGTTTTCCGTGAGATTTTTTACAGTAGACAGCGCGATAAATTTTCTAAAGGTCTTATGGAAAAATATTTAACAAAAAAAATTAGGAATTAGGAAATTTTTTTTAACTCCTAACTCCTAATTCCTAACTCCTAACTTTTTTATTTATTGTCCGCGTTAAGAGATGACGCAGCGATACGACCTGAAACAAAAATTTCGGTGATCGCGTTTCCGCCGAGCCTGTTGCCTCCGTGAATACCGCCGGTAACTTCGCCGGCCGCGTAAAGTCCCGGAATAATTCTTCCTTCGGGCGTTAAAACGTGTCTCTCTTCATCAACGACAAGTCCGCCCATCGTGTGGTGCGTACTCGGTGCCATTAATCTTATCGTCATTACGGTATTGTCTAAATCGTAAGTATCCGGGTTATAACTTCCGTCAGCATTTTTCTGAACGTTGCCGACCGGCCTCGAAGCGATTGCCTTGCCGACATCAGGAAAATCTTTGCCGGACATTACAGCCTTGTCGTAATTTCTGATCGTCTCCTCAACGACTTTCGGGTCAGCCTTGACTCCAAGCTCTTTGAAAAGTTCAGGAAGCTCTGAAATTTTGCGCCTGTAGTAACGCCCTGCGAAGTCTCCCGTCTCAGGAAGCTGTGTAGGCGCGGGCATCTTCTGCTCAACGTTATAAAATTCCAAGAAAACTCCCTTGCTTCCTTTGTAGTCCATTCCGTTTCTAAATTCAGCGAGTGAAAGAACGTCGCGCTCCGAGCCTTCGTCAACAAATCTCTTGCCCGTGTTCGGATTGATCCAGCAGGCATAGTTACCGCCGCCAAAAGCTAAATTTCCGTTGTCAATCCACGAAATCGGCATTAACTGTGTGAAGCCCAAGCCCGTAGCGTTTGCTCCTGCTGCCTGTGCCATTGTTATGCCGTCGCCCTGAAGCGATGAACGGTTTGTAGTTTTCGTTGAGAGTGAAAGATATTCCGGCGACCAGTAAACGTTTTCGTCAAGAACTTTCTTTATGTTCGCTGCGTAGCCGCCTGTCGCAAGGATAACGCCCTTCGCCGCGTAAACAGTAACTTCTGTGCCGTCGTAACGCTGTGCCTTAACTCCAAAGACCCTTCCGCTCTCTTTGATAAGCTCTTTAACGGTCGTGCGGAGCATAATTCTGTTTTCCTGATTAGCTTTTAAGAAAGCGTTAATAGGAGCGACAAAATAAGTTCCCCAGCGTCCCGGATAATTTTCGGGCGTTCCGTCTCCGTCAGTGTCAACGTTAGCACCGATAAATTCGTTCTCGCGGTACCACAACGCGCCGATTAAAGTAGGCTGGCCGTCCTCTTTGAAAGTTGAGCCCATGCCTTCGAGCCATTCTTTGAGGCCCTGCGCTTTCTCAATAAACTGCTTAACGAGATTGACATCGCCGTAAATCCATTGTGATTTATCCGCGCTCTGTCTCAAACCGCCGTAATAAGTCTGGAAAATATGAAGGTTAAGCGTTGAGAAGAGAGTTAATTGATTTTCGGGCGTGCCTGCGTCGAGTTTCGGCTGTGCCCAGTCGAGATAGGCTTTAATTTCGGCCTTGAGTGCTTTCAAAACGGGCAGGTATTCCGCGTGTACTCCGTGCTTTGAAAGTTCGAGGGCATCTCCGGCGACAAATTCATGAGTTTTATAATAGTCAGCGTCAAACGGAGCCTCGCTCCAGTTCAAAATCATTTTAAGCTCATTGATACAGCCCTGCACTGATTTAACTTTCGGATATTCCGCGCCGGTGAAAGCGTAAATTCCCGTCTCAGCGTCAGGATTTTTCGGATCCCATACAAGGTAGGGCATGACGCTTTGATATTGTCCGCCCGACACGAGAGTATTTCCGCCGACTTCAGCATTTTTCTCAATGATTATGACTTTGTTGCCGTCCTGAGCAGCTTGAGCCGCCGCTGCTACTCCTGCTCCGCCTGCTCCAACGATGACGACATCATAATGAAGAGTGATAGGTTCGCCGGGTTTGTGTTCAACTTTAGCGGCTTTGAATGCTTCAAAATTTGTGCACTTGGCCTGCTCTGCAGCAGAGTTCACAGCATTACGGAGGGCGCGTGTTGAGAAGGTTGCGCCTGATACGCCGTCAACTCCTGAGCCGTTAGCCTGAATCATTTCGGGGATCATTATGTCAAAAGCTATGTCGCCGACGTGAGCCGTCTCAGAATGTTTCTCAACGGCGATTCCTTTGATTTTATCGGATTCAAAAGTTACTTTGACAGTTACAGGGCCGTTATAGCCGTCAGCAGTCGCAGTGTATTCGCCGGGAGTGAATGAAAGCGGAGCTGAAGTCCCTGCGTCCTTTCCGCCTTTTGCTTTTTCTAACGCTTTATTGACAGCTTCCTGAATGCCGTTGCGCGACATTGTTGCGCTTGTTATAGCCGTCAGTGCGTCCGATTAATGCCTCGATATACTTCGGAAAATTCGGAACTCCGAACGGCTGTTCTTCGGGTGCGTCAATTTCAACGGCTGTGATTTTTTCCGCGTCAACCGTAACTTTTACTTTAACAGGCGCGGTCTCGCTGTAACCTTTGCCTTCGCCTTCGTATGTGCCGGGCGTGAAACCCTTTTTAGATTCTTCTTTAGGTCCGCTGGCTTTTTCTAACGCTTTATTGACAGCTTCCTGAATGCCGTTGCGCGACATTGTTGCAGTGCTTATGGCGTCAATGTTGCCGTCAGTCTCCGAACGGCTGTTCTTCGGGTGCGTCAATTTCAACGGCTGTGATTTTTTCCGCGTCAACCGTAACTTTTACTTTAACCGGCGCGGTCTCGCTGTAGCCTTTGCCTTCGCCCTCGTATGTGCCGGGCGTGAATGCAAACGCAAACGAAGCCGTAAGAGTAAAACATACGGCAAGAACAAAACTAAAAAATTTCTTCATAAAAATCTTCCCTTCTGTGAAAAATTATTTTGAGGCTTTTTCTAAAGCCTTATTGACAGCTTCGGCAATGCCGTTTCTTGATACTGTTGCGCCTGCTATAGCGTCAATGTTTCCGTCAGTGCGTCCGATTAATGCCTCGATATACTTGGGAAAAATCGATGCTGCGAACGGCTGCTGCTCTTCGGACACGTCAATCTCAACGGCTGTGATTTTTTCAGCATCAACCGTAACTCTTACTTTGACCGGCTCGTTCTCGCTATAGCCTTTGCCTTCGCCTTCATATGTGCCGGGCGTGAATGCAAACGCACATGCAGCTGTAAGAATAAAACACACGGCAAGAATAAAACTAAAAAATTTCTTCACGCAAAAATATTCCCTCCTGAAAAAAATAAAATTGTTAAAAATATTTTATGAACTTTTATTTGGAATTGCCGTAAATGATAACACACGAGAAAAAATTTAGAAATGAAAAATTTTTTTCTGGGGTCTCTTGAAAAATTTTTGATTCTATTTTTTTAATCGGCTCTGTAAAATTTTACGGGCGCAAAAAATTTTTGAAATTTTTGTAGGTGTAAATGTAGTTGTAATTTTTCTGATCCGTAATTTTTTATAAATCTTGATTAAAATATTTTAGCATAAAATTTTTGAAGTATAATTTTCAAAGCTATCACGATGTAAAAAATAAAAGAAAGGTGAAATTTTATGCCAATTCCAGACGCTAAAGAAATACGATTGCCGCTGCTTGAGGCCTTTAAGGACGAAACGCCGCATAGTTTTTCAATAAATGAAATTCTTGAAATCGTAGCTGAAAATCTCGGCGTAAGTCTCGAAGAAATGTCGTCCGCAGAGAAAACAGCTTTCAAGAATAATATTAGCGAAGCACAAAAATATTTAAGGAAAAATAAATTTCTTTCTCACCCCTCAAAAAATATTTACATGATTACGCGGGCCGGGCTTGAGCATTTAGAGTCGGAGTTGAAAGTTAATGACGAGCCGGAACAGGAACAGGAAATTCCCGTTGATTTTTCGGAGCAGGAATTTTTAGACGCACCCGAAGAAGAAGTTGTTAATGACAATGAGCCGGAGCCGGAAGAATTTCTTGATCAAGATGACCCGATAGACACTGACGCAGAATCGGAAGAAGCTAATGAAGCTGAAGAGCCGGAACAAAATTTTGAATCGCAGGAAGAAATAACAGCAGAGAGCGAAAACTACGAAGAGAGGGAAGACAATTTGAGCGAAACCCACGATATTGAGAATGTTCTGAAAAAATATAACGAAAAACTTGCCGAGACAGTTCTCGAAAAAACTGCGGCACTTCATCAGGATACTTTCCGCGCTCTAGTTATGGATCTGCTTTCAAAGATGGGCTACAGGGTTTTTCAAAATGCCCGCTACACTAACGAAGCCGCAGGAAGCGATTTAATTCACGGCGTAATTCTTGAGGACAAGGCCGAGATGACTCCGATTTATATTCAAGCGCGTAAACTTTCGCCGGAAAAGTCAGTCGGAAAAGCAGACATGCAGGATTTTGTAGACGCTTTAGCTGACAAGGGAGGCAAGGGGCTTTTTGCGACGCTTGGGACTTTTTCAGAGCAGGCTGAAATTTGCGCCAATGATGAAAGAATTATGTTAATAGACGGCAAAAAATTAGCAGGGCTTATGATAAGCCATAATTTCTGTGTCAACACTGAAAGAATTTTTGAGCTTAAATCAATCGACGAGGAAAGCTTCAGCGAATACAAAAATTCATGAAGATTTTTATTTTAAGCATGGGCTGTGCCAAGAACACTGCGGACAGCGAACACTTAACCGCATTGCTGAGGGCTGCCGGCCATGAAATAGAAGACGAAGCAAAAAACGCAGAAGCCGCAATTATTAATACTTGCGGTTTTATTGTAGACGCTGTGAAAGAAAATATTGACGCGATAATTGACCTCGAAGAATTAAAAAATAACGGCACAATAAAAAAATTAATCGTACTCGGCTGTCTCGTCAACCGTTACGAAAAAGATTTGAAAAAAGAATTTCCGACGGTCGATTTATTTGCGCGTTCTGAAGAATGGGAGGGGATTATTAATTTTCTCGGCGGAAATTTCAACGCTAACTGCAAAATAATTTCTCACGCCCTCGATAAAAAATTTTGGACGCGATACTTAAAAATCAGCGAGGGCTGTAACACTTTATGCTCGTATTGCGCAATCCCTTCAATAAGGGGAAGACTGCGGAGCGTGCCGTTAAAAAATTTAATCGATGAGGCTTTGATGCTCTGCGCTGCCGGTGCTAAGGAATTATGCCTTGTCGGTCAGGACTTGACGGTTTACGGACAGGATTTCAACGACGGAACGGACTTGAAAACTTTAATCCGCGAACTTAATAGGGAGCTTCCCGATGGAACGTGGCTTAGGCTTTTATATCTGCACCCGAACAGAGTTAATGAAGGGCTGATAGATTTTTTGATGTCTCATGAAAAAGTTTTGCACTATCTCGACATTCCGATACAGCACGCTGATTCAGAAATTTTAGCGAAAATGAACAGGCCGTGCCCTGAAGGCCACATGGAAAAAATTTTTAATTACATTCGGGGCGTTGATAATTTATTCACGTTGAGGACAACAATAATGACGGGATTTCCCGGCGAGACAAGAAAAAAATTTGAGAAAGTTTTAGAATTTTTGAGCGAAATTGAATTTGACCGCGTCGGAGTTTTTCCCTATTCACCCGAAGAAGGAACGAGGGGGGCAGGTTTCGACAAACAAGTCTCACGCGAGACTGCCGAAGAACGCTGCGGAGAAGTTCTCGAATTTCAAAGCGAAATAGCAGACGACAGGAGCAGGTTATTTGAAGGCCAAGAGCTTGAAATTTTAGTTGAG
>CAJOGI010000003.1 GCA_905234075.1 uncultured Synergistales bacterium | reverse complement strand
TCCGGCAATGACCGCAGGAAAGTTCATCATCTCGCCCAAGTGCTGAGTATATTTTTTCTCAAACATTAATTTTATTGCCGTCATGTCGAGTTCGTCATAAGGCGTTTCAAATTCCGAAGCAGGAACGCAGGACGGCGCGCCGAAGAAAACATCAATCGGAAGACCGCGTGAGGCCGTGTACATGTATTCAAGCCCGGCCATTCCCAGTGCGTTTGAAATCTCGTGAGGGTCGGCCATAATCGTACTCGTGCCGCGCAGAGCGACTGCAAAAGCAAACGCCGGAGGGGTCATCATTGAGCTTTCAATATGAACGTGGCCGTCAATCATGCCGGGAATTAAAACTTTTCCGTTAGCGTCAAAAGTTACAAGACCCTCATAATTTTTTCCAACGCCTGCAATCCTGTCGCCGTATACGGCAACGTCGGCAAGCTCATACTCAAGCGTGAAAACGTTTGCGATTTTTGCGTTCTTGATTACGATGTCGGCCGGAATATCTCCGCGTGCTATAGCTGCAAAAAAAACCTCCCTTTTACTTTTATTTTTTTACTGCGTAATTGTAGTCATCAGCTGCTGACGCTACAAAATCTTTCACAAGAGCGTCCGCTTTAATTTTTAATTTATTGTCGCGGATTTTTTTATACTGAACAGGCATGAACTGACGCAGAAGCCCGGCAGGTACTTCAACGCCGTCAATATTTTCAAATAATTTTTTAATCGCCGATTTAATTTCGGGCAGGCTGAAATAATATCTGCACCTGTCGGAATAGCTATATTTACGCGCCGTTCTTTTTTCGTTTTCAGTGCCGTGATAATGTTTGAGCCAGTGCTTGGGATTTTCGAGCATGACTTTCTCAAGCGTCTCAATGAAATTTGCGCGCCTGTCTTCCGAAATTAATTCCTTCTCAATCATGCTGAGGGCAAAGAGCCCTTCCCTTAATGCAAACGTCAAAGCCGGGCCGACCTTCAAGACCTTTACTCCGTCCTCGACCATTTCGCGCAAATTTTCGCGTGTCTGATAATCCGTCGAGTGTCCCTCGAAAACTAAATCAGGATATTTTTTCAGAGCGTTGCTTAAATCTTTCGCGGCCTCCCTGTTATACGGGTGAATGTCTTTATCGCCGAACTCAACGCCGGGCTGAACGACAACGGCTATGACATCTTCAAAGCGTTCTGAAATTCCGCGCTCGTTAAATTTTTTCCGATAAGTTTTCAAAGTGTTTTCAAAGTCGCTCACTTTTGTAACCTGAAGCCCAGCGTCCTCTTCCTGAGTTCCGCCGGGTATCGGAACTTCCGAGCCGATTACATAAACCGGCCTGACCTCTTCGGGATTTTCTTTCAAAAGTTCCTGATACGCTTTTTCACATTCTTCGAGCAAAATTGCGCTCCTCCCGGCGATAACATCATCAGATAATCTCTCGTTCGGATTATCGTCAGCAAGTTTCATGCTCGTGTCGAGATGAATTTTTTTGAAGCCTGCAAGCACGGCAAGCCTCACGAGTTCGCACGCATTACTCATAGCTTCTTTTTCAGGCAGGTCAGCCCACGTCAGCGGCCCGAAATGATCCGCACCTAAAAAAATTTTTTTGCGGGCAAAATTAATTTTGTCGGCAATCGCGAAAACATAATCCCTAAAATCTTTCGGGGTCATTCCCGTATAGCCGCCGAACTGATTAATCTGATTGGCTGTGCCTTCAATCAAGACGTGCAGATTTAATTCTTTTGCCTGCTCTAAAATTGCCTCGATTACGATTTCGTTGGCCGTACAGTATGACGGTATGCCTTCATGAGTTTTTCTGATACTAAGCAAAGGATTTTTCATTATTAACTCACCCCGCTAAAATTTTTTTGCCATTAAGAGCATTTTTTGAGCCGTATACTTTTTAACTTCTTCAATTCCTGCCGCGCCGTACTTCTTCGGGTCAAAAGCGTCGGGGTTGTCCTTCATGTACTCTTTAATTCCGCGAGTGAAAGCTATTCTCAAGTCCGTAGCGTAATTTACTTTGCACACTCCCGTTTTTATGCACTCAATGACCTGTTCGTCAGGCACTCCCGAAGTACCGTGAAGCACTAAAGGAATATTGACAAGCTCATGAATTTTTGAAAGCACTTCAAAATTTATCTGCGGCACTCCCTTATAAACGCCGTGCGCAGTTCCTACAGCGACAGCCAGAGAATCACAGCCCGTACGCTCAACAAATTCAGCGGCTTCTCCGGGATCCGTGAAAGGATTTTCGGTCTTAGTGTTGTCAAGCCCGTCCTCTTTACCTCCCACGCGGCCTAACTCGGCTTCAACGGGAACGCCCCCTGCGTGACAGACTTTTACGACAGATTTTGTGAGAGATATATTTTCTTCAAAAGATAATTTGCTTCCGTCAATCATTATCGAAGTGTAGCCGGTGTGAAAAGCTGACACGGCGATTTCAAAATTATTTCCGTGATCTAAATGGCATACGACAGGAACGGAAGCGCGTTCTGCGGCGGCTTTTATGTTAGCGAAATAAAAATCTGCTCCTGCATATTTAATTGTTCCCGGAGTTGTCTGCATTATTACGGGCGATTTAGTTTCTTCGGCGGCATTCAAAACCGCTATCACCATTTCCATATTTTCAACGTTGAATGCTCCGACAGCATAGTGATTTTTTTTCGCGTCCTCGAGAAGTTCGAGCGATGTTACAAGCAAAATTTTTCCTCCTGATATTTTTATTTTATTCGATTAATTATATTGCGATTGTGAAAAAAATGATTATGCTAAAATATTTTCGTTCAGGTTAAAAAAATTCAAGAGAAAATTTTTTTGGGGACTACAGTGGGCACTACAAAAAGTTAAAAATTTTTTAGTGTTTATAATTTTTTATGAGGAGAATTTTTTTTTCAATGTGGCACGGAAGATTTAAGGGAGACATGGCGGAGAGCGTCAAAGATTTTACGCAGTCGCTTGACATTGACTGGCGAATGGCTGAATGCGACATACAGGGCAGCATTGCGCACGTTAAAATGCTAGGCTCGACTGGCTTATTAAAAATTGACGAGGCAAAGAAAATTGAGCTTGGCCTTCAAAAAGTTTTAGAAGAAATTAAAACGGGAAAATTTATTCCGTCAAAAGATTTAGAGGACGTTCACATGAATATTGAAGCGCACTTGACCGAAATTGAACCGCTGGGCGCAAAACTTCACACGGCACGCAGCCGTAACGACCAAGTCGCAACTACGACAAGATTATATCTGCGCGAGAGATTAAAAAAACTCAAGGACGGCCTGAAAATTTTATTGAGCGTTTTAATTTCAAACGCACAACGCCACATTAATGTAATTATTCCCGGCTACACTCATATGCAGCAGGCACAGCCTATTTCAATGGGACATTACTGGCTCGCATGGTTCGAGGCTTTTTATAGAGATTATGAACGGCTCGAATTTGCTCTAAAATCATTAAATGAATGTCCGCTCGGCGCAGGAGCGTTGGCAGGCTCTACACTGCCCATTGACCGCGAAATGACTTCGGAGTTATTAGAATTTGACTGCCCGACGCGCAACAGCCTCGACACCGTAGCAAACCGCGACTATATGACGGACTATCATTACTTCGCAAGCGTTTTTATGATCCATGTTTCAAGACTGTGCAACGATTTAATAACATGGAACACGCAGGAATTTGCTTTTATAATTCTGCCCGATGAGTTTTGCACCGGCTCAAGCATGATGCCGCAGAAAAAAAATCCTGACGTTCTCGAATTAGCACGCGGAAAAACAGGACAGGTGATCGGAAATTTAATTGACCTTCTCGTAACTTTGAAGGGCCTGCCGATGACTTACAACCGCGATTTACAGGAGGACAAGCGCGGACTATGGAACAGTTTCGACACGGTTGAAAGCGTCGTAAAGATTATGTCGGCCTTGCTTGAAAAAGTTGATGTCGATGAAAATTCAGCATTAGCCGGGCTTGAAAAAGGCTACTCGCTAGCGACTGACGTTGCAGAATATTTAGTGCTGAAAGGCGTGCCGTTCCGCGAGGCTCATTTGAAGGTCGGACGCTTAACAGGCTGGTGCATTGAAAATAAAATTTCCTTCAGCGATTTAACTTTTTCACAATGGAAAGAACATATCCCGGAAATTGATGAGGGCGTGATTAAAATTCTCTCGGTCCGCGAGAGCGTCAACAGACGCAATACTTACGGGGGAACGGGATTTTCTCAGGTTGAGCGTCAAATAAAAATTGCGAGAGAAAAATTATAATCCCTCGCAATTTTCTGAACTCCTAATTTAATTAATAACTATGTTATAATCCTAAAAATCACTAAATAATAAATTAAATAATTGAAAGGACTTGACAAGAATTATGCGTGTATGTAGTGTGACAGCACAGCACCTTAAACTCTAACTTTTTCAAAGTATCTCCACAAACTTTAATTTTACAACAAAATTCAAAAATTTACAGGGGTGCTGCGAATGTTATTTAACTCGTGGCAGTTCGGAATATTTTTGCCTGTTGTCTTTGCAATTTATTGGGCAGTTCCTCAAAAATTTCGTTGGGCTTTGCTTTTCGCAGCGAGCTATTATTTTTACATGAGCTGGAATGTTGAATACGTTGTCTTAATTTTATTCACGACGATTATTTCATATTTTGCGGCGATTTTTATTGAGCGTTTTCAAGATAACACGGCAGCGAAGAAAATAATTTTGACGTTCACGCTTGTTTCATGTCTCGGAGTTTTGTTCGTGTTCAAATATTTTAATTTTTTCTCTGAAAGTTTTGTTAATTTGATGAGAGCGTTTTCAATTCAGCTTCACCCAATGACATTAAAATTATTGCTGCCTGTCGGAATTTCTTTTTACACGTTCCAGACTTTGAGCTACGTCATTGACGTTTATCGTGGCACGGTGAAACCTGAAAAGCATTTCGGAATTTACGCGACGTTCATATCATTTTTTCCTCAGCTTGTTGCCGGGCCTATTGAGCGCACGAATAATTTACTGCCGCAGATAAAAGCTCATCATGAATTTAATTACGAGCAGGCGACTTACGGATTAAAATTAATGACATGGGGATTTTTCAAAAAACTTTGCATAGCCGATAATTTAGCAGTATATGTTGATAAAGTTTTCAATGATGTTTACGCATACAAAGGGTTTGCATTAATTCTTGTAACATTTTTCTTCACGATACAAATTTACTGCGATTTTTCCGGCTATTCAGACATAGCACGGGGTGCAGCAAAACTTTTCGGAATAGATTTAATGGAAAATTTTAAGAGCCCTTATTTTTCAGCAAGCATAAAAGAATTTTGGAATCGTTGGCATATTTCGCTTTCAACGTGGTTCAGGGATTATGTTTATATACCGTTGGGCGGAAATAGAGTTAGCAAAGCGCGGCATTATATAAATTTGATGATTACTTTTATTGTGTCAGGCTTATGGCACGGAGCGAACTGGACTTTCATAATCTGGGGAAGTATTCACGGCCTTGCACAGATAATCGAAAATATTTTTACGCGCAGAAAAAATTATCAGCCTCGAGGTCTCGAATGGGCGTTCAAAGTTTTATTGACGTTTACGTTTTGTATGTTCGCGTGGGTATTTTTCAGGGCGCAAAGTTTTTCAGAAGCCGTTTATGTTTTCTCAAACATGTTCAGCGGAATTGGAAGTCTCATAAATTATCTTCATCAAGGTTTTGTTGATATTAGAATGGACAAATTTTTATTTGCTTCGTTCTGCATTACTTTTTTCGTGATGTTAATGTTCGATTATTTTTCACGTGAAATAGATGTTATCACAACGTTGAATAATAAAAATCAGATTTTACGTTGGTTTGCATATATAGCTATTGGCATGATTATTATATTTTTATCACAGAAAGGAGTAGCAACTGAATTTGTATATTTTCAGTTCTAATTTATCATGAAAAAATTTTTGCTGAAGATTTTAATTTATATTGCATTGCTAACAACAATAATGTTGAGCATTAATTTTCTTTACATTCATAATAAGGCTGATATTGATAGCGATATAGAAGCGTTCGCAAACGGCGTACCTGATAATATTCAAATATGCAATTTTGGAAGTAGTCATGGACTTTACGGTTTCAACTATGAAGATATTGAGAAAAAATATACATGCTTTAATTTTGCTTTATCTTCGCAATCATTGATGTATGATTATAGAATTTTATTAAATTTCAAAAATAAAATTAAAAAAGACTCTGTAGTATTTATTGTCATTTCTTATTTTTCTTTTTTGGGAAAAACTGAAATAGAAGGTAAGGATTTTACTTCAAAAAACAGGCGATATTATAAAATTTTGCCACGTGATTTAATTGAACAATACGATTGGGAAACAGATGCTTATGTAAATTATTTGCCATCTCTGATTGCTACGCCTGGTGATTTGTTAAAAAATATATTGTCATTAAAATTAAATAAAAATAATCAATGGGACAAAGAAGCTGATGCTCCATTAGCATATAAAGACGCGCAAGAGGCATATGAAAGACATATTGTAACTGATAAAATTGATAAAAACGGCGAAAGAATTTACAGACAAGAAGCGTTCAATGCCATTTACAGTATGATTAATTTGTTAAAAGAAATTGGAGCAAGACCGATTTTTATAACAACACCGTTTTTATCTGAATATACTGACGCAATAAAAAATAATGCCCCCGAATTTTTTAGCGAATTTTATTCTGTAGTTAATGAAATCGTTAAAAACACAGAAGTAAAATATTATGATTATTCCCATGATAAACGCTTCAGGAATGATTACTCGCTTTTTATGAACTCAGATCACTTAAATCGCAAAGGCGCAAGAAAATTTACAAATATTTTAATGCGTGAAGTTCTAGGATTTTTAGAGTGAGGAGCTTCTACAACTCCTCACCTTAATAACACCCTTATTGCATTTAATACGGCTAAGACCATAACGCCGACATCAGCGAACACAGCCAGCCACATTCCGGCAATGCCCAACGCTCCCAGCAAAAGACAAATCAATTTCACTCCGATAGAAAAATAAATATTTTGCCTCACGATATTCATGCACTTGCGCGAAATTTTTATTGCTCTTGAAATTTTCAAAGGGTCATCGTCCATTAAAACAACGTCAGCCGCTTCAATAGCCGCGTCAGAGCCGAGCGCACCCATAGCTACGCCGACATCAGCGCGTGAAAGAACGGGAGCGTCATTAATTCCGTCCCCGACAAAAGCAACGCCGTTAAAATTTTTTAATAGTTCTTCGAGTTTCTGAACTTTATCGGCCGGCAGTAATTCGCTGTAATATTTTTCAATTCCTAATTCTTTGGCCGCTTCCTTTGCTGTCTCTTCATTATCGCCGGTGAGCATAATATTTTTTATGTTCATGGTTTTTAATTTTTTTACGGCTTCGGCAGAATTATTTTTAATCACGTCAGAAATTACAACATGCCCTGCGTAAATTTTATTAATTGCGACGTGAATTATCGTGCCTGTTTTTGTGCAAGGGTGCCACTCTGCGTTAATCATGTCCATTAATTTTGAATTGCCCACGAAAATTTCTTCGCCGTTTACTTCAGCGCGGACTCCAAAGCCGGCGATCTCTTCAACGTTTTCAATTTTGCAGTCATCGGCTTCATTCGGATATGCCTTTCTCAAAGCATTAGCGACAGGGTGCGTCGAATATCGCTCAACATGCGCGGCCAAGTGCAGAAGTTCAGTCTCATTCCTTAAATCAGGGTGGACGGCCGAGACTTCAAAAACTCCTTTTGTCAAAGTTCCCGTCTTGTCGAAAACAACACATGAAATTTTTGACAGAGCCTCAAGAAAATTCGAGCCCTTAATTAAAATTCCTTCGCTGCTCGCTTTTCCTATGCCGGCAAAAAAAGTTAATGGGATACTTATAACTAACGCGCAAGGACAACTGATTACTAAGAAAGTTAAAGCCCTGTAAAGCCACACCGCAAAATTTCCCGTAAAAATTGTCGGAATTACCGCAAGCGCAAGAGCTGAATAACAAACAGCAGGCGTGTAAATTCTTGCAAAGCGTGTTATAAATTTTTCGGACTTTGATTTTCTTGACGTGGCATTCTCAACTAAATCTAAAATTTTTGAGGCTGTCGAGTTATAAAATTCCCGTGTCGTTTTGATTTTCAGAACGCCCGATAAATTTACACAGCCGCTTATAACTTCGTCGCCGGCGTTCACGTCTCGCGGAAGGCTCTCTCCCGTCAAAGCTCTTGTATCTAAACTTGAACGCCCTGAAATTATTACGCCGTCAATAGGAATTTTCTCGCCCGGCTTAATAATTATTAACGTGCCCGTTTCAACTTCGTCCGGGTCAACCTGAATTAACTTTCCTTCGCGCTCAATATTTGCGTAATCGGGGCGAATGTCCATTAAATTTGAGATATTTTTTCTGCTCCGCCCGACTGCAACGCTCTGAAATAACTCGCCGATTTGATAGAACAGCATTACCGCTATAGCTTCGAGAAAATCTCCGCCGTAATAAAAAGCTAAAAACAACGCCCCGACCGTAGCAGCGGCCATTAAAAAATTTTCATCGAATACTTGACGATTTTTAATTCCCCTAAGAGCTTTTAATAAAATGTCATAGCCGACAATAAAATACGGAATTAAAAAGAAAATGCCCGGCATATCAAAAATTTTTAATAACGCAAGCAAAAAGCCCGCCGTGATTATACGGGCGAGCATAATTTTTTGTTTTCTATTCATGATTTTTTAGCTTAAATAAAAATTTCGCAGTCTGCTTCTACTTTTTTGCAGTTGTCCCGAACTTTCTGCATGACTTCTTTAACGTCAAAGCCCTCTTCAAATTCTACAGTCATCTTTAGCGTCATGAAATTCACTGAAGCGTCTTTAATTCCCTGAGTTTTTTGCGCGGCCTGTTCCATTTTGTCGGCACAATTCGCGCAGTCCACGTCAATTTTGTAAGACTTTCTCATAAAATTTTTACCGTCTCTCAAAAAATTTTTTATTCAAATAATCAAATAATCATTTGAATATTTGACAGTATACTATTTTTATTTTGCGTGTCAAAAATTTTCAGAAGGGCAGGTGATAGAAAAAATCGCGTCAATAGTTTTGTGAAGTAATTTTGCCTCGTCAGTGCCGCTTAGGGAGTAATGAATTTCTTGGCCGATACGAGTTCCCGTAACGAGATTAGAGCGTCTTAAAAGTTGTAAATGATGAGAGACAACGGCCTTGCTCATTCCTACGGCTGCGGCGATGTCCGAGACACATTCGCGGCTGTGGCACAATATCCACAAAATTTTTAGCCTCGTGGGGTCCTCTAACTGCTGAAAAATTAAAGCGGCATGTGAAAATTTTTCAGCGTCAGGCATTTTTTCCAAGACGGTCTGAATATTTTTATCGTGATTATGAGGAAGTTTAAGCTGCATTATTTTTTCAAGTCCTTTGTTAAAAATTTGCAGCCTAAATTATCTCACGAAAAAACCTGCCCGAAGGCAGGCTTAAAATTTCCAGACTCACTCTAAATTCTAAAAGGCTTCTATTGAGCCTCAAACATGTCTTTTCCTACAGCGCATAACGGGCAGACCCAATCCTCCGGTACATCTTCCCACGCAGTTCCCGGAGCTATGCCGTTATCAGGGTCTCCTGCCTCCGGGTCATAAACATAACCGCATACAGTGCATACATACTTTGTCATAAAAAACACAACCTCTCCTTATAATTTATTGTGCTGTATTATATCGCATTTAATTGAATTTCTCCCAATAGCCCGCTATGAAAATTATTAACATGATTACAGGTGCAACGTAAGTCAAATAAAATCGCAGGCACTTCGGAAATTTCAAGCCTGAGCCCTCGTCAACTTCTTTAATGAAATTGTCCCAGCCCCAGCCGTAGCGCGTTGTGCAGAATAATAAATAAATTACAGTTCCGATAGGCAAAAGGTTATTGCTCAAAATAAAGTCTTCTAAATCAAGAACGTTTGAGCCCTCTCCGAACGGTTGAAAGCCTGACCAGATATTGAAGCCGAACGCGCAGGGAAGCGATAAAATAAAAATCCCCGTGCAGGTTACGATAGAGGCTCTCAATCTTGTCCAGCCGAATTTGTCCATGAAGCAGGCGATTATATTTTCAAAGACGGCTATAACTGTCGAGAGTGCCGCGAAACTCATGAACAAGAAAAATAACGTCCCCCAGATCCTTCCGTTAGGCATTGAGTTAAACATGTTCGGAAGAGTTACGAAGATTAAGCCCGGCCCCGCGCCCGGATTAATTCCGTAAGCAAAGCACGCCGGGAAAATTATTAACCCTGCCGTTAAAGCTACGAAAGTGTCAAGAACAGTAACGATTAAGCTCTCGCCCATGAGGGATTTTTCTTTGCTGATGTAACTGCCGAAAATTGCCATGCTTCCAACACCAAGCCCAAGCGTAAAAAATGACTGGCCGAGTGCCGCATATACGCTGTTCCAGAAGCCTTTAGCCGTGAGATTTTCAAAATTAGGTTTGAGATAAAAGCTCAATCCTTTTTCAGAGCCTGCCAGCGTTACAGAGCGTAAAGCAAGGGCAATCATGATAATTAAAAGTCCTGCCATCATGATTTTTGTTACGCGCTCGACACCGCTCCTTAAACCAGAACAGCAGACCATGAAGCCTATCGAGACTGCGACATAAAGCCATAACGCAGTTCTTTCAGGACTTGAGACAAGACCTCCGAACACTGCACCGACCTGTTCAGGATTGATGCCCTCAAGAGTTCCTGCTGCGGCGTAAACGGTGTAGGCAATCATCCAGCCGGCTACGACCGTGTAATACATCATTAATAAGCAGCAGCCGACCCAGCCTGCATAGCCCCATAATGACCAGATTTTATTTTTAGGAGCTAAGACCGCGAAGGACTGACTGACGCTTTTTTGAGAGGCACGCCCGACGGCAAACTCCATGACTAAAATCGGAAGAGCGAAGAAAAGCAGAAATAAAATGTAAATTAACACGAAGAAAGCTCCGCCGTACTGACCCGTTATGAACGGAAATCTCCACACGTTGCCGAGACCGATAGCACAGCCTGCGGACAAAAATATAAATCCTAAGCGGCTGCCTAAAGTTTCCCGTGAATTTTTGTCACCCATAAAAATTTCTCCCTTAAAAAAAAAATATAAAAAAAATTAGGAATTAGAGTTTTTATTTTAACCCCTAAATCCTAATTTCTAAGCTATCATTTTTGTTTATTTTCCAAATATCTGGTAATAGCCAACGCCCAAAATTATTAACATGATTACGGGGACTATGTAAGTGAAGTAAAAACGCATAGCCTTCGGGAATTTCAGACCTTCTCCTAAATCTGCTTCGGCGATGAAATTATCCCAGCCCCAGCCGTAACGGCTTACGCAGAATAATAAATAAATCAATGAGCCTATCGGCAATAAATTATTGCTGACTATGAAGTCTTCTAAGTCGAGAACGCCTGAGCCCGGCCCCAGCGGCTGAAATCCTGACCATACATTGAAGCCTAACGCGCAGGGAATTGACAAGATAAAAAGCGTAACTGCCATGAAATAAACTGATTTATGCCTTGTCCAGCCTAATCTGTCCATGAAGCAGGCGACTATGGTCTCGAACACCGCAATGACTGTCGAAAGAGCCGCGAAGCTCATGAATAAAAAGAATAATGCTCCCCAGATTTGACCGTTAGGCATTTGATTAAACATGTTCGGCAATGTAACGAAGATTAAGCCGGGCCCGGCTCCGGGATTAATTCCGTAAGCAAAGCAAGCTGGGAAAATTATTAGTCCTGCCGTGAGAGCCACGAACGTGTCCAGACCCGTTACTAAAATACTTTCGCCGAATAAACTTCTGTCCTTTTCAATGTAGCTCCCGAAAATTGCCATTGAGCCTATGCCCAGACTTAACGTGAAAAACGCCTGGCCTAACGCGGCATATAAAGTCGTTCCAAGACCGCTTGAGAATAATTTATTGAAGTCGGGCTTTAAGTAAAATTCAAGCCCTTTCTCTGCGCCTTCGAGCGTTACGGAGCGTACAGCAAGAGCGATCATGATAATTAAAAGTCCTGCCATCATGATTTTTGTAATTCTCTCAACGCCGTTCCGCAGTCCTGCCCAGCAGACAACCACGCCGATTAAAACAGCAATGCCCATCCATAAAATTAATTCGCAGGGACTTCCGAGAAGACCGTCGAAAAATCCGCCTATCTGGTCAGCATTAAGAGCCACGAAAGTTCCTTTGGCCGAGTAAAAAGTATACGCAAGCATCCAGCCCGTTACGGTCGTGTAGAACATCATTAAGATATAATTTCCAATCCAGCCGGCATAACCCCATAATGACCAGATTTTATTTTTAGGCTGAAGCACTGCGAACGAGCGCGAAACGCTTTGTCTTGACGCTCTGCCTACAGCAAACTCCATGACCATAATAGGCATTGCTAAGAAAAGCAAAAATAAAATATAAATTAAAACGAAAGCCGCTCCGCCGTACTGACCCGTTATGAACGGAAAACGCCACACGTTGCCAAGCCCTATAGCGCAGCCGGCGGACAAAAATATAAATCCTAAACGGCTTGCGAATGTCTCTCTTGAATTTTTGTTCAATTCAGACATGAAAAATTAACCTCCTTAAAAATAATTTTCAGATTATAGCATTGATGAGTCAGATAGGAGTTAGGAGGTAGGAGGCAGGAGTTTTTTTCTTTTCATTCCTAACTCCTAATTCCTAATTCCTAACTGCTTTTTCGATTGCTTCTGCAACTTCCTGCGGCTTGGCCTGTCCTTTAGTTTCTTTCATGACGAGGCCCTGAAGGAATTTTAATTTTTTGCCCTTCGTATCCTTGCCCGATTTAATTTCTTCAAGGACATCTGGATTATTTTTCAATACCGTCTGAATTACATCGTTCAAAGCGTTTCCTGCGACACCGCCTTCAGTAATGCCGAGCTTCTTTATTGCTTCGTCAACGCCTGAATTATTTGCGGTCATGTAATCAAAAACTTCTTTGCCCTGTGTCGTTGAGATTTTTCCCTCGTCAACACGAGCAACAAGAGACGCTAAAACTTCAGGCTTAATATTAAAGTCCGCGATCTTCCATTGCTTTTCGTTCATGACGCGCAAAACTTCTGTCCTGACCCAGTGAGAAGCTCTGACGGGGTTGGCTCCTGCGGCGACGCAAGCCTCAAAATAAGCCGCTAAATTTTTATCGTCCGTGAGAACGTCGGCAACTTCGGGCGGGATTTTCATTTCGCTGACGTAGCGTCTTGCTTTCACGTCGGGCATTTCCGGCATTTTTGCTTTCATTCTGTCTATCCATTCCTGCGTTACGTGGAGCGGCGGCAGGTCGGGCTCAACGATGAACTTTCTGTAATTTTCTTTAACTCTTGAAGACGAAGTAATGCCCTTTGCGTCGTTCCAGTGGCGCGTCTCTTGAATGACATCTTCGCCGTTGAGCATTAATTTTTTCTGACGCTTGATTTCAAATTCGATAGCACGCTCCAGAGCCTTAAACGAGTTCATGTTCTTGACCTCGACTTTATGTCCCCAGCGGCCGTCCGAGCATTTCATTGAGACGTTAGCGTCAAACCTCATCATGCCCTTCTCTAATTCAACGTCCGACGCTCCCGAATAGATTACACGCCGTCTTAAATTCATGACGTACTCGACGGCTTCAGCGGCTGAGGCTACATCAGGCTCTGAAACTATTTCGGCCAAAGGAGTTCCGCAGCGGTTGTAATCCACGTATGAAGTGTCAGCTCCTTCGAGTCTTCCGTCAGACGCGCTGTGATGAAGGCTTCCAACGTCCTCTTCCAAGTGAAGATGATGAACGCGGATTTTTTTCAAATTTCCTTCAGCGTCATGAACTTCAATATAGCCCGAAGTCGTTATAGGCAGGTCGCATTGACTGACCTGATGACCTTTGGGCAGGTCGGGGTAAAAATAAGATTTTCTGAAGAACAAAGATTTCGGACGAATACCGCAATTTAATGCAAGGCCGGCTAAAATTCCCTGCTCGACAACTTTATGATTTAATCTCGGCAAAGTTCCCGGCAAGCCCATGCAGACGGGGCAGATATTTGTGTTAGGAGCCGCGTCCGTGTCCGTTGAGCATGAGCAGAATAATTTTGAGTCGGATTTTAATCTAATGTGAATTTCAATTCCGATGACGGGCGTAAAAGTTAATTCAGCCATTATTTAACACCTCCGTTGGCGATTTTGGGCGAGCCTGTATGACGTTCGATAATTACTCCGGCGTGCAATAGTTCCGGGTCGCTCCAGCGCGGGCCGATTAACTGCAAGCCTACGGGCAATTTATCAGCGTATCCCGTAAAGAATGAAAGTCCCGGAAGTCCGGCCAAGTTCACGGGCAAGGTGTAGAGGTCAGCTTCATAGCCTTTCATTGCGTCCTCGTCAGCTTCTCCGATTTTAGGCGGCATTGAAGGCGTTACGGGCTGTAAAATAAAATCAGTCTCGCCGAAAGCTCTCGAAAATTCTTGCGCTATTAACGTTCTGACTTTTGTCGCGGCTACGTAATATTCTTCACAGCGCGTCGGCTCCGTTAAGCATGTCCCGGCGATTATGCGTGATTTAACTTCAGGGCCGAAGCCGTAAGAACGGACTCTCTCGAACATTTCTTTAATTCCTGCCGCGTCCTTGACAGTGTAGCCAAGCCTCACGCCGTCATAGCGTTCTAAATTCGTGTGAGCCTCGCTCATTGCAAGCGCATAATAACAGGCCACCGCATATCTTGAGACAACGGGCAGAGAAACTTCAGTGATTATTGCGCCCTCGTCCTCAAGAATTTTTTTAATTTTATTCATTGCATCGGCTATCGGAGCGTCGAGAGTGAAGCCCTGAAATTCTTTAACGAGAGCAATTTTTTTGCCCTTTATGCTCGGATTTTCATTGTGTGTAAAATCGTGAGCCTTTTCTCTGAAACAGCTTGAGTCCATCGGGTCATAATTTGAAATAACGGACATGACTAACTGCAAATCTCTGACTGTCCTTGCGAACGGGCCGATCTGGTCGAGCGATGAACCGTAAGAAATTAATCCGTAGCGGCTGACCATTCCGTAAGTGGGTTTTAAGCCGTAAACGCCGCAGTATGACGCAGGCTGACGAATTGAACCGCCTGTGTCGCTTCCCAATGAAAACGAAACATAACCGGCACTCACTGCCGCCGCGCTTCCTCCTGAGCTTCCGCCGGGTACTCTTGAAATATCGTTAGGGTTGTGCGTCGGGCCGAAGGCTGAATTTCCGCAGGTGTTGCCCATTGCGAACTCGTCCATGTTGACCTTTCCCATTAAGATAGCTCCGGCAGAGCGTAAATCTTTCCATGCAGTAGCATCATAAGGCGGTCTCCAGTTGCCAAGAATTTTGCTCGCCGCTGTTGTTCTAATTCCTTTTGTGCATAAGTTGTCTTTTAAGACTGTCGGAACTCCGGCAAAAATTCCCGTTAATTCTTTGCTTAACTGAGCCTTCGCAAAATCTTCCGTGCGCGTTATGAAAGCATGAATATTCTCTTCGCAGTCATCAATTCTTTTTTTGCAAGACTCGAAAATTTCTGAAGGGGAAATTTCTTTTGATTTAAGTTTTTCGACGAGTTCGTGTAAATTATATTCGTAAAGTTCCATGAAAAATTATTCCTCCATAATTCGCGGCACTTTGAAATATGAGCCGTCTACGTGTTCACTCTCATGAAGTATTGCTTCATTATCGGGGAATGCGATAACAGTATCATCACGCAGGGGACATTCGAGGGCTTCGGCAAAGCTGAAAGGCTCAACATCTTTCAAGTCAAGCTCTTTGAACCTGTCGAGCATGTCAAGAAAATTATTAATATAACGAACGGCTCCGGCGAGTTCGGCCTCATTGAGCAACAAGCGCGACTCTAGGGCTATGCTGTTCACTTCTTCGCTACTAAGTTTCAAGTTTATTAACGCTCCTTTTTTTTCAGTTAGGAGTTAGGAATTTTTTTATCCTCATTCCTTGTTTTTTGACTGGATTATTATAGCAAGTGCGAGAAGGCACTTAGGAGTTAGGAATTAAAAATTAAAACGCAATGGCTGAGAAGGTGTTGACTTTTCTGTCAAGCCTGAAAACATTTCCGGAAGAATTTATATTTCTCGGCTTCGTGTCGGTATCTTTCTTAATGAAGCTTACGCCGCTTCCTGTGCCGATATTAATTGCCGTTACTCCGCGCTCCGTCTGCACCGAGCCTTTTAAGACATCAGCATCGCTGTAGGTGTAACTGCCTTCAGTGTTTCCCGTTTGAGTCTGGCTTTTTATTGACCAGTTCGCCCAGAAGCTGTCCCAGTCAAAGTCGTTGCTTGCTGTCTTATCATCGCTCACGGTTGTTTTATTACCCGTTGTATTATCAGTCGTCGTGTCTGTCGTTTTGTCCGTATTGTCGGAGTTTGTATCGCGTTCAGTACTTTCTGGCGTTGTTTCGCTGTCGGAGTTGCTGTTGTCGTCGTCAGGTTCATAAACCGGAGCGGGCGGGTTTATTGTGCTGTCCGGGCTGGTCGGCTTTATGTCCGGGCTTGCTTCAGGTTTTACATCGGGACTTATGTCAGGCTTAACATCAGGGCTTACGTCAGAACTTGAAGGCGGATTATCGGGAGGGGTCGGCTGACTGCTTCCGCTTGCGGCCGTCCACGTGTAATTTGCTTTGTCGGAAATATAAACTTCTTTTTCTGCGTCTATTCCGGCTTCTCCGGCTGAATTAGTTTTTTGAGAGCCTGCAGTAATGTCGAGCGATCCCCCGTTGATTACAACGTAGCCGTTTGAGTCAATTCCGTCGCCCTTAGTTGATTTTATCGTTAGATTTCCGCCAAGCATCGTGAACACAGATAAATCATCCTTGTTGATGTTTATTCCGTCTTCAGGAGAATTGATAGTGATATTTCCGCCCTCTATGGTCATGTGAAGTTCAGAGCCAAGCCCCTCAAGCGACGTTGATGTTATATTCAAAACGCCCGTTCCTTCAGAGCCTCCGCAGATAGCTAATGACACGTGGGAATAAAGAGCCCCGTCCATTTTGCAGAGTTTTATCTGGTCAGAAATATCCGTCCCGTCAACTTTTTCTGCTGAATATTTCGGCTCGGCCTTGAGTATTCTGTAAACGTTAGAGCCCGTAATGTTATTCGTGGTTCCGTCCGCAACGACAACAAGATTCGCGTCTTCTGACAAGAGCGTATCAAGCAAAGTCTGTCCGATATTCAAATAATCTGACGCTATTGTCGATGCGTCTTCCTCGCCGTATTCTTTAGTGTATGTGTAAAAATCCGAGTGCGGATCAGAGAAGACTATTGCCGGGCCGACCGTGCATGTAATCGTTACGCCGTTTAGAATTACTATTGCATTGGCCTCAACAGAAATTTGCCCCGTCCATGTTCCGCTCAGCGAATAAACTCCCTTGCTTCTTATGTGGAGCACGGGATTTTTATAAGCGTCAGAGGCTGAATGAGTCATCAGGGATCTTGTCTCGCTCAACGATGAATTTTGACTCTTCGGGAGCGTTGCGAAAATATAAGGGCCGGGATAGTCTTCGCCCTCGTCCTCTTCGACCGCGCTAGCAATAGAATCCGAATAATAAGACACATATTCTGTCTCTCCGTCTTTTACGGCGGTCTGGCTTTCGCTGAAAGAAGCCGCGTTTGTTATGTATCTTATATCGTGCGCGATATAGACATCTTCATCATTGAAATCATTTTCGTACGTATAATCATAGCCTTCTTCAAGTTCTGTGCCGTTCATGCCTTTTGTGTAATATTCGTATCTGTGAGAAGGGTCGGCGTGCCACACGTATGTATAGCTTGGTACAGAAATCGTGGAATATTTCGCTATCGGGTCGTCATATTCAGGGTCGTAGTCTTCTACATAGTCCGGGTTTGTCATCGTCGCTTTGTCTTTATTGAGGAAAATATTTATTATGTTGCTGTCGTCAACGTCAAGATTTACGGCGGCCTTTACGGATTCTTTGTCGGTGCTGGCACTTCCGTTAAGCGTCAGGCTTCTGTAGCGCATAATTTTTCCGCCGGTTGCTCTAACGTTTCCGCCCGTCTTCCATTCGTTTTCATTCCCTGATGGATTATAAGCGAAAACTACCGCGCCGGTCGATGAATTTACGACAGCCAAAGTAGAATTTGCGTTCAGCTCTTTGCTGAGGCCAAGATTGAGAGTGGTCTGCGAGCTCTCGTCGCCGACATTAGCAACATAATAACGTGCTGTGTCCATTCCCGTTAAAACTGCTCCCGTATAAATCGTATAATTTTTGTACATCTCGAACGCCGGCGAAGTCAGAACGGCAACCTGTTTCACCGCGTAGCTTACTTCCGCTGAAGTGTTCTGGGCAGCCGTACCGCCTCCGCCGCTTCCGCAGCCCGACAGTGAAAGAATTGCCAAAGCCATTATCAAAAAACATAACGCGCCCGGAAATTTTTTCATGTTTTATATTTTCTCCTTTATGTCTGGTATTTTTTTTATTTTCGTCAATTATTACATAAAAATAAAAAAACGGCCTCCCTGTTTTTTAGGAGGACCGAAATTTTTTGATATTTGAGTTTTTATTGCTCTGCCGCAACTCCGTAGAAATCGTTGTAATTTTCAACAAGTTTGAACGAATTTCCCGATGTCGAGACACCCCGATTAATTCTCTCTGTAATTGTCAGAGAGCCTTTTGTTGCCGTTGCTGCGCTATATGTTACTCCGGCAACGTCTATGCCATAAATGTTCACTGTCGATGTTGTTGCACCGTTTGCTTCTGTTGATGTCGTGGTTATTGAGAGAATGTTCCCGTCAGCATCTGTTGTCGTCTCTGTTACTGTTCCGTAATCGTCCGTTTCTGTCGTTACTGTCTGAGTAACGTTTCCGCTTCTGTCTTTAATCGTAGTCGTGGTACTGCCGTCGGAGTTCTTTGTTGTCGTCTCTGTTGAAACGGTGTTGCCGTTCGTGTCCGTCGTAATTTTCGTTATGCTTCCATCCTTATTGGTAACAGTTTTTATTGTATTTCCATTCCCGTCAGTCGTCGTAGTGTTATTGTTCGTATTCGTATTAGTGTTCGTATTAGTGTTTGTGTTCGTTGACGAGCTTGTAGAATTGAAAATGGCAAATACTTCTTCGGTCATATAAATTTTTTTATCAGCGTCGAGCAGTCCTTCGGCCTGTGCATTAAGATTATTAATGTTTGTGGGCTTCGTGCTGTTGCCTGAGGCTGTTACGCTAAGTTTGTCGGCACTTGTGAACACTATCCAGCCGTTTGAGTCGATACCGTCGCCGCCCGTCGAAACAACAGTGAGGCTTCCGCCCGTCATTATGAAAGCTGAAGTGTCATCTTCGTTGACGTTTATTCCGTCATCAGTTGCCGTCACGTTCACCGTGCCGCTGTCAACGACCAAGTGCATTTCAGAGTCAAGCCCTTCATATGAAGAATTTATATTAAGAGTTCCGTTCGTTGCTCCGTACTCAAGGCCGATTACCATTGACATTCTTGAATGGAACGCGCCGTCAAGTTTGTACATTTTTTCTTGAGCTTTGACGTAACTGCCGACGTTACTCGAAGTATATCCGTCATCTTCATTTATTTCTGTCGTATTAATTCTAGCTACGTTCGTGCCGGAGAAAGTGTTTGTCGTTCCGCCGGCAATAATAACAACCGCACCTGCCGGAACGTCGCCGCCATTATCGCCTACAATCTTCGGAATTATATCAGTGGACATAAGCGACTCTACTTCATCAGAGTCGTCCGGGCCGCACTCATAAACTTTCTTAAAGACAAGAGCAGGAGCAACATCACAGCTTACCGTTACGCCGTTAAGAATTAAAGCAACGGTAGCGTCAGGATCTTTTTTCGTTTTTAAGCTGGAATTTACTGTCTTATCGGGAATATCTATCCAGATTTGGCCGTTCCATGTTCCGTTGCTCGAAATTTTGTAAGTGCCTGGTCTTGTGATATGGAGAACTCGATTATTATACGCGGCTGAAGCTGAATGTGTCATGGCCGCTTTTACTGTTGCAAGATTGCTCGCGGCTGACGGGGCAAAATTTCCATTGAATGACATACCGCCCTGAGTATTGCCGCTCATGTCGCCGGGCCCTCTGTGAATATCACCTGGCATTTGACCGTTCATGTTTCCGCCCGCCATACCCATTTCATTAGGAAGAGCCGCTAGAATATAATTTTCATAGCCTGATACATTAAGGTAAGCCGGATAAAGCTGATCGCTGTCGCCTTCTGCGCTTCCGTTGGCCTTTGTAACCGTAGTTTCTGAAAATTCTAGCGTATTGGGAATATAACGGACATCACGCGCAATAAAAATGCCGTCCGCTGACGTAACATTTGCTAAAACTTCGTCTTCGTCATACTCTGTTGAAGTATCGCTGCCGAGCGTCCAATATTCGTCAGTATGTTTTTGGTCTATGTGCCAGACATAATCCTGTGTCTGTAAAGTCGTGGCCGTTCCGCCATACGGTGTAACCGTTGCCGTTCCTGCTGAAGCATTAAGGACAATCGTTGTAACTTCATCATCTTCTTCAATTTCAAATGAACCCGGCGTTACTATCGAGCTTGTATAGGTCTGTGATAAAGTTAAACCCGAATATTTTTGCCGATATGTATTTGCCGTAGATGAGAGCGTCAATGTTCCAAGATTATCTTTTACGCTTCCCGAACCGTTAGGATTATAAGCAAAAACGACCTGACCATTCTCATTAGATATAGCAAACGGAACATCACTGCTTGAAGTTCCAGTGAACTCAAGATTCATTGTTACGGTCTCTTTTCTTGACATGTCAGATGAAACGACTGAAGCGACAAAATATTTTTTGCCGGAGTTAGTTCCGCCGAAGGTGAGACCGCTGCCCCTGTAAAGCGTATATACTGCGTTCTTATCAAAAACTGGCGAACTCACTACCATTAATTTGCCTGCCGTTTGAGTTGTGCTGTTGCGGTCTGACGAACTTGTCGAACTTTTGCTCCTGTGATCAAACTCGCAGCCGGATAACGATAAAATTATTAAAGCCATTAAAAAATAATAAGAAAATCTGTAAAATTTTTTCATGAAAAACCCCTTACTTTTAAGAAAATCAAGCTAAAATAATTAACAAACTTGACTTTGCGAATTTTAACACATGTCGCACGAAAAAAATTTTTCAACAGCGTATAATGTTTTTCAATCAGGGGAGCTTGAACGCTGAGAGTCTGCCGAATGCAGAGACCCTTTGAACCTGATACGGATAATACCGGCGCAGGGAGTTTCACTTCCCTTCTGAAATTTTTTAAGGAGGAATTTTTTTATTATTATGGCTTCAAAACAAAAACACAGCAGCACCGTAGTTATGATTGAGGGGGCTCTGTGTATCGCGCTTTCAATCGTTCTTTCACGATTTGATTTATTCAGAATGCCGCAGGGCGGGACTATCGACTTTGAACTCGTACCGATTATTATTTTTGTTTACCGTCGCGGCCTAAAATGGGGACTGTTCAGCGGATTTATAATCGGCATTACGAAAATGCTCTTGGGCGGATATATTCTCAATCCTGTTCAAGCCGCTTTAGATTACCCGCTGGCTCTTATGTGTGTCGGACTTATGGCACTTCATCCGAGATTCCTCAGCTTCCTGCTCGCTGCGTGCTGTCAAATTTTGTGCAGTGTCGTCAGCGGCGCGTACTTCTTCGGACAATATGCTCCTGAGGGACAAAACGCTTGGGTTTATTCTTTCTTTTACAACGTGCCTACACTTGGAGCTAAATATATTCTTTCGTGGATAGTTGCTTTAATTTTATGGAAAGCACTTGAGAGAGAACTGCCGGTTAGGTAGGAGTTAGGAGGTAGGAGGCAGGAGTTAAAGACTTGAAAAAAATAATTATCGCAGGGATTTCGAGCAGTTCGGGGAAAACTTCAATAGCCTGCGGAATTTTAGCGGCTCTGAAAAAAAGAGGCTTGAGGCTCTGCGCTTATAAGACCGGCCCTGATTATATCGACACGGAATATTTGAGGCGTGCAGGAAATTGCGATGCCTTCAACCTTGATACTTGGCTCATGAGTGAAGATTCAGCTCGTGAGCTTTTTATAAAAACTTCAAAAGAAAAAGACTTTGCAATTATTGAAGGGGCTATGGGGCTTTACGACGGCGGAGAGAACAGCACGGCAGAGATAGCAAAATTATTAAATGCTCCTGTTATTCTCGTGATTAACGCAAAATCTTTAGGCGAGAGCGCGGCGGCGGCGGCTTTAGGTTTTCGTGAATACGACAAAAAAATTAATATCGCCGGAGTAATTTTGAACTGCGCAGGCTCTGACAATCACGCGAAAATAATTTCGGACGCTCTCGAAAAAATCGGAATTAAATTTCTCGGAGCGTTAAAGCGCGATAAAAATATTTCAATTCCTGAACGTCATCTTGGCCTTCTGCCGATTCTTGAAAATAATTTTGACTTTGAAAAATTAGCCGAAGCCGTCGAAAAAAATATTAATCTCGACGTAATATTTTCTTTAACTCCTCAGTCTCCTTCTTACCTCCTACCTCCTACCTCCTACCTCCTACCTCATAAAAGAAGTATCGCTGTTGCTCATGACGCAGCATTTTCGTTTTACTATCCTGAAAGTTTAGAAATATTAAAAGAGCTTGGAGCGGAGTTAATTTTTTTCAGCCCTTTGAGAGATAAAACTTTGCCTGAAGCCGACGGCTATATATTCGGCGGAGGTTTTCCGGAAATTTTTGCGCGTGAACTTTCTCAAAATTTTTCAATGCTTGAGAGCGTCAAAAAAATCAGCGCGGAGAAAAAAATTTTAGCGGAGTGCGGAGGCATGATGTATCTTTGCAAAAACATTAAAGACCTAAGCGGCAAAATTTTTTCAATGGCCGGAGTTATTCCTTTTAATTCATTCATGACTGAAAGACCCGTAATAGGCTACATGGAGGCACGGGCACTGAAAAAAAATATTTTATGCGAAAAAAATAAAATAATTCGCGGGCATGAGTTCCACTATTCGCGGATCGAGCCGGAATTTTTTGATGACACATGCGCGTTTGAATTAACACGACGGAAAACCGGCGAGGCTCATTTCGGTGGATATGCGGACGAAAATATTTTAGCATCGTATCTTCACGTAAACTTCTTTGGAAATTTAGAACTCGCTGAAAATTTTCTGCGCTAATTATTTTTTACAAGAGTACCGAAAAAAAAATAATCTAAAAATTTTCACGATGCCCGAAAAAATTTGCGCACTAATTTTTTTTAATTGCTTCGTAAATTTTTTTGAACGCTAAAAAATTTTTAGATCTTTGTAGTCCCCAAAGTAGTCCCCCAAAAAATAGTTCCCCTCGATTTTGGGGAACTGCTGTGCTTATTATATCATAAGTGTTTTTTTTGTTAAGCCGATTAATATCCCAAGAGGCGCGGTAAAAACGCAGTGAGCTCCGGCCAGACACTTATCGCGATAAGAACTATGACATTGCAGAGAATATACGGCGCAGCCCCTTTGAAAATATCTATGATGGGCATACGGTTAATCTTGTTGCAGGCATTGAGGCACATTCCTACCGGCGGAGTTACAAGACCGATAGCTAACCCCGTTATCATCATCGCACCGAACTGAAGCGCGGAGATCCCGAAATGTTCCATGACCGGCAGCATGATCGGAGTTAATAATAAAATTGCCGGGCTTACGTCAATAAACGTCCCGATTATCAATATTAAAACGTCGAACATTAACGCTATTCCCACGCGCGACATATTCATGCTCATGAAAAAGTTTGCGACGATTTCCGGGACTTTCTGAATCGTTAAAATCCACGTGAAAATCTGCGTGAAGCCGATGATTAACATTACCGACGATGAAGAAATTAAAGTCTTTTTGAGAGCGACCCAGACATCTTTTAACGTAAGCTCGCGATATAAAAAGAAGCCGACTAACAAGCTATAAAGCACAGCAACTCCGGCACTCTCGCTGGCCGTGCAGATACCGCCCGAAACGCATAAGACTATGAACACCGGCATTAAAAGCGCAGGTATTCCGGCGAACATTGCCCCCCAGAATCTTTTTGAGTCGAAGGGAATTTGCTTTGGGTGCCAGCCGTTTTTGACGCTGAACCAGAAAACTAAAAGGGTCTGCGAAATTCCTATTAAAATTCCCGGAACTGCTCCGGCCATGAATAAAGCTCCGATTGACGCGCCGGAGACCATAGCGTAAACGACCATAGGCGTGGACGGCGGAATAATCATTCCCATTGTTGAAGACGCTACGGTAATTCCTGCGGACGCGCTCTTAGGATAGCCCTCTTTCTCCATTGCAGGGATTAATATGCTTCCAAGCGCGGAAGTGTCCGCGACCGATGAGCCCGAAATGCCTCCGAATATCATAGAGCCGACGACGTTGACTTCTCCAAGTCCGCCGTGAATGGGCCGTAAAATTTCCATGCAGAAATTTATAATTCTTTTCGTAATTCCGCCCGTGTTCATTAATTCGCCTGCAAGCATGAAAAGCGGCATAGCTATCATTAATTCGCTGTAAACGCCGTTCCAAATTCGCTGGGGCATCATTGTTAAAAACATCGGACGAACCGCAGAGAGATACGAAATGCACGACGCGCCTATTGAGAACGCAAGAGGCACTCCGAGAAAAGCAAAAACTATCAGGCCGATTAATAAAAATACGATTACCATTTATAAATTTTCTCCTTCCTGCGGTGCGAATTTTGACAACGGAGCTTTATAATCACGAATTATTTTTATGATTATGCAAAGGGCGCAGATTATTCCGCAGACCGGCATAATTCCATACATATATAACATAGGAATTTCCATTCCCTGACTAATTTGTTTTCCCATTCTCTGAGCGTAGAGCCACGAATAATTTACGAATACGCAGTCAACTATGAAAACTATCACGCCGTTGAAGATACTAAGCCAGCGTTTAACGGCCGGGCTGAATTTATCGGACAGAATAGTTATGCTGACGTGTTCATCTTTCAGAACATTTACGCCCATTCCCCAGAACGTAGTGAAGGCGAACAGAGTAACATTAAATTCTGAAACTGATTTCCAGCTGAGCGAGAAGCAATAACGCGCTATGACCGTGAAGATTACGAGACCGGCAAGCAGTCCCATAGCCGCCGCGCCGATGCCGAGATAAATTCTCTCTAAAAAATTATCTTTCATGAAAATTTTTCCCTCATTTCAAAAATAAAAAGCGAGCTTAAAAAAGCCCGCCTGTCTTACGCATAAAAATTATTTCTTAGCTCCTGCTACGATCGCAAGAATTTCATCAAGTTCCGCCTGTGTGCAGATGCCCTCTTCAACTACCTGCTTATAAACGGGCTGTGCTGCTTCTTGGAAGGCTTTTAGCTCTTCGGCTGTCGGCATGTAAACTTCTGCACCACTCTTTATGATTGTCTGACGGGCCTCTTCGGAATTTTTGTCGATGAGTTCGTCGTTATAGTCGCCCATTTCCTCAGCTGCTTTGCTGATTGCTGCGCGGTACTCTTCGGGGAGTGACTTCCACCATTCAGCGTTTACATAGAAAGGATCCGGGTGGAACTGGTAATTAACGCCGGTAAAATATTTCTGGACTTCATAGAATTTCATTCCGACGACGTTTACCCAAGGATTTTCCTGGCCGTCAGCAACGCCGGTCTTGAGTGCCATGTATAAATCAGCGTAGGGGACTGTCGTTGTCGTTGCGCCCAATGCCTTGAACGTCATGTCGATAGTCTTCATTCCGTTCGTTCTCATCTTGAGCCCTTCGAGGTCTGCAGGCTTTTTAATCGGGTGAGCGTTCGTTGAGAACTGACGATAGCCGCCTGCGTCGCAAAGATTAATAATTACAGTGCCGGTTGTCTTTTCAGCTTCGGCGCAGACTTTTTTAGCAAGGTCGCTCTTCAAGAGTGCTGTAACTTCTGCGCGTGTGTTCGTCAAGAAAGGAAGCGTGAACATTAAAAGACGGGGACTGAAGTCAAACTGTCCGCCGCGCATACCCTGAACAACTCCCTGAACAACCTGCTCAAGCATTTCTTTTTCTGTTCCGAGCTGTCCGTTGCCGAACACGGTAACTTTAACGCCGCCGTTTGTAAGTTTCTCGACATCTGCCGCAAATTTTTCCATTGAGACCCAACGCGGATTGCCTTCGGGCTGAGCGTGTCCTACGATCATTTCATAGTCGGCAGCAAACGCGCCGGAGCACGACAAAACGAGCGTGCTGACGAAAACAAGAGCTAAAAACTTTTTCATAAAATTTTTCCTCCCTAAAAAAAAATAAAATAAAAAATTTCTTGGATTTATCTGAAAGTATATCACGAGGCTGTATAATTATAAATTATGAGTAAGAGACAAGTAAAAATTAATGAATTGACAATAGGCGGAGATGCTCCCGTAAGAGTTGAGAGCATGTTGAAAATTTCGCTCGACAAACGCGAGGAAGTTTTAGCGCAGTGTGAACGTTTGCTTAATGTCGGCTGTGAAATGGCAAGGGCGGCACTTCCTGAAGCAAAATTTGCAGAGGATCTGAAGCACCTGATCAACCACACTAGACTAACAATCATGGCGGACATTCATTTTGACCCGGCTCTAGCTATTCTTGCAATGGAGGCCGGCTGCCGTGCGATCAGAATAAATCCCGGCAACATGCCGCTGAATAAATTAAACGATGTCATAACGGCCGCGAAAAATCTCGGCGTTGTCATAAGAATAGGCGCGAACGGCGGCTCAATCTCGCAGGCTCAGCTTGACGCGGCGGAAGGCGACAGGGCGAAGGCTCTTTTTATCGCCGTGAGGGAGCAGGCAGAATTGTTATTGAGCAGAAATTTCACGGATTTAATTTTGTCGGCAAAGTCTTCGAGCGTCATTGAGTGCGTCAAAGCAAATGAGCTCATCGCAGAAAATTATCCTGATTTCCCAATGCACATAGGCTTGACTGAAGCAGGGCCGGGCGACGGCGGAATAGTCAAAGGCACCGCGTGCATTTCAAATCTTTTATCAAAAGGCATAGGCAACACTTTGCGCGTCTCATTGACTGACGAACCCGAAAGAGAAGTTAAGGTAGGCTATGAAATTCTCAAGGCTCTTGAGCTTAGAACGAGGGGAGTAAATTTAATTTCGTGTCCGACCTGCGGAAGGCGGCGTGCCGATGTAATGAGGCTTGTTAAAGTCGTTGAGCCGCTGTTGAAAAAACTTCCCGACGGCGTTTCAGTCGCGGTCATGGGCTGCGAGGTCAACGGCCCTAAGGAAGCCAGGCACGCTCAATACGGCATCGCAGGGACTCCGGGCGGAGCGGTCTTGTTCCGTGAGGGAAAATCTGTAGGCGAGTATAAATTTGACGAACTTGAAAATATTTTGCCGGGATTCTTCGGCGTTAGTGCCTCATCTTAAAATACAGTCCCGGCGCAAAAATTATTGTCAACGCCTTAAAAAATAATTCCGGCTCCTTGAAAATAAATTTGCCTGTGCCAAAAAATATTTCACGGATTTTTTTGTGCTTCAGGTGTTTTAACTTTAGGCTGTAGTATTCCCGGTCTCCTGCCTTAGCGGCCCTTGTTAGCTGTTGAATGAGTTTGCGTGCTATGCAGAAAGTTAATGCAAAATTTTTCACGCGCTTGTTTTTTGTGTGTTTAATGATACAGCGTGCGGACCGCCACATAACTAAGACTTCCTGCTCAAAAATTTTATAATTGCTGCGTCTCTCTATATCTGCTTGGCTTTGTTGGGACGAGTGCAAAACGTGAGTGTAAAGAAAATCGCCGATTGATGATATTTGCGAACTGAACGCGGCGGCCTTCAACATAAATTCAACGTCTTCGGCGAGATAGCAGTCTTCCGGGAAGCGTATTTTATTTTTCTCAAGAAAATTTTTATTAAAAATGCAGTGCCATATAGTCCAAAATGTCAGGGTCATGTTATCTTCTTTTGTCCAAGCAAGCAGATAATCTTCAGAAGGGGCAGGAGAATTTTTGAAGCTGAGGCATATCGGCACATATTTATTCTCGTTCTCGTAGTAGTGATAATAATTACACAAGACAAAATCCGCGTCAGTCGCTTCAGCTTCACCGCATAATCTTGAGATAAAATTTTTTTCGGCTAAGTCGTCGTGGTCAAAAAAGATTACATATTTGCCGTTTGCGAATTGAAAGGCGGTGTTGCGCGAGGCTGATTGATGGCCGTTGACGGTGCGTTTGATAATCTGAAATTTTCTTCCGCTGTTCTCTAAAGTGTTTTGAACGACCTCGACGGTGTTGTCTGTCGAGACATCATCAACAACAATAATTTCAATGTTTTCATAGTCCTGCGCGATAATTGACTGCAAAGTTTTTTCGATACGCTTTGAGCCGTTGTAAGTCGGGATTATCACGCTGACTAATGGCAAAGACATTTTTTATTTTTTCCTCCTCATCAAAAAATACAAACCCGGCGCGAAAAGAATCATCAAAGCCTTAAAAAAAACTTCAGGCTTCTTGAAAAAAATCTTGCGCGTTCTAAATAGAATTTCACGCAGGATTTTATCACAGCATAAAGATTTATATGCGTCCTTGTCGTTTTTCATTGCGGCAATCGTAAACCGCCGTATGACTGCTTCGGGCATAATCATATTTTCAGCAAGAAATTTTATTTTTTCCGACGGAGCGTGAACGCTCAAGTACTCCGCCGTTCTGTAATGAGCGTCAGTGCTGTCAATATAGCGTCTTAATTTTTTTTCGGCGGTGTCATTGTCCCTGATGCTTCCCATTTCCGGGCCGTGAACATAAATATACAAACATTCGCTAGTGAATGAAATTTTTTTTGCGCGGCACAATGTTTTCATCTGAAATTCAGTATCTTCTGAAGCTGTGCAGCCGGCACTAAAATACAAATTAAATTCATCGAGAAATTTTTTTCTGAACATCATAGCGCAGACGGTAGGCACGACGGGACTGTTAATGCGCAGTTCTAAAACCTCGCTGCCCGTCATCGGATTTTTTGAATTTATGTTGACAGGCCAAAATTTTTCCGGCCTTCCGTCCTCAAAATAATCGAACATGCCTCCGAATGAAATATCGCAGTCATATTTTTTGATTAATTCAAGCAAAGCTGTAACAAAATTTTTGTTGATTAAGTCGTCGCCGTCGCAAAAGAAAATATATTCGCCGTTCGCGTTTTTTATGCCGGTGTTGCGCGAAGCCGATACGCCCGAATTTTTTTCGTGATTAATAATTTTGAATTTGCGCCCGGAATTTTTCAAGACTTCTTCAGCATTTTTCAGCGTCTCATCAGTCGAAGCGTCATTCACGCAAATTATTTCAAGATTTTCATAATCTTGAGCAATTATTGATTTCAAAGTTGCGGCTATGTGCGTCCCGTTATTAAATGCAGGGACAACCGCGCTGACCAACGGGGAGTTATTCATTTATGCTTACGTTGGGATTGTGCTGAAGCTCATAAAATTTTGCAAATTTTGTAAATCGCAGATAGCTGATGTTGACGCAGTGAATGAAGCCCCACCAGCCGAGCAGGAAAAATCTGCCTAAAAAATAATATTTCAGAAATTCAAGACTTCCGGCGAAAATCATTCGGCACGGCGAGTAATTTTTTTTCTGGATAAAGGCGCGTTTTGCGATTAAGTCTGAATAATTATTGCTCTTCTCGATGACGTGATGAATAGACAAAAAAGAATAGTGGTCGATGAAATTTTTGCACTTGCCCTGCGTTGCGTCGGGGCGGACTTTTACAACGTCATCGTGTTCAAATTCTCCGCTGTTTCTCCAAGCGTCGCGATTGTAAAGGCGGATTGTTTGGTAGTGCCAGACAAATTTATTTGCGTGCTTCATGCCTGGAAAAACTTCGCCTATTGGTAAAATGTAGCCGTCTTTAGTGCCTGATTGTTTTATTGTTTTTATCTCTTCGCATAAGCCCGGCGATAAGACTTCGTCAGCGTCGAGCCTCAAAACCCATTTATTTGAGCATTGCTCTTCAGCAAATTTCACTTGATGACCGACTGACTGCCACTCATGAAAAATAAATTTTGCGCCGTAATTTTTTGCAATCTCTTCTGTTTTATCCGTGCTTCCCGAATCCACGATGACAATTTCGTCGACAAAATCTTTAGCTGATTCAATGACGGCACCGAGTCTTTTTTCTTCGTTAAATGTAACGATATAAAGAGATAATTTTTCTATGTGCATTTTTATTTCTTCTTTCTGCTCGAATAATTGCGGTAATAAAGGCTGGGCGCATAAAGCAACATTAAGCACTTAAAAAACCATTCCGGCTTCCATAAAATAAATCTTGCGGTTGAACACAGCATGACCTCGCGGATTTTTTTGTGCCTCAGAGTTTTTATTATACGGTCGTAATATTCGCGGTCGCCTGCGCGTGTCGTGAGCTTGCATTGTGTCAAAATTCTGTCCGTGATAAGTTCTTTTAACGCATATTTCCTTACGCGGCTGTCTTTTACGTATCGTATTATATAGCGCATTGCACGCCGGGCAGCAGCTCTTGTCTGCACAAAATTTTTATAATCTTCTCTATCGGCTAAATTTACTACATGCTGTTGGTATTTATGATGCACCCATGTATAAAGAACTTTGTTGACGGACGACATTTTTGAACTTGAAGCTATAGCTTTAAGAATAAACTCGTAGTCTTCTAAAATATAACAGTCTTCGGGAAATCTTATTTTGTTCTTTATGAGAAAGTCTTTATTAAAAATATAATTCCATATGCTCCACAGCTCTAATTTATTTTTGCTCCACTCGCGCAGATAATCTTCGGGAGAGCCGAGCGGTTTTTCAAGCAACATGCCGGTCTTGTAGTTATTTTCTTTGGGATCAAAATATTTGAAGCCGCAGAAAACTAAATCAGCTTTTTTATTTTCGATCTCTTTGTAAAGTTCAGAGACAAAATTTTTTTCGATAAAGTCATCGTGATCGATAAATATCACGTATTCTCCATTTGCAGCGCGAAGCCCCGTGTTGCGTGCAGCAGATTGACGGCCGTTGACAGTTCGCTGAACGATCTGAAAATTTCTGCCGCTCTTTTCCAAAAAATTGCGTACCGTTTGGACGGTGTTGTCCGTCGAAACGTCATCGACTACAATTATTTCTAAGTCTTCGTAGTCCTGTTCAATGACTGCGCACAAAGTTTTCTCTATGAATTTTTCGCCGTTGTAAGTCGGAATAATAATGCTGACGAGTTTTCCTTTCACTAAACAAAAAACGCACCTTTCAAAAAATTTTTATCATTATAAATTTACGAGTTCAAAGCCTCAAGAATTTTTTTCGCAGTTTTTTCGCCGATACCCGGAACTTTTTGCAATTCTTCGGGAGTGAGTGTGGCAATTTTTTTTGAAGAACCGAACCTCACTAGAAGTTCTACGGCAGTTTTCTTGGCAAGTCCCGGAATTTCATCAAGCCTCGAGCGCGAAAAATGCTTCTCTCGTGCTTTTCTGTGCGTCGTGATCGCGTAGCGGTGGACTTCATCTCTTAATCTCTGGAATAATTGCAGGACAGGGTCAGAGCGTTCCAGCCTCAAAGGCTTGTCGGGCTGTCCGGGCAAAAAAATTAATTCCTCGCGTTCCGCAAGCGCAATCAACGGAAGTTCAAAGCCTAAATCTTTTAATGCGCGCTCCGCATATTCAAGCTGTATCGGACCGCCGTCAATCAAAGCCAGCTGCGGCGAAGGCTCCGAGTTATCAATCACGTGAGAGTAACGCCGTTTGACAGTCTCATAAATCGATTGAAAGTCGTTAATTTCTCCGTCCTCTATGGATTTAATTTTGAAACGCCTGTATAAATTCGGGCTTGGCCTTCCCTGTTCAAAGACTACGCAGCAGCCGTAAGTGTCATGGCCGTGAGTGTGTGAGATGTCGAACGCATCAATCCTCCACGCTAGAGTTTTTAAGCCGAGCAGTTTTTGAATTTGATTTAACACGTTCCAAGTCTCGGCGTCTAAATCTTCCTGAAGGGCCGAAGAAATTTTCTGTCTCGACAATCTCCAGACAGCTCGAATCGTATCGCGGAAGCGTGCGGCTTTTTCAAATTCTAAATTTTTTGCGGCGATCTCCATTCGCTTACGAATACGCTCGACGAGTTCGGCAGATTTTCCTGAGAATAATAAAATTAAATCGGCAACCCTCTCTAAATATTCTTTTCTCGTGCAAAGACCTGCGCACGCCCCCATAGAGTGCCCTAAATTATATTCGACGCACGGACGTTTTTTAGAGTCTGGATTAATTTTCGAGCGGCACACCCTCAGCGGAAAATATCTTTCAGACAGGCGCATTAAATTTTTTATATTCCCGGCATCAACGAACGGGCCAAGATACACCGCTCCGTCGTCGCTTTTATGGCGCGTTATGACAAGGCGCGGAAAATCCTCCTTCGTTACTTTTATATACGGGTACTTGTCGCTCATCTTCAGCTCTATGTTAAAAAACGGCGAGTAGCGTCGGATTAATTTTGCCTCAACGATCAGGGCTTCGGCTTCGGTCTCAGTCCTTATGACAGAAATATCTTCGATTAACGAGACGAGTTTATTAAGACGCGGAGATAAAAGCTGATGTCTGAAATAAGATGACACTCTGCGCTTTAACTTTTTTGCCTTGCCCACGTAAATAATTTTTCCTTCAGCGTCCCTCATTAAGTACACGCCCGGACGTTCGGGCAGGGTCTTGAGGATAGCCGAAATTTTTTCTTTAATTTTTAATGACATGCTAAAATTTTACAATAAAGTGTTAAAAATTTTTTGAAGGAGTGAAATTTCTTGAAAAACTCCCGTGTGCTAAAGATATTTATAATTCTTTTGATTTTTATAATAATTTCGTGCGCTGTGTATTTTGCTGCCGGAACTAAAAATTATAAAAGCGAATGGCCATCACCGCTTCGTTTAATGACTGGGCCTGCTGGCGGCAACTGGGCAATGCTTGGGGAGATAATCGCCGACGAGTGGAAATCTGCCGGACTGCCGCTGACTGTCAACATAGCCGGCGGAGGTGTCTCGAATATCCTAAACATCAACGCAAAGCGCGGGGATTTAGGTTTCTCTGTTGCGTCATTGCTGGGCGCGGCCGTCAAAGGCGAGGGCGATTTCGAGGGACGCAGGACTGATGATGTAGAGATAATGTCAAATTTATATCCTCAATACACTTATTTTATTATGCGAAAAGATTTTGCAGAGAAGAATAAAATAAAATCCGTCGATGACATTATAGAAAAAAGACCCGTAATAAGATTTGCAACGCTCAGGCCCGGAACAAGTACGGAGTTTGTTGTCAAAGCGTTATTTGAAAAAGCGTGGGGACTCGACTATAAAAAAATTTTTCAAGTCCAGTACGAGAGCTACGAGAGCGGAGCAAGCCTCTTAATCGGCAATCATCTCGACTGTCTAGCATTCTCAATAGGAAAAGTCGCGCCGATTATAAACAACATTGAAAATCAAATTGAGATCGTTTTGCTTCCGGTTAGCCAAGAGGCCATAAATAGACTCGCTGAAGCGTACGGGACAACTGCTCTTGAGATTGAGCCGGGAATTTATGAGGCACTTCCGACGGGCTTCGAGCCTGTGAAAACTGTCGGCGATTATACGTGCATAGTCATGCGCAAGGACCTGCCGATGAGCCTCGCCGATGAATTAAAAAAAGTTTTGGACAAAATGGAATTTTCTTCCGATTAATTTTTTTTCATGGGAGTCATGAATAAGGAGTCAGGAACAAAAAATCCTGCTCCTTATTTTTTTAGAATCTTTCATAAATTTTTCACAAGGCTTTAATTTAATATATTTTATTTAATGGAGGTAACAAAAATGCCGGGCAAAATAGATTTACACACTCACACAAACACTTCTGACGGAACTGACAGCCCCGAAGAATTATTAAAAAAAATTCAAGAGGCCGGAATAGAAATTTTTGCAGTAACTGACCACGATACTATTAAAGGCGCGTTGGAAATGAAAAAAATTATCGGCAGTGCGCCCGTGAAATTTATTAAGGGCATCGAATTTTCATGCAGGGCCGATGACGCAAAGTGCCATATATTAGGTTTTAACTGCGATGAAAATCACGAGGCTTTCAAAAAAGTTTTGAGGGCAGGCGACGAATTGAGGCACGCGAAATTTTTTAAGAGGATAGAATTTTTGCGCAGCGCGTTCAATGTAAAAATCACGGACGAAGAAGTTAAAGAGTTATTAAAAATTCCGAGTCTTGGAAAAATTCATCTTGGCAACATGCTCGTTAAAAAAGGCTTCGCCGAAACGAGGCTCGAAGCAATGGAAAATTTTGTTGATAAATGCAAAACCGGCAACGACAGAGTTGACGCTGACTTCGCAATAAATTCTATAATTTCTTCCGGCGGCGTTGCTGTGTGGGCACACCCTCTTGGCGGAGCACGCGAGCCGGAACTCTCACGGGAAAAATTTTTCGCAGCGTTAAAAAAATTAATTTCATTCGGACTTCACGGGCTTGAATGTTATTATTCAAAGTATGAATTTTTCAAATGCGAATGGCTCGCGGAAGAAGCACGGCAGAATAATTTATACATATCCGGCGGAAGCGACTATCACGGCGCAAATAAAAATGTTCCGCTTGGAAAATTAAACGCTGACGATAAAAATATAAGTCAGGAATTTTTGAGCATTTTGAATATTTTTTAGGAGTTGGATTTTATGATCGCAGGATTAAAAAAATTATTGTTGCTAGCAATTTTTGTGGGGCTCGGCTTCGGTGCTTATTATTTTTTCTTTCGTGATGAGCCTGTAATTTACGGCCTGACGACTTCAGAAATTACGCGCGGCGAAATTGTTTCGACCGTTACGGCAACGGGAGAGCTGAACGCGATCAGCGTCGTTGAGATCGGAACGCAGGTCTCCGGGACGGTGCAGGAAATTTACGTTGATTTTAACTCTCCTGTAAAAGCCGGGCAGTTAATTGCGTTGATAGACCCCTCCGTTTTGAAATTGACGCTCGGTGAAAGCGAAGCAAACTTGGCTGTTTATCAGGCAAGCGTACAGAGTGCGCAGGCATCGTTAAATGACGCTGAAAGAAAGTACAGGCGCAACAAAGAACTTTTTGAAAGAAAATTAATTGCGCGGAGTGAAGTCGATACGAGTGAGACCGACGTAATTATGAAGCGAGCAGCCCTGCGTGAAGCCCAGTCCCGAGTCGTGCAGGGCAGGACTGCCGTCGAACGCGCAAGAACTAATCTGAACTACACAAAAATTACTTCGCCCGTCAACGGAGTTATTATTGACAGACAGGTAGATGCAGGGCAGACCGTCGCGGCCAGCTATCAGACACCGACGCTCTTCAAAATTGCGGAGGACTTAACAAAAATGCAGATTGAAACAAAAGTTGACGAGGCCGACATCGGCACGATAGCGGAGGGGCAGAAAGTTACCTTCAGGGTTGACGCTTTCCCCGATGAAAATTTTAGCGGCAAAGTCGTTCAGGTCCGAATAGCTCCGACGACAAGCAATAACGTTGTTACATACACTGTAATAATTCACGTTGACAACCCGGAATTAAAATTGATGCCCGGAATGACCGCGAATGTTTCAATCGAGACGGCACGCGCCGAAAATGTTTTGAGAATACCCGTCGCGGCATTGAGATTTACGCCGCCCGAAGGACTGCTGGATACAATATCATTTGACCGAAATATTTTGACGCAGAAAAAAACTTTATCGTCAGGGACCGTGTGGCCGGAACATGACGGCTTCATGATGCGGCCTGTAGAAATAAGCACGGGGATTTCTGATAATAAGTGGGTGGAACTTAAAGCCGAGAAGAGCGGAAAGGCCCGTCCGGTTTTGCGCGAGGGGACAGAACTTGTAATTAATGCCCAAGCCGGAGTTAAATCAGGCAAGACTACGAGGGGAGGATTTTTAGGCGGCAACAGGCCAAGAGGAATACCGGGAGCAGGAAGGCCGCCAAGATAAAAATTATTCTTAACTCCTCACTCCTTATTGTTCGTCAACATGCAGTAGCCCGTTACGGTTAAAATATATTCGTCGGGTTTATTTGAGCTTGTGCTTATGATGGGCATGTCGGGATCTTCCCAAGAAATTTTTGCCGGCGTGCACGAACCGTCGGAATAAAAATAAATCACTTCCGGGCTGAAACGCCAGCCGCTTGTTTCCGGGAGATACTGCATTTTTATTTTCTGCCACTCAAGAATGACAGGACGGTTTTTATCCGTGCCAAGAAACGCACTCAAACTGTTTACTTCTGCTTCACGCTTGGTCAGCCCTTCCGCAACGATCCGGCCTCTTCTTGAAATTCCTTCTGACTTTACTGAAAGCCTCACGGGCATTCCTGAGAGTGCTTTGTCTTCGGCTTCTTCTATTGCTCTTTGAAGACCTGCAGCAGGGGGCTCAAAATAAAATGACAGCTGCGGAATTGCCACACCTGCCATAAGTCCCATAATCGCGAGCACTAAAAGAATTTCGATTAGAGTAAATGCTTTTTGGGGTGAGGAGTGAGGGGTGAGGTCTGAGGGATAATTTTTATTCTTTTTCATAATTCCTACCTCCTACCTCCTAATTCCTACCTTAATCAAAATCAATCCTCGTTCGTTATGTCGGCGTTGACTCCCTCGCCGCCTTCTTCGCCGTCAGGGCCGTAGCTGATGATTAAAATTCTGCCGTTCTGATTGCGATAGATATAGGGATTGCCCCACGGGTCTTCAGGAACTTTTTTCATGTAGCCGCCCTGCTGATAGCGTCTGGGCACAGGCGAAGTCGTAGGAGCTGTAACAAGAGCCTCAAGTCCCTGCTGTGTGCTTGGATAAAATCCGTTGTGCAGGTGATACATTTGAAGGGTCTGTTCAATTTGGCCGATCTGTGTACGCGCAGCCGTCCTCTGAGCTTCGGAGACGTTGCTCCCGATGTTGGGAACGACGAGAGCCGCCAACAGTCCCAAAATGACAACGACGACCATAATTTCAATGAGCGTGAAGCCCGATTGACGACGCATTAAGAATTTTTTACTAACTTTTTTCATGATTATAATTAGCCTCCTAATTTGTTTATATAATATCTTAGAAATTTGAAAAATAACAGAGACACGCGCAGACTTATGCAATCATGCACCGGCACTCTGTCGGCTTTAGTTCCCCTTTTATCTCGGCAGAACTGACAAAATCATGACAATCCGGGTCGCTTTCAATCTGATTGAGCATATAAAGATCAAACTCATCCGGCTCTTCCTCTGGAATTAAAGCCCATTTTGCGTATTCTTCAAAATTTTTTAGAATTACAGCCCAGACTTCAGACGCAGACTTATCGTCCATGCACTTGACAGCTCTGATTATTTTTTCCTGTGTTGCGCTTGGAGTTATCATCAAAAATTACCTCCTTTATAAATATCTCCGCGATTGCCTATACGGTCGATGTAAATTACATTTCCGTACATGTCAAAAATTACGCGATAATCTCCCACTCGTAGTCTGTAACCTTCGCGCCCCGATAATTTTTTCACGTCGCCTTCGGGGAGCTTTTCTATGGCCTCAATTATACGCTGGCGTGTTGTTCCAGTCTGCCTATTGAGAAATTTTTGTGCCTGCTTGGAATATTGTATATCTCTCATGCGTTAATCATTTCTAAAAATTCCTGCTCACTCAAAATTTTTATGCCTAGCGTTTCAGCTTTGATTAGCTTCGAGCCGGTCTTATCGCCTGCGACTAAAAAATTAGTTTTCCTGCTTATGCTCCCTGAAACTTTTCCGCCGAGCGTTTTAACTTTTTCGCCGGCCTCCTCGCGTGTCATTGATGACAATGTCCCGGTAAAGACAAAAATTTTTCCGTCAAATTTATTTTCGGTGATTTTATTTTTAGCTTCACTGCCCATTTGAAGACCGATTGTCCGAAAATTTTCGATTAAGTTTATATTTTCTTCGTTCCTGAAAAATTCACGAACCGACTTGGCAATTACGGGGCCTATGCCCTCGATCGAAGCTATTTCTTCTTCGGCGGCGTTTTTAATTGCGTCAACATTGCCGAAATGCCCGGCTAAGAGTCCTGCGGCATTTTTTCCGACATCGGGAATGCCGAGCGCAGTGAGCAAATTTACGAACGGACGCGATTTTGATTTCTCAAGCTCCGCCATTATAAAATTAGCCGTCTTCTCTCGAACTTTATCGAGCGTTATCCAGTCCTCGTATTTTAATTTATAAATGTCGCTCAAAATTTTTACTTTCCCTGCGTCAACGAGATTAGCCGACAGTCTTCCGCCCATGCCTTTAATATTCATTCCGTCGCGTGAAGCAAAATATTTCAGGCTCTCTTTCAACTGCGCCGGGCACGAGGCCCTGTTAGGACATCTCAAAGCGACTTCGCCTGGAATTTTTATAATTTTAGAACCGCAGGCCGGGCATTTTTCGGGCATCATGAAAATTTCTTCTTTGCCTGTCCTCGCGCTTTTATCGACTTCAATGACTTCCGGGATAATTTCTGCGGCCTTACGGACTTTTACGACATCGCCGATTTTTATTTCAAGTTTTGAAATATAGTCGGCGTTATGAAGTCCGGCACGCTGCACTTGAGTTCCGCCCAGCCTCACGGGTTCGAGAACTGCGACGGGCGTTAAAACTCCTGTGCGTCCGACAGAAATTTCTATTTTTATAACTTTTGTCTTGGCCTCTTCGGGGGGATATTTATAAGCCACTGCCCAGCGCGGAGCATGGGAGGTCGCGCCGATTTCAGGCCACTGTGTTAAATCATCGAGCTTTATAACTACGCCGTCAGTAACGTAATTTAATTTTTCGCGCTCGGTCTGCCATTGAGAGATAAAATTTTCAACGTCATCTAAATTTTCACAGAAGGCCCACGCTTTTTGAACGGGCAGGCCGTGAGCCTCAAGCCATTTTAGAGCGTCGCTCTGTCGTTTTATGCCGAATTTTTCAGCGTCAACAAGATAATATAAAAATATATCAAGTCCGCGCTCTGAAATTACGTGATTATTTTTTTCGGACTGCCTCAAAGTTCCTGCGGCGGCGTTGCGCGGATTAGCAAAAGGATTTTCGCCGCGTTCTTCTCGAATTTTATTGACGGCGCGAAATCTCTCAAGCGTCATCAAAACTTCTCCGCGCACTTCGATTTTTCCGGCCGGAGCGTTTTTTAATTTTTTCGGCACGCCCTCAACAAGAGCTAAATTTGCGCTGACATCTTCGCCGACATGACCGTTGCCGCGTGTCGCGCCCCTGACAAAAATTCCGTCCTCGTAGATTAAAGACACTGCGAGACCGTCAATTTTCATTTCGCAGGTAAAATTTTTATCGCTGTCAATGCGTGCAAAAAAATTTCTTAATTCTTCGGGCTTGAAAACATTATCAAGCGACAACATCGGCGTATCATGATTAACTTTTGCAAATAATTCGCTTGCTGTGCCCCCGACGTTGTGCGTCAAAAAATCTTTTCGCGCTAAGTCAGGGTGATTTTTTTCAAGCTCTTTTAACTCGTTCACAAGCGCGTCATATTCAAAGTCAGAAATTTCCGGCGCGTCATTGTCATAATATAATTTTGCGTGGTGTTCGATTAAGTTATAAAGCTCGTTAATTCTTGCCTCAAAAATATTTTTCATAAAAAAATTAGGAGTATGGAAGCATTTTTACCTCCTAACTCCTACCTCCTAACTCCTACCTTTATTTTGTCGGTCTCATTGTCGGGAATAAAATTACGTCTCTAATCGAACGCGCTCCCGTCAAGAACATTACTATTCTGTCCATTCCTATGCCCATTCCGCCGGTCGGAGGCAGCCCCGTCTCAATAGCGTTAATAAAATCTTCGTCGAACACGTGCGCTTCGTCGTCGCCTGCCGCTTTTTTACGCGCCTGCTCTTCAAACCTTTCGCGCTGATCTAGCGGGTCGTTTAATTCGCTGAAGGCGTTAGCGACTTCCTTACCGAACATAAATAATTCAAACCTGTGTGTATAATCCGGGTCATCGGGGTCTCTTTTTGAAAGCGGAGAAATTTCCGTTGGGTGTCCTAATAAAAACGTGGGCTCAATTAATTTTTCTTCGCCGAACGACTCGAAAAGCAAATTCAAAACCGCGAACCTGCTCTCATTTCCTTTAAGCTCACCGCCAAGCCCTTTTGACTTTGCGATTTCTCGTGCTTCTTCGTCAGTTTTAACCGCGTCAAAGTCAACTCCTGCGTATTCTTTAACGGCCTCGCGCATCGTGATTTTTTTGAACGGCTTTGATAAATCTAATTTAATCCCGTTCCATTCTATTTCAAGCGTTCCGATAGCCTTCGCGGCATTTCTGATTAACTCTTCGGCTAAATTCATCATGTCAACGTAATTGCAGTAAGGCCAATAGACTTCCATCATAGTAAATTCAGGATTGTGCATGGTGTCAATGCCTTCGTTGCGGAAGTTGCGCCCGATCTCGTAAACGCGGCCCATCATGCCGACGACAAGACGCTTGAGATATAACTCAACCGCAATTCTCATATACATCTCCACGCTCAGCGCGTTGTGAAAAGTTTTGAACGGTCGTGCGTTCGCTCCGCCGGCCAAGACTGAAAGAATAGGAGTCTCGACTTCGAGTGTGCCGTGAGCCTCTAAGGTTTCTCTGAATGATGAAATTATTTTTGAGCGTTTCCTGAAAACTTCACGGACTTCGGGATTTGCGATTAAATCTAAATAACGCTGCCTGTATCTTAATTCCGTGTCCGTGAGGCCGTGCCATTTTTCAGGTAACGGCCGGATTGCTTTGCTGAGTAATTTATACTCCGTTACTAAAATTGTTAATTCTCCGCGACGTGTCCTGCAGGGGTATCCGGCAATGCCGATCCAGTCGCCGGTATCGACCCATTTTTTTAAGAAGTCGTATTCTTTTTCGCCGACCGAATTTAATTGAAAGTAAAGCTGGATTCTTGAGGTCTCATCGGCCAAGTCCGCGAAGGTTGCTTTTCCCTGCCGTCTCACTGTCATGACGCGCCCGGCGGTTTTTATCACGCTGTCTTTAGCTTCCTGTTCGGGCTCAAGGTAATCGAACCTGCCGCGAATTTCCTCAAGCGTTACTTCTCTGTCCCAAGTTTCATTTATATACGGGTCATAATTTTCTTCGGAGCGGAGGCGCAATAATTTTTCCTTGCGCTGCCTAACTACTTCGTTCTCTGAAAAATCTTCAGGCATTAATAAATTTCTCCTTAAATCAAAAATTTTTTCTTATATTTTATCAGCTAGGTTTTCTAAAAAATTATGATAAAATATTTTTTTAATCTAACTTCAAAAAAATTTCGGAGAAAATTTATTTTGGGGACTACAATGGGGACTACAAAAACTTCAAAATTTTTTGCTTCTCATAAGTTTTCGCGAAGAAAAATTTTTTAACAGAGTCACGAAAATTTTTAAGCATCATAGAAAAAATTTTTTTTTCATAAAAAAAATACACCATAAAAAAACACCGACGGAACAAAAGTCTGCCGGTGAATTTTTTTTAGACGTGATTTATTTTTTTATCTCGATAAGAGCGTGAGCATGACTCCTGCCGCAACAGCCGTGCCGATGACTCCCGCGACGTTCGGGCCCATTGCGTGCATCAAAAGGAAATGTCCCGGATATTCACGCTGTACACAACGCTGAACGACACGCGCTGCCATAGGGACAGCCGAAACTCCTGCCGCTCCGATCATCGGGTTAATCTTTCCGCCCGATAAGACTTTCATAATCTGACCGAATAAAAGTCCGCCAAACGTGCTGAACGCAAACGCGACAAGGCCGAGACAAATTATAGCGAGCGTTCCGACCGTCAAGAATTTATCAGCGGCCATCGTTGAGCCTACAGAGAGAGCGAGGAAAATCGTAACGATGTTCATCAATTCATTCTGAGCCGTGTTGCTGAGCCTTTCGGTTACTCCGCATTCCCTCAATAAATTTCCGAACATTAACGTACCCACGAGCGGCACGCACGCCGGAAGAATTAAACCTGAAACGACTGTGCAGATAATCGGGAATAAAATTTTCTCGCGCTTGCTTACAGGTCTTAATTGTCCCATGACGATCCCTCTGTCTTTCTTTGAAGTCATGAGATAAATAACAGGCGGCTGAATCATCGGCACTAATGACATGTAGCTATACGCCGCGACAGCTACAGCTCCGAGTATCTGCGTCTGCCCAAGCATGACCGTTAAATAAATGCTTGTCGGGCCGTCAGCTCCTCCGATAATTGCGATACTTGCGGCTTCCTTAATATTGAACGATATAAGGCCGTTAGTCAAAGTTCCAAGCCAGTTAGCTCCGATGAAAGCAACGAAGACTCCGAACTGTGCTGCCGCGCCTAATAAAAATGTAACCGGGTTTGCGATTAAAGGTGCGAAGTCCGTCATTGCTCCGATGCCTAAGAAAATTAATATCGGGTAAATTTCAAACTCTGCGCCGTAATAGAGCGAACGTAAAAATCCTATCGTGTGGGTTGCCTCGTTAAACTCGTCCCAAATTCCTGAGAACGGAAGATTAACAAGCAGACACCCGAACGCAATCGGAACAAGCAGCAGAGGCTCAAACCCCTTGCCTATAGCCAGATAAAGCAGCACAAACGAAACTAAGATCATTATGATAGGTCCGTACATCTGCATAAAGTTGCCTGCATTCGGATTTATCAACCCCATGAAGCCCGACTTCATAAGCAGGTCTTTTAACGCCGTTAAATACATTTCCATATTTTTAATCATTCCCTTTCATGGAAAATTTATAATACTAGTTTTTTTTCTTAAAATATTTTATAACATAGAGTTATTCACTTTGGCAAGAAAAGCCCGATAAAAAAATAAGTATTATTCTATTTGTTAAATCTGTCGAAACGCTATAAAATCTTACCGTCATTTCGAGGAGGCTATAAAAATAATTATGGACGATTGTATTTTCTGCAAGATAGCAAACGGTGATATTCCCACTGATTTTATATACAGTGATGAAAATGTCGTCGCGTTTAGGGATTTGAATCCGCAGGCTCCTGTCCACGTCCTTGTAATTCCTAAAAAACATTACAAGTCCGGGATTGAAGTTGATAATCCTTCAGTGTGGTCAGACCTGATGAACAGTGCCGTGAAAGTTGCCCGTGAGCTTGGCCTCGAAAAAGACGGTTACAGAATGGTAATCAACACAGGCGAACAGGGCGGGCAGACAGTACCTCACCTCCATCTGCATTTATTAGCAGGACGTAATCTCGGCTGGCCTCCCGGCTAGTCGATGAGCCGAAAGAATCCGAAGGGAGGGATTTTAACATGACGACAGTTACCCGTAAGGACGGAGAATCTCTCGAAGATACTCTCAGGCGATTTAAGCGAGAAGTAGCAAGAGTAGGAACACTCCGAGAAGCTCGCAGACGTGAACATTACGAGAAGCCGAGCGACGCGAAAAAGATTAAGCGCGCCGAAGCTGCACGTAAGCGCAAAAGCATGCGGCATAGGAATGTAGGCTAGTGTTGAAAAATTTTGAGTGTGGGGGCTTGAGAGACAGCTCCCATTTTTATTTTTAATGAAAGGAGAAAAATTTTTTATGTCATTAACTCAAGACATAGCACGCGATTTAACGCAGGCAATGAAAGAAAGAACAGAGCCGAAACTTTCAACCTTGAGAATGTTGAAGGCCGAGCTCCAGAAGTTGCAGGCCGACAAAGGCAGAAGCGCGGAGATAACTGACGATGACGTTTACACGGTCATTAAAAGATTAATCAAGCAGAGAAAGGACGCAGCCGAGCAATACACCGCCGGAGGAGCGAACGACAGAGCCGAGTCTGAACTTGCCGAGATAAAAATTCTTGAGCCTTATCTGCCCAAGCAATTAAGCAACGAACAGATTGACGCTTTTATTTCCGAAGCCGCGAAGGAAATTAACGCCTCATCGCCTAAGGACATGGGCAGATTAATGAAGGCTGTTATGGCAAAAGCAAAAGGACAGGCCGACGGCGCACGGGTCAAAGAAAGAGTGAACGCTTTTTTGAATTAGAAATTAAGTAAAAAAATAAATTAAAGTGAAGGAAATTTTTTTCACACTCCATAAAATAATCGTTAAATTTGCGTTATACTATTTAATTATTTTCATGGAGTGTGATTTTTTTTATTATGAAAATCGGAACGGAGGGAAAAAATGCTGACGCTGGATAAAGTTTATCACGCAGCCTATGTGCTTAGAGAATGTGCAAGAAAGACGGATTTAATAGCCGCGCCGCTGTTAAGCGAGTCGCATAATTTATATCTAAAGACTGAAAATTTACAGGTAACAGGGAGCTTCAAGTTACGCGGGGCCTATTACAAAATTTCACAGCTCTCTGACGAAGAAAAATCTCGCGGCATCGTTGCATGTTCCGCCGGTAATCACGCTCAGGGCGTGGCAATGTCGGCAAGCCGTAAGGGAATTAAAGCGACGATCTGTATGCCTGACGGCGCACCCGTAATGAAGGTCGAGAGCACGCGCAGGCTTGGAGCTAATATAGAACTCGTTAAGGGCGCATATGATGACGCTCACGACAGAGCAGTTAATCTCGTTGAAGAGACTGGAGCAACTTTTATTCACCCTTACGACGATGATTTTGTCATAGCCGGGCAGGCCACTATAGGGCTTGAAATTCTTGACCAGCTTGAAGACGTTGAGGCAATAATAGTCCCGATAGGCGGAGGCGGTTTAATTTCGGGCGTGTCGTTCGCCGTGAAGTCATTGAAGCCTGACGTAAAAATTTACGGAGTTCAGGCCGCCGGTGCGCCTTCGATGTATAATTCATTTCTTCATCATCAGAGAGAAGTTTTAGACGGCGTGTCAACTTTTGCTGACGGAATAGCCGTAAAAAATCCGGGCGAAAATACTTTTGAAATAATTTCAAAATATGTTGACGATATCGTCTGCGTGTCGGAGGACGAGATAGCAGCCGCAATTTTAGCTTTAATTGAGAAACAAAAATTGATTGCCGAAGGTGCCGGAGCTGTTCCCGTTGCCGCAGCAATGTTCCATAAACTTCCGATTGAAAATAAAAAAACTGTCTGCGTAGTTTCGGGCGGAAATATTGATGTGAATATTCTTTCGCGTGTCATAACTCGCGGCTTAATGATGACGGGGCGCAACGTTAATTTAACGATTGAACTTGTCGATAAGCCCGGACAGCTTCAGCAGGTCTCTGAAATAATCGCCTCATGCGGTGCTAATGTCGTGTCTGTTTATTACGATCACGGCGATACTAACATGGCCATCAATTCGTGCTTCTTGAAACTTGCACTCGAAACTAGAGACAGCGAACAAATTGAAACTATAAGACATGAACTTGCCAACGCAGGATTTAGAATTGTAACCGAGAGAGTTTAATTTAGGTAGGAGTTAGGAGGTAGGAGTTAGGAGTGAAAAAGATTATGAAAAAGAAAAAAAATAGATTAATAAAAAAATTTATAGCTTTATTTATATTTACATTAACTTTAACAACGTCATCATATGCGGCTAAATGGCAGACGCTTGTATTTAACGAAGATATTAATATGGGTCTAGCGGAGCTTGACCGTTACTGTATGCTTCATGATATTTCAGTCGCTGATGTTTTGTGGGCAAACAGCATAACTTCATCGGGCGATATAAAATCCGGGACTTCAATATATTTGCCGGCTAATCAGGCCGATATGCTTGCGATATGGCAAAATCAGGGAGCATGGAAACCTACCGCACTTGTGCCTGTAAACAGTGCCGTCCACGCAAAAAAAATAGCGGTTGAACATGAAAAGAAGCTCGAAGCTAAAAAGAAAAAAGAGCCCGTTCAGCTTTTCCAGAACGATACGAAAATAAAAAATAACGAAGAGAACGCGGAGTTACAGACAAAACTTGAGGACTTAATGAAAGAGGCTGAAGCTCCAAAGACTGAAGCGGCTGCCCCACCTGTCGCGAGCGTTGCCAATGTTAATGTTGTCGAAGAGAAAAAAATTAACGTGCCGAAAAATTCTGATCCGTTCCCGGAAATTTACAGGGAAATGAAAATCGAGCCGTCAAGACCTCAAACGCCTCAAGCGGCAATAGCTCAAATGGCCAAGCCTGACGCGATCTTAACTCCGAAACCCAAGAAGACTCAGCCGGCAGCAATGAACACTCCCAATGACCCTATAATAGTTCTCTCGCCTAACGGAAATTCAGCGCAGGGGCCGATGAAACTTTTAATAGTCGGCGATAAAGTTGAGGTCGTGAAAATTCCTGAGAACGCCGTGCCGAAGACTCCGACAATGGCGGACTTAGATCACGTGTTCGGAACAACTCCTGACTATGTGCCTTATTACAACATGACTTCGAGGCCGAGAGATGATAATTTCATGTTTAACTTTAGCAGTCTCAACGGGAAAATGATGTGGCCCGTTGACGGGAAAGTCTCGTCATATTTTGGGCCAAGAGGCAAAAGAATGCACGAAGGGGTTGATATTCCCATGCCGGCCGGAACTCCTATAAGAGCCGCTAAAAACGGCGTTGTCTCGCGAACGGGCGATAACTCGACAATGGGTTTCAGGGGTTATGGAAATTTTGTTCTGCTCGATCACGGCGGCGGAGTTCAAAGTTTTTATGCTCACTGCTCAAGCGTTGCTGTCAGACAAGGACAAAGAATTATGCAGGGTCAGATAATAGGCTACGTCGGCAGTACAGGACGCTCAACGGCTAATCACCTGCATTTTGAAGTCAGAGTGAATGATAAAAAAGTTGACCCCATGCCGTACTTAGGAGGAAATACTCGCTTAGCCTCAAAGAAAAAATGATGAGAAGGCAGGAGTTATGAACGAAAGAGATTTTGTAACTCGCGGTGAGTTCGAGACATGGCAGAGCATAATAAAAGACGAATTTGATTTTAGAGACCGAATGTCAAAAAGAGATGCTTCTTTCAATGAAAAATTTGAAAAACTTTTTAACAGAAACGCTGAAATTATGAAAGAGGCAATCAAAGATAATCGCAATGATAATGGTATTCGTAGTAAAATTTTCGACCGAGAAAATGATGTATTGCACGAAATCAAACGCGAATTGAGCAGCATAAAAACAAAATTCGAGATTTTGTTGATTATGTTGACAGAAAATTTTATCCTTTTGGTATTAATAATAATTGCGTTATTAGCGATTGAGAAAAAAATTGGCGGATAAAGATATTTTTACAAAGGAGAATAAAAAACTTTGAACTTTCAAGAAATATATTTCAGGCTTGAAAACTTTTGGAGCCGTCACGGCTGTGTAGTTCAGCAGCCCTATGATATCGAAGTCGGCGCAGGAACAATGAACCCTGCTACGGCTTTGCGCGTTCTTGGCCCGGAGCCTTGGCGCGTCGCTTACGTTGAACCTTCACGCAGACCGTCTGACGGCCGTTACGGGAAAAATCCGAACAGACTTCAGCATTATTATCAGTATCAAGTCATAATCAAGCCGGCTCCGGCAAATATTCAGGAACTTTATATTGAAAGTCTCGCAAGTCTTGGCATTGACCCTAACGAACATGACATTAGATTTGTCGAAGATGACTGGGAAAATCCTTCAACTGGCGCGTGGGGGCTTGGCTGGGAAGTATGGCTTGACGGCATGGAGATAACACAGTTTACATATTTTCAGCAGCTTGGCGGCATCGACATGGAAAACGTCCCGGCGGAATTAACATACGGCATTGAAAGAATTGCTATGTATGTTCAGAAAGTTGACAACGTTTATGATTTAGAATGGTCCGGAAAAGTTAAATACGGCGATGTTCATTTACAGGGCGAAATTGAACACTCTCACTATAATTTTGAAATTGCCGATACCGATATGCTCTTTCAATTATTCCAGATGTACGAGGCTGAAGCAGGCAGAATTTTAGATAAAGGTTTCGTCCTGCCGGCTTATGACTACGTGCTGAAAAGCTCTCACACTTTCAATTTACTTGACGCTAGGAACGCAATCAGCGTAACTGAAAGAACGGGTTATATCTCACGTGTTCGTGCGCTTGCCTGCCGTTGTGCTGAGGCTTACAGAAAACAGCGCGAAGAAATGGGCTTCCCGTTAATGGAAAAATTTGAAAATACAACAGGAAATTTTTTTGAGGAATAAATAACAATGGCAATAAAAAATATTTTACTTGAAATCGGCACTGAAGAAATTCCTTCGCGTTTTATTCCCGATGCTCTTGAGACATTAAAAAAGAACGCTGAGGCTTCACTCGCCGCGAACAGAATAGAATTTAAGGACGCTAAGACTTACGCAACACCGCGCAGGCTTGTTTTGATTGTTACCGGCGCAAGCGAGAGCCAAACCGAAATTATAGAAATGCTAAAAGGCCCTCCCGTATCGACCGCTTATGACAGAAACGGAGTGCCTACACGCGCAGCCGAAGGTTTTGCCAAAGGTAAAGGAATTAAAGTCGATGACTTAAAAGAAATCGAGGTCAACGGAATTAAATACATTGCCGCAGAAATTAAGCAGGAGAGCAAAAAAACTTTCGATGTTCTGCCGGAAATTTTGAAAAATTTAATCGCCGGTCTGACTTTTCCGAAGAGCATGTACTGGGATAATTCAGGCGTAAGATTTGCCCGGCCTATCCGCTGGATTGTCGCGCTTGCTGATGAAAATATTATTCCATTCAAATACGGCAACGTCGAATCCGGGCGCAAAACCAGCGGCCATAGATTTATGGGAAAAAAAGTCATTGAAGTTAAAGATGCCGCAGAATTTCTTGACGTTCTTTATGATAACGATGTAATTTTAGATCAAGAAAAACGGCTTCAGAAAATGAAATCGGCCATTGCGAATTTACAGCAGAACTTTGACGGAAATTATGAAGTCGAGATGGACGAGAAAATTCTTGAAGAAAATTTATATCTCGTTGAATATCCCGTGCCTTTTGCCGGAACTTTTGACAAACGCTATCTCGAAATCCCTGAAGAAGTTTTGACGACTTCAATGAAAAAAAATCAGAAATATTTAGCCGTCAGAAATAAAGACAAAGGCGGAAAGCTCGCTAATTATTTTGTCGGCGTAAGCAATAACATGGTGCCCGATATAAAAGTTATTCAGGAGGGCAACGAGAGAGTTTTACGCGCAAGACTTGAGGACGCGGCTTTCTTCTGGGACGAGGACAGAAAAACTCCTTTAGCGTCATATGTCGAGAGATTAAAGAGCGTAACTTATCAGGAAAAATTAGGAAGCGTTTATGATAAAGTCATGCTCACTCGGAAATTAGCTCTCTGGTTCTGCGATAAATATAACATGAAAGAAATCGCTCCGCTTGTTGACAGAGCCGCTTATCTGGCAAAGGCCGATTTAGTTACAAGCATGGTCTTTGAATTTACAGATTTGCAGGGCGTTATGGGCCGTGAATACGCTAAGAGCGCGGGCGAAGATCCGAGAGTTTCATTAGCTCTTTATGAACAGTATCTGCCGCAGACAGCGGCCGACAAGACACCGACCGATGATGTTGGCGCGGTTCTCGGCCTTGCTGAAAGAGTGCACATTATAACGGCGTGCCACAAAGCCGGGCTTGAGCCTACAGGTTCGCAAGACCCCTACGCGCTTAGAAGGGCCGCACGCTGTATCAACGAAATTTTATTCGCGAAAAAATATAATTTTGACATCACTGAAGCCGTTAAAAAGTCATGTGAAATTAACGAAGTCGATGACGCGACACGCGCAAAAATTTTTGACTTCATTAAGCAGCGTTTGCACGTTCAGTTAAAAGAGCGCGGCTTTGAGCACGAGCTCGCGGCACTCGGAATCAGCGTTGTCGGCAATGTTCCTTATCAGGCTTTGAAATTAATTGAAACTCTCAACGGCGTTAAGACTGAAGGCTGGTTTACCGCTCTTGTAAGTTCTGCGGTGCGCGTCAAAAATATTATCCGCAAGAACGCGAATGAGAAAATTAATGAAAAAGTTGATGAGGCTTTATTGACCGTTGACGCTGAAAAGAATTTATATAGAGCCGTTTCAAAACTTGATGAGCCCGTCAAAAAAGCTCTTGAGGCTTACGACTGGGAAGCCCTTGCGAAAATGCTCGCGGAACTTTCGCCTGTTGTCGCGAAATTTTTTGATGATGTCATGGTCATGGATAAGGACGAAAAAATCAGGGCCAACCGCTTGTCATTATTAGCGCAGTGCAATAAATTATTTAACGAAGTCGGCGATTTAAGCACGCTTCAATTCAGTTAGAAGTTAGGAATTAGGAGTTAGGAGTTAAAAAAATGATAAAACGATCTATAATCCCTAATTCCTCATCTTCTGTCATCACGGATTTTCACGTTCACACATTCCCTGAAAAAATAGCCGCGTCAGCTCTTGAAAAGTTACAGTCCAAGAGTCACACGCGGCCTTTTACTGACGGAACATTGAATGCTCTTGAAACTTCAATGAAAAATGCCTGTGTGTCCCGTTCAGTTTTGCAGCCTGTGGCCACAAAGCCTGAGCAGGTTACTGGAATAAACGACAAAGCCGTAAAAATAAATTCTGACTATCAAAATATTATTTCTTTTGGGGCAATGCACCCGTATTTTGAAAATTATGAGGCAGAACTTGAAAGAATTTTTTTAGCAGGCATAAAAGGCATAAAACTTCACCCAGTTTATCAGGGCTTGAGCGTCGATGACGAAAAATATATAAAAATTCTTCAAAAAGCCTGTGCGCTCGGCCTTGCGGTTTTAATTCACGCAGGCTGGGATATAGGCTTTCCCGGCAATGATAACGCAATGCCCGAAAAAATAAAAAACGCTCTCGAAAAAATACACAGCGATAAAAAAATAATTCTTGCACACATGGGAGGCTGGCGGGCTTGGAACGCGGCAAAAATTTTTTTGAGTTATGAAGGAGTTTATATTGACACCGCATTTTCACTAGGTGAATTTACGCCAAACGGCGATAATTTTTATAAAACACGTGAAGAATGTAAAATGCTCAATGAAGATGAATTTGTCGAGATAATAAAAACTTTTGGAGCTGAGCGCGTAATCTTCGGCTCTGACAGCCCGTGGGCCTCACAGAAGGACAGCATTGAACGATTAAACGCTATAAAATCATTAAATGAAAGCGATAAAAATTTAATTTTTTCTATAAATGCAGAAAAATTTTTTCTGTAAGATTTTTTACGGCGCAAAAAAACAGCCCCCGATTTTTTCGAGAACTGTCTGAAATTGTCTATAATACAACTGACAGAATGCTCAAGCCTGCGAGTATTCCGATAACAAGAATAATAATTCCCGTAATCAAAAGTCCTTTATGGGCATGTCTTTCAAGCACCGCTCCTGTTGCCGGTTCGTAGTATAGAGACATTTTTTCGCCGCGCTTAAAAGATTTCTCGCTGCTTGAATTTATTCTGCATCTCCTGATATTTTCCCTGCCGTTAATTTCATATTTGACAATCGGATAATAGGTAAATTTCGAGCTTTTCCAGATTTTTGTCTCTTTTGAGAGCTGCCGCGAAAATATATCAATTACTTCAGCGTCAATGCGCTGTAAATTTTTTTTCTTCAATGAAAAATAAGTATACAGCAGATTAATCCCTGCGCCGATTAATATAATAGTAAGGCAGAGCATGGCTTCAACCTCGCGCTTCTGATTTTCAAACATTGACAGCAAAATTAATAAAGCCCCTCCCGTCATCATGACTAACGGGTGAAAAATGGCTTCGTCTTCTTTTTCGCTAAGCTGAGAGCTTTCAGTTCCGCTTCCCCAAAATATTCTGACCTGCTGCCCGGGTGCGTATTCTGTCGGAGATTTGAAAACCTGCTGAACTCTTTTATTTGAGCCTAGTCCCGTATATTCTGCTGTGATGTCGTAATAATTCATTAATTCTCTGCCCTGCCTGTCTTTTTTAATGACATGCTCGCAGCTTATGACATCAGCAACGGAGCTTGAATCTTTTTTACGTCTTTTGAGCCAGCCTTTAACCTGCCCGGAGCCTACAAGAAAAATTATTATTCCGGGAATGTAAGGCAGAAACCGCGATAAAAAATTATCCATGATATTTATCTATATTAATTCTAAAAGTTGAGTCAGGGAGGTTATTTGCGCTGTGTTTTCGGCGTTATTATTAGAGACATTAAACCAAAGAGCTTTCATGCCTGCGGACAAAGCCCCGTAGTAATCTTTTTTGAGGTCATCACCTATGAAAAGGCACTCTGAAGGCAGACAGCCGGCTTTTTTTATGCACATGTTAAAAATTTTCGGCGAGGGCTTTTCTTCTCCGGCCTCTTCGCTTGTTACCATGAAATCAAAATACTGCAAAACTTTCATTAACTCAAGTTTCAGCATTTGTGTATAGGGCACCATGTCCGAGCCTATACCGAGCCTCAAGCCCTTTTCTTTTAATGCTCTTATAACGTCTGGTATGCCCTTGCTGGGTCTCATTGTGTCCATTAGGGTTGACCAATACATTTCATACATTTTCACGGCGTGGGGAAAAAGAGGCAGGGACGACTGCTCAAGCATCTTTTGATACCTTAACATTCTGTCCCTGCAACTCCCGTTGTAACCGAGCTGGTCATAAATTTCATGCTGAACTGCTGCGTGCTTTTCGTCAAATTCCTCAGCCGTCCAGCCGAAATTTTTATTTGTATACTCTTTGAGAGCATTTAACGCCAGCCCGTTCGAGTACGTGAAATCATAAAGCGTATTGTCAACATCAAAAATCACGCTTTTGATTGAACGGTACATCTTTTGTTAGTCGATTAATCCAGCATCTTTCAAAGCCGTTTCAATTTCTTTGTCCGACATGACATTCTTCAACGTGATTAACGTAGTTTTGGAAGTGTCAATTCCTTCAAAAGTTTTCGCGAACGGTTTTGCGCAAAGAACAACATCATAGTTAGGAGCCGCGCTTTTGCCTTCAGAGACTGCACAGTGGCTGATCGCCGCAGGTTTAATGTTGTTGCGGGTCATAACCTTTTTGATTGCGTTCTCCATGAGGAGCGATGAGCCTGCGCCGTTTGCACAGCACGCCAATAATTTTTTTCCGTCAAGTTTTGCCATGATAAAAATTCAAGTCCTTTCAAGTTTTTTTAGGCTTTTTTCTTTTCCGCAATATAGGCCTTGTATGCTTCGTAATCTTCAGTGATCAAGAAGTAGCCCTTCGGATCCATTAAGTATTCAATCTGAGGAATTGCAAGCAATACTAAAACTACAATAGCAACTCCCGCGTATCCTGCATAGTGCATTACCCAAGTGAATGCCGGCCAAACTGTATCCCAGTCGAACATTCCAAGATAACCGCCGTAATTTGCAAGTCCTACCCAGCCGGCGATTAAAGCAGCTCCGAAAACCTGAATTAATCCCGAAAGGAACGGAATAATTAAGCAGGCTTTGAGACCGCCTTTTTCGTTTGCAACAAGTCCGATCGTAGCGTTATCGAAAAATACAGGGACAAATCCGCAAATAATAATCGTTGGTGAGCCGGAGAAGATTAATATTAAGATCGCTGTAATCTGTCCGACTAAACCGGCTAAAAATCCAAAAGTAACAGCGTTTGAATCGCCAAATCCGTAGCAGACAGCGCAGTCAACGCCGGGAACTGATGACGGCAGTAATTTATCCGCAATTCCCTGGAATGACGCTGTTAATTCTGTAACGAACGTTCTAACGCCTAACTGTAAGATAGCCAGATAAACTGCAAACTGTAATGATGTATTCAAGCAATAGAAACCAAAGTTCATGCTCTCTTTGATGATTTTCTTCTCAACAAAGAACGGTTTGCCGATAACAACCATTATGATGCTGAAGAAAACTGTCATTAATATTGCTGTACAAACCATATTCTCGTTGAAGATTGAGAAGAAGCCGGGCATTTCGAGGTCTCCGACTTTTTTAACTTTGCGCTTTCCGCCTCTATCGCCAAAAAGTACACCGGCGAGCCAATATCCGAATCTAATTCCGAACATCTGCTGGTGAGCTATTGCAAAGCCTGCTCCGTCAGTTAATTCCTGCATGGGTTTGACTGTCAAGTTTGAACCGACTGCCCAATATGCTCCCAAAATTACTGACATTACGATCATTAAATATAAATCGTTGTTCAAAAGTCCGGGAAGCGCGAACATGATTAACCAATACGCTGTTGCTGCCTGCTGTACCTGAACGTGGCCAGTTGTGAAAAGCGAACGGCATTTTGTAATTCTGTTGAAGCGGACAAGCAAAATATTAACGATAAATGCAATTAACAACAGGGTCATAACCTGCGAGAAGCCTTTGCCGAAAACTTCTTCAACACCGGCTGTAACTGCGTTCTGTCCGTAATAAGGGTCGATTACGCACGCTGTTAAATTAAATCTCTCTTTGAGGCCCGCGAGAATAGGACGGAAGTTGCCGACCAAGCCGCCTGAACCTGCGTTCAAGATTAACATTCCGATGATTGCCTTCAAAGTTCCTGCAAGCGTGTCATACCATTTTTTGCCCATTAAGCAATAGCCGAGCAGCGTCAAGAAACCGACCATATAAGGGGCTTGCTGCAATACATACGTTGCAAAGAAAGTCCAAATTTCGTTTAAGATGAACATTATTTTTTCCCTTTCGTAATTTTTAACTTAATTATTAAATTATTCTTCTTCGCATGGATATTTTTCTTCAGCGGCTAAAATTTCCTCCGGCGTTGTTGCAACTGCAAGAGCGTCAAGCAACGGCTCATTTTGGAAAATATTAGCTAACTGCTGAATGTTATTCATGTGTTCAGTCGGATTGGCAGAGCAAAGAGTGAAAAATAAATTTGCTTCTTTCTTTTCGCCGTCTTCGTCCACGCCAAAATCAATCAGCTTTTTGCACACCATGAAACCAATACCTGTTTTGTAAACGCCTTCAGCGTTCTCAGTTGTGTGAGGCATTGCCACGTTATGCTCAAAGACCATGTAAGGACCGTATTTTTCAATACATGCGATTATCTGCTTGTAAAAGTCTTTTGAGACGCTTCCGTCAGCGATGAGGCTTTCAGTACTCTGCTTTACAGCTTCCTGCCACGTAAGACCTTCGCCGTCAATAAATTTATAGTGCTTTTTTGCGACAATATCCTGTAAAACTGTAGACATGATTTTATCTCCTCAATTACAGGCACGAACGGTACGGAATGTTCTGCGGAGCCTCGAAGCAGTCCTCAAAACCTCGTCTGTGGTGATAATAAATCTTGTCCTTGTCCTGAGGATAGACGTATTTTCCGCCGACCTGCCAGAAGAACGGGTGGAATTTGTATTCGTTGCGGTCTTTCTTGAAGTCGTAGAGAACTTTAATTTCTTCGCAGTCAGCCTGGAAGTTCGTCCATACGTCCCAGTGAATAGGCACAACGACTTTGCAGCGAAGATTTTCGGCCATTCTCAAAACATCGATTGATGTCATTTTGTCCTGCATACCGATCGGATTTTCTCCGAATGAGCCGAAAGCTACGTCAATGTCGTAATCTTTGCCGTGCTTCGCGAAATAAATCGAGAAGTGAGAGTCGCCGGAGTGGTAAATATTTCCGCCCGGTGTCTTTACAAGATAATTGACTGCTTTCTCGTCCATGTCGGTCGGGCATTTCCCGGTGAGTTCCTCGCGATCGGGGCCTGTCGAGTCTGTTGTTACGATGCAGGTTCTGTCAAAACTGTCAAGGCATACAATCTCGATGTCCTTAATTTTGATAACGTCGCCGGGCTTCACGATTTTGCAGCGTTCCTCAGGCACTCCCCATTTAACCCAAGTCTCAACGGATTTTAACGGACCGATGAAAGGTACGGGAATTTCTTTTCCGTTCTCGTCCGTCGTCGTCATGTTGCTGTGAAGGACGTGAGCTGCCCACTCTGCGGACATATGATCCTGATGATAGTGAGTTGCCAGAACTGCGTCAACCTGCTTGAAAGCAAACGGGTCAATTACAAACGGAACGTTGCGCAAATTAGGCTGCATTGCACGGCCGCCGCACATGTTCGCCATTTGATGACCGACCGCCATTTTTCCGTTGCCATGAGTTCTCTTGCCGTTGCCGCACCATAAATCAATCGTGATGTTGGCACCGCCGGGAGTTTTGAACCAGATACCAGTGCAGCCGAGCCACCACATGGCAACGTTGCCCGGAGCTACGACTTCGTTTTCAATGTCTTCAACTAGCCACGTTCCCCATTCAGGAAAAGTGCTCATAATCCATTTTTCACGAGTCATTTCAGATATTTTGCTCATCTCTATAGAAACCTCCTTAGTACAAAAATTTTGAAACCTAAAGCGAAAGATAACTGCTAAAATCTTTTTTTTAGAAATTATTTTGAGAAATGTTTACTAAATTAAGTTAGAATATACATTAACGCTTGTGAAAAGTCAAATATATATGTATACATTTTCAAAAAGTTTTGCTATAATCAAAAAAATTTTACTAGCCAGATTTTTCATTAAAGATTTTATAAAAAATAAAAACTATATCAACGCAAAGGAGCTGTTGACTTGTGAAGCCATACTCTATCGGCCTGTATGAAAAGGCCATGCCTGAGTCTATGTCGTGGCGTGAAAAGTTAGAATGCGCTAAGGAATGCGGCTACGATTTTGTTGAAATCAGCATTGACGAGACGGACAAAAAATTATCGCGTCTCGAATGGTCGCAGGACGAACGCTTTGAAATTTTGAAACTCATGAAAGAAATTAATATGCCCATTCGCAGCATGTGTCTTTCAGGGCACCGCAAATACCCCTTCGGCGCGTCCGACCCTAAGATCCGCGAACGCAGTCTTGAAATTATGGAGAAGGCCGTACAGCTCGCCGACGACTTAGGCGTGAGAATAATACAGCTTGCCGGCTATGACGTTTATTACGAAAAGAGCACAGCCGAGAGCGAAAAATTTTTCCGCGAAAATCTTGCTAAGGCAACTTTAATGGCGGCTGATAAAGGCGTTCTGCTCGGCTTCGAGACAATGGAAACGGAATTTATGAACACCACGCAAAAATCCATGCACTACGTTTCTTTAATTAACAGCCCTTATCTCGGAGTTTATCCCGACGCAGGAAATTTAACGAACGCCGCAAAAACTTACGGAACCAGCGTGCTTGATGACATGGAGACGGGCAGGGGACATATTATCGCACTTCATCTCAAAGAGACGGTGCCGGGAAAATTCCGCGAGATCCCATTTTTAACGGGACACGTTGATTTTGACGCTGTAATTAAAAAAGCGTGGGAGATGGGCATCAGGCGTTTTGTAACGGAGATGTGGGACGTAGGCAGGGCAGAATGGAAGGACGATATCAAATTCGCTTGCCGTTCGATGTCAGAAAAAATTGACAAGCAAATATAAATTTTTTTAGGAGTGATTTATTTATGAAGGTCGAAAAGAAAGTTATTTCCAACCTCAACAAATGTTACGCGATTTCAGCTCTTGATTTCAAAGGGCAGAAATGTTTTCTCGTAGCGGCTGAAAAAACTGACCCGTGCTATCTCTTTTCAGAGGACGGCGAGTGCCTCGAAACAGTTTGGACACAGCCCGGCGGCGTTATGACGATGACCCCAGTCCCGGACGGCGGCGGCCAGTTCCTTGCGACACACAAATTTTATTCACCGAATGACTCAATTAATGCAAAGATTGTAATCGCAACACCAAAGTCAAAAGATAATTGGGAGATCCGCACGCTCTGCAAAGTTCCTTTCGTTCACCGCTTCGGCATTCTCAACAGGGGCGGAGTAAATTATCTCATTGCCTGCGCTTTGAAAACAGGACACGAATATAAAAATGATTGGCGTTATCCGGGCGCGTGCTTCGGTGCAGTCCTTCCTAATGACCTTTCAGGCTACAACGATGACAATTTATTAGAGATGAAATTAATTGCAAACGGCATGTTGAAAAATCACGGCTACTGCAAAATTTCCCACGCAGGACACGACGCGGCTCTTGTTGCATGTGAAGAGGGCACGTTCATTGTCTCGCCCCCTGCCGTTCTCGGAGCGTCTTGGGAAGTTGAACAGGTCAGCACCGTTCCTTCAAGCGATTCAATTTTGCTTGACTTCGACGGCGACGGAAAATTAGAGCTAGGCTGTATAAGCCCGTTTCACGGAAATTCTCTCACGATTTATCACCTTGACGAGCATAATAAATATGTCCCTCAATGGAAATATCCGCGCCCTGAAAAAGAAACTGAGATGATCCACGCGACTTGGACATGTGAGCTTCTCGGCGTTCCTACATGGATTATAGGCTGGAGAAAAGGAACTAAGCAGACTATCGCAATTTCATGGGACAGCGGAGCCGGCGACTATAAAACAGAACTGATTGACAAAGACACCGGCTGTGCCAACGCGATGCACTTTAAGAACAGCAAGGGGCAGGATGTAATCGTCGCTACCAACCGCGAAATTGACGAAGTAGCGATGTACACAATTACAGAGTAATTAATTTAGAAATTTAATTAAAAAGGAGGATTTTACATGTCCAAAAAATTGTTAGTGTGCTTGCTTCTTTCAGCGATGATTTTGTCTGCCGCGTCAGCAGATGAACTCTCACTGGGCGAAGTAAACAGGTTCCTCAACTCTTCGGCAAAACTTGGAGAGGGAAGCAAAGCCAACGCAGTCGCCGTGATCCCGTTCAATCACATCGACGGCCCGAAGGAAGAAGATTTGTTCTATGCCTTTGTGCCCTTCAAGTATGTTGCGCGCAATTACGTCAAGTATCAGGTTACCTTCATTTCATGCACATGCCGCCCCGCTGACCTCAACGTATGGTCAACCGCGTATCTTGAATTAACTCTGCCTTCAAGCGGAAAAATTGAAGACGCAGCCGTAAAAACTTTCAGCTTTGACAGAGACTCGACAGGCCATTATCTCGGAGGTTTCTGGGGAGACAGCGATCCCCCTCCTACGTCGCCGAAGTCAACGTTTGAAAAATTTAAGGCTGAAATGCTGCCGTACTATGTCGGCAAGACCTGCGCTCAGATAATGAAGCTCGGCACGATTGACGACATCAAAGACTATAACGTCGGCGAAGGGCGCGAAAATTTAACGCTTGATGGCTGGACGGGCGCGACAGTCTCGTCAAATAATGTTCTCCGAATACTTGAAGCTATGTTTGTGTATCACGCTACGGATCAATTCTTTGACGGCGATCCAAAAGCTGTCGAGATGAGAAAAGTTTTTGAGAGCAAGAAAGCTGTAGCGGCGGCCGTTGCAACCGCGTCAGCGGCAAAAGAAGGAACGGAACTTCCTGCGCCTGTTGACACTAAAAAAACTTACAAGGCCAACAAGGACGACACAGAAGAGACGGTCTGCGCTCCGGGCAACTTCGGGCCGACATGCTCATCGATTAATAATGAAAATCTCCTTCAGTATCTCGGACGCAGCGACGTTATGTATATCGACCTCCGCGACTTCGAGGACTACGCAAAGAAACATTTACGCAACTTTGAGTGTATTCCTTATCTCTCGTTGATATTTAATGCTGACGCTCATAAAGATTCTTCACTGCCCCAGCTCTACGGCGGAACGACGGACGAGCCTATCCCGGTTTACAAAGAGTCTGACGAGATACTTCAGGCACTCTTCCCGAAAAATAAAAACATTTTCTTAATGTGTCAGGGCGGAGGCCGAGTCAACAACATGATGAAAATTCTCAAGGCTCGCGGCTGGGACATGAGCAAGGTTTACAACATCGGCGGAATGGCGCACTACGCCGGCCCTGCTTACAAGAGCATCACGACAGACACGCCCGAAATAGTTGTCAAAGCTACATACAACTTTGAAGGCTTGACGAGAATTGCAAAATAAAATCTAAAAATTTTTGAGGTGGGAGAAAATTTTTTCTTTCACCTTTTTTTTATTTCTTTCAAAATTTTCTCTCTCTCAAAATTTTCTCTCAAAAAAAATTTTTAATATTCACGGTAAAATAAGCAGCAAGTATAATATATTTGCTTTTATAAAAATTTACAGCAAAGAAAGGATTGTTTATTTATGCAGGCTAACTTAACTGTAGTTGTTATAGTAGTTGCTTACATGCTCTTCATGCTCTGGATCGGCTGGTACTCATCGACAAAAGTCAAGAACAACACCGATTTTGTTGTTGCAGGCAGAAGGCTTGGCCCGTTGATGATGGCCGGAACATTAGCGGCGACGGAAATCGGCGGAGGAAGTTCGCTCGGCGTTGTTCAAAACGGAATGTCGGGCTTCGGGCTTAGTGCTTCATGGTACATCGCTACGATGGGACTTGCCTTTATAATTTTGTGCTTCCTTGCTCCGAAGTTCCGTCTTTCAGAAGTCAAGACCGTTCCAGAATATTTCAGGAGACGCTACGGACAGGCTTGCGGGGGCATAACTTCAATAATTATGCTGCTGCCCCTTATCGGGCTTACGGCAGGACAGATTATAGCCTCAGCAGTAATCTGCTCGACAATGCTCGGAATAAGCTACAAGACAGCCGTAATTATAATTTCGATAGTAATCACTCTGTATTCGATCATGGGCGGCTTGTGGAGCGTAACTATAACTGATAACGTTCAGGTGTTTTTAATCGTGGCAGGAATGATTATCGCGGTGCCCTTCGCCTTGAATTTTGCAGGCGGCTGGGACGCTGTAGTTGCGAATATTCCTGAGGGCACTTTGAAACTTCTGGACGGGCCTGGAAAAAGCTACGGCATTATTGACATAATATCATTAACTATAATGTATGTCGCTACTTTCGCAGTAGGTCAGGAGGCCGTGTCGCGTTACTACGCCGCAAAAGATACTAAGGCCGCAACAATCGGATCATTCTGGGCAGCTGTTATTAATTTCGTTTATGCGTTTATCCCGACGATTTTGGGAATTATCATGCTTGCTCTCATTAACATGGGAAAATTTTCAGCGTCAGATTTTGCGAATGTCGGAGCAAGATACGCCCTTCCTGTCCTCGCTATGGAAGTCATGCCTCCGATAATATGCGGACTTCTTTTCGCCGGCATTATATCGGCTACAATGTCTTCGGCAGATTCTGACATGCTCGGAGCAGGCGCAATTTTTGCCAACGATATTTATAAGCAGTTCATCAGAAAGAACGCAAGCAGCAAAGAAGTTATGCGCGTTACACAGATTTCAATGTTCCTCGTCGGAGCTGTGTCTATGTTCATCGCGCTTTACAACACTCAAAGCATTGTATCTATCTTGATGTTCAGCTTCACTCTCCGCGCCGCAGGCTCGTTGTTCCCGTATATCATGGGCATGTACTGGACGGGAGCTTCTAAGGCCGGCACTATAGCTTCGTTAATCGCAGGAACTGTCATTGTAGTTTATCTTGAGAGATTCTCAGGCGGAAATATTTTCGGAATGCACATAAATCAGCCAATAATTCCGGGACTTGTCGCAGGTTTTATCTTCTTCATCATTTTCTCGGTAATCATGCCTCCGAAAACAAGAACGACCGAACTTGCTCCTGAAGAAGATATTTAAGATTTAAGCTAAAAAATTAAAATTTAGGGGTTGGGATTTTTTTCCTGATCCCTAAATTTCTATAATAATCATCAGCAACGCGAACAAAGCGCAGGAAATATCCAACAAGTTCCAAGCTCTTACAATATCAAAAATTTCCGGCTCGCGTGCATTTTCATTAATGAACGGACGCGGCTCAAAAATTCCATCATAAAAAGCTCCTCCGCCCAGTTTTATATTTAATGTTCCGGCGAACGCGCTTTCACCGTGCGCACTGTTGGGACTTTTATGTTTTTTTCGGTCCTGTAAAAAAATTTTGAGAGCACTGAAAAAATTTCCGCCCGACATTACGATAATCAAACCTCCGAGACGGGCAGGAATAAAATTTAGAACGTCATCAAGTTTTGCCGAAGCAAAGCCGAATTTTTCATAGCTCTCATAACCGACCATTGAGTCTAATGTGCTGGCAGCTTTGAAGAGCCATACGCTTAAAATCATTCCGTAAGAGCTGAAGAAAAAATTTCCTAAGGCCGCAAAAAAAATCACTGAGATTACTCCGTCAATAGAGTTCTCTGAAATTGTCTCAATGACCGCGCAAATTATTTCAGCTGCGTTTAATTTTTCAGTGTCCCGGCCGACAACGAACGATAAAAATTTTCGCGCCTCGTCTAAATTATTTTTCAACAGGGCAAAAAAAATTTTTTCAGTCTCGTCCTTCAGGTCGCGCCACGCAAGAGCCGAATAAATCAAATAAACTTGAACAAAAAAATTATTTTTCGACAGATAAAGCAGCGCAAAAACAAAAAGCCCCGCCGTGCATAAAGTCAAAACACACAGAGCGAGGCCGCGAATAAATGAATCTTTATCGGTAAATAAAATTTTTTGCCAGAAATTTATAACGCGCCCGATTAATTTTACGGGGTGAGGAAAATTTTTCGGGTCGCCTAAAATTCTGTCGGTCAATACCGCAAGACTTAGAACAAGCGCGAAATTCAATTTAACTTAAATTTAATTTAATTTTATGTCTCCGGCGCGTCCGCTTCTGAGCTCAATAGCGTAAACTTTTCCGTCCTGCATACAGACATCAAACGTAATATTTTTTGTAGGAAGTTCGTATGAAAAAGTTGTGAACTGACTTTCTATGAAATCCGTGTAGCGTGCTGTCGGCGTGCCCAGCCTTTTTTGAATGGAAGCCTCGCTCATTCCCAAAGGATTGAAACCTAAAAAGGCTTTACATTCCGCAGGGTCTTCGCTGGCAAAAAGTTCGGGATTTTTCTTGGCCTTCTTCGTATTTTTTGTGTAAGTGTCGTAAAGATCCGACGCTGTTTTGCTTTTCGGGCCTATCTTCAACAAAACGCCGTTCTGTGCAAGCCAGCCGATCTTTTTACCGATCTTAACTTTGTACCATAAAGAGCCCTCTTCGTCTCTTCGAGAGCCAAGAAGTTTCAGCCACGATTCAGGAAATTCGACGGTCTCAGCGTCCGCCTTTGCGTCAGGCTGTTCATAAACCGGAAGAGAATTTTCAAGCGCGAATGCCCACTGGCCTTTTGAGGGAACAGGCTGCATCGTACGCTCTTGAGCGTCAAGACTAAACGGAAAATTTAATACACAGGCACTCAACACGAATAATAATAAAAATTTCTTTGACATACTTAACATAAAACTCCTTAAAAAAATTTTTAAAAATTAATAATAGAAATTAATTATCTGTATCTGTCTGACCGGCACGTCCGTCAAAAAATCTTGCTTCTTCGACTTCACCGTCGCGCAGAGTTACAACAAGCGTCATATTTCTGTCGGAAAGCTCGTATGAAAGAATATTAACGTCGGCTTCTTCATACGGTGTCTCGCGCATTGTCGGCGTTCCGAGCTTCGAGCGTATTTCGTCCTGATCAAGTCCGAGCAGCGGCTGAAGAGCACTTTTATTTTTTCTGTATGATTTATAAAGATTTGTAGCCGATTTACTTTTCCCGGCCTGTAATTTTAATCTAATGCCGTTTTGAGCGAGCCAGCCGCTTTTTTTGCCGATCTTTACTTTGTACCATAACATATTGTTATCGTCCCGGACAGCACTGGGAACTTTGAACCATTCGTCATCAAAATCAACATATTCTGAATCTGAATTAGAGTCGGCTTTTTCGTAGAGAGGCAAAGAACTTTCAAGCGCAAACCCCCATTGGCCTTTTGATGGCGGCACGGGGCTGGCAACGTAAGCAAAAGCAACGGAAGCGCAGACAAGCAGCAAGGCAAAAATTACTGACATAAACGCGAATTTTTTTGACATAAAAATTACTCCTTCCATAAAAATTAAATTTCATCCTGCCTATTATATATCAGCCGCAATGCGAGCAAAATTTTTTTATTTTTTAATTTTATCTCAAAAAAAAAGTTTTTGTGATAAAATATTTACGTTCATTTTTCTATTCATTCAAAAAATTCCAGAGAAAAATATTTTTGCAACTACATTTACACCTACAGAAATTTCAAAATTTTTTTGTGCTTATAAAATTTTTCAGAGCTGATTAAAAAAATAGAATCAAAAATTTTTTGAGAGCTTCCGAAAAAATGATTTAATTTTTTTCTGAGTGTCCATGAAAATTTTTACGCAATAAAAAAACTGCGAAAACCCTTTGAGCTTCCGCAGATTTATTTCATTATTTGAGGGGGGTAAAACTAAAACGATCGAACAAGAACAAGTTTTATAATTTCATTTTTACTTTCAAAAAACTTTCTTGCAGGAAAAAGTTTTTGAGTAATTTTTTATTCTATATTTGTTCGTTATGTCAAACATTATAATAAAAAAAAATTATCTGTCAAGATTTTTTATGCCCTTGCCTTAAAATAGAAAAACTGCTTTAATTCACGCAGCAATAATAATTTTAAGAATGGAGTGTCTGCTGATGAAAAAAATATTTTTAACAGCGTTATTAATATTTTTAGTGCCTTCATTATCTTACGGGGCTGTCTCGGAGGACATGAGCGTATATGTGCGGCAAGATGTTTTTGACGCGAAAATGGAGGCTCTATTTCTAAGACTGCATAACGAAATAGAAAATCTTGGAAATAGAATTGATGGCAACATTAAAGCGTTATCCGAACGAATCGACGGAAATTATAAGGAACTGTCGAGCCGTATTGACGGGAATTATAAGGACTTGTCTGGCCGTATTGACGTAAGTTACAGGGATTTATCAAACCGCATTGACAGCTTAGAAAAACGAGTAGGCGATGTTCATAATTTTTTATACTGGCTTTTAGTTTTATTCGGTGCGCTGCTGCTTCTGCTGTTCGTCAACAGGTGGTGGGAGAGACATGAAGAGAAAATGCACGCCGTTACTCTCGAAGATGTCAGGCGGCTTATTGAAGAAAATAATTCCCAGCTTATCGCAAAACTTAAAATATAGAATGTAGAATAGAATATAAAAATAATAAAATTTAGGAGGAAAATTTTCTTTGCTTCAGGTAATCAATCCTTTTCTAGTTGCAGGTCTTTTATTTTTTATGAGCCTTGTTGCAGGTACGCTGTCAGAAAAAATCAAAGTGCCTGCGTTAATTTTATTTTTAGCTATAGGAATGTTGGCCGGAGTTGACGGGCCGGGAGGTCTGGACTTCAGCGACGCTAATGCGGCCAATCAGGTCGGAAGCTTCGCGCTCGCGTTTATTCTTTTTTCGGGCGGTTTTCAAACTAAGTGGTCGGACGTCAAGCCCATAGTAACTCAAGGAGTTGTGCTTTCAACTTTAGGAGTGCTATTGACAGCAATTTTCGCAGCGTTAATAATTTTCATGCTTCCGCAGTTTAATTTCAAGGACGCATTTTTATTGGGCGCGATAATTTCATCGACGGACGCGGCTGCGGTTTTTTCAATCTTGAGGACTCAAAAAGTCGGCCTTCAGGGAACATTGAAGCCTCTGCTCGAATTTGAGTCAGGCAGCAACGACCCTATGGCGGTTTTCTTAACTTTGACGGCGTTGAGCTGGCTAAGTACTCCCGACGTGCCTGTAATTGAACTGGCTATAAAATTTGTCGTTCAAATGCTCGCGGGCGGAGCTATGGGCTTTTTAATGGGACGCTTTGCGTGTTACATGATACAACGATTAGAAGTTGCTAACGAGGCTCTATATCCCGTCTGGGGAATCTGCATAGTCTTAACGACTTTCGGAATTACCGAGACAGTTTACGGCAACGGCTACTTAGCTGTTTATGTCTGCGGAATTGTCATGTGCGAGGGAGATTTTCTCTATAAATACAGCCTTCAGAAATTTCACGACGGCTTCGCTTGGCTCATGCAGATAATAATGTTCTTAGTTCTTGGACTTCTCGTAAATCCTAAAGAGTTAATTAATTTTTCAGTTATAAACGTCGGACTTTTAATCTCATTCGCGTTAATGTTCGTTGCCCGGCCTTTAGCTGTCTTTATAGGGAGTTTATTCAGCCGCTATAATTTCCGCGAAAAATTATTTGTTTCGTGGACGGGTCTGCGCGGAGCAGTGCCGATCATTTTAGCGACTTATCCGCTGACTGACGGACACCCGCAGGCAAAATATATGTTCAATTTAATTTTCTTTGTTGTCTTAACTTCGGTAATGTTACAGGGAAAAACTCTTGCCTACGTTGCAAAATTATTGAAGCTCGACGCGGTTGTAAGAGAGGCGAAAACTTACCCGTTAGCTTTTGACATTACGCCCGGCAGCGGCAGTGAAGAAACACGCGAAGTTGACATTATGCCCGAAGCTGCTGTAGTCGGTCATACGGTCAGCGAATTAAAATTCCCGGAAGGAGTTGCAATTTTATTAATTAATCGCGGCTCTAAATTTTTAATTCCAAAGGGCAACACTATACTGCAGGCTGACGACACTTTATTATTATTCGGAGAGCGCGAAAAACTTTCAGACGTTGAAGAAAATTTAACAAAATTAGCTAAAAGTTAATAGGAGTAAATATATTTTCATGAAAAAAATTTTTTTATTATTATTTTTGCTTTTATCGTTTTGCGGAACGTCAGCGGCCTCATTCAAAGATGATTTATTAACACTTGATGGAGTTGTTTCTGTTGATGAGATAGTGCAGAGCGGAGACTCAAAGCCTTTTGCAGAAAAATATGTTGTAACTTTTGCGCAGTATCTTGACTGGAACAATCCTGATTTAGGAACTTTCACACAGCGCGTTGAGATAGGATTCAAAGGTTATGACAATGTCAATGTAATCTACACCAGCGGCTATGAACTTTATGAGAAAAATTTTGAAAAAGATGACGAGCATGAAATTTCTAAAATGTACAACGGAAATTTTATTAATGTCGAATATAGATTTTTTTCAAAGTCAAAACCTGAAGGACTTTCAAGCGAAAGCACAGCTTTATGGGAATATTTAACTGACGAAAACGCCTCGAATGATTTTCATAACATAATTGAGCAGTTAAAAGAAATTCTTTCAGGCCGCTGGGTCTTCACTGGAGCAAGCAAGGGAGGACAGGCAACAAACGTTTTCGCTTATTATTTCCCGAATGATGCAGACGCTTATGTTTCGTATGTTGCGCCGTTCTGCGACGGCATAGATGACGACCGCGCCTTCAATGCAATTTATAACACAATCGGAAATGAACGCTACGGTGAAGAAAAAGCAAAAGAATACCGCGATTTAATGCTTGATTTTCAGGTTGAGGCTATAAAAAACCGCGATTATTTACAGCCGCTTATTATTTCAAACGATTTATATTTAGACAATAAATATCCGCTTAAAACTGCCTCTCTTGATTTTGAAGTAGATATTGCAGATTTAGTGTTCGTAGAATGGCAGTATGAGCAAAATTTTGCCTCGTTTGATGAAGTCATGAAAATTACTCCGCGCAGTGATGATCTTTCTACGCCTGACGTTAAAGAAAATCAAAAATTCTTGGACGCGCTTTTAACTTTAATTTTAATTCGCGTAAATGATAACCCTCTTTCGGAAAATAAAGAATTATCTTTTCCTTATGTGGTACATGCGGTTACAGAGAACGGAAATTACGGTATGCGTTTACAGCCTCTGCGCGATGAGTTAGCAAAGATAGGGCTTTCAATGGATTTCACGGCAGAAACGGAAAAAAATTATATAGCTCTCTCAGATTTCACTCAAGAACAGTTAGACACATTCAAATTCAATCCTGCCACGCGGAATAAAATGCTTGAATGGACACAGACAAACACGAGCAATGTAATAATGATTTACGGCGATTCCGACCCTTGGTATTTTATGAGGCTTCCGGAGACGGACAATCAAAATATTCATGTGTTTATATCTTCAACGAACTCTCACGGGGTTACGATAAATAAAATGGAAGAAGAGTTAAGCACGGAGATAAAAGCATTATTAAGCGAATGGCTCATGCAGGACGCTGATGAAGAAAGTAAAAATATTTTAAGTTCTTCGGGAAGCGGCTGTAACTCAGGGATTTCATTATTTGCTCTCGGCCTCGTGATTTTGCTGAAGAAAAAATTTCATTCTTAACTCCTACTTCTCTAACTCCTAATTCATTTTCGTGCTAATATTATCGAAATACAAATAAATCTTACGGGAGAGAAAAATAATTTTATGCGCGATTTTCTAAAAAATATTTTTACGCTGAAAACTGTCTATATAGATAAAGGCTCCGGACGCTGGGCAACGAAGAAACGCCTTCACCCTTTTATGCGCGGTGTGTTGTCGTTGTTGTTTTTAATTTTATGCGCCGGCGTCTATGTAAGTTCCGGGACTATACGCGCTAACAACGCCGAAGCGGTTACGGAAAATCCTCAGGAAATAATCACGGCGAAACTTCCATCGCCTGTTAAAATGGAATTGCCGCCGATTAAAATGTCAGAGCCTGTCGCAATGAAAGCTAAAGACAACGAGAAAAAAAGCGAGCCTGTAATCATTCCGTTGAGCAATAATAAAAAAACTGCAAAAAAACGCGAAATAATTTTGCCGTCCGAAGCAAATCCTCAAACGGACAGAATAATCGCGCCGGTTAAAACGAATAAAAAAATTTCTGACAAGTACAGAATTTTAATTGATAAATCAAAATATACTCTGTCGTTATTAAAAGGCGATGAGCTTGTGAAAATTTATCCAGTCGCTGTCGGAAGGAATAAGGGCGACAAAGAGCGCGTCGGCGACAACAGAACCCCTATCGGAAAATTTAAGATTGTCTCTATGGAAAATGCTTCGTCATGGTCTCATGATTTTCATGACGGAAAAGGAAAAATCGCCGGAGCTTACGGGCCTTATTTCTTGAGGCTCGATGCTAAGGGCTGGAAGGGCATCGGCATTCACGGGACACACGACCCCGACTCGCGAGGGACGAACGCGACCGAAGGCTGTATCAGGCTCAGCAACGAAGACATCGCCGAGCTTAGAGAAAAATACGCCTATAGAAACATGCCCGTTGAAATTCAAGAATAATTTGAGGAGAAAAATAAAATGCTTAAATGCGGAATAGTAGGACTGCCGCTCTCCGGCAAATCCACAGTTTTTAATGTAATCACGCGGGCAGGAGCAGAAGTGAAACCCTACGCAGGAGGCAAGACAGAACCTAACAGGGCTCTCGTGAGCGTGCCGGATAAAAGATTCGACAAGCTCGTCGAAATTTTTAAGCCTAAGAGCGAAAAGCCGGCTGACGTTGAATTTGTTGACCTCGCCGGACTTTCACGCGATGCCGGAAAAGGCGCGGGGCTCGGTAATTCTTTTTTGTCGTTCGTGTCGGAATCAGAAGCTCTCCTGCATGTCATCAGGGTGTTCAAAAATTCTTCAGTGCCTCACCCGGAAAACTCCATTGACCCGTTACGCGACTGGCGCATAGTCGAAGCTGAATTAATTTATAGGGACTTGGGAGTAATCAGCAACAGGCTGACGAAACTTGAAGAGAAGCAGGCCAAGAAAAAATTAACGCCGCAGGAAAGTTCAGAGCTTGAATTAATAAAGGAACTTGAATCGCAGTTATTAAATGAGCGTCCCTTGCGTGAATTAAATTTGACTGACGAGCAAAAAAGAATTTTATCGGGCTTTGCTTTTTTAACTTTGAAGCCTGAATTAATTGTCTTAAATCTTGACGACACGCAGACGGGCGACGTGCCTGAATTAAAAGAGCTTGAAAGCGAAATGGCGCAAAAGGGCTTAAAGTCCGTGAAAGTTTACGGAGCTACTGAAATGGAATTAGAGCAGCTTGACCCCGAAGACAGAGCTGAATTTATGAAAGATTTATCGATTACAGAGCCAGGACGCGACAGATTAATTCACGAGGCCTATAAACTTTTAGGATTAATTTCATTTTTCACGAGTGGTACTGATGAAGTTAGAGCGTGGACTCTGCGCGAAGGCTCGAACGCCGTTGACGCTGCCGGGACAATTCATTCGGATTTAGCGCGTGGATTTATAAGGGCGCAGGTTGTTGCTTACGATGATTTTATAGCGAATAACGCTTCAATGGCGCAATGCCGCGAAAAGGGCGTTTTGCGTCTTGAAGGAAAAGAATATATCGTTAAAGACGGAGACATGATAGAAATCAGATTTAACGTCTAATTTTTAGAACACCTCATTAAAAAAAAGTTCCCCCTGCCGTTTAATGACAGAGGGAATTTTTTATATTTACGCGATAACTAAAAGAACGTCGCCGGTGTTTACACTATCGCCGGATTTTACGCGGACTTCCGTAATTTTTCCTGACGCTGTAGCAAAAACTTCGTTCTCCATTTTCATGGCCTCGAGAAGTAAAACTAAGTCGCCGTTATTTACACTGTCGCCTACGTTTACTTTTATGCTCAAAATTTTTCCGGGCATCGGAGCCGTTACTGTCGTCGCTCCTTCAGCAACTGCCGCCGGTGCTTCGGGAGCCGGAGCAGCAGCAGGAGCCGCCGCCGGTGCAGCAGGGGCAGACGCTGCAGGTGCAGCAACAGGAGCAGGCATTGAAGCACCCGCACCGAGATTTTCGACCTCAACAGTGTAGGCCGTTCCGTCAACTATTACTCTATATTTATTACTCACGTTAAAATTTCTCCTTTCAAGTTTTTTTATTAATGAGAGTTAGATACAAAAGGCAAAAAGTTTTTCACTCCTACCTCCTACTTCCTAACTCCTACCTGTTTTATTAATGCCAACTGCGGTTTAATCTGTTTGAATTAAGATTAATCATTCCCGCAGCTTTCCATCTTGATGTCCAATAGTCGCGCCCGTGTTCAGCCTCGACAGATAAAATTCTAAAATTAGAACTTCCCGTGAACTCAATTATGGCCGCCGTGATTGCCGCAACGATTTTAGCTTTGTCAGCAGTTGCATTTTTTGCGGCCTGTACGGGTTTTGCCGGAGCTGAAGGTTTAGCAGCTACATCATTTTTTTTTTCGTCTCCGCCGCCTGCAAATAATCTCATTCCGTAAATTACGGCAGTGAGAACTAAGAGAACGCCGAAGACGATTGAGAACGCCACTATGCTGACGCTGATTGCCCCTGAAAGTCCTTCAAAGTGCATAATTTTTTCCTCCTGTTTATATTTTTTTAATGAGGTATAACTCCGTGTTTTTTCGCCGGTCTTGTGTCGCGTTTGCTTTCAATTCCTTCAAGAGCCATGAAGATTGCTTTGCGTGTCTCTTCGGGCATGATTACGCGGTCAACATATCCGCGCTCTGCTGCTCTGTAGGGATTTGCAAAAGCTTCGCGGTACTCTTCGATTTTTTCAAGCCTCTTTGCGGACGGGTTTTCAGCGTCGTTAATTTCTTTCTTGAAAACTATACTTGCCGCGCCCTCTGCTCCCATGACTGCGATTTCAGCCTGAGGCCAAGCAAGAACGACATCAGCTCCAAGCGATTTGCTGCTCATTGCGAGATAAGCTCCGCCGTAAGCCTTGCGCATGATTACGCTGATTAACGGCACCGTCGCCTCACTGTAAGCATAAAGCAATTTTGCTCCCTTGCGAATAATTCCGCCGTGTTCCTGATCAGCTCCGGGCAAATATCCGGGAACATCTACGAATGTTACGATAGGTAAATTAAATGCGTCGCAATGTCTGATAAATCTTGAGGCTTTGTCCGAAGCGTTAATGTCAAGGCAGCCGGCCATAACGTCAGCGTTATTTGCGATAACTCCGACAGAACGTCCGCCTATTCTAGCGTAGCCGGTGATTATATTTTTTGCGAAACCTGCCTGAACTTCCGTGAACTCTCCGTCATCAAAGACTTTATTCAAAACTTCGTGAACGTCATAGCCTTTATTCGGATTAACCGGGACAATCTCTCTTAACGAAAAATCAGCGCGGTTAATGTCGTCATTAGTCGGCTTCATCGGAGCGTCATCAAGATTATTTAACGGAAGATATGATAAAACTTTGCGGACCTGAGCAAAACATTCGGCCTCGTCCTTAGCTTCAAAGTGAGCTACTCCGCTGATGTTATTATGAGCCGCCGCTCCTCCGAGTTCCTCGCCCGTTACTTCCTCGCCCGTTACGGCTTTAATAACTTCAGGGCCGGTGATGTGCATGACGCTTTCTTTATCGACCATGAAAATAAAATCAGTAAGTGCAGGGCTGTAAACCGCGCCGCCTGCCGTTGGTCCCATTATGACCGAAAATTGAGGGATTACTCCGCTCGCTAAAGTGTTGCGCTTGAAAATTTTTCCGTAACCGTTCAGAGCGTCAACTGCTTCCTGTATTCTTGCGCCGCCGCTGTCGTTGATGCCGATCACGGGGCAGCCCATCTGCATAGCCATGTCCATAACTTTGCAAATTTTATCGGCGTGCTTCTCTCCTAAAGACCCTCCCAAGACCGTGAAGTCCTGACTGAAAACAAAAACTTTTCTTCCTTCAATAGTTCCCCAGCCTGTAACAACACCATCGCCTAAAATTTTTCTTTCGTCAAGTCCGAAATTGTTGCAGCGATGAGTTACAAACTCGTCAATCTCTACGAATGAATTAGGGTCAAGCAACTGCGCAATACGTTCACGGGCAGTTCCCTTGCCTTTGGACTTCTGTTTTTCAACGGCTTCATTTCCGCCGCCTGCGAGAGCCTTCGAGCGTTTCTCTTCAAGTTCCGCGCAAAGCTCTTCAATCGTACGAAATCCCATATTCGTTAAGCTCCTCCTTTTTGTGTTTATGTTAAGCTCGATAAATTTTAGAATTTAGAATATCATAGAAATTAATTCAGCGCAAAAAAATAACTCCCCGAAAAATTCAGAGAGTTAAGTATCTTTTTTAACTCCTAACTATTTTTCAGCCTTCTGTTAATTTCCTCGAACTCAAGCCGCATGACTTCACTCTCAAAAATTTTCAGCTCCGGCATTGACAGATTGCCGTCAAGCGCGTCAAACAATGACAGCCCGGAATGAATTAGCCCGCGCAGTTCTCCCGAACTTCTGACAGTTCTATAAGTATTCTCAGCTAAATCGCGGTTGAGCTTCAGATTTTTAATCGCGGTCATCGTGCTTTCACGCTGTGAATTTAATAATTTTCCGTAAAGATTAGCAACCTGTATTGTCATTTCGTTTGATTTAGCATTGGCCGCAAAAGATTTTCTCTGCTCGGCACTATAGGCTTTTTGATTGCTTCTTGAAAGAGCTTCTTTCTTCAAAGTTTGAGCCTCAGCGGTTATTAAATTTAATTTCGGTTTATACTCGCCGTCAATTTTTCTGACAAGCTCCTCTTGAGTGTGAATTAAAAGGTCATTCAGCACTAAATACATTCCCGTATATCTGCGCGTTATTTCGAGGCTGTTCGTCTCGTTTTGAGAAAGTGCTTCGAGTTTCGTTACGACGCTCTTAACATTTGAAAATATTACCGTGTTTTTCAGCAGGTCGTCGCCCGTTACGGAGTTTAATAAAATTTCCGTCTGCTTCCCGTCAAGATCAAGCCCGATATTTTTTAAGGCTGAAGCTAAATTTTCGTTAATGTCCTTCAATCTTTGCTCGCCGCTTTTAATTTCGTCCTCAAGCTCAGAAATTTTTTTGTCGGCCTTGTCCTTAGTCATTCTCCAGAAAGCGTAAGAACTCTCCGGCGCGTTGATCCTTTTGTTGCGGAGTTCGTCAAGCTCAATTCTCTGCGATGAAAGTTTTTCGCGCAGTTCTCCAGCCTCGCGTCTCATGTCTCCGGCCTCGCCGTTCACTAAAATTTTCATGGCTGAATCAAGTAGCGCATTGATTTTTTTCGCGTTGCTCTGCTGGTCTTCTTTGAAAGGCAGCCATGAATTTTTCGGCAGGCTGTCGTTCTTGTCCCTTAGCTTGAGAGCGTCCGTAAGATTTCCTGTCAGGCTGTCCCAGTCCGATGCTAAATGCTGGGGCAAAATTTCATCTGAAGCTGTGTTATTTTTCTTCTCTTTGCCGAACAAGCCGGAAATGTATTCGCCTACGCCGTCAAGATTAATTTTGAAGTAGCTTGTCCAGTCCGAAGCATACGCGCTGCCGCAAAGCATAAAAACTAAAACTAAACCTGCAAAAAATTTTTTGCTCATAAAAATCACTTCTCCTCCCTGAAAATTTTTACTGCCATTAATAATTTCGTCCATGATTAATTAATTTTATATTTATAATAAAAAAAATGTGTGAAGATTTTGTGTACTGCTAAAAAATTTCATAATTATTATAAAATATTCTGCAAAGTTAAAAGGAGTATGAAAAATTTTTATGAAAGTTACGATCTTAACGAACGGGCCTGGAGAATTATGGGGCTGGGTTCGGCCTGTTGTTTCAGAACTTAGAAAGAGAGGACACACGATTTCTTTATGGCTTCTTCCGTGCCAGTTTTCGTCCGGGCATGAAAGGGAAGCCGCGTCATTTTTGGGCGTTGATAAACTTGAAGGACCTTCAGGAGCCGCCCGGACATGGCAGGAAATTGAACACGAGAACACCGACAAAATTATTCAGCTCGGCGGAGATATTATGTTCGGCCTTAAAATGTCAAAGTCAGCAAAAGTTGCTTTAACTGTTTATTCATACAGAGCCGTAAAAAAAATTCATGGCGTAAAAATTCTCGTTGCTTATCCGTCGCAGGTGAACGGCGTTGAGGACGTTGAAGCTATCGGCGATTTAGTAAAAGACTCTTTAAGCATGGATATAACGCCTACGGGAGATCTTCAGTGGGATTGGCCGAAAGCTGAAAATTCTCCGAGAGTTTTATTTTTACCGGGCAGCCGTCCGGCGATACGTTCAGCGGCTCTTGAATGGCTTTGCGAGGTCAACACGGCATTGCGCAAAAAAATTCCTGATGTTCGTGTTAGAACTTTATTTTCGCAGTTCATGCCCGAAAGTGAAATTCAAAAGTGGCGTGAGGCCGGACTTGAGCCTGTTCGAGCCGGAGCAGGAATAGCGATGAGAAACGCCGATTACGCTTTGACACAGCCCGGCACAAATAATTTTGAGCTAATGCACTGCGGACTTCCGGGACTTGTTGCTGCACCGGAAAAATTTTTGAAGTTTGTACCAATTTCGGGAGCGTTGGGAATTTTGGCAAACCTTCCGCTGATCGGTTTGAAGCTGCGGAAAATCGGAGCAATGAGAATTATCGACCGCTGGAACGGTTTTATCTCGCTTCCAAACAGAACGGCAAATAAAAAAATTCTCAGCGAACTTTACGGAAATATTACTCCTAAAGACGCGGCAGAAGCTATTTTTAATGATTTAAGCAGCCCCGAAAAGTTATCAAATATTCACGATGAGTTATTAAATATGTCAGGAGAAAACGGAGCGGCTTCAAGACTTTGCGATATTGCCCTAAATTGGGGGGTGGGTACTAAGCTATGAATAAAAAAAATTCTTCCCCGATTAAATTTCTTTTTGGATATACGAAAAAAAATTCGCTTAAATTATTTCTGGCAGTTTTATTTATGTTCACGTCATCGGGCCTGAATGTCCTTCCGCCGTATTTATTTAAGAGCATCGTTGACGACGTTTTAATCTCAAAAAATATTTTTATGCTGAATTTAATTTGCATCTCCGTCGTAATAATTTTTGGATTAAAAGCCGTTACTACATATTTCCAGCGTTACTTTATGAACGTTGCCGGGCAGTCCGTCGTCATGGAAATAAGAATAGATTTATATGACCATATGCAGCGAATGAGCCTGAAAAAAATTTATGCTTCAAGAATAGGCGAGTTAATGAGCCGTATAACGGGCGACGCTGCAATTTTGCAGAACATCGTTACGGGAACATTGATAGATTTAATGTTTAATCTCGTAACTTTTTTCGGCATGTTTGCATTTATTTTGTACATCAACTGGAAATTAACATGCTTAATAATTTTAGTTCTGCCTGTTGTAGCGTTTTTGCTTTCATTCGCGGCAAAAAAATTACGCAAAGCAGGACACAACGTCCAAGAACATTTAGCAGACATCACAGCGACGGCGCAGGAGGCCTTCTCGGCGATCAGGGTTGTGCGTTCGTTTGCTACGGAAGATGAAGAGCTTGAAAGATTTACCAAAGCCAACAAAGAAAATTACAGGGCTTTATTGCAGGCCGTGTCAGTGCAGGGAATTTTAGCCGGAGTTATTGAAGTATTTTTGATATTTGCTCTTGCTGTTGTATTTTGGTTCGGAGGTCAAAGTGTCATCAGCGGAACATTAACGCCGGGCGAGTTAATATCATTCACGGGCTACATAGCTTTCATGGTCCAACCGATACGAAGCATTATGAACGAAATGGGAACGCTTCAGACCGGATTAGCTTCAGCCGAACGAATTGCGGAAATGCTGAAAATTCCCGTTGAAGACTCAAGCTCCAATGCCGGCATAGCAGCCAAAAAAATTTCAGGCAGTATAAAATTTGAGCACGTATATTTCAGCTATGAAAAAGATCAGGAAGTTTTGAAAGATATAAATCTCGAAATAAAAGCCGGTGAAAAAGTTGCCTTCGTAGGCTCAACGGGCGCAGGAAAGTCAACGCTTGCTGACTTGATACCAAGATTTTACGAGCCTCTGTCAGGAAGAATTTTAATTGACGATCACGACATAAAAGAATTTAATCTCAAAGAATTGCGCCGACAGATCGGCATTGTGCCTCAGGAATGTGTTTTAATGCGCGGCACGATAGCTTTTAATATTGCATACGGCCTGAAAGATATTGACATCAAAAAAATTATGGAAGCCGCTGAAATTGCAGATATTCGCGAATTTATTGAGAGCCTTCCTAACAAATATGACACCGAAGTCGGTGAACGCGGAGTTACTTTATCAGGGGGGCAGCGTCAAAGAGTTGCAATAGCACGCGCTGTAATCAGAGACCCAAGAATTTTAATCTTAGATGAGGCTACGAGCTCTCTTGACACGGCTGTTGAACGGCAGGTACAAAAAGCCATGAACCAAGCCATGAGAGGGCGAACGTCATTAATTATAGCTCACAGGCTTTCAACGATACGCGAGGCTGACAGAATTTTAGTACTAAAAGACGGAAATTTCATACAATCCGGCACGCACAATGAATTAATAAAATCAGGCGGACTTTACGCTGACTTATGGAGAATGCAGTATGGGGACATTGCTTAATAATTATATGCTGTACGTGAAAGGGGAAAAAAATAATTTTGTAATTAATTCCATTTTTACTCCGTTTTCCTGGCTTATCGGCGCGGTAACTTCAATCATAGATTTTTTTTATATTCACGGCTTTTTGAAAACTGAAGAGCCGCCCCTGCCTTTAATCAGCGTTGGAAATTTGACTTACGGAGGCACAAATAAAACGCCTTTCGTGAGAATGTTAGCTGAATACGCGGCTTCAAAAAATATCAAGGTCGGCATAGTTACACGCGGATATTCGGGAAAATCCAATGAAGTTTTAATAATTCAAAACGGTCAGGGAGAACGCGCAGTAACAGGCGACGAGCCGTTATTATTATCAAAAAAACTGCCTAATATCCCCGTTGCTGTCGCACGGCGCAGAATGGACGGAATAAATGCGCTTAAATCTCAAGGCGTTGAGCTTGTCATAGCCGATGACGCTTTTCAACACAGAAGCATGACACGCGATGCTGATATAGTTTTAATTGACGCTGTATGCCCTTTCGGTTCAGGAAAATTAATCCCGGCAGGAATGCTGCGTGAAAAAATTTCGGCCTTGAGGCGTGCTGACATCGTAGTTTTAACAAAATCGAAAAGAATACCGCAGGAAGAACTTGAAAAATTAAAAGCCATTGTCAGCAAATATATCGCGCCCGAAAAAATTTTTACATCAGAAATTAACTATGACGGCTGGATCTTATTTAATAATCTCAATGAAATAAAAGTTAATTCAAAAGTTTTTGCATTCTCTGCTATCGGGAGCCCGGAAAGTTTTATTTATACCTTGAAAGAACTCGGATTAAACGTAGCAGGCTCCGCGATGTTCCGGGACCATCATAATTATTCACAAAAGGATTTAGATAATTTATATTCCCAAGCAAGAAAATTGCACGCAGATTATATTACATGCACGGAAAAAGATTTGTACAATATGCCTAAAGAGTTAGGAGTTAAAGATATTCCGATGATTATTCCCAAAGTCAAGGCAGCTGTCAATGAAAGCAAAGAATTTTTTGATGCGTTGTCAAGAACTCTTCAGCCTAGAATTGTAATAGCTTCAAATGGTTACGGCGAGGACGCTATAGGCGTTATACTTGCAAAAAAGTTCCGCGAAAAATTGCCGCACTCAAAAATTTTTGCGTTTCCTTTAGTGGGCAGGGGAGACGCTTACGTAAAAGAAGGCTTTGAAATAAAATCTGCGCCGTCTGTAACTCCTTCGGGAGGCGTACTGAAATACAGCCTCAAAGATTTATTCGGAGACATGAGGGCAGGTCTGTTAAAGCACGTCCGGGCACAGCTTCACGACTGGAAAAAAATTGCAGCAAAAATTAAAACTCCCGTATGCGTCGGCGATGTTTATTTGATTCTTCATACCCTTTGGGGATCCGGCATGAGGCCGATGTTCGCCGCGACTGCTAAGACAGTATATTTAAGCGGACACTGGCGGCTTGAAAGATTTTTGATTAATAAATTCACTCTCAGGACTTGGACAAGGGACGCTAAAAGCGCGGAACAGCTCGGAAATAACGCAATATATTCGGGAAGTCCGATAATGGATCTGCTGTACGAAAAAACAAATAAAAATTTGTATGAACGCGGAGAATTTATTTTGCTTCTGCCCGGAAGCCGTGCCCGTGCTAATAACGACGTTAAATTACTGCTTGACGCTGTCGAAATCATGAGTGCTTCGGGCGAAAATCTTTTTAGAATGATTTTAGCTCCGACGCTGAATTATGAAAAATTTTTCGAGGCATGTGCGTCTTACGGCTGGAAAAAAAATTCAGACGCTTTAACAAAAAATAATATTTCTATCGATTTAAGTTATGACAGCATCGCTAAATCAGTGAACGGCGTGAAAATTCTTTTAGGGCTCGGCGGCACCGCTAATCAATTATGCGCAGGGCTCGGTATTCCTGTAATTTCGATTGATGAGAAGGGCAAGAGGGTGCAAAAAAAATTGCTGGGCGACGCTGAAATTTTAGTGTCTCCGACTTCGCAGGCATTGGCTGAATGTGCGCTGAAGGTCTTGGGCGATAAAAAACTTTATGACTTTATGAGCAGTGCAGGCCGTGAAAGAATGGGAAGTCCGGGCGCACTCGATGACATTGTAAATTTCTCCTGCGATCGTCTTGGCTGGGGCATGAAAGAAAAAATTTATAGACTCCTCCGGCAATAAAAAAATAAAAATTCGGGAAGAAAATTTTTTTGAGGCTTCACGAAAAAAAAAATCGTGATTCTATTTTTTTAATCTGCTCTGTAAAATTTTGCGGACAGTAAAAATTTTTGAAGTTTTTGTAAGTGTAAAAGTAGTTGCAAAAATTTCCTCTCTTAAAAATTTTTTCAAACTGGGATAAAAATATTTTAGCACAAAATTTTTATCGGCGGCACTCTCTCAATTTTTGTCATATAATTTAACTTCATTTAATTTTATTTCTTAATCAGGAGAAAAAAATGCTTCACAGATTAATGACTCTGGCTTTAATAATTTTTTTATTCATTGAGCACGGCCCTTTGACATCAGAAAGAGCCAAGTACGGTATCGCTGCCGGCGATCCATTTGTCCATGAAATTGCACTGACTTTTGATGACGGACCAAGAGAACATGGAATGCAGGAACTTAACACCGTTCTAACTAATAACGGCGTACGCGCTACTTTTTTTCTTGTCGGCAAGTTCGCGGACCGCTATTCAAATATTACTTTAATGCTTCATGATGCCGGGCATGAACTCGAAAATCATTCTTTCACACACCCGCGCTTGTATAAGTTATGGGTCGAAAAGATTATGAGGGAAGCAGAACGCTGCGATGAAGTTTTTGAGAGCCTCTCAATAAAGAAAACCGCCTTCCTTCGTCCGCCCGGCGGAGGCTTCAACATGAAAATATTTAACGCTATGAGGCGAATGAATAAAAAGCTAGGACTTTGGAGCTTAAACACCGCAGACTATACCGGCAGACCGTCTGAAGAAATAGTCCGGCTTGTCCTCAGCAGCGTACGCAACGGCGACATTATTTTAATGCACTCAGGCACGCCGAACACTGTTGAAGCACTGCCGGAAATTATTCAAAAATTAAAAGAACGCGGATTTACTTTTGTGAGGCTTGATGAGCTTTATTTTAGAGGGAGGAGTTAGGAGTTCATGCTATGCCAAAAATTCTTTGAGGATAAAGACGACCGCAAGAGCAACCATCAAGAATGAAACGTCCTTAAATTTTCCGGTTAGGATTTTAATTATGACGTATGAGACGATAGCGAACTCGATACCAACGGAAATACTATAGGCCAGCGGCATCATGAAGAAGCCGAGCAATGAAGGAATAAACTCCGTCCAGTCATCATAATTCAAGTCGCGCAGACTGACCATCATGTAAACTCCGACTATTATTAACGCCGGTGCGGTTGCGTAACCCGGCACCATTCCGATTAGCGGCGTGAAGAACAGAGCAGCAAGGAAAAGCAGGGCCGTTGTAACTGCGGTAAGTCCCGTGCGTCCGCCCTGAGCAACACCAGCAGAGCTTTCTACGTATGATGTAACGGTCGAAGTTCCCATAGCGGCTCCGGCCATTGTTCCGATTGCGTCAGCCAGTAACGCGCCCTTTGCTCTCGGAAGATTTCCGTTTTCGTCAAGGAGTCCGCTTCTGTTGCAAACTCCGACAAGAGTTCCAAGCGTGTCGAAGAAGTCAACAAAGAAGAATGTGAACACGATAATCCAAAACTCCGGCGTTTTAATTAATGAAAAGTCGAACTTGAAGAGCAGCGGAACAACCGAAGGAGGCTCGGAAACAAATGTTGTCGGAACTTCAACGAGGCCAAGCCCGGCCGCCGCCGCAGTTACAAGAACGATCCCGATTAATAACGCGCCTTGAACGTTGAGAGCAGTTAAGACCGACATTATAAATAATCCGCCAAGTGCCAGCATCATGGGCATATTATTTTTAATGCTTCCAAGTCCCAGCAGCGTCGCAGGATTATCGACGACTATTCCAGCACTCTGAAGGCCGATAAAAGCAATAAATAATCCTATGCCGGCTGAAATTCCGATTTTTAACGACTTGGGAATACCGTTCATTATCGCCTCACGAATATTAGTAAGGGTCAGGACAGCAAATATCGCTCCGTCAACGAAGACAGCGGCTAGTGCCATCTGCCACGTAACCGGCGCACCGTTGACCTGCATCGTCAAGACAACGCTGAAAGTGAAGAAAGCGTTTAATCCCATACCGGGCGCAAGTGCTATGGGGTAGTTAGCCATGAATGCCATCAAGAACGTAGCCAAAGCCGCTGAAAAACACGTCGCGGCAATCAGAGCGTTTTTGTCCATTCCGGCCCTACTCAAAATATCCGGGTTGACGAAAATAATATACGACATCGTTACAAAAGTCGTAATCCCTGCGAGAATTTCAGTTGTTACGGTACTGCCCGTCTCGCGTATTTTGAACATCTAGCATCACACTCCATAAGAATTAAATTTTTTATAATTATCTCATAAGAATTTTTTTTTGCCTCCTAATTCCTAACTCCTAACTCCTAACTGAAAAATATGATATATTAATGAATATTTTTTTTAGGAGGAATTTCGTTTTGAATATAATGCGTTTCTTCGGCTTTGACGGCGAGGACGATTACGACGACAGCGACGACTACATCGAGGAAAGAAAAAAGAGAAAATCCGGGCGCGGCTCACATTCATCGGGCGATTCAAATTCCGCCGGAAAATTAATAATATATAACTACAGAAGCGAGACGCTGAGCACGGATAAAATACACCTGCGCGAGGAATTTAATAAGGGCGCAATGATACTTGTGGACCTTCACGAATTAAATCAGCGTCAATATGAAGAAGAGGGCAAGGCTTTTATAACTTTTATGAACGGCGTTGCGTTTGCCCGCGACGGGGTTACGACGTTCATCGAGCCTGCTCAGTATCTTTTTACGCCCGGACAGGGCATGTGTGAAGTGTGGCCTGAGGGGAGCGACAAGGAATGAGCGAGTTATTAACGGCAAAGGACGTTGAAGTCAAAGCCTTCAAAAAAGTAAAATTCGGCGGCTATTATATTCCAGATGTCGAGGATTTTTTGAATCAGGTTGCCGACGACATTGAAGCCTACACTATGCAGTTAGATGAGAAAGAGGCACGAATACAAGAGCTTGAAGCATTTGTTAAAAAGCAGGAGGCCATGACTGACGCTATAAAAGATGCTTTAATTCAGGCTCGCAAAGCTGCTAAGGACATGGAAGAACAGGCGAAGGTCAACACCGAAAAAATAATCGCCGAAGCAAAAGCTGAAGCCGCTCAGTATATTAAAGACGCTGAGGGAAACGTTCAGGCACGAATCAACGAAGCTGACAGAAAAGCCGCTGAAGTTTTAGCTCAGGCTCAAAATAAAGCCTCAGAGCTTGTTCACTCGAAAGAAAATATCGAGCAGGAACTTGAAAGTTCCCGGCAGCAGGCACGTCATGAAGCTGATGAAATTTTGAATAATGCCAGAGCCGAAGCAAAAAGACTTATGACCGATGCAGAAAGAGAAGTAGAAAATTACGAAAATCAAATAAAATTTTTGAGTCTTCAGAAACAGCAGTTTGTTAAAAATACAGTGTCTCTGCTCTTCGATTTCGGCCGCATCATGGACAAAGCTCAGCAGGAAATTGACGACGAAATGGGAGCAATTCCGAATGACCTCGAAAATAACGGAGGCTCAGAAACAAGCGCAGGCGCGTGAAAATTTCTTCAGCTTCCTCCTAAAAAGGCCGTGTACTTTCAAGCAAGCTGAGGAGTATTTATCCCGATACGAAATTTCCGACAAAGCAAAAGAATTATTGCTCACCGAAGCCGAAAATATGGACTTAATTAATGACCTAGTCTACGCAAAATTATTCGTAGACGGTCATTTGTCTTGGGGCAATGCAAAAATAATCTACGAACTTTCAAATAAAGGGATATCACGCGAAAAAATTAATGAAGCCCTTGAAGAAACAGAAGAAGAAAGCTCAAGGGCCTATGAAGTTTCAAAAGGCTGGGTGAATCTTGGGCTCGATCAGCGAAAAATTATAAACAGGCTTTTAAGCCGGGGCTTTTCACTCAAGGCCGCGAGATCCGTTTTTGAAGATTAAAAATTAATTTTATCTATCTTACTTTAATTAAGCCTTCTATAAGGTTTGCGTATGCTTGACAAAAAAAATTTCTTGTTATAAGTTTGTACGGTCAAATAATTTTTTAATAACGGAGGTTTTTTTATCATGTCAAAAATTTTAATCGTCTATGTAACGACGACGGGCAACACTGAGAAAATGGCGAATGCTATCGCCGACGGAGCAAAGGGAGCAGGAGCTGATGTAACGCTGAAAACTGTCGGGGACGCTTCAGTCTCGGAGCTTGCAGATTATGATGTTGTTGCGTTCGGTTCGCCGGCAATGGGCGCGGAAGTTATCGAAGAAGCTGAAATGGAACCGTTCTTCAGTGAGGCCGCAGGAAGTTTGAAGGGCAAAAAAGTTGCTGTATTCGGCTCATATGATTGGGGCGACGGCGAGTGGCTGAGAACATGGGAAGCAAGATGCAAAGAAGCCGACGCGGTCATCGCTGCAGAAGGACTGAAAGCGCATCTTGAACCTGATGATGACGCTATAGCCGAGTGCAAAGCCTTCGGAGCAAAATTAGCGTAATTCATCAAATTCCATAACTCCTCAAAATAACTCTTTCGATTATAATTAGTTCTTAATTATAAATAAAGGAGTTATCTTTAATAATGTCAATCGAAAAAAATTTGAGCGCGTTTCCAGTTGGTGAAAAGAACGAAGCATATGCACAGTACTTTGACGGCCAGAGCTATCTCGCAATGCTCTCAAGAGAGCAGGTAATTATTGCTAACGTAACTTTTGAGCCGGGCTGCCGGAATCATTGGCACATTCATCACGCTGAAAAGGGCGGCGGACAGATTTTAGTATGTCTTGCAGGCCGGGGCTGGTATCAGGAATGGGGCAGGGACGCGAGAGAATTAAAACCCGGCGATGTCGTGAACATTCCTGCGAACGTCAAGCACTGGCACGGAGCAGCAAGGGACTCATGGTTTCAGCACTTGGCCGTTGAAGTAGCCGGCGAAAAAACTTCTAATGAGTGGTGCGAGGCCGTATTGCCCGAAGAATACGCGAAGCTGCCATAAAATAAAAAAGGAATGAAGAAAAACTCTTCACTCCTCATTTCTCTAAAATTCTTTACTGCGCTCTAAAATCTCTCGACTTTATATTTTCCTTCAAGTTCTTTAGCTTTATTCTGTAAAAGCTCTTGGGTCTTTTGATTTTTAAGTTCCTCAACGATATTCGCTTTCACCTGCTCAAAAGGCGTTGCGCTCTCCGGGATATGTCCGCCGAGTTTTATAATGTGCCAGCCGAATTTAGATTTAACAGGTTCTGAAACGTCGCCCGGCTCTTTAAGTTCAAAGGCTGCCTTCTCAAATTCCGGCACCATAACTCCCTTAGGAAATTCGCCCAAGTCTCCGCCGTTCGCCGCGCTGCCGGGATCCGTTGAAAATTCTTTCGCTACAACGTCAAAAGATTTTCCGGCCTTTAATTCAGCTTGAACTTTTGCTAAATTTTCATCGCCGCTTACTAAAATGTGACTCGCTCTGACTCTTTCGGGCTGCGTAAATAATTTCGGGTTCTCGTCATAATATTTCTTTGCTTCTTCGTCAGTGATTGCCAAGTCCTTTATGGCTTCGCGCATAGCTGCCTGAGCAAGCATAGTTCTCTTAATATTTTCTAAGTTCTGTTGAAATTCCGGTGTCTGATCGAGTTTAGCATCGAGAGCGTCAAGAGCGTAAAGCCTCATTGAAATAACGTCATCAATGATCATTTTTTTGCCCTGCTCCGAGCCATAGAGCATAGCCGCCTGCTGTCCAAAGGGCTTAATAAATTCCAGAACTTCGCTTTCTGTGATGTCATGACTTCCGACGCGGGCAAGCACTTTGTTATTTTCAGCACCGCACGCAAAAGATGAAAAGAGCACGATAAAAATTAAAGCCGCTAAAAATTTTTTAGCCATTAATAAAAATCCTCCGTAAGTTTTATTTTTCATGCGCTAAAGTGTATCACAAGGAAAAATATAACGTATAATAATCTTGATTTATTTTTCATTTTTATTTTTTCATGGAGCTGATTTTTTTTGCATATCGTGAACACTAAAATTGTTCTTGGCCTTTCAATATGGATTTTAGGCTTTGCATTTATGGTAACGGGCTGGCTTGTCGGAGAACTTTCGGATAGCTGGACTAAACTTCCCGGCAAAATTATTTACAGAATAGGCGCGGTGATCGTCGCTGTGCCCGTAATAATTTTATTATGGAAGAGTTCGGCGTATCTTTACGTAAATAGATTTTATATTTCTTCATACATCAATAACACGCTGCAATTTATAAGCGATGCTGTCAAGGTTTTATAAAGAAATTATCGGGCTTATCGTCGCGGCGTTCATGCTTTATTTTCCGTATGAATGGTGCCGGCGCAGACACGAGGACGAAAAAATTTACGGGCTTAAATGGTTTTTGACGAAAAAATCAAAACTTGACGTAATAATCGCGCTCTTAATAACTTTAATTCCGCTGACGGTTATAACTTTTTACTGGCCCGAAGAATGGGGAGGACGCGGCCTGAAGCACCCTTCATTGTTAAACGCTCTTGACGCGCTCGGCGGAGGAATAGCGGCGGCGTTCATTGAAGAAACATTTTTTCGCGGCTGGCTTCAAACTTTGACGGTAAAAAAATTCGGAGTTTATTTCGGAATTTTTTTTGCGACTCTTATATTTGCATTAAGTCATTTAATCGTCTTAACGGGCTGGCTTCGGGTTGCTACGTTTGTTCCGGGCCTAGTCATGGGAATTTTAAGACATCGCGGAGGCTCGGTGCTTCCGTCAATAATTTATCACGCTGTCTGCAACGTTTGGGCCGTCTGGCTTGCCCCGATACCGTGATTTCAGGTAGGAGTTAGGAGGTAGGAGGTAGGAATGAAAAAAATTTTTATGCTAGTATTTTTTTTATTTGCGTCATGCGCCTACGCTGAAGAGTTAATAGAAATTCGCATACCCTGCAAAGAAAATTCTGAAGTCGAAGCAATTTTGCCCGGCGGTGAAAAAATTTCACTCGGAAAAGTTTTCATGACCCCTTCAAAAACTAATTGGCCCGCTTACACCGCAAGCAAGTGGAGCGAAAATTCTACGGTCTGTGCGTCTGCGGTCAATGCTGTTCACATTTTAATTAACGTTGAAAATAATAGAGGCCGGATTATAAGCCTTGTGCCTTCCGTAACGATCGCTCCGGCAGCTGAGAGAGGCTCGTTTTTTTCGATTGACGCTCCGGCAGGAACGGGCATTTTCGGAGGCTTCGCGCCGTTGACGGGTTCAAAAGTTACGATTGAGCGCGACGGCGTTGAAATTCCTTTGAATGATGTTCCGCAGGAAAAAGATATTTTAATAATCAGGACAAGACTTCCTGAAAATCAAAAATTTTTCATGCTTGACATCGAGAACAGGCCCGGCGGACGTGTAATAATTCACGGCACTGAAGGCAAAAAAATTATTGCCAGAGTAATTCACAGAGTTTCAGGCGTGGGACGCTTCGAGGGAACAAAATTTCAAAGCGTGGGCAGGATACGAGCTTCACATTCAGGCGTTATAGACATATCGACTTCGAGGCGCGACAGGATTGGAGGCTTTCAAATAATGCCGTTAAAACACGCTTTGACTTCAAAAGAAATGTTTAACGCTTGGAAATTAACTCAATGGCTTATAATTTCGCCTTTGCCAAATATGCCGGACTTAGAAGGCCGCGAGCCCTTGTATAAAAATTCTTTTGTGCCCGGCACGCAGTTAAATGACAATGAAAAAATGCCGGACGTTTGGAGCCAGTACGGGCGGAAATCTTTAATTCTATGCAGGATTGATGGCGGCGAATGGCAAAAATTACCGGAATTTTCGGGGCTTTATAACGGCGCGTTAGAAAATATAACTCACTTGAGAATTTATTTTCCGTTTTGGAAATTAGGAGAGTAATTTTTCTACCGCCTCCTGCATTTCTTTTACTGAATGTGTCCGGGAGCGTGCGCACTCTTGAGCTTGTTTTCCGCATATTAAACATTTTCTGAAATTTTTTCGCGATAATTTATTTCCTTCCGCGTCTATAACGTCAATATCGAATAGCCGTCCGAATCTATTTTCGTTTTCAATTTTTATTGCAATGTCTTTTAATTTTTCCGGGCTTATATTTTTAATCGATAATAAAATTTCGTCGCCGGTGTCCTCATGAATTTCGATTGAATTATTAATTTCGGCGTTGATATTTTTCAGAGCATCGAGAATTAAATTTCTGCCGGTCTCAAAAGCGTTATAAATTAATTCATTAGTTTTGACCGGGCCGGGAATGTTCATAGTAAAAGAAATTAACGGCGCGTTATATTTTTCGAGAAAAAATTTTTGCTCGTCCGCTCGTTTTTCGCGCCTCAAAAGCATTTGGGATAAATTAATTTCGTGTCCTTTCATAAAAATTATTGTAGCACAAAAAATTTTTGATTCTAATTTTTTTATCAGCTCTGTAAAAATTTATGGGAATTAAAAATTTTTGAAATTTTTGTAGGTGTAAAAGTAGTTGTAAAAATTTATCTTCTATAATTTTTATAATGCTAATAAAAATATTTTAGCATAAAAATTTTTTTCAGAGGGTCGCGGCTTGTTGCTATAATATTAAAAAATTATGAAAGAATAAAATTTATAAACAGGTGATAGATAACATGTCGAAAATTGCAGTAGCGGTACTGAACCGCAAGGGCGGAGTAGGAAAGACCACCATATCGGTTATTCTTGCGCAGATAGCTTTAGTCAGACATAATAAAGTTCTTGCCGTTGACCTTGACCCCTCGAACAATTTTTCTGACGCTTTAGGCTTCATGAAAAATTACTTCAAAGGCTCATTAAGAATTAAAAAAACTCTTGAGGACAGCGACGCGGACGCGCCCGAAGAATGGATCGTCATTGACTGCCCCCCGAACCTTGAGGACGCATCTAAACACGCGATCGATTTTGCTGATGTCGTTGTCGTTCCTGTCAGGCCGGATTTTTTCTCGCTGTCAAATCTCGGCTTAATGTATTCCGTTGCTCAGAAGGCCGGCAAAGAAAGAGCGCAGCTTCCGCTGGTAAAAGTAGGTTATGACACGTCCTCAATGGCAAAAATTGCAAATCAGCTTATCGCGGACAGAGATTATCCCGTCGCCGCAGACCTGCCGCTTCATAAAAGGATACCGTATAATTTGACTTCGGGCGTTGTATGGTCAACAGGTTTAATTGCAAATTCGAGAAGACCGTACGAAAAACTTTATGACAAAATTCTCAAGGCCGTTGAAAAATTAAATGACGGTATCGCCGACATTAACGAGGTCTGGACCGAAAGAAAAGAGGAAGAATTAGATAATGCGGATATTTAAGGGACTTGAGAATATTCATTCCGTAATTGACAGGCACGAAATAGAATGGCGCAGAGAACAGGGCGAGCCTGTTGAAGATTTGCCGGAGTTCAGCATTGAGGAATCAGTCAGAAGGCGTTTGACGAAGAGCACTGCGGAAGGCTCTGGAAAATTTTCTGCTGACAGATTTTTAGGCGCGTCGGCTCTAAAAAAGAACAAGACTAACGTTGAAGTCGTTGACGTTATCAAGCAGAAGGACGGCAAGCCCCACTCTTGGCTTTATAATGAAGTTCTCAAGGCTATTCAGGACGCAGCAGACAATAACAAAAACACAAAGATTGTTGCTGTTTTTATTCCCGTTGTTCAGAACGGCAAAGAATTTGAAGACTTGCCGGTCGATGCCAGCGTAACACTGCCGCCTGTCGATGAAGAAGATATAAATTTCAAGGACTTAATCGAAAATTCAGAGCCTGAACCGAAAATTTCAAGCGATGACAACGAAGGCAAAGCACAGATAGAACAAGAAGCGCAGGAAACAGAAGAGGCCAAGCCGGAAATTTTGCAGGAACAGGAGCCGCTCGAAGCCGCTGAAGAAATTTCAGAGCCGGAGGAACAGCCGAAATTATCCGAAGAATTTAATTTAATTCCCGAAAGTCAAGATAAGCCGGACGCAGAACTCGCCGAAGCCTTCAGCGTAATGGAAGAAAAATTAGACGAGGCTTTGAGCGAAAATAAAGAGCAGGAGCCCGATACTGTCCAAGAAGTTTTACAGGAAGAGCCGGAATTTTCTATTGCCGAGCCGGAGCCTGAAGCTGAAGCAGCTGAAAACGAAATAACATCAGATGTTCTTGAAGTTCCTGCAAAAGAAGTTTTAGAGTTTGAAGAATTTCCGGTCATAAAGGAAGAAGAAACGGACGCGCCGGTTGAAGTTGAAGATGTCATAGAAGAAATTACGCCCGAGAATAATCCTGACGAGCCCGTCCGGCTCGACGAGACAAACGAAAACGAAAAGGAAGAATTAGCTCCGCTTGACGACCTAGAAGATGATGAAATTTTTGAAGAGCACGAAGCTGCTAATAATAAATTAGATTCACCATCTGAAGAGGAGCATGAAGGCGATAACGAGGAAATTATAAGGCTTGAATTAGGCGAATAAAAATTCACAAGTTAAAAATTATGAATGAGGGGCTCAAAGCTCCTCATTTTTTTGCGCGGCTAAGTCTTGACTTGGTATAATATAAAAAATTTTCCATATGAATGAATCCATTTAGAAAAGGAGTTGTACTCTAACATGAAAATAGCATTCGGCTGCGACCACGCAGGATATGTTTTAAGAGACGCAGTTATCAACTTTTTGCGCTCAAAAGAAAACATCGAGCTTATTGATTTCGGAGCATATGAATATAATCATGACGATGATTATACAGGCCCGGCTCTCAAAGTCGGCAGGGCTATTCTCGATGAAGAGGCCGACGCAGGAGTTTTATTATGCGGAACAGGTTTCGGAATAGCAATCGCCGCAAATAAAGTTCCCGGCGTTCGTGCTGTGCCGTGCAACCATGTGCATTATGCAAAAATGGCAAAGGCTCACAACAATGCAAACGTCATCACGTTAGGCGGAACTTTACTCAAGCCGGAAGAAGTTCCTGAAATTCTTGAGACGTGGCTGTCAACTGAATTTGAGGGCGGCAGACATATACGCAGGATTAATAAAATTGCTCAGATTGAAAAATCTACGTTGAATGTCATCTATCAGGGCGGCGGGCGCGTTGTGATATTCAATCACCCGTTAGTACAGCACAAAGTTGGAATTATCCGCGACATTAACACGAGCGTTAAGCAGTTCCGTGAGCTTCTTCAGGAAATCGCTGGCCTTATGGTCTATGAAATAACGCGCAACCTGCCTCTCACTGACAAAGAAGTTCAGACACCTATCGAAAAAACTACGGTAAAAACTATCGAAGGCAAGAAGCTCGCAATAGTTCCTGTTTTAAGGGCAGGCTTAGGAATGGTCGACGGAATTTTGCAGGTCGTCCCTAACGCTAAAGTCGGACATATCGGACTTTATAGAGACCCGAAGACTCTCGAGCCGGTTGAATATTATTGCAAGCTGCCTTTTGACATTGAGGAGCGCGAAATTTTTGTGCTTGACCCAATGTTAGCGACCGGAGGAAGCGCGAGCGCGGCAATAAGCCTCATTAAGAAACGCGGAGGCCGTAAAATTTCACTTGTGTGCTTAATCGCCGCTCCTGACGGAATTGAAAGAGTACAAAAAGATCACCCTGACGCTTCGATTTTTATTGCGGCTCTTGATTCTCATCTCAACGATCACGGTTACATAGTGCCCGGACTTGGCGACGCAGGAGACAGACTTTTCGGAACGAAATAAAAATCAGGTAGGAGTGAGGAGTGAGGAGTGAGGAGTTTTTTCTAACCCCTGCCTTCTAACTCCTAACTCCTAACTCCTAACTAAAAAAATGCTTGACGTAAAATTATTTTTATTTATCATTGTTGGCTTTTTCTGGGGAGGACTTACCGCTCCCATATCAATAAAACTTGCTGGACTTTACGGAATAATTGACATTCCCGATGCTAGAAAAATTCATAAAGGACAAATGCCGCGTGGAGCAGGTCTTGGCCTGTGGCTGGGATATTTATTAATGGCTGTGATAATATCAGAGAAAATGCCATCGCTCCGTTATATAGCAACCGGCGGAACATTAATATTTTTCTGCGGCTATCTTGATGATATGTGTTCGCTAAGTCCGTTTTTAAGGCTTGGCCTGCACTTAATGGCTTCGTCTATTGTTGTGCTGCCGATGAATTTTAATATAGCCGTGAGTTTTTTTGCTATTCTTTGGATAGCAGGATTGACAAGCGCATATAATTTAATTGACGGAATGAACGGGCTGTGTATTTCGCTTTTTATTGCTTCATCAGTAACTTTATTTTTGCTTGGCAATGATTACGCGATAATTTATACGGGGGCTATGGCTTTAGGGATTTTATGCTGGAATTTTCCTGCTGCCCAGACTTTTTTAGGTGACGGCGGAAGCACTCTGCTTGGATATTTATTCGCATCGCACTTCATGACTTCAGCACTCCCGAACTTGCAAAGTGTCAAAGTTTATGAATTTATTTTGCTGCTTGTTTTATTCGGAGGCATTCCAGTTGTCGATACATTGACGGCTTTCACGCGGCGAATGTTGTCGGGAAAATCTCCTTTTTATCCTGACAAAAAACATTTACATCATATTTTAATTTCTTTGACCGGCTCGAATATTTTAACCGTGAGCATAATTTTAACGTTGCAGGTTTTAATGCTTTTTGCCGGAATACAATTATATTTGAGGCTGAAATAAAAAAATGAAAAATATTACATGCGTAACAGGCACACGGCCTGAAGCTATAAAAATGGCTCCTGTGATCTTAGAACTTAAAAAAAATCCTGACTTCAAAGTTACAACGCTTGCGACAGGACAGCACACGGACATGTTAAGACAGGCATTAAAAGATTTCGGAATAACTCCTGACGTTGACTTAAATATAATGAAGCAGGCGCAGACACTTGATTACATAACTTCAAGCGTACTTCAGGGCGTTGGAAAATTTCTGGACGAAAATCCGCAGGATATGATTTTAGTACACGGAGATACTTCAACGACATTTGCGGCGGCTCTAGCAGGGTTTTATCGTCATGTTCCCGTCGGTCATGTTGAGGCAGGATTAAGAAGCCATAATTTAGCGTTGCCGTTTCCTGAAGAAGCTAACAGAATTTTGACGGACGGAATAGCAGATTTATTTTTTGCGCCGACCGAAGGAGACGCGGAAAATTTACGGAGCGAGGGCAAGAGCAAAAATATTTTTATCACGGGCAACACCGTCATTGACGCTCTGTATAATATTCTCGAACGCAGCAAGGCCAAGAGCGAACCTGAATACATGCAAAAAATTAATGACAGGCCGATGATTTTAATGACTGCTCACCGGCGCGAGTCGTGGGGAAAAACTCTTGAGGGAATTTGCGCTGCTGTTGCCGACGTTATAAAAAATCGCAATGATGTTATATTTTTAATGCCGTTGCATAAAAATCCCGTTGTCCGGGACGTTATAAAAAACTCTCTGAAAGATTTTAATGAAAATATAATTTTCACGGAGCCTTTGAATTATCCTGAATTTGTTTACGCTATGAACAAAAGTATTTTTATTTTATCCGACAGCGGAGGAGTACAGGAAGAAGCCAGCGCGATTAACAAGCCTGTTTTAATTATGCGTACTCTATCAGAACGGCCGGAAGCAATAACTCACGGGACTTGTATTTTAGTCGGCACTGATCGCGATAATATCCGCAGTGAATCGTTAAAAATTTTGAACGAGCCTGAATATTTGAAAGCCATAATCGCAAAAAATAAAATGCCCTTCGGAAACGGCACGGCTAGCAAAAAAATTCACGAGGCTGTGAAAGAATTTTTGAAATGATACTATATATCTTTAATCGAAAGGAGGTACCGCACTATAAAAAATATAATGAAAATTATCGGCGGCATTCCGTTAAAAGGCACGGTTAAAACTCAAGGGGCTAAAAACGCCGCTCTGACTGTCATGCCTGTCTGCTTATTACTGCGGGGCGGAATTTTGACGCTGGACAACGTGCCGGATCTATACGACATTAATACAATGATTGAAATTTTGAGGGACTTGGGCGTTGAAGTTGAAATTAACCGTGAACTTAAAGACCCTCAAATGATTTTCAAAGTTCCTGATGAGATTAAATGGGAAGTCTCTGAGACTTTAGCCCGAAAAATGCGTGGCTCGTCTTTGCTGCTTGGTCCGCTGCTCGCGAGTTGCGGTCAAATTTCTTTGCCGTTGCCCGGCGGCTGTTCAATAGGCGCAAGGCCGATTGATTTACACTTGAAAGGCTTAAAACAAATGGGCGCGGAAATTGACGTTCAAAACGGTGTCGTTCATGCAAAAGTAAAAGGGCGTTTGAGAGGCCGAAGAATTTATCTTGACTTCCCGTCAGTCGGAGCGACTGAAAATTTAATGATGGCGGCTTCGCTTGCACAAGGCGAAACAATACTTGAAAACATAGCGCGTGAACCCGAAATTGATAATCTTGCGGACGTTCTGCGCTCTATCGGCGTTCCTGTTGAACTTGAAGGCACCGGCGGCGTTAGAATACAGGGCGTTGATAAAGTTCATTCGGGGCGCGAGCGTGTTATACCGGATAGAATCGAAGCATGTACTTATATTTTAGCCGGCGTAATGACTAACGGTCATATTAAAGTTGAGGACGTTGTGCCACGACACATTGACGCTATCTTAGCAAAACTCGAGGAAAGCGGAGCAAAATTCAAAGTTAAAAAAAATACTGTTGAAACATTCCCATCCAAAAAACGTCTTCACCCGATCTCAATAAAAACTTTACCGTATCCCGGTTTTCCGACTGATGCCCAGCCTCAAATGGCGGCGGCTCTCTCGCTTGGTCAAGGTGTCAGCACGATTGAAGAGAGTGTTTTTCAGGCGCGGTTTCTCTATGCTCAGGAATTAAACCGAATGGGGGCGGATATAAAAATTGCACGAGACGTAGCTGTAATTCGAGGCGTTCAAAAATTACAGGGCGCACCGGTAAGAGCTACGGACTTGAGAGCAGGCGCGGCGTTAATAATGGCAGGGCTGGCGGCTGAAGGCGAAACAACAGTCGATGATATGGTTCACGTATGGCGCGGCTATGAAGCCATTGACAAAAAATTAACATCATTGGGGGCGCAGGTTGAACTCATCTAAAAATTCCGAAGGACTTTCAAAAATAAAAATTTTTGCTTTCGTCGGCCCGGCAGGCACTGGCAAGAGCCACAGAGCTACGCATGTAGCAAAGCAAAACGGAATAGACGTTATCATTGATGACGGTCTTGTAATTTCACGCGGAAGAATTTTAGCCGGACGCAGTGCTAAATCAGAAGTCAACAGGCTGCGTGCTATTAAACGCGCCATCTTTGAATATGAAGATCACAGAGATGAAGTCATAAGATACCTCACAAAAAATCCTCCGAATAATTTAATGATCTTGGCTACGTCGGAGGGAATGATTAATAAAATCGTTAAACGTCTTGGCCTCAATCCTCCGTCAAAATTCATAAGCATAGAAGAAATTTCATCGCCCGAAGAAATTGAAGCCGCCCTGCGCGAACGCCGTGAAAAAAAACAGCATGTAGTTCCGGTCGCAAAAGCTCAAGTTCAGCAAAATTTTGCGGGAAAGTTAGTCAGTCAGATACGCGGTTTCTTTAGGGGCAGGGAAAAAGACGAATCGCGAAACACAATCGTAAAACCTTTATTCAGCTTCAACGGAAAAGTTACGATTGAACATGACGCGCTCGTCGAGATCAGCAGAAAATTATTAGAGCTTGGAAATCACATAAAAAAAATCCGCGAGCTTGATATTGAAATTTATGATGACAAAATCAGCATTGATATCGAAATAGATTTGAACTTAGGAAATAAAAGCGCACTTTCAATCGCCCGTGCATTGCAGAGAAAATTATTAAAAGGTCTCAGCTATCTCACGGGCATGGAAATTAAGCAGGTTAATATAAAAGTAAACGAGATATTTTATGAGCATTGATATTAATTCAGCGTGGGAAGAATTAAAAAACCGCGTACAGAACTGTCAAAAGTGCAAACTCTGCGAAAATCGGCATAATACGGTTTTTGGCGAAGGGCCTGTAGAAAATTGCAAAGTGATGATAATCGGCGAGGGGCCTGGCGAAGAAGAAGACCTCAGCGGAAGACCTTTTGTAGGGCCGGCCGGTCAGCTGTTGACTAAAATTTTAGAGCAGGGCGGAGGCATTCCGCGAAACTCTGTCTATATTGCGAACATTGTTAAATGCCGTCCGCCTAATAACAGAAATCCTGCTCAGGAAGAAATGCTGGCGTGCAACGAATATATTGAAGCGCAGTTATTATTATTGCGTCCTAAAATAGTCGTTGCTATGGGAAGTATTTCCGCGCAGTGGCTCTTAAAGAGCAAGCAGGGAATTACAAAATTGCGCGGTCAATGGCTGGATTGGCGCGGTATAAAATTATTTCCTATGTTCCACCCGAGTTATTTATTACGGAACGCCTCACGCGCAAAGGGCAGCCCGAAAGATTTAACGTGGCAGGACATAAAAGCATTAAAATTAAAAATTGACGAACTTGATGAAAAAAATTAAAAGGGAGAAAAAAATTTATGACAGAAGAAAAAAAATTAGAAAAGAAAGTTCCGACACACTTGGCAATAATTCTTGACGGCAACGGGCGATGGGCAAAGAAAAGAAATCTTCCGCGCCTCATGGGACACAGAGCAGGACTGCGAAAACTTGAAAACATGGTCAGGCTCGTAAAAGCTCGCGGCATTCGTTACTTTTCAGTTTATGCTTTCTCGACTGAAAACTGGAACAGGCCGGCTATGGAAGTTACAGGGCTCATGAGTTTGTTCAGATATTATATCCGCAAAAAAGTTGACGAGGTTAAATCCGAAGGGGCAAGAATAAGATTTTGCGGACGTAAAGACAAACTCCCCGAAGATTTATTAAAGCAAATGCAATGGGCCGAAGACTACACGAAAGATCAAAATATTTTAGATTTTATTCTCTGCATAAATTACGGCGGACGCGCTGAAATTCTTGACGCTGTGAACTCGCTGATCGCTTCAAAGCCTGAAAAGCCCGTTACTGAAGAAGACTTGCGGAAATATTTTTACCTGCCCGATGTCCCCGACCCCGATTTAATAATCAGGACGAGCGGAGAATTAAGGCTTAGTAATTTTTGGCTGTGGGAGAGCGCGTACAGCGAATATTATTTCACGGACATTCACTGGCCTGACTTCGATGAAAATGAACTCGACAAGGCACTAGAAAATTACGCTGGGAGGGAAAGACGCTATGGCGGTCTCAAAAATTGACAGAGCCGAAAGAGCTGAACTTCAGCTTAGAACTTTCAGCAGCATTTTTATAGTTGCGATAATTTTGGGAGCAATCCACTACGGCGAAATTATTTGGACGCTCACAGCATCGTTAATCGCTCTGATTTCGCTTTCAGAGTATTACAGAATGCTGGAGCGTTACGCGAAAATAAAAAGCATGAAAATTTCTCCGGGCGTGGGATATATTTTTTCTCTGATTCTTTTAATTGCAGCAACACGTGAAAGCGCACAGCCGATAGTTTTGGCAATGATTTTATCTTTATGCGTCTGCGGAGTTTTCACTGTCGAAATTTTCAAGCGTCAATTCTCAAAAGGCAACAGCAGCGCAGTTTTCAACACCGGCGGAATAATTTCGGGCGTGCTTTATATCACCGTCCCTTGGGTCTGCATGATAATGCTTAGGGATTACATAATAGGCCGTGAGATTTTAATGACTTTATTTTTCTGCACATGGGGCTGCGATGTCGGAGCTTATATCGGCGGAAAATTATTCGGTTCCGTAAAACTCTGCGAACATGTAAGTCCGGGCAAGACTGTTCAAGGCTTTGTCGCAGGAATAATCGGAAGTCTTATTGTAAGCGCGGCGGCGATTTATTTTTTCAGCCTTCCAAGAGAAATGATAAGTATCGGATTTATCTGCGGCATTGCAGGACAAGCCGGAGATCTTGCTGAATCTTTAATCAAACGCGAGACAGGACAAAAAGACTCCGGGCAGTTAATTCCGGGACACGGCGGAATGTTAGACCGTTTCGACAGCATTTTATTTAACGGTCTACTGACATATTTAATTCTTCGTGTGATTTTATAAAACTCGTTTGACAGAATTAATTTTCGCGTTTATTATTTCATACGCGATATTAAAGAATATTAAAAAAATTTGAGAGGAGATAGAAAATAATGTTAGTGAATTTTACCTATAAACTTTTTGTGTCTCCTTGCATGTCCTCACTCAAGATAAAGCGTGAGTATATATTTATGCCTTAGTGTGAATGACGGACACAAATATATATTTATATTGCATAGATTAAATAAACCGCTCATTCACAGGGCGGTTTTTTTATTACTAATATTTATAAAGTAAAGGAGAGAAAAAATCATGGCATCAAGTCATATTTTCAAAGGTGCTGCTACTGCTCTTATAACACCCATGAACGCAAGCGGAGTCGATTATAATTCACTTGCAAAACTGCTCGACTGGCAGCTCGAAGAAGGAATTAATGCCCTCGTCATTGCAGGAACGACAGGCGAAGGCTCAACGCTCACTGACCCGGAACATGAAAAAGTCATTGAGTTTTCAGTCAAGAGAGTCGCGGGAAGATGTCCCGTTGTAGCTTCGACAGGCTCGAACGATACGGCACACGCTATTTATTTGACTAAGTTTGCCTGCGATGCCGGAGCTGACGGAATTTTGGCAGTAACTCCCTATTACAATAAAGCCACACAGAACGGCCTCGTAAAAATGTACACGGCCATCGCTGACGCTTCAACAAAGCCGTTAATTCTTTATAACGTTCCTTCAAGAACAGGCGTTAATATTGAGCCGGAGACCTACGCGAAATTAGCAGACCACCCTATGATTTCAGGAATTAAAGAGGCTAACGGCAATATTTCAAAAATTGTTCAGACCGCGCAGTTAGTCGGCGACAAGCTCGATATTTATTCAGGCAACGATGATCAGATTGTCCCTATTCTTTCAATGGGCGGCAAGGGAGTTATCTCCGTGCTTTCAAATCCTGCGCCTAAAAAAACCGTAGAGATCTGCGACAGATTTTTTGCAGGCGATGTAAAAGGCGCGGCTGCTCTTCAGTGCGAAATGCTTCCGTTGATTAATGCTCTGTTCTCCGAAGTCAACCCAATTCCGGTCAAAGCGGCCATGTCGGCTATGGGCTTCTGCGAAAATTATTTGAGGCTTCCTTTAGTTCCGATGGAAGAGGCTCACTGGCTGAAGCTCGAAGCAATTATGAAAGAGCAGGGGCTGATTTAGGTAGGAGTTAGGAATTAGGAGGTAGGAGGTAAAGTAAATATGAAGTTAATTATTAACGGCGCGAACGGCAAAATGGGTCATATACTCACGGAAATGGCAGGAAGCGAAAACATTGCCGCTCTCGTTGACATTACTTTTGAGACCGGCGGAGGAAAATATAAATCCCTTGAAGATTTTAACGGCGTTGCTGACTGCGTAGTGGACTTCTCCAATCATAAAGCGGTCGAGGGTTTATTAAGTTACTGCGTGAAAAAAAATCTGCCCGTATTAATCGCCTCAACGGGACACACTGACGAAGAGTTAAATTTGATTAAAGAGGCCGCGAAAAAAATTCCCGTCTTTCAGTCGCCTAACATGTCAATCGGAGTTGCTCTGCTCGCTGACATTGCCGAGAGGGTTGCAAAAGTTTTCGGAGACTGCGACATTGAATTAATCGAGGCTCATCACAATCAAAAATTAGATGTCCCCAGCGGAACTGCTTTAATGCTCGCGAAAAGATTACAGGGGGCCAAGCCCGAATTAAAATTCAATATAGGCCGTCATGAAAACGGAAAACGCCCGGAAAATGAAATCGGTATTCATTCTTTGAGATACGGCTCTGAAGTCGGAACGCATGAAATAATTTTTTCAAACGGACTTGAGACTATTACATTAAAGCATGACGCAAAGAACAGGGCTTTATTTGCAAAGGGCGCGTTATCGGCGGTCAAGTGGCTAGTAAATCGGAGCGCGGGCCTTTACAACATGAAAGACTTTATTGACAGTTAGGAGGTAGGAGGTAGGAGTTAGGAGTTATTTTTTTACTTCCTGCCTCCTAATTCCTAACTCCTACCTGAATAAACATGAATGCACAGGAAATTATAAAATTCATAGCTGACGCGAAAAAAGTTACGCCCGTAAAAATTTTTTTGCGCGAGAAAGCCATGCCTGACGGTAGGCAGGAAAATATTGACTTCTCGAAAACTAACGCAAAAATTTTCGGAGCAGGCGACAAAATTATTTTCGGGGACTGGGCAGAACTTGAGCCGGTCATAAAAGAAAATGAAAATAAAATTGACGAGATAGTCATCGAAAATTCTTCACGCAACAGCGCAATTCCGTTACTGGACTTGAAAAATATTCAGGCGCGTATCGAGCCCGGCGCAATTATCCGCGACAACGTCTCAATCGGAAAGAACGCTGTTATCATGATGGGCGCGGTTATTAACATCGGAGCTGTAATCGGAGACGGAACTATGATTGACATGGGCGCAATACTGGGAGGCCGTGCAACCGTCGGAAAAAATTGCCACGTCGGAGCAGGAGCCGTCCTCGCAGGTGTGATTGAACCAGCAAGCGCAAAGCCCGTCATCGTTGAAGATAACGTCTTAATCGGAGCTAACGCCGTTGTCATTGAGGGCGTTCACATCGGAGAAAATTCTGTCGTCGCTGCCGGAGCTGTCGTAATTCAAGACGTTCCGCCCGGAAAAGTCGTTGCAGGCTGCCCGGCCCGCGTCATTAAGGACAAGGACGAAGGCACTACGTTAAAGACGGCTCTTGAGGCTTCGTTACGAAAAATATAAAAAATGAAAATTGATTTTTTGCGCGAGGCTCAGGAATTAAAAGAAAAATTAATTTCGCTGCGTCAAGAATTTCATAAAATTCCCGAAATCGGAAATCATGAATATAAAACGGCGGAGTTAATCGAAAAAACTTTAGACGGCTTAAAAATTCCTCATAAAAGAATTTTAGACACGGGAATAATAGCGAGGCTTGAAGGAAGTTTGCCCGGAAAAAATTCCGCTCTTCGTGCCGACATTGACGCTTTACCGATTGACGAGGCAACGGGCGCAGAATTTGCTTCTCAAAATAAGGGCTTTATGCACGCCTGCGGTCATGACGTTCATATAACAGGGGCGTTGGGCGCGGCAATGATTTTGAAGAAGCACGAAAAAGATTTAAGCGGCTCCGTTACTTTTTTGTTTCAGCCCGACGAAGAGGGCAGCGGCGGAGCTGACAGAATGATTAAAGCGGGCTGCCTCGAAAATATTGACGCTGTTTTCGGCTGTCATGTTGACCCTGCGTTGCCTGCCGGGCACGTGGGAATTAAGTACGGGAATTTTTACGCAGCTTCAGGCATGTTTAAGGTTACTATCATCGGCAAGTCCGCGCACGGTGCGCAGAGGGACAAGGGCATTGACGCGATTCAGGCTGCTGCGAACATAATCACCGAAATTTTGAAAATGAATAATCCTGACGGTGTTGTAACTGTCGGGAAGTTTAACGCAGGCACAGCAGGAAATATCTTGGCAGGACGCGCAGAATTTAACGGTATAATCAGAACTTACGGAATTGACGAACGCGCACGAATGGTCAAAAAATTTCAGGACATCTGCGAAAAAATTTCGGCCTCATTCGGGGCTAAATGCGAATGTGATTTTAATTTAAGCACGCCGGGTGTTATCAATGACAATGACGCTTTAACTTCATTCGTTGAAAATACAGCGCGTGAGGCTTTAGGCCTTGAGAATGTCAATATAATAGAGAGGCCTTTATTTATAAGCGAGGATTTCGGATTTTTCATAATGGCTACGACTGGGAATTTTTATCACATAGGCGCAGGCTGTGAGTATCCCTTGCACAGCGATAAATTTTTGCCCGTTCCTGACGCTATAATAACAGCTTCGGCAGTTCATTCTGCTGTCGTATATAAATTTAATTTAGGATAGTGTTTTAATTTGAATGTAATAACTGCAAAATTCGGCGGTACTTCACTGGCTGACGCTTCGCAGATTAAAAAGGCCGTCAAAATTATTAAAGATAATCCGGCGCGTAGGTTCGTCGTCGCTTCAGCTCCGGGAAAAAGATTTAGCGATGACATAAAAATTACAGACTTGCTCTATAAATGCCACGCTCAAAGCAAAAATAATGAAGATTTTTCTGAAACCCTCAAAAAAATTTCTGACCGTTACGAAGAAATTATTAAAGAGCTTGGAATAAATTTTGATATTGCCGCAGAAATCGAGACTATTAAAAAAAATTTAGAAGCCGGGACAACGCCCGATTATCCTGCGAGCAGGGGCGAATATATAAATTCAAAGATAATCGCGAAATTTTTGGGCTGGCCTTTTGTTGACGCAGCTGAAATAATTTTCTTTGATGAAAAAGGAATTTTGAACGAGGAAAAAACTTTCAAGACTGCCGGAGAAAAATTAAAAGAATTAAATTATGCTGTAATTCCGGGTTTTTACGGCTCAATGCCTGACGGGAGCATAAAAACTTTTTCACGCGGAGGCTCTGACGTTACGGGCTCAATAATTGCGCGTTCGGTCAATGCTGATTTATACGAAAATTGGACGGACGTTTCAGGAATGTTGAGCGCAGATCCTAGAATTGTGAACGCACCGAAAGTCATTGAATATATAACTTATACTGAATTAAGAGAATTAAGTTACATGGGCGCAAGCGTTTTGCATGAAGACGCTGTGTTCCCTGTGAGAAAGGCCGGTATTCCTATTAACATTCGCAACACTAACAAGCCTGACGATAAAGGGACTTTAATAACTGCTTCGCTTCCCAAAAATATTACTAAAAGCCCGGTAACAGGCATAGCAGGGCGAAAAGGTTTTACAAGTATCCGCGTCGAAAAGACTATGATGAACAGCGAGACAGGTTTCGGAGCGAGACTGCTTTATATTTTTTCACGCAACGGAATACCTTTTGAACATTGTCCGAGCGGCATTGATACTATTTCGGTAGTTGTGAACAGTGAATTATTTGATAACAGGCGCGAAATTATTTTACGTGAAATTAAAAACGAACTTAATCCCGATTTCATAACGATTGAAAAAAATCTCGCCTCTATTGCCATAGTCGGGGAAGGCATGGTCAGCGTTAAGGGAATGGCCGCAAAAATTTTCTCAGCCATAGCGAAGGCTGGAATTAATATCAGAATGATTGATCAGGGTTCGGACGAGTTAAATATCATCATCGGCCTTAATGAAGCTGATTACGAAAAGGCAGTCAATGCGCTTTATAAAGAAATGATTTCTTAAAATACGAGGAGCTAGTCATTTCTGAAATTTATCGAACCTTCTAACTCCCCGCTCTATTTTTTTTTTATTTTTTAACCATTTCCGAATAATTATCTTTTACAAGACATACTACCTTCATCGGAAGTTTTATGACCTTGTCTCGTTCGGGCATGACCGTTGAAATCCACTCGGAGACCGGGACGTGTTCGCCGTCTTTATGTTCAGGCGGTGTTATCGTTGCAATCGGTATCGCGTCATGTTCGCTGAAATGCTCAAAGAGTTCTTTTATCGTTCTGCCGTCAAATTCGCGTGTTACATCAAAAGAAGCGAAGCTGTGGCCGTCGTCGGCTGTAGATAAAACATCGCGGATAAATGCCGAAATTCCTTCGTTATGCGTACACATTGCAGTTATGTCGGCAATAAGGCTGTCAGTATATAAAATATCGTCAACGTGGGCATAACGTGCATATCGTTCATTTTCGGGGTCATGAAGTTCCATGACTGTGTAGACATCAGGAGCTATGGCTTCGATGGCGAGGCCGGTTAGTATTGTATGAGAATCATCGTTGCCAAAATCGGGATCGCCCAAAATTATCGCGCCCTGAGCCTTTTCAACGCCGCCCTTAATTAAAGCGTCTCGCTCCGACGGGTTGCCTTGAACGTAAAAAATGCCTGCATCTAAATTATTTGGCCGTTCTTTTGCGATTAAAGCAACCTGACGGCTTGAAGCAAGCAGCTCGCGAACTAAATAGGGCCCACGTCCGTTCCAGCCACAAATTAAAACGTGGCCTTCAAATTTGCAGTTATTTATTCCCATCATCTCCCCTAACATTTTTTTTAGCTGACTGTTAATTAATCTCTGCATGACTTCGGCAAAAATAACTCCGAACAAAGCCACGCCAAAAATTGATAAAAGAAAAACTATTATCCTTCCGCCGAAAGTTCTTGGCGAAGAGGCAAATTCCCCTTGACCGATCAACGTAAAAAGGACGCTCCACAGCGAATCAACATAGGAGCCCGTAAAATTCTTCTCCTGCCACCATACAAGCAAAGCACAGCCGAAAAGCAACCCGAAAAATAAAATTAATGAGCCTAAGAGCCTGTGCTTAAATTTTTTCGAGAAGGCTATTCCGCGCTTGGCATTCTTTACTGTTTTTACAAATTTTTTTGCCGACATTTTATTAAATTAATCTAAATAATCTTTTAATTTTTTGCTCGGCTGGCGCAGTTTTCGGAGTGCCTTTGCCTCTATCTGTCTTATTCTTTCGCGTGTTACGTTAAATTTTTTCCCGACTTCCTCAAGTGTGTAAGAGTGCCCGTCCTCAAGTCCAAATCTATAGTGCAAAACTTCCCTCTCGCGGTCTGAAAGGGTGTCGAGCATGTCTTCAATCTGTTCATGCAGCAAATGTCCTGCAGCTGCCTCGTCCGGACTTGGCAGTTCGTGATCTTCAATAAAATCTCCAAGCTGGCTGTCTTCTTCTTCGCCTATAGGCGTTTCAAGCGAGACGGGAAGCTGTGAAATTCTGCGTATTTCTTCAACGCGAGAAGGGTCTATGCCCATTTTTCTTGCTATCTCTTCGTCTGAGGGTTCGCGTCCAAGTTCTTGGACTAGCAGACGCGAAACTCTAACCATTTTATTAATCGTCTCGACCATGTGAACGGGGACACGTATAGTCCTCGCTTGGTCAGCAATGGCTCGCGTAATTGCCTGACGTATCCACCATGTTGCGTAAGTACTGAACTTGAAGCCGCGTCTGTAATCGAATTTTTCAACGGCGCGAATTAAGCCTAAATTTCCCTCTTGAATTAAATCAAGAAATAACATGCCGCGTCCTATATATTTTTTTGCGATGCTTACGACAAGTCTCAAATTAGCGTCAATTAAACGCTGCTTGGCCGCAACATCGCCTGCTTCCATTTTCTTTGCCAATTCGACTTCTTCGGCGGCTGTCAGGAGCGAAACTTTGCCGATCTCTCTTAAATACATTCTAACTGGATCGGTTAATGGTATGTCATCAAGTTTTGAAAGTTCGCTGTCAATCGTCGGGATAAATTCCTCGCGTGAATCGTTGGGCGTGGGAATATTGCCGATATTAGCCTTGTCAACAAGATCAACTCCCATTTCCTGCAAATTCGTGAATATGCTGTCGAGAGTATCAGCGTCCCATTTTTCTACAGGAATATGCCGCTCTATGTCGTCTGCTGTAACATAGCCTCTGCCGCGTCCTTCATCTATGAGATCGTTGACATCGGCGTTGCTACGCCCGGCAGGGGAAGAACTGCCAGATTTCCCAATTTTATCTTCGTCCAGATCAAATTCGGCTCCGACTCCTTCCACGTCGTCCACAAAAGGTTCGCCCTCAAAATCGCCTCCAATGTAATTACCGGCTTCAATATCCTGCCCTGTATCGAGGCCAAATTCATTTTCCTTTTTCTGGTTGACTACCTCTTTGTTTTTCTTTTTTCTGCCGCTGCTTTTTTTAGGAGCCAAAATATTCATTTCTCCTTTCTGAAATTTTAGTTTTATAAATTATTTTTCAACTGTCGCAATCGCAAGGCCGAAGAACGACGGAAAATCTATTTTGGGAGAACCTCCGACAATTTCCCGTGCGCCGTTGTCTTGAAGCTCAGACATAATCTGATTTATCCTAAGATCATACGGATTAATATTTTCCCAGTCCATTAGAAATCTGTCGTAGCCAAATTTTTCGGCATAATATGAAATATTCGGAGTACGATAAAATTTTTTTATTTCACCCAGAACTCCGTCAAGTCCCTCGAGATAGCCTGAGCAGTCATAAAAAGGCTCGTCGCTGGCAATAGCTATAACTTTCATTTTTCCCTCAAAGACACCTCCGCGTAAAAAAGTGCAGAAGGTTATGCCGATATTCAAGCCCTTCGCTGACTTAAGTGTAGCAAGCGAAAACGTGAGAGCGTTTTCAATTTTTTCAGAAAAGCCGAAAATCATTAAAAATCCAAGATGTAAAATGTTGTCAGAACCATAGCGAAAAAATTTTTCACGCGAAAGATTGCCGACGCAGCCCATAAGAGGAGAAGCCGCGAAAAGAAACTCGCTATCCAGATCCAAACAGGAAGCGGCTATACTTCGGAGCGTGCTACTATGAAATCTATTCACAGAAACGGGCTGATAATCTTTACCCCACGGGAACCATGAAGAAATTTCTACCTGAAGTTCTGAACTCCAAAAAGGCAAATACAAATTAAACTGCTTCCTCCACTGCTTGTTTTTCTCTGATAACTTTAACCACGCACTCGACGAGCTGAGTAATTTCGGGCTTCGTTACCTGATAGTTTGCGCCGACGCTGGCGGCCTTGTTCTTTATATCGTTAGCCATGATTGAGGAGAAAACTATCACCGGAATATTTTTCGTTTCCGGATTTTCTTTTATTCTTCTTGTAAGCGTCAAGCCGTCAAGACGCGGCATTTCAACGTCTGTAATTAACAAGTCGCAGCGTTCGCCGGCCCCGACTATTGCGTCATAGGCAACTTTTCCGTCCTGGCATATATGAAGGTCGGTAAAGCCACTGGCCATTAGAGCATCTTCAACCTGTTTGCGGATCAACGGCGAGTCTTCCGCCACGATAATATGATAATCGCCGGGGTGTCCAACGCCTTCCATCATCGTTACGGCTTTTCCTGGATCTCCGCTGTGCTGAATGACTAACTGCGGACTGATTGTCTGAACGATCGCTTCATAATCAAGCAGAAGAACATTTCTTGAGTCGCGCTTTATGACGTAAAGTATCCAGTCGCCTAAATACTTTCCTGTCATGCTTGCGTCAAGGTCTTCTGATTTTATTCTGTAAATTCTTTCTACAGCGTCAACGACAAAACCTAATTTTACTTCATTGAACTCTGCTATTATAACTTTGCTCTGCTCCATAGGCGTAACGGGGGGAATACCTAAAAATATTCTCAAATCCACCATAGGGAGAACTTCGCCACGCACGGACGTTATACCTATAAGAGCAACCGGCGCGTCCGGAATTGAGCGGACTCCGGGCCAGCGTAAAATTTCGCGAGTTTTATCGACATTGATAGCAAAAGACTGATCGCCCAAGACAAAAACAACTAACTGCCATTCATTTGTTCCGACTTCAGTCGTTACTTTTTTGACTTCCTGCATTTTTTATAAGGCCTCCGCTTTTATTTTATTAACAAAGCTGACATGTTTTTATATCTTATCATATTTTATGTTGAGATTTATAATTTTCGTCCGCAATTATTTTTCGCGCCGTGCGTTATAATCCATATGCAATTATAAAAAATTCAGCGTGAAAGGAAAAATCATGGCTCTTAGAGAAAAATTTACTTCATATAAAATCGGAATGGCTCTATACAGATTTTTAGGCGGAATATTTTTTAGGCTGGGCGGCCTTAAAATCTTAAAGCGTAAATATAAAAACGATATTTCAGAAAGACTCGGACAGATCTCCGGAGTTCCTGAAGGCGCGGTGTGGATTCATGCCGTCTCGGTCGGCGAAGTTCAATCGGCAAGTTCTTTGATACGGAGAATAAAACGCAAGAGCCCTCTTCCCTGCGTATTGTCAACGGTAACTATAACCGGGCGCGACATGGCATTAAGATTATTAGCGTCGGGGGCCGTCGAAAAAATTTTTTACAGCCCGTTTGACACAAAAAAATTCGTAACGCAGGCCCTCGATAATATTAAGCCTTTAATTTATATTTCAATGGAGACGGAATTGTGGCCGGAAATGTTTGCAGAATTGAAAGCCAGAAAAATTCCGGCGTTCCTTGCTAACGGGAGAATATCCGAAAAAAGTTTCAAACGGCTTCGCCGCACAAAATGGTTTTGGCGCGGAGTTCTTGACGCGCTCACAAAATTAATGGTGCGTTTTGAAGAGGACAAAGAAAAATTTATTGCGTTGGGAGTTCCGCCTGAAAAAATAATCGTAACAGGAGACTGTAAAGTTGACGCGCTGCTTGACCGCAGAAAAATTACGGGCCCGGAAAGATGGGAATGGCTTAGGCGTAACGATGCTCCTTTATTCGTCGCAGGTAGTACCCATCAGGGCGAAGATGAAATAGTTATTTCAGCATTTAGGATTGTCCGCAGAAAATTTCCCGACGCGAGATTAATAATAGTTCCCAGACACCCGGAAAGGGCTTTGATGACAGTCGCGTCCGTTCTGCCTTATCAGGAACTTAACGCGGAATTGTTATCTCAAATTGAGAATGACAAAAGAAAATTAAATGACGTTGACGTAATTGCTGTTGACAGGATAGGAATTTTATTTGAGCTTTACGCAGTCGCTGATGCCGTTTTTATCGGTGGAAGCCTTGTCGAGAAGGGCGGACAAAATCCTTTTGAGCCGGCTTTGTTCGGACTACCTGCAATTCACGGGCCCTGCATGACGGATTTTCCCGACACTGAAAGAATGGACGACATGGGCGCGGCCGTGCGCGTGAGCAGCGACACGGAACTAGCAAAAGCATGGGAAGAACGTCTTGACGCAGGAGCAGCAAGCAAAGCTCTGAGGGATTGCGACGAATATTTCAAGACGCTCGGAGGCGCGGCAAAAAAAACATGGAGCGAAATTGAGGAACAAATAGGAATTAGGAACAAAAAAACTTCCTAACTCCTAACTTCTAAAGGCATTGCTGAGGCATGTTGTAAGTTCTTGGCAGATTGCCTTAACTTTTTCAACGTCCTCTTTTTTAACGTACTCGGGGTGCGCATGAAAGACAGGATTTCTGACCCAGTGAAGCTTCTCGAAACGTTCTTCCCAATATGAAGCGAAAGGCTTGTTGTCAAAAAATACAGAGAACCGCCACCAATACTGCCCCAAAATTTTTCCGAGTATATTAATCGGCAGAATATCAAGAAGCCCCGCATCGGGGTTATATTTTTTCCGTGTCTTGGCCAAAGAATTTTGATACTCTTCTGTATCGAGAATGGGGTTTGCTTTTCTCAGAGCGTCGTCGAGTTTTTCCGGGCTCGTCCTCAAAACGTAGGGCAGTTCCCTTTTAATTAAACGAATGAGCGCGGACTGAATACTTAAAATTTTGAAGATTTCAGGTGAAAGTTTTACGTCAGGATCGAGCGAGAAAATATCTTTACGCTTTGCATATTCTTCGACAGCTTTTTCAAAGCATTCGCCGGGATTTTCAGATAATATTCCGTCGCTTGAGTTCATTCCGAGTTCTTTCAAGAGGCTACCGGAATATTCTGGATTGTACATGAGAGAGATTATTGTATCTTCAAGCAGTGTCGGCTCGGTAACGTAAGCAAGAGCCAAGAGCCCCTCGAAAAATTTTTTGAAGTCGTTGCACTCAAGAAGGCTGCTGCCTGCAAGCGAAATATCCTGTGGAGACCATTTGCCGGAGCGGTGAACTCTCAAGCCGTTCACAAAATAAGAGCAGATATAAATTCTAAACCACGTGTTGTCGTCATCGATGCGCCGGGCAACTTGTATCTCCTCGTTAATTCTTAAAAGGCAGTAGCGTCGGGCTGTGTCGTAATTTTCGTCATTCTTTTTTGCGCCGTCAAGCTCCGCATAAATTAAATACTCAAGCCCTTTATATGCCATGATGCGTATATTTTCTTCGTCGGCGGCAGAATACAGCCTTATGTCAACATCGTCGGCAAGTGCGAAAAAATTATAGACATAACGCGCAATTAAAAAACATCTTTCAGCACGTTCGGCGTTAGTTAATAGTGAGTCCTCGCTGTTAAATCTGCTGACGAGCTGTAAATAAGTTGCTTTGACTTCCTTAAAATGGCCGCGCCTGTAAAAAGTATCGCCCAAAAATTCCGTGCTGCATTTACCGGCTATGGAGACGCTTAAAATTTTATCCTGCAAAAATTTCGGAAGCTCGTTGAAAGTTTCTACGCCGTTTTGAGTTTGTTCAGGAATTTTATTTTCAACCGGACTGGCTTGAGTATTTCCTCCGGCCGGATTATAAGGCTCTAAAGGAACGTAGCTGCGATTAATAAGCTCTTCAATTTCAGGCGTGATTTCGTCGTAAAAATCGGCGTTATTTTCTTCGCTCATTTCTTTGTCATCTGACGGCAAATTCATTCGCCTGCGTGCCTTCTCAATAAGTCCTCCGGCCTGCCACGCTTTTACTTTATCTTCAGGGAAAGGCACGGCGGATTCAAGATTATGAATTTGTACTCTCTCGTTATTAAGAACGCCGCGAGTAAAACGAACGGGGTGGCCTTCTGATGATGGGGTATATTCAAGAAAAACTAATAATAACGGGTCTGAAATATTATTTTCATTGAAAGTGAACAGCTCGCCGCTTTTCGTTCTGACTTTGCCGAAAGGTATCTCGTCATGCCGCCGAAAAAAATCTATCTCGCCCTCTTCAGATAAAGCCGACTGCATATCTACTTTCAAAATATTTTCAATGTCGTAATTTTTTTCGCGGACATCATAAGCCGCCGGGCCCAGCGTGTTACTTCCGAGTTTGAAATTAACTTGCAAAAGCGGGTGCATTTTTTTGCCGGTCAATAATTTTCTGCGGAGTTCTCTGTCTTGAATTTGATAGAAGTGAACGAAAACGGAATTTTCAGAACTTAACGGGATATTATATTTTTTCAGCACTGGACATTTTATGAAGCCGTATAATTTATCGCGGTTTAGGTTAAAAAATTCAAATTCGCCGTCAAGTCTTTGTTCGCTCCAGTCTATTACGGGGTCTTTTTCTTCGGGCTTCGGCAAATTTTCTTTTGCTGAAATTTTTACAGCGTCTTCAATAATTTTATCGTCCGCCGGCTGATTTTCGAGCCATTCTTTTAACGCCTTAATATTTTCTTCGCTGCATAAAGTCTCTTTATTTTCCCACGAAGAAAAGCCTAGAATTTTCCATGCAAGTGCGGCAGCGTGATTAAATTCGACCTCGCTTTCAGGTTTTAAGGCGTTATCGAGTATCCATTTTAAGACTGCAGCTAACTGTGGGGGCTCAAGTTTCAAAAGCACGGCTAAATTTTTAGGCGTTAGAGGTTCGCTCACAGCTATGCAGACGCTTGCAAGCATTTTTGACGCGGCAGACGATGAGGCCATAAAAGCTCCGTGAAAATCATGAATTTTCATGTAAAGTTTTACGCTTCGTTCGCTTTCTCCCGTCAGATAAAGAACAAACGCATAAATTTCTGAAGCAGCGATTATATTTTTATTGTTTTTCCATAAGTTATAAGCTGTGTTGAGAATTTCGCGCATACGCATAGAATACGGCCTATCCTCGTGAGTCTTCACAGCGTATTGATATTTAGTGAGGATACTTTCAATTATGGTTTGAATTTTGCTTTGGCCTTTAGTCCTAAATTTTCTAACATAATCGGCATTTAACGTGTAAGTTTCTAAGGACACGCGCATATTGTCGAAAATTTTTTCGAGCTCGTTTTGAAACTTTATAACGTCAGGCTCAGGCTCCGGTTTTATTTCTATGGCAGGCGCAGCTTCGGCAACGGGCTCAGGGATTTTTTCTTCAACTGCCCCTGCTATAGGCTTCACGCCCCATATCATGGGATAGACCCATAACTCATCGCCTAAAGCTATATGATCATCTTCGCATTTTAGAAGAACGCCGGAAGTTTTCCGCCCGTCCGGCATTAACATGATCTCAATATTTTTTCCAAGATATTGTTCAAGATTTTTACGATCCAAAATTTAACACTCCTTTTATATTTTCAGTTAGGAATTAGGAATGAGGAGTTAGGAGTTTTTTTTAATTCTTCAAAAATTCAACGGCTGATTCAAAAAATTTTATTCCGTAATTTCCGGGAACATTTTTATAAAGGCCAAGCCCGTTGCGTTCAACATGTCCCATTCTTCCGATTATGCGGCCGTCCGGCGAAGTAAGACACTCGACCGCTCCGAATGAACCCGAAGGATTATACTGCGTCAGCATTGAAGGATTGCCGTCAATGTCCGCGTACTGTCCGGCGATCTGACCGTTACACATTAATTTTTCGAGCGTCTCTTGAGAACATGCAAAACGTCCCTCGCCGTGTGAAATAGGAATTGAATAAACCTCGCCGATTTTTGTTTTTCTTAGCCAAGCCGAATGATTTTGAATTACCCGCGAGAAAATTATTCTTGACTGATGACGGCCAATTCTATTAAAAGTCAAAGTTGCTGAAAGTTCGTCAGGTTCGCAGATACGCCCGAAAGGAAGCAGACCTGTTTTAATAAGAGCCTGAAAGCCGTTGCAAATTCCGCAGACTAAACCGCCTTTTTTATCGATTAAATTTTCAAGAGCCTCACGGACTGCGGGACTTCGTAAAAATATAGCGATGAATTTTCCTGAGCCGTCAGGTTCGTCGCCGTTTGAGAAGCCTCCGGGCAGAACGAGGGCTTGAGATTTTTTCAGAGCGTCCGCAAATTCTTCGGCTGAACTTTTCATTAGGTCGGGCGTTAAAGTTCTAACGACAAAAATTTTTGCGCGGCCTCCGGCTTTTTCGATTGCCTTCGCCGTCTCGTACTCGCAGTTAGTTCCGGCGAAAACGGGAATTAAAAAGCAGGCAGGAGTTAGGAGGTAGGAGGTAGGAGTTAGAGGGGAAAAATTATTTTTCGCAACTTCATTCCTAATCCCTAATTCCTCGTTCCTAGTTATTTCTGTCGGGAAAATATTTTCAAGCGGCGAATTATAAATTTCTTCGGCTTCGGACAAAATTATTTTTTCACCGTCAAAAATTATTTCAGGCTCTTCAATCACGCGGCCAAGAACTGGAAAATCATTTACATCGTCAGAAATTTCAATAATAAATTTCCCGCGCCTCTCATCAAAATCTGTTCGTGTGAACTCAAAGCCGAGATTATTTCCCAAGCACATTTTGAAAATTGCGGCTTTAACTCCTCCGAACGTCGGAACTGAACACGCTAAAATTTTTCCGTCAGAATTTAATTTGCCGATTGTGTCAAAAATTTTCAGCATTGATTTTTTTTCGGGCAGTCCACGCTCATCGTAAGAAGGCTCAAGCAAAATTACTTTTGAGCCTGCGCACTTAAATTCCGGCGATAAAATTTTCTTCACGTCCGTTACAGCAACAGCGAATGAAATTAAAGTCGGCGGAACGTCAAAATTTTTGCCGTTAATGTCAGTGAAAGAGCCGCTCATTGAGTCCTTTCCGCCGATAGCAGCGACCTCAAAATCTAATTGAGCCTTCAAAGCTCCGAGCAGCGCACCGAACGGAAGCCCCCATCGTTCGGGATTTTCTCCGGGCTTGCCGAAATATTCTTGAAAAGTCAGCCAGCATTTTTTCAAGTCCGCGCCCGTTGCGATAATTTTGCAGAGAGATTCAAGAACTGCAAGATATGCGCCATTAAAAGTATTTTTTTCAGAGATGCAAGGGTCAAAGCCCCATGACATTACAGAGCATGTCTCTGTTTCGTGATTGCCGACGGGAATTTTTGCGGCCATAGCCTGTGCAGGGGTCTTCTGAAATTTTCCCCCGAACGGCATTAAAACGCTGTGAGCCCCGACAGTCGAGTCAAATCTTTCAGCAAGTCCGCGCTTCGAGCAGATATTTAAGTCGGATAGAAAATTTTTATCTTTTGTCTTCTCACTCCTAACTCCTAACTCCTCACTCCTAACTCTGACGCTTATGCGTCTTGCTGCTCCGTTGCTGTTTATAAATTCGCGTGAGAGATTTACAATTTCTTTGCCGCGCCAAGTCATTCTCATTCGCCCTGAATTATTCACACGAGCAATGACAGTTGCCTGAACGTCCTCAGAGAGAGCTAAATTTTTCACGCGCTCCGCGTCTTTTTCAGCGACTACGACGGCCATGCGCTCTTGGCTTTCACTCACTGCAATTTCAGTCCCGTCAAGCCCGGCATATTTCAAAGGCACTGCGTCAAGATTTATATCTAATCCGTCAGCAAGTTCGCCGACCGCGACACTGACTCCGCCTGCTCCGAAATCGTTACAGCGTTTAATTAATTTCGTGAAGTCGGGATTTCTGAAAAGCCTCTGTAATTTTCTTTCTTCGGGAGCGTTGCCCTTCTGAACTTCCGCGCCCCTTGTCTCAATGAAGCTCGAATTATGAGAAACTGAAGAGCCCGTCGCGCCTCCGATGCCGTCCCGTCCTGTTTTGCCGCCTAATAATAAAATTAAATCGCCGTCCGAAGGTTTTTCGCGTATCACGTTTTTTTCAGGCACTGCCGCGATGACCGCGCCTACCTCAAGACGCTTGGCCTTGTAGCCCTCGTGATAAATTTCGTCAACTAATCCCGTAGGTATTCCGATTTGATTTCCATAAGAGCTGTAACCTGCGGCAGCCTTCGTAATAATTGAACGCTGTGATAATTTTCCCGGCATTGTGGGATTGAAAGGACTAGCCGCGCCCGTTATCCTCATTGCCTGATAAACGTAAGCACGTCCGCTCAGAGGGTCTCTGATAGCTCCGCCGATACAAGTCGCCGCACCTCCGAAGGGTTCTATTTCTGTAGGGTGGTTATGGGTTTCATTCTTGAATAATAAAAGCCAAGATTGCTCTTCGCCGTCAACATCAACATTAATTTTTACGGTGCAGGCGTTATTTTCTTCGGAGCTTACTAAATCGGGGAGCTTGCCTTGAGACTTCAAATATTTTGCGCCGATTGTGGCGATGTCCATTAAAGTTACAGGTTTATTTTCAGGATAGCCTAATTTTTTTCGGATTGATAAATAATTTTCGTAGACTTCTAAAATTTTTTCGTCGTTAATTTCCGGCTCTTCAATATGCGTTGAAAAAGTTGTGTGCCGGCAGTGGTCTGACCAGTAAGTGTCGAGGACTTTAATTTCTGTTTCGGTAGGATTTCTTTTTTCAGATTCAAAATATTTTTTGCAGCACTCTAAATCTTCACGGCTCATAGCGAGATTTTTTAATTCTGTAAGTTTTTCAAGTTCAATGAATTTAATATCTTTAACCCCTAATCCCCCGTCTCTAACTACTAATTCTAAACTTGCTTCTCTCGCTTCGACAGGGTTAATTAAAAATTTCTTAATGCCATCAAAATTATTTATATCTCCGTAAAATAAATAAACTCTCGCAGTTTTTACAATCGGCCTGAATCCTAATAAAAGCATGGCGCATTGCTCAGCCGCGTCTGCTCTCTGGTCATACTGTCCGGGCAAAAACTCGACAGCTAAAATTTTTTCAGAGTCATCAGGTAATTTTTCTAATATTTCGTCAGTGAAGGGCTCGGCAAAAATCGCGTGCCTGCACGTAGCGAACATTTCGTCATTAAGTCCTTCAACGTCGTAGCGGTTTAATATTCTTACTTGTGAAATATTTTCGTTGCCTTGAATATTTTTAATTTCGTTGAGCAGTGAAGTAACTTCAAAATTTTCACGGTCTTTGCGTTCCGTGTAAAGCCTGTATACTTTTGGCATTTAATAAAAATTTCTCCTTAAATGAATTTTTGCAAAGCTATATTGTATAATATTATCGTCTTTAGTTCCCGACGCTGGGGAATTTTTTTTGCAACTACTTTTACGATTACAAAAATCTAAAAAATTTTCAGTCCTCAAAAATTTTCACGAAGCAATTAAAAAAAATAGAATCGCAAAAATTTTTTCGGCCTCATAAAAAAATTAAAAATAAAAATATACTCCCTTGCCTTATAAAAACATAGGGAGCTAAAAAATCATTTTTGCGTTGAAAAATATTGCGGCGGTTTTTTTGTGTAGCTTAATAATTCTTCAAACGGGTCTGAAGTTTCTGAAGTTTTCGTATTCGTAACAGGTTCAGGTTTTATGCGCTCAAATCTTGGAGTTGCGTACGGTCTCGCGCTGCCGTCAACGCTCTGTAAAATTATGCGGCCTGTATTATCATTCACGAGCATCGGCACGACCGTTGAAGCGTCAACTTCGCAGGCAAAAATAATATCGCGTCCGTAGCCTATATGCTTCAAATATTCGGCGTGATTAGATTTTTCGACGCATGAGAGCAGACTATTCTCGCGGTTTTTCCAAACGGTCAGGGCTATTCTTGCACTGTCAGTCAAAAGGACTTCGCCCCGTGCCTGCAAACTTTCAATCACAGCTCCGGCACATAAAGTATCTTCCCAAGACGGCCTATTTTTTCGCCCCGAACATAAAATTCCTATTCTGTTCCCGATTTTCAGCGCGTGGTCAAGACATGCCGAGACGTTTCTAAAACTCACGGCGATTACGGGACTTCCAGAAGACGAAGCCTCATTTAATGCTACAGTTCCGTTAGTTGTTGACATAACGCCGCAGTAATGCTCTTGAATTAACTCGTAATTTAATTCTAAAGGCGAGTTGCCTAAATCAAAACCTTCCGGCGGTATTCCGTTCACCTCGCCCATTAACAACGGAGAAGAGCCGCGCTCCCTTAATTCAAGAACTAAACGCCGTGCCTCGTCAGGACTTTGAACGGGATATAATTCAGTGCCGCCAAGCTCAAACCATCGGGTTATAACAGTAGTGGCCCTCAAAACATCAATCACCAGCCACACGTCAGCAACGGGAAGAAAATTATTTTCTCCGCACGAAAAAACTAAATCAGCTTCAAACATTTTTACCTAATTTTTAACTCCTAACTCCTAATTCCTAACTCTAATTATACAGGCCGTTTTGAACATAAATTTTTTTTACAGCCGCCGCAAAGCCCTTTCAATTTCAGCCACTCGCTGCCCGGATGAAAGCCTAAAGCTAAAAACGAAGCCGTCTGAAGGTGCAGGCACTTAACGTTAATATTTTCAGCGTCGTATTTAATTCCGCCGACACCGCCGCGAATTAAAGACTTAAAAATTTTTCCGTTATGCTTTCTCATAAAATTACTTTGATTTTTATTAATGAGCTTTAATCTTAAAATCTGATGCAAAAAATTATATTCGTGCCATTCGTGAAAAAGTTTTTTACTCCGCAAAAATTCTTCGAGTTTATTAACTCCGCCTTGAGATTCGACAGTCCCGGCAAGTTTTATTAAATACGGGCACATGAGCCAGAAAGTTGTCGGGAACGGCCTCAATTTTTTTGACAGCGGTCTGCAAATTATAACTTGAACGTGATTAAATTCGCATTTTTTTACGGATATTATTAGAGAGGAATCAAAACGCCGTTGTTTATCCGGCGATATATTAAAAACGGGAGATGCTTTTTCAGATCTCCCGGCATTCACAAAAAAAATTTTATTCATGAGCATTAAAAGTCTCTGCTGTTATTTCTGCGTCTCGTGCTTCGGCCTGTGCGTGCTGAGTTCCGCGTGTTCAGGTCCGTAATTTTGGCCTCGCTGGTCTTTAGGAATGAGGCCATCTTTTTTTCAAACGAGTCGGCTTCTTCGGGGTTATTTTCTCTGTAAGCTTCCCTCATTGCGTAAAAATCTTTTACTTCATGAACCTCACGCGATTTATTAGTATTTTGCTCTCTGTCAAAATTTCGCACTTGAGGTCTGAAATTTTCCCTGCCCGGTCGTGAAGTGTAGTTAGAAGTTTTTTTAGGCTGCTGCGGTGCCGGAGGGTTCATTGTCTGCTTGATCGAGAGGTCTATGCGCCCTCGCTCGTCAATTTTAATAATTTTCGCTTTAATTTTGTCCTGCACTTTCAGAATTTCGTTAATGTCTTTGACAAAAGCGTATGACAGCTCGGAAATATGTATCATTCCCTTGCGGCCATTCTCCGAAATTCTGACGAAAGCACCGTAAGGCATTATCTGCTCTACAGTACATTCAACGATGTCTCCTGTGTTTAATCCGGCTGAAAGGTCTGCGCTATTAACCGTAGCCATTTTTGAAAACTTTAACTCCCTCGAAAAAAATTTAGTCTGAATATTTTACCGCAAAAAAAAATTTTTTTTCTATATCCACCGCCATTCAGGCTTTGACCCCATGCCTAGCCGCCTGATTAAATAAACGAACCGGGCCTTAAATTGACGGCTTCCCTTTTTGTACCATACTAAGAGAGTTCCGTTTTGTTTATTCAAAACTATTTTTTCTACGGCACCTTCAACAATGGGCCCGTAGCACGCTAAAATAATTTCGTTGCTTGCGACATCGGGCTTTTTTCGCTGAAGTTTTATAACATTCTGACGTTCCTGCGGCAATGCTTGAATTTGTTTTAACTGTGAATACGTTTTTATTTTTTTGTTGAATGATAATTTTTGCGTCTTAACGTCCTGTTTAACGAAATATTTTATTTTTATATTCCGTGATGAGACCGGCTCTCTTAAAAATTTCACGCGCCGGGCAACACATTCGATCTTTTTTTCAAAATCAAACGGCTTTGAGACTTCTATTTCTATTTTAGGGCGCATGGAGAAAGTCTCTATATGTTCTTGAGTTTTTATAATCTCCGGCGGGTCCATATTGAAGTCATCTATTTTATAAACTTTCACGTCCCCTACAACATGACGCGCAATAAAATCACGAACTCCCCCGAACGGCATTTAGTTTTATTAACTCCTTCCGGTCGCTAAAAAATTCAAAGCTTTTTGAAGTCTTGTGAAAGGCTCAAGAATATTCATTGACTGCGCAGCTTCTGCTAAGCACGCCGCAGCCTGCTGTATTTCTTCGGGCCGTATGCCGTTTGGAAATTCCGCCCTGAATGGTGCGCCGTTTGCATTAGCCTGAATAAAAAACACTCCGGGCTCCGCTGTCGTTTCGATATGGCCGGCGGCCTCTAAAGGAACGTGAGGAGACTCCTCAAGTAAGACTGTTTTAATTTTGCTGTCCGCTCTTAACGGCTCAAGAATATCGCTGTCAGTACAAATCCATAACTGCGGCTGAATTTCTATAGCGTCAAGCAGACTTTCAAGAATTAGTTTTTCTTTCGCGTATTTTCCAAAAGAATCGCCGTAAAGTATTCGCGCCAAGTGATCCGGTCTCAGAGGCTCGGTGCGTGCAAAGTCAAGCGGAAAGCCTTTAGCGTCCGTTATCAAAGCCGCGCCGCGTATCTGAGTTTCCGAGCCTTCGATTAAGATATAGCCGATTGAATTATTTTGAGAGGCCATAAAAATTTTTTCTCCTTCGCTTATTTAATCATCGAGTTTGAATTTCAAAACTTCGCCTGTTACAGCGTCAATTTTGCAGTCATATTCGTTGCCGCTTGCGTAGCACTCAAACTCATAGACCGGCCTGAAGTCCGAGCCGTTGGGGTAGTCGTGTGCTTCGTTGTCGAGGTCAAAATCTTTGAAGCTGATGTTGTTGGCTCCGATGTGCTTTGAGGCGATGCTTCTGACCTCTTCGGTCGAGATTAATTTCATGCCTCTGCGTGAGGCTTCTTCACGGACATAATATCCGTCATCGGCGAATGCCTGAGCAGCAAGAGCAAACAGTAATGAGGCGAGCATGAGTACAAATAATTTTCTTTTCATAATAAAAAAAGTCCTCGCTTTCTTAATTCCTAATTTCTTCCAAAATTTTCTTCAGCGCAAAATTTACAGCCTCTCCTCTAATATCGGAGCGGCTGCCCGAAAACTTTTCTGTGAAAGTTTTTACTTCATTCTTTGACGCAACGCCGAAGCAGACAGTTCCGACGGGCTTTAATTCGCTTCCGCCGTCCGGGCCTGCTATGCCGGTTACAGATACGGCTATGTCGGCATCATAAATTTTCAATGCTCCCTGCGCCATTTCGAGAGCGCATTGTTCGCTGACAGCACCGAAAATTTTTAGGGTATCTTCTTTTACTCCTAAAATATTTTTCTTGGCCTCGTTGCTGTAAGTTACCGCACTGCCGTTGAAAATTTCAGAGCTTCCGGGAAGTTCAGTCAATGCTGCTCCGACAAGTCCGCCCGTACATGATTCAGCGCAGGCAATTTTTAATTTTTTTTCTCCGGCAGTTTTTAATATTTCCGAAATCATTTTCCGGCCGCCCACGTAATTAACTCATAGACCCAGCCGGCCTGATGAAAATAAGAGTTATAAAGCTGTAAAAGAAAATTTGCCATTATTCCGCCGACAACGTCATCAGCCATTATTCCCCAGCCGCCGGGCAATTTTTCCATCGTTGAGACAGGGAACGGCTTGAGAATGTCAATCAGCCTGAACAAAAAAAATCCCGGAATTATAAAACTCTTCGGGAGCATAAAAATACTCAGCCACATTCCCGGAACTTCGTCAATATTTAAGAAGCTAGGGTCTTTCATGTTGAAAAATTTTTCTGATTTTCCCGTTACGTAAACGCCGACAAAAATTACAAGAATTATTGCCCACATAGGAACGTCAACAAACATGCTCACGACACACGCAGCAGCAGAGCTGACAGTTCCGGGCATTCCTGACGGCAGAAAACCGAGCCCGAACACGCTCGCAAGCCATACATAATAAGGATAATTTTTCATTTCGCTAATTTTCGGCATTACTTAATCAATCACCTTTCCGAATAAATCATTTTCTATACTGCTTTCAATTTTTGCGCGGATTTTATCGCCTGGCTTTAATTTTTTTTCGTCAATCCCCGACACGCTTACAACTCCGTCAACTTCGGGAGCGTCCCTGTAACTTCGTCCGTAAGCTAAAATTTCGCCTTCGTCTTTTTCAATGCTCTCAACTAAAATTTCAAGCTCTTGGCCTTCAAATAACCTGCTCCTGTCGTCTGCTATTTCGCTTTGAAATTCGAGAACTTCTCCGCAGCGTTCTTCGGC
>CAJOGI010000002.1:143034-328141 GCA_905234075.1 uncultured Synergistales bacterium | reverse complement strand
GTCGGTATTCGATGAAGTTAATAAACTTTTTGCAAAAATTATGGAGATTTTTTTGCATCTCATGCCGCTGCTCGTGTTTTGCTCAATAACGTCAATGTTTATTTCAACAGGAGCTAAAACTCTGTTCTTATTGCTGGGAATATTATTGGCATTTGCTGCTTCAAATCTATTAATATGGTTTACATATTACTTGATGATTATTTTCATTGCCCGTCTTAATCCCGGTACGATGTTCAAAAAATCTCTTTCATCAATAATAAATGCTGCCGCAACATGTTCAACTGCTGCAGCAATACCTGATGAAATGAAGACAGCTCAAAAATTGGGAATTTCAGAAAAAATGTATTCGTTTTTAGTTCCTTTAGGGACAATTACATGCAAAAACTGTTTCTGCTTATTTTTATCTGTATTAACTCTCTCGATAGCCAACAGCTACGGAATTGAAGTAAAGTTATCACAAATATTTTTAATAGGATTTTACTCAATTTTTTTGCCAATAGCTATGCCCGGTATTCCCGGCATAGGACTTATAAGTATGTCATCACTTCTCGTTCTTGCAGGCTGTCCTATGGACGGTTTATCCGTTGTTGCAGTCGTTGACCCTTTTACGGACATAGCGCACACTACCTCAATGGTAATGTTTGTTTTAATATCAACGCTTATTGTTGCGAAAAGCGAAAATGAATTTGACATTAAAAAATATAATTCATGAAAAATATTTTTGTCTCATGCGGTGAAGTCTCCGGCGATATTTACGCAGGGGGCTTCATCAGAGAAATTTTGAAGATTGACGCAAATATAAAACTTTGGGGTATGCTTGGCCCTAACGGTGAAAAATCCGGCGGCTTTGCTAAATGGAGCTACGAAGAATTAAAGCTCATGGGTATTCTTGAAATAATACCGGCTATACCAAAAATTTTCCGCCTCAAAAAAAATATCACGAACGAAATTATTAAATCAAAGCCCGACGCGGTTGTATTAATCGACAGTCCCGACTTTCATTTAATGCTCGCTAAGTCATTGAGAAAAAAAGGTTACGATGGAAAAATTATTTTTCTCATTCCTCCGACCGTGTGGGCATGGAGAGCAGGGCGCGTGAAAAATCTCAAGCGCGATTTTGATTTATGCCTGCCGTTATTTTATTTCGAGCATGAATTTTTAATCAATCACGGAGTTAATTCAAAATGGAAGGCTCACCCTTTAGTTCATGATTTAGAGGGCGTGAAAATTTCTGATGACTTCAAAAAAAGATTTGCCGATAAAAAAATTATTGCCCTCATGGCAGGGAGCCGACGTTATGATATTGATTTTCATTTAGAAATTTTATTGAATACTGCAAAATTATTGAGAGAGAAAAATTATTTACCGGTGTTCTCGATCGCGCCGGGCTTGAGCGAAGATTTAGCGGACGAATTACGGGAGCGCGTCAGAAATTCCGGCTTTGAATACTGGGAAGGCGAAGGGCGCGAATTAATGCTGGGGTCGCTTGCCGTTGCAGGGGTGTCGGGGACCGTAGCGGTTGAGGCAATGTTATTAAAGCGATTCATGGTTGTGATTTATAACATGAAAAAAATAAATTACATGATATTAAAAAAACTTGTTCATGTAAAAGATATTTCTATCCCTAATATTTTAACGGGGCGCGAAGTTTATCCTGAACTTTTATGCGAAAATGCAATGCCGGAAAAAATTTTGAATGAGCTTGAAAATTATTTGAACGATCCCGAAAAAAAACAAGAAATTGATTTAGCTTTAAGCAAAGGAAAAAAATTAATGGGAGATTGCAATGCGGCGGAGTTTTGGGCGCAAGTCGTATTGTCTTTATAGTGAATGAACTTGAAAAATTGCAGCAAAAAAAATTTTCAATGACGCAGAAAAAAATTTCACACATTAGAAAAAAATTTATTGTCGTAAAATTTTATGAAAGCTAAAAATTTTTGAAGTTTTTGTAGTGCCCATTGTAGTCCCCAAAATTATCTCTTCCTGAATTTTTTAGAACTACTTTAGAACTACTTGAAAGTATTTTATCATACAATTCATAACCCCTCCGTCCTGCTTTTGGCAGGCTACCTCCCCTTAACAGGGGCGGCAAGAGAAATGCTTTTGATACGCGAATTTCTTGCGCCCCCTGACAAGGGCGAGGGGGTTATATCTTTTCAATAACTCCTAGCTCTCCTGCCTGAAATTAGTGGCAGCTTCCTGTGCAGCCTGCGCAGCCCATTCCGCACGAGCCTGACTTCCAAGCATTAATGACCGGCACAAAAATATCCAAGATTGCCGGAATTTCTTCGGAGCCTGCGTCTTCAGCAGTGAGTGAAAGTTCTTCCATGACCTCTTCGGGGGTTTCAAAGCCGTCAAGAATTGTCTGAACGATGTCGCGCAAATAAACTTCTTTCTCAATGCACACCGGCGTGTCGGCAGGAGCGCGTCCCCAGTCAATTTTTTCTTTCTCTAAAATCATTTCTTCCATGATAAATCAAAAAGCCTCCACAAAAAATAAAAAATCCGCAGAACTTAAAATTAAAAGCCCTGCGGAAATAATTATAACGCTTAAAATATTTTTTACAGCTTTGCCGCGATTGCCGTGATAAATTCTTTTGAGTCAACAACTTTCGGCGTAACGCCTTCGCAAAGGCCGGAAAGGTCTTTTGTCATTGTGCCGCTCTCGATTACTTCGATTGTGGCTTTCTCAAGTCTGTTCGCAAAGTCAACGAGGTCGTTGCTGCCGTCAAGCTCTCCGCGTTTTCTCAATGCTCCGCTCCATGCGAAGATCGTTGCAACGGGGTTCGTTGAGGTCATTTTGCCTTCTTCGCGGTAACGGTAGAAATGTTTTGTAACAGTTCCGTGAGCGGCCTCGTATTCAAAATTGCCGTCCGGCGAAACGAGTACGCTTGTCATCATTGCGAGCGAGCCGAACGCAGTTGAGACCATGTCGCTCATAACGTCGCCGTCATAATTTTTGCAGGCCCAGATAAATCCGCCCTCTGAACGCATTACACGCGCTACAGCGTCATCGATTAACGTGTAGAAATAAGTGATCCCTGCCGCGTCAAATTTCGCTTTGTACTCGTTCTCAAAAATTTCTTGGAACAGGAGCTTAAATGTCTGGTCATACTGCTTTGAAATAGTATCTTTCGCTGAGAACCAAAGATCCTGCTTTGTTGAGAGAGCATACTCGAAGCATGAACGAGCGAATGATTTAATCGACGTGTCCTTGTTATACATTGCCTGTAAAACGCCGGGACACTCGTAGTCATAGACAGTCTCGCGGAAGGTTGTGCCATTCTTGCCCGTGAAAATTAATTCAGCTGTGCCTGGTTCGGGAACTCTGAACTCTGTTCCGCGATAAACGTCGCCGTAAGCATGACGAGCGATTGTTATCGGCTTCTTCCAATTTTTGACTACGGGCTTGATGCAGTTTGTTAAAATCGGTGCGCGGAAAACAGTACCGTCAAGAACTGATCTGATTGTGCCGTTGGGCGACTTCCACATTTCGTGAAGATTATATTCTTCAACGCGCTGTTTGTTTGGAGTGATTGTTGCGCACTTAACTCCGACGTGATGTTTCTTGATTGCTTCGGCAGCCTGCCACGTAATTTTGTCGCCGGTCTTGTCTCTCTCTGGCAAACCTAAATCATAATATTCCGTGTTTAATTCGACGAACGGCATAAGCAAATCTTCTTTGATAATCTGCCATAAAACGCGGGTCATTTCGTCGCCGTCCATCTCAACGATGGGGTTTGCCATTTTTATCTTGCTCATTTTTGAATAAAATCTCCCTTCAAATTTTAATTTTATATTTCTTATGCAGGAGCAAGAAGTTAGAAAGATGAAAACCTCCTACCTCCTACTTCCTAACTCCTACCTGTTTTTAGCGTGCTTTATTTTTATTGAAGTTAATCAGGCAGCCGGCCTTGACGATGTCTCTCTCGTTTTCGGTCATGTCCTGAATATAAAGCTCAACTTCTTCAGCTTTTCCGCCTTTGATTACGTAGGCTTTAATGCTTCCGAGTTCGTTCTTGTCAAGAGCTGTTCTGATGCCTGGAACGTAAACATAATCGCCGATTTCAAAGTTAGGTTCGCCCTTGATATGGAAGGGAATTATGCCCCAGTTCATGCAGTTCGAGCGGTAACGCTTTGTCGCATATTCCTGCGTGATGTTCGCAAGTGCGCCGAGAACTCTCTGGCATGACGCAGCCTGTTCACGTGCTGAACCGTCGCCGGGCTTGTTCGCGTAAATTGTTGAGCCGTATTCAATTTCCATTGAGCTAATATTTTCTTGGCCCGGAATTTTCTTGATTGCCGCGTAAACTTCAGCTAATTCGCCCTTCGCAGGATCCTCGCCTTTAAGTCTTGCATATTCGACTTTCTGAACTTCTTTAGCTCTTCCGACATACTGCGGATCTCTGCGCGAAAGAGTAAATTCAGCAAGGCCAAGCGGATTTGAACGGTATGAACTTGTTTCGCCCGACGGGATAAGCTCGTCAGTTGTCGTAACTTCGTCAAGAATTTTCGAGACGACCTTGAGTAGAATATTATCTGCGAGTGCTTCCTGTTCAGGCCAGTCTTTGATGTTCGGTCCGAATCTAATTTCAGTATCGAGTTTTTCTTTTCCGAAGCCCCAGTAGACGCGCGATTTATATGCCTTGTCATCGTAATGATAAGCCGGAATGTTGCCCCAGCAGTCTAAATCTTCGGCTGATGTAAGCTTTCCGCCGTTGGCCGCCGTTGCTGCGATTGAGCGTGCGTCCATGAGTGCCACCGCCGCCATTTGTCCGCTGCCGGGCTTTGAGCCTTCGCGGTTCGGGAAGTTTCGCGTTGCGTGTCTGATTGAGAGTGCATTGTTCGCAGGCGTGTCGCCGGCTCCGAAGCAAGGTCCGCAGAATGCCGTCCTGATTACCGCGCCGGCGTCCATTAAGTCAGCTAATAAGCCTTTTCTGTCTAAGTCAATAAAGACCGGCTGTGATGACGGGTAAACGCTCAAGTAAAACTCATCAAATCCGCACGTCTTGCCCTTGAGAGCGTGAGCCGCTTCGACTATGTTCGAGTAAGTTCCGCCCGAACACCCCCCTATGAAAGCCTGCTGAACCATTAATTTTCCGTCGGGCGTAACTTTATCAAGCAGCGTGAAGTGAGCGCGTCCCTCCGCAACTTTTTCAGCGGCCTTTTCAGTCTCGGCCAAGATGTCCTTCAAATTCGCGTAAAGTTCGGAAATTTCGTAGGCGTTTGACGGGTGGAACGGCAACGCGATCATCGGCTTAATTGTCGATAAATCAATCTCTACGCAGCCGTCATAATATGCAACGCCGGCCGGATTAAGCTCTTTATAATCTCCGCCGCGTCCGTGTTCTTCAAGATATGCTTTTGTGTCGCTGTCCGTGCGCCATACAGAAGAAAGGCACGTCGTCTCGGTCGTCATTACGTCAACGCCGTTTCTGTAGTCAGTCGTCATTGAGGCAACGCCGGGCCCGACAAATTCCATGACTTTATTTTTAACATAGCCGTTTTTGAAGACTGCTTTAACGATTGCAAGCGCAATATCATGAGGCCCGACATAAGGCGCGGGCTTGCCCGTGAGATAAACGGCAACAACTCCGGGATATGCTACGTCATAAGTATCCTGTAAAAGCTGTTTGACGAGTTCTCCGCCGCCCTCGCCGATTGCCATTGTTCCTAATGCGCCGTAACGGGTGTGGGAGTCCGAGCCTAAAATCATTTGTCCGCAGCCTGCAAACATTTCACGCATAAACTGATGAATGACCGCTATATGTGGAGGAACATAAATTCCGCCGTATTTTTTCGCCGCGCTGAGTCCGAAATAGTGATCGTCATCGTTGATTGTTCCGCCTACCGCGCACAGCGAATTGTGGCAGTTTGTCATGACGTAGGGAAGCGGAAATTTTTTCATTCCTGAAGCCCTTGCTGTCTGAATGATCCCTACGAAAGTAATATCGTGGCTTGCCATTGAGTCAAATTTAATGCGCAGGTGATCCATGTCGCCGGCAGTGTTGTGAGCTTTGAGAATGCCGTACGCTATCGTGCCCTTTTTAGCTTCGGCCTTGTTATACTGATTTCCGGCTTGGCTTTCAGGTACTACCTTCGTTCCGTTGATGAGGTAAACGCCTTCATCATAGAGCTTAATCATTTTCAGAATATACCCCCCTTAAAGATATAATTTTTATGACAGCGAAAGAACTGCATACAAAAATAAATCCCTTCGCCTCTTGAAAAAATTTTTTGAGAAATTTTTGAATGAATATTTAACTTGTCAACGATTATAGCACGCAGATTTTTTTTAGCTGTCAGTGTAATTTATGAAAAAATTTTTTTGCTTCACTCAATGTAATATAATAAAGAAAAATTTTTATTTTTAAGAGAGTGAAAAAATGCTTGGCGATTATACGTGGAACGTAATAGATAAAGAAGCTGAATGTTTGGCGCAGCGTTTCAAAGCTGTAACAAAAAATATAGCGAACGCGAACACGCCCGGATATGCGCGTCATAATGTCTCGTTTGAGGATCAAATGCGCGAAGTTATGGAGCAGGATAAAAAACTTCACATGACCGTTACTCATAAGGATCACATACCTTCGCACCCGTTGAAAGTTGACGACGTTCACGCCGCAGATACAAAAATCATGGACGAACAGTACAGGCTCGACCTGAATAACGTTGACCCTGAGCGTGAAATGGCTGTGCTTGCTGAAACGCGAATGATGTACACGGGATTTATGCGCGTGGCCGCGAGTAAATTGACAACGCTTAGGTCTGTAATAGCAGGGAGGTAATTTATCATGAAAATTTTTGACAGCATGGAAATAGCCGGAAGTTCTTTGACGGCTCACAGACTTTGGATGGACACAATTTCTTCTAACTTGGCAAACATCAACACGACCCGGACGAAAGCCGGAGGACCTTATAAACGCCGCGTGCCTGTTTTTTCCGAAATGCTCGATAACACCATAGGCGGCTATCATGACATCGGAGGCGTGCGAGTAATCGGAATTTCTGAGGACAACGCCGCGCCCCGAATGACTTATCAGCCCGACCACCCCGACGCTAACGAGGACGGCTATGTAGCTTACCCGAACGTAAATTTAGTTCGCGAAATGACGGATATGTTAGTCGCAAGCCGGGCATATGAGGCAAATTTGAGCGTCGTTACGACCGGGCGCGACATGTGGAACGGCGCACTTGAGGTAATGCGCGGATAACTTTATTTACGGGGGGAGTAAAACATGAAGCAAAAATTTATCACGTTCGGAGAAATAATGCTGAGATTAACGCCGCCTAATTACGAGAAAATTCGCATGGCCGGATCTTTTGAGGCAACTTACGGCGGAAGCGAGGCAAATATCGCGCTTTCTCTTGCTAATCTTGGAATTGACAGCACATTCTTCAGCGTCGTCCCTAATAATTCGCTGGGTAAAAGCGCAATAAGAATGTTAAGAAGCAACGACGTACACTGCAGCCCGGTGATTTTAAGCACCCCCGAAGAAACTCCGACTCACAGGCTTGGAACTTATTATCTTGAGACGGGCTACGGCATTCGTCCGAGCAAAGTAACTTATGACAGAAAACACAGCGCGATCACAGAATATAACTTCAGCAATGTTGACATTGATAAATTACTCGAAGGCTTTAACTGGATACATTTGAGCGGAATTACTCCGGCATTGTCGCAGAGCTGTGCGGAGTTCATGCTTTTATGCTTGCAGAAGGCCAAAGAAAAAAATTTAATCGTAAGTTTTGACGGCAATTTCAGAAGCACGCTGTGGACTTGGAACGAAGCTAGAGATTTTTGTACGCAGTGCCTTCCCTATGTTGATGTCTTGTTTGGTATAGAGCCGTATCACCTATGGAAAGATGAGAGCGATTACTCAAAAGGCGACTGGAAGGACGGAATACCTTTGCAGCCCAACTATGAACAGCAGGACGATGTTTTTACGAAATTTGTGAGCAAATATCCAAACTTAAAATGTATCGCCAGGCATGTGCGCTACGCTTATTCAGGCAGCGAAAATAGTTTAATGGCTTACATGTGGTATCAGGGTCATACGTTTGAGAGCAAGACTTTCACGTTCAACATTCTCGACAGGGTCGGCGGCGGAGATGCTTTTGCAAGCGGCTTCATTTATGCGATGATGAACAATTATAAGCCTATGGACATGATTAATTTTGCCGTCGCGAGCAGCGTAATCAAGCATACTATTCACGGCGACGGAAACATTACTGACGATGTTGAGAGCATTCAAAGCATAATGAACATGAGCTATGATATAAAGAGGTAGGAATTAGGAGGTAGGAGGTAGGAGTTAAAAAAATTATGACAATATCAGAAAAATATAATGATCTCAAAGAATATTTATTTTCACTGAAAAGTGTCGCGGTAGCTTTTTCGGGCGGAGTTGACTCGACGCTTTTATTAAAAGTTGCTCATGATGTTTTGGACGATAAAGCTGTCGCGATAACGGCGTTTTCGAGCCTTTTCCCTCACAGAGACTTTATGGAGGCAAGCAAATTCTGCGCTGATAACAAAATAACTTTAATAATGTGCCCGATTAATTCATTAGAAATAAACGGCATAAAAGAAAACCCAATAAACCGTTGTTATCTTTGCAAGAAAGATTTATTTACGCGGCTTTTAGCACGTGCAAAAGAAAATAATCTCGCGTATGTTGTTGAGGGCTCAAACGTTGATGATTTAGGCGACTTTCGGCCCGGCATGAAGGCTCTCGATGAGCTTGGAATACAAAGCCCTTTGAGGAAAGCCGGATTAACTAAGGCAGAGATACGCGAATTATCAAAGAGTCTCGGCCTGCCTACATGGAATAAACCTTCGTTTGCGTGCCTTGCCTCGCGTTTTGTTTACGGCGAGCCGATAACCAAAGAGAAATTAAAAATGGTCGAAGATGCCGAGCAGTTATTAATGGACTTGGGATTTAAGCAGTTCCGCGTCAGGATACACGGCAAGATCGCAAGAATTGAAGTAATGCCTGAAGATTTTTGTAAGCTGATTGAAGAAAATACGCGCTCAAAAATTTACGATACATTAAAAAATCTTGGATTTTCTTATGTAACTTTAGACTTAAAGGGTTATCGTGCAGGCTCAATGAATGAAGGTGAGTTGCTACAGCTTCCATAAGATATAAAAAAATCCCCCTGCCTAAGCAAGGGGTAATGCTTTTTCTTGAGTATTATAAGTGCTAGTGAGGATAGTACGCCAAGTCCTGCTAACATCCACCGCCGGAGCCGCCGAGACACCCTGAATATCATCATAAAGCTCATCAGGCAATGTGAGTTTCGGACATAGGCGGCTCGTATGTTACGATATTGAGGACTCCTCTTTAAGTTTAAGGGGAATTTTTTTTATATTGAAATTAAAAAATAATTTATATAAAATACAATACTTAGAATTATAATTTTTAGGAGGATTCAACATTTAATGAACAATAAAACTTTTCGTGTTCTTGTTTTTTCGATGCTCATAGCCTTTGTGGGCTATCAGCGTTAGCGGGGGGTAGCAGCAGCAGCCCGATAGGTACTAAAACGCAAGAGAGTGAAGTCAGTTCCACCCCTGTCGTTCTTGATGACGTCATTTTTGATACTGACCTTGACAACGTGCCTGACATTGCGGATTTCGATGACATTGAGCAAAATTATTACGAGGGAAGCAACTCAATTCAGAACGTAAAAATTACTTCGATACCTTCACGCCACTATCTTAAAAATTTCAAAAACAGCTCTTCTTTTGTCGTGGATTTAACTGCAGGCCGCGAATACACCGTTGAAATTTCGGACAGTGCGGGAATTACAGGAATTAGGGACGTTGCGGCTTATGCTTTCCCTATCGCAAATAATATTCCTGATGCAACAGTAATCAATCCTCAAGGGAACGCATTAGAATTTCTTGATTTCGGGACATTCGATAGCAATCATGACGCAAGCAAGGCGATTGACCTCAGTGACGACGTAATTGAGCTTTCAATCTATCCGTCCGATAACCCTTACATGCTCTGCTACACCTTCACGCCCTCTGTAACAGGTTCTTATACAATCAAATTTAATATGGCTTCGGCTGATATTGAGGCTACTTCATCAGTTGAGAGTGATACTTATTTTGACCACGTACCCACCTTATTCATCTACAGAGAGCTTCGCGACGGAACTGGCAGGAATGAGGCAGGCCAGTACAAACGCTATATCTTAAAAAATACAGACGCCGGGAATACTGTAAGCATGCACGATATTATGGCACTGAGGATAGCTTACAATGAGTTCGTATATGATGTGTTCCTTAGAAAGAATGCTGAAGGCTCGGTTTTTGGGGCTCTTGCTGGCGTAAGCAGCGATCAGGGAATAGCTTATCTTGAATGTATGGCGCGTAAGAAACCGTATTACGGTCTCTTTGACGGTAAAGATATTAAGGTTAATTCACAAGATATCGTAAGCTGCGACAAGGTAATAGTAAGCAACGACGACCCCGACGAACAAGTCTAAGATACTCTCGTAACAGCTGCTGCGGGCGCGGTTTCTCCGGCAGCGACAGGCGAAAGCGGAGGTACAACGATTCCTAAGGAGTTATACGGGATACCTTATCAGGATGAATTTCAGCTTGGTGCCGGATTTTTTGCCCTGACAGGTATGCAGTCCAGCTATAATGCCGTAAGAACTTTTGAATTGGCAGTTCCTGAAAAGAAGCGCAACATTAAATCAAACTACATCGCGACATTTGTATCTTCGCAGGAGGATCGTGAAAAAGTTTCAACAACAACCGCAAATGCTTCACTTTCGGTCGGAAAATTCGGACTTAACGCGGGCTATTCTTCGCAAAGTAAATTAAAGTTTGGTCTGACTTCAACAACATTTGTAATTCATTACGAAGAAGTTGAAACTTCATATCGTACGCTTAAAAACGAAGACTATCAGCTTAAGCCGAACGCCAAAAAGACGGCACAGGGAGATATGACGAAATTCCGTAACAGATACGGCGATTATTTTGTCGGAGGCTATAGATACGGCGGAACTTATGACGCTTTCATCACGATCACGACCAGAACAATGGAAGAACTTAAAGCAGTTAAGGCAACACTCGCCGCAAACTTCAACTCAGCCAATGCTGCCGCGAGCGTGGATATTGCACACGCGACGAGCGAAGACCTGAAGAAGAATGAAGCAAACATCAGTATTCAAATCATTACCGCCGGAATAGATACAAGTTCCATGTTCGACATACCGAAAAAAGGTGCAATAACAAACAATATAGGCGATATTGCAAAAAGTCTCACTGCTTTCAGAGAAGCATTGAAGAACAGCAAGCCGGAGAATTATCTGCCTGTTCACGTAATGCTAAAACGCTACAGTCTTTTAGATGATGTTGCTGAGGCAATGGAATCTCAGGACCATACTGGATTAATTCCAATTTCCCCTGCACACGCGACAAAAATTCTAACTTTCAACAGGGAGAAGCTGACAATGGATTCCTATTATAATGTCATCGCAGACCTTACTTCCAGTCAGATAAATTCGTCAATCAAAGACAAGTGTAGGGCTGAATATGAAGACATTGGAGCCAATATTGAGACAAATCCCGATTTTTACGCGGAAAGCAACATCGAGGCGATGGAGAAGCTGAGACAGAGAATGGGAAATCTCAGCGCACAGCTCAAGGCATTGGGAGACCGTTACGTGTTCTATCAGATTCTTGTATCAGCCCAAAAGAAAGAAGAAGCCTGTGCAAAAGAAAAGGACATTAAAAACAAACCTTTCGGCTATAACGGCGGCTCAGTAGGCAGAAGAACGTTTGCCGTAAGTACGGCTGTTACGTCGGATATTGCGGCGGGCAGTGAACAGACCCATGTCCAAAATAAATTTGGCGGAAAAAGCTGGGAGCCAGTTTTTATGACACGTGAAGGCACGGTTTACTGTTATGTTGAAGTTATTGCAAACAACACACATGACGAGGAACGCACCGCAGATCTTTATTGTATCGGAAGATCGAAAGCAAGTTTCCACTTTACGTGCGGTGTAGGCCGCTGGCTTGAATGGACAGTAACTTTACAAAGCATGAGATTTAATTCCGACATCTACCCGTTCGGCGGATTGCAGTAAGATTTTTTGATTTTTAAGCCTCCTGTGTTTTCGGGGGGCTTTTTATTTTCCTATTCAGGAAGCGAAAAACGAAAGCTCTTGCCCGGCAGAAAGCCGGCACCGCTAGAATTTTCGGTCAGCTTTTTACTTCCTAACTCCTAATTCAATCCTAATTCAAATACCCTTCGCGTGCTTTTACGTTAAATCTTCCCTCTAACAAGTGCATTTGTTCGTCAGTGATTGTGTTTATTAAAGGAAGATGGGCGATTTTCATGTAAATTTCTGCGGCCTTCTCAGCTGTCTCAATAAGTCCGAAGGCTTCATCTAAATCAACGCCTGCGCCGTAAAGTCCATGCTGTGCCCAGACGACAAGACGCGCAGTTTTCATTTTTTTCGCTGTAGCTTCGCCGATTTCGTTAGTTCCGCAGAGCATCCAAGGAAGAACATTAACGCCGTCAGGAAATACGATTAGACATTCAGTACACATTTGCCATAAAGTTCGCGTGAAGGCTTTTTCGTCGAGCGTATGAACGTAAGTCATGGCTAATAAATTCGTCGGGTGGCAGTGCATTATGACGCGGTTTGAGGGATTGACTTTTAATCTTGCGGCGTGGCTCATCATGTGAGCAGGAAATTCGCTCGTAAATTTTCCGCCGTCTGAAAATCCCCATAATAATTGCGCGTTCGTTCCTCCGTCAGCAAGTTTCACAAGACCTAAATTTACATCGGGCGCATATTGAACGTTCTTAAAATATTTTCCTGTGCCTGTTACTAAAAAATATTTTCCGTCAAGTTCAGGAGCATTGAAGGCCGTAGGGATTGTCCGCAAAATTTTTTTAACGTCGCCGTATTCGCTGACTTCGGCCTCGTTTAATAATAGCGAAATATTTCCGCCGTTGCGTTCGTCCCAGCCTTGATTGTACATGTTCGTAGTCGTACGGATCATTTCGATTAAAAACGGGGCTGTTAAAATATCGTTCATTGTTTTTACTTCCTACCTCCTAATCGGCTCTATTATATCTGCGTGGAACAACATAAGGTAAATTTCTTGAATGTGAGTGCTGAATTATAATCTAAGTTAAAAAAGTAAAGAAATATTATAATTCACTGCAATGAAGGCAATGATCAGGTGAAGGACAGACCGTCCCGCCTTTGGGAAGTCATGTTGCTTTGAGCTTTTCAAATTTATCTTTGTCCATATTTTCAAGAAGCTCTAAAAAACGATTGACAACACTCGGAACTTTACTGCGGTCGCGTACTGCAAAGCCTATAGTGCGGTATGCCGGACTAGTCAGCTCCTTCCTAATAATGCGATATGGAGCACGCCTTAAAATTAATTCCGGCAGCATTCCGATGCCTAAACCTTTTTCTACCATTGACATGATTGCATAATCGTCAATAGTCGTATAGCGTATATCGGGAGTAACATTAACAGTTTCAAAATATCGCGTAATTTCCGATAAAGCACCCTGCTGCAATAAAATAAAAGGAAAATTCGGGACGCTGGTTACGGGGAATTTTTCTAAATCCGCCAGAGGGTGAAATTCAGGAAGTATAATCAATAATCCGTCCTGCATGAGCGGTGTAAAGTCCAACTGCGTTAAAGTGGGATAGATGAGAAAGCCTACGTCAATTCGTCCTTTATGTATCCATTGCTCGATTTGAGTGTAGTCGCCTATCAGAATTTCAAATTCGATATTCGGATATTCTTTTTGAAATTCTTGTATTATCAGGGGAATGACATGAGTTGCAACGCTGGAAATAGTTCCGATGCGGACCTTGCCTGACTGTAAATTATTCAGGTCTGATATTTTATCGTGCAGGTGTCGAAATTCCTCATATAAATTTTGAATATAGGGCAAAAGCTCAAACCCTCGAGGAGTCAAGGACACACCGTTTCGACCGCGATCCAGAAGCGTGATATTCCATTCCGCCTCAAGCTCACTGACCATACGGCTAAGCGCAGAAGGTGAATACGACATAACCTCAGCAGCAGCAGAAAAACTTCCAAGTTCTGCAGACTTTAACAAGGCGATAATTTTTTTTAGCAATCCGTCTATTGTTCCCAAATTTTAATCTCCCCTGCGTATGTAAAGTTATTTTTTATTATATATTATTAACTTTCTATTATTTTTTTATTCTGATTTAGAAAAATTATATTGCATAATTTACAAGTTTACACTAGAGGCATGTAATATTAAAATAAACATTGATTTTATTCAGAATATATCATTCCAAAAATTTTAACTTTTGATATTAGAAAAGGGAGACGACCTTGAAAGATAATAATTTTATCACGAATCAGAGCGGCCATGTCTGGGAAAAGATGTTGACTACGGGAGACGTTCTTGTTATAGCATTCGGAGCAATGGTCGGCTGGGGCTGGGTAGTTTCCACCGGCGAATGGATTGACCGCGGTGGCGTACTAGGTGCTGTTCTCGGCTTTTTATTAGGCGGAGTCATGGTATTTTTTGTCGGACTGACCTATGCGGAACTTACATCGGCCATACCTGAAACCGGCGGAGAAAGTATTTTCAGTCAGCGGGCATTCGGTATCACCGGCTCATTTATCTGCACGTGGGGGCTGATTTTGGGCTATATCGGCGTTGTCTGCTTTGAGGCCTGCGCCTTTCCTACGATAGTGGCATACGTTTTTCCCGGTTTTCTTAAAGGGTATCTTTATACTGTAGCCGGCTTTAAGATTTACGCTTCATGGCTGGCGTTAGCGATATTTTCAGCAGTCTTTATGACGGTAATTAATATACTCGGCACTAAAATGGCTGCCGGATTTCAATTTATTTTGACGCTCATTATAGGCTTGGGCGGTGTATTGCTCATAGTTGCCGCTGCTCTAAAAGGAAGCCCGGCAAACTTAGAAGGGCAAATGTTCTTGGGCAATACTCGGGGAGAAATACTGCGGAATGTAATGCGCGTCGCCGTCATCAGTCCTTTCTTTTATCTGGGCTTTGATGTCATTCCTCAGGCAGTCGAGGAGATCAACGTAGATTTATCGAAAGTCGGCAGAATTTTACTGTGTTCCATTATTTTAGGAGCGGTATTTTATTCAGCGGCTATTTTATCCGTCGGCCTGTTATTGTCGCAGGCGGAGATTGACGCTTTATATTACGGCACGGGCTTAGTGTCGGCGGACGCAATAGCAAAGGCTTTTAATACAAAATTAATGGCCGATGCCCTTATCGTAGGCGGAATGTGCGGAATAATTACAACATGGAACAGTTTTATAATCGGAGCAAGCCGCGCATTGTTCTCAATGTCTGAAAGACACATGCTGCCGGAGTTTATCAGCAAGACAAGCAAAAAATATAAAACACCGTCAGGCGCGATTATTTTTATCGGCGCATTGAGCGTAGTATCTTTATTCTTTGGCCGTCAAATGCTGATATGGGTCATGGATGCCGGGACATTTGGCTGCTGCATAGCATACTGTATTGTTTCGCTGTCATTCTTAAAACTGCGTAAGATTGAGCCGGAACTTCACAGGCCTTTCCGAGTCCGCAATCATCGTTTCATCGGAATTATGGCCGCAATTTTATCGGGCTTCATGGTTTGTCTGTACGTTATTCCGGGTTCAGGAGCGACATTTAGTCCCGAAGAATGGCTTATCACGGGCAGTTGGGTCGTGCTAGGCGTAATTTATTATCTCTACGCGAAGGCGCGTTACGGCTCTCGCTTCGGTGTTCAAGATTAAGATGTTAATTTAATTCTTATAAATATAAAAATTTAAGGAAGGAGTCTTATTAAATGCCAAAAGAACCAAAGCTGAACTTAAGCGCGTATGAGGCCTCTTTTAAGGTCATCGACACGCACACGGTCGGCGAGTTTACTCGAATCGTTTTTTCAGGTTTTCCGCCGCTTGAAGGAAAAACTCCAATCGAGCGCAAGAAATACCTCGAAGATCATTACGATAATTACCGCAAGGCTTTAATGCTTGAGCCGAGAGGACATCACGACATGTTCGGAGCTTACGTAACTGAACCGTTAAGCAAAGAAGCCGATTATGCAGTGTTCTTTATGGACACGGGCGGCTATCTCAATATGTGCGGACACGGCACGATCGGAACGACAACGGCATTAATTGAGGCCGGCATGATTGAAGCTAAAGAGCCTTACACTGAAGTTGTGCTTGAAGCCCCTGCCGGAATAATTCGAGTTAAAGCTGAAGTCAAAAACGGAAAAGTTCTGAACGTTACTCTTCAAAATGTCCCGGCTTTTCTTTATAAACGCGATTTGAAAACTGTCATTGACGGCAAAGAAATTACGTATGATATTTCATTCGGCGGCAGTTTTTTTGCTCTCGTTGATATTGAGCAGCTCGGCTGGAAAGTGGAGCCGAAAAATATTCCCATGCTTCAGGATTTCGGAATGAAAGTTCTTGAAAATGTTAATCGTGAAGTAAAGGTACAGCACCCGACTTTAGATATTACGAGCGTGGATCTTGCAGAGCTTTTCTGCCACACTGACACTCCAGGCTGCGATTACCGCAACGTTGTAATATTCGGAGACCGTCAGGCAGACCGCTCGCCTTGCGGAACAGGAACAAGCGCGAAAATTGCGACGCTCCACGCTAAAGGGAAATTAGAAGTCGGCAAGCCTTTCATCTATGAAAGTTTTATAGGCTCGCGTTTCAAAGGCGTCATAAAGGAAGAAACGAAGGTCGGCGATTTTGACGCAGTCGTTCCGCTGATTACGGGAAGTGCTTACGTTACCGGCGAGGCAACGTACATTATTGACGGGGACGACCCGTTGAAATACGGTTTCACTGTAGGTTAAGGCTATAAACTGTAATATTTTGTGTAATATTGCAGTTAAGTAATAAATTTTTAAGGAGGCTTTATATTATGGAATGGATTAAGGAAGTTATGGGCGATCCCAGCAATGCGGTGTTCTGGTTGAAGTTGATTTGTGTTGTCGGCTTTCTTTTTGACCTTTGGCTTGTAGGAAGGGACGTAAAGAAAAAATTTGCTGATCCGAGTTTTGCGCCTGAATTAAATAAGCAGAAAAAGCATTTCTGGTGGAACTCTTTTGTCGGGTTTATCGCGAATTTCTTTGATACTCTCGGTATCGGCTCGTTTGCTCCTTCAACTGCAATGTACAAAATGCACGCTTCGGTTGATGACATAAACATTCCCGGCACTTTGAACGTTGGAGACACTTTCCCGGTCTTAGTTGAGGCATTTTTATTCTTCAGCTTCGTCGATATGGATCCGCTGACGCTCATTCTCATGCTCATAGCTGCTACGGCAGGTGCATGGCTCGGTGCTGACATCGTTACGAAATTAGACAGAACTAAAGTCCGCTGGTCAATGGGTATCGGATTATTTATCTTGGGGATTGTAATGTTATGCAGACAGCTTCAGGTCGGGCCTTTCGGAGTCAACGGCGAGGCTATGGGCGTTACCGGCGTAAAGCTCGTAATCGCTGTAGTCGTTAATTTCGTGTTAGGCGCGTTGATGAACATCGGTGTTGGACTTTACGCACCTTGTATGGCTCTTTGCGCAGTGCTCGGTATGCACGTAGGAACAGCGTTCCCTGCTATGATGGGTTCGTGCGCTTACTTAATGGCATTCGGAAACACGCCCGTTTTCGTAAAGGCTTCGCGTTATGACGTTATCGGCGTTCTTGCAAACGGAATTTTCGGCTGCATCGGCGTTTATGTTGCTTACTATCTCGTAAAGAGCCTGCCTTTGACGGTACTGCTTTACATCGTAATCTGCGTAGTTTTCATAACGTCATTAATGTTCTTCAGAGACGCTATAAAAGACAGCAAAGCAAGAGCGAAAGCATAGAAAAAAGCGTATAATTTATTAATGAGGTTCTTTCAATTTTTGAAGAGCCTCATTATTTTTTTGTTAAAATTTTATGTTTATCAGCAAAATTCAAACAGAAGCTCCAAAGGAATTTAAGACGGATTTACAGCGCAAAGTTTATGAAGTGTTAAACGAACTTAAAATTCCGTTTGAAAGAGTTGACACGGACGAAGTTATCACGATGGAAGACTGCGAGCTCGTTGATCAGAAGCTGAATATGAAAATGGTCAAGACTCTTTTCCTATGCAACCGTCAGCACACAGAATTTTATTTATTCATAACGGCCGGCGATAAGCGTTTTAATTCAAAAGGTTTCAGCTCTGCTTTAGACATTGCAAGAGTTTCATTCGCGCCCGAAGAAAAAATGCTCTCCATGTTAGGGACTACAATAGGAGCGGCAACTGTTTTCAGCGTACTGCTCCCCTCAGCGGCTAACGTCAGAATTATTTTTGACCGCGAAGTCGTGAACGAAGAATATTACGGCTGCAGCGACGGCACAACAACGGGCTACATGAAAATCAAAACGGCGTTAATCGTAAATGATTTTATGAAATATGCAGGACGTTCAGCAAAAATTATTTCGATTCCCCGCTAGAATCTAAAATTATTGAGCTTAAAACAAGAATTATTCCGACAATATTAATTATTTTCAGGACTTCATGATAAATAATAATGCCGATAACTGAAGCTATAACAAGCTCAATCGAAGCAAAGACAGGAACGCGGCTAGTTTCTTTTATTTTCTGAACTCCGTAATAATAAATTAAATAAGGAAGCGCGGCAGTGATTAGGCCGTAAAAAATTCCCAGTGTCGTTAAATTAAAATTTTTAAGCAGAGTAACCGGCGGTCTCGTGAACATGAGCAAAGCGATCGAAGTGAAAAAATAACTCCACGTGCTTATTGTGAAAGGATTTGCGTGCTTGCCGGCTATCTTCCCTAATATAGGGATCATTCCGTAAAAAAATCCTGCTCCGACTCCGAATAAAATTCCTGAAAAAGTTATTTCCGCGTCAAAAAAATTTCCTCCTGTTACTGCCAAAATGCAGCCGACAATGTTAAGAACTAAGGCTAAATATTTACGAAGCGTGAATTTTTCGCCGAATAATATCCGCGACGCAACAGCCGTAAAAACAGGCGCACTATAAAGAAGAACAGCCGCAAGCGCAACGCCGTTCGCAGGAACTGAAAGCCCGTAGCATATATTAAACGGAGCATGTGCCAGAAGTCCCAGCATGGCGCAGGCAAAAAGAGTTTTACGGTCAACGCGGACAGAATTTTTTATAACCGCGACAGGAAACACGAACAAAAAGCCGAAAGCCATTCGCATAAAAGCCGTCAAAGAAGGAGTAGAGCCGCAAGCCGCAAGCTCTGCAACAAAAACTCCGATACTGCTCCATAATATGCCGGTTACAAGAATTGCTAGAGTTCCTTTTTTATCTTCAGACATGTATAAATTTCGTGAAAAGAGCAATGATAAAACCCCGATTAAAAAATTTATTATTTATTATTTTTATGAAAAATCTAAAAAAATTCTAACATCACGAATAAAATATCACAAGATTTTTTTAAGGCATAAAATTTTTTTGAGGCTTCGTGAAAAAATTTGCGATTCTATTTTTTAAATCAGCTCTGTAAATTTTTATGGGCATTAAAAAATTTTGAAATTTTTGTAGGTGTAAATGTAGTTGCAAAAAAATCTTTTCATTAAATTTTTATCTAGGGTGAAAAAACATTTTAACATAAAATTTTTTTCTATGGAATAATAATTAAATAAACGCGGTGATATTTTTTTATTTTTTTTCAAGAAACAATGATACAATATTTACGGACTAAAATTAAGTAAGTTATAGGAGGTTTTTTATTTAATGGCAAGAAATATTACACCGCGCAGTGAAAACTATTCTCAATGGTACCTCGATGTTATCAAGGCTGCGGAGTTGGCGGACTATGCTCCTGTACGCGGCTGTATGGTAATCCGGCCTACAGGTTATGCAATTTGGGAGCAAATTCAGCACTATATGGACGAGGCGTATAAAAAAACGGGACACGTCAACGCTTATTTTCCGCTTCTTATTCCATATTCATTTTTTAATAAAGAGGCTGAACACGTAGAAGGTTTTGCGCCGGAAGTTGCAACGGTAACCCACGCAGGCGGCGAAGAACTTGAAGAGCCCTATGCTATCCGCCCGACATCTGAAACAATTATCGGATACATGTACAGCAAGTGGGTTCATTCGTGGCGCGATCTGCCTGTTCTTATTAATCAGTGGTGCAACGTTATGAGATGGGAGAAACGTTCACGTTTATTTTTAAGAACATCAGAATTTTTATGGCAGGAAGGACACACGGCGCACGCCACAGCTGAAGAAGCTCGGGAAGAGACGCTCAAAATGCTTGAGGTTTATCGTCAAGTCATTGAGGATAATCTTGCGCTTCCTATTATATGCGGAGAAAAGACAGAGGGCGAACGTTTCCCCGGTGCCGTTAATACTTACACGTGCGAAGCAATGATGAGCGACACGAAGGCGTTGCAGGCAGGCACGAGCCATTTCTTGGGACAGAATTTTGCAAAGGCGTTTGAAATAAAGTACCAGAGTAAAGACGGCGGAGTAGAGTTCTGCTGGACAACAAGCTGGGGAACTTCGACACGTTTAATCGGCGCGATCATCATGACACATTCAGACGATGACGGGCTTATTCTGCCGCCGCGAGTAGCGACTACAAAGGTCGTTATTGTTCCTATTTCTCAAGATGAGCATATCGCGGACGATATATTGCTTCCGAAGGCCAAAGAACTTGCCGCGAAATTAAATGAAGAGTTAGGCGGACTTTGCGTTGCTGTAGATACTCGCTTCGACATGAGGCCGGGCGACAGATTTTTCACTCACATTCAAAAAGGCGTGCCGCTTAGAATCGAACTCGGCGAAAAAGAAATTAACGCAGGCAAAGCACGCTGTGTCCGCCGTGATACGGGAGAGGCCGCTGATGTTGCGTTCGATGCCCTTTGCCCGACGGTTAAAGAACTTTTGAATAACATTCAGGATAATTTATATAACCGCGCTAAAAAATTCCGTCTTGAACATACGAACAGAGCTAACTCTTATGACGAGTTAAAAGCTATTCTCGAAGAAAAAGGCGGATTTGTTGAGGCTTATTTCGGCGGTACTCCTGACGATGAGAGATTAATCAAAGAAGAGACGGGAGCGACTCCGCGCTGTATTCCTTTGACCGAAGCAAATAATATCGGCAAATGTATTCTCACGGGCAAAGAAGGACCTCTTACAATTTTTGCAAAGGCGTATTAAAAATATGGAAGAGACTGTAATCGATCACGCAGCAGCAAAAGAAGCTGTACAGACAAAATTAAATGAGCTTGGAATTTCCTTTGAGGTTGAAGATCACGCGCCTGTTTTTACTATTGAAGACATGGACGCGCTTGGTATAACTCAAAGGGGCTTAGTCGCTAAAAATTTATTTTTGAGAGACGCAAAGGGCAAACGTCATTTTCTAGTTTTGATTCCCGGCGAAAAACACGCGGACATTAAAAAAATAGAAAAGCAAATCGGCTGCACTCACCTCAGCTTTGCTTCTGATGAGCGTCTCATGAAGTATTTAGGACTCGTGAAAGGCTCTGTTACTCCGTTCGGGCTTCTCAATGATGAGAATAAAGCCGTAGAGGTAGCTATAGACAGGGGACTGATGGGGAAGCCAAAAGTAGGCTTTCACCCCAACACAAACACCGCCACGTTATGGCTCTCGTATGAAGATTTAATGAAGTTCATCAAGAGCAGAGGCAACAAAATTCATTTTATTAATCTTTAATCTTATTTCCAAGTAGGAGTTAGGAATTAAAAAAACTTCCTACTTCCTACTTCCTACTTGTTGAAGCTGTGTATATAAAACAGTTCCTATTATGATAATCGCGCCTGTTACTTCACGCACTGAAGGCACTTCCCCTAAAAATATTACCGCCATAATAATTCCGTAAACAGTTTCCATTGAAGAAAGAACTCCGGCAAGCTGTGCAGGAATATATTTCAGGCTGCTTATAAATAACGTGTGGGCTAATGCCGTTGTAATTATCCCTAACATCAAAAGAAAAATAAGATTATTTGTGTCCGGCAGAATTTCATTTATATTCAAGCGTCCCTGCCTGCTCCATTCATAAAACACTAAGGGCAGCAGAACAAACGCCGCTATTACCTGCTCATAAAACGCCGTGAGAGTGCTGCTGTATTTTTGAGAGAGAAATTTATTAAAGATAGCCATGACGGCATATAAAAAAGTCGAGAACATGCCGACAAGAATACCCATTGAATATTTATTCTCAAGCGAAAATTCCGGGACCGTAATAGAAACTCCGGCCAAGATAATTAACGCGATTATAATATTTTTTAATTTTAATTTCCCGTGAAATACTAAAGGCTCAAGAAACGTAACGAAAAGCGGAAATGATGAGAAAGTGATCGTTCCGATCGCTACGGTTGAAATTTGAATCGCTCCTAAAAATGACCACCAGTGAAGGGCAAGAACAACTCCGGCACTAATTATTATTAAAACGTCTTTTTTACTGCGGAGTAAAAAATTTTGTTCTGTTATTATCATGAATACTGCCAGAGCCATCGAAGAAAAAAGTACGCGCCAGAAAGTCATCTCAAGGGCAGAGAGGGTTATACTCTTGGCAAACAACCCGACTAAACCGAAGAGAAGAACGGCGATATTCACATAAATTAAGGCTTTATTATTGCTTGACGCTCTTTGCATTTAATATTAAAACTCCTTATTATTTTTTGAATTTCATAATTTTATCAGAACAAAAAAATAGGAGCAGGGTTTTTGTCCCTAACTCCTAATTTTTTATTATTTAAGATTAAAATTTCTTTTTCAGCAGTAACAGAGCCAGAGCAAAAAATCCAAGTCCGGCATTACAGCCGCCGCCGCTGCTGCCGAGAGATTCTGTGTCGCCCGTTGTGTCGCTGCTGGTCTCGACCGTTACATCCATGCTTGTATCAGAAAAGCCCGTTATGTAATTGTATTTTATCTTTGCAGGAGCTTTTGAAAATACAACTTCGCCGGTCTCTTCGTTGTAGCTTGTCGGTGAAAATTCATTGCCGTTTTCGTCCACGCCCGTAATATCTTTGACGTTGGCAACGTAACCCGAATCATCATTTTCTTCTGACGTTATAAACGCCTCAAGCCTTCTAAATAAAATATCAAGAATGTTAAATGACGCTCTTCTTATGAAGCCTTGAATTTACGACATAGCAGCCGCCGTCGCCCCATGATGTCGTGCTACTGCCAACAACTGTAGCATTAGAGGCCGTTTGTGTTGTGTAGGTTACCTTGCCGTTGCCGTCAACAGTTGCCACTTGATACGAGACTGAATCCGCGTTCGCAGTCCCCGACAATAGCCCGACCGCCATTGTCAACGTGAGCAGAAAAGCAAAAAATTTATTTTTTATACATGGATAAAAATTTAGATTTGGAAGAAATTTAATCGAAAAAAAAAGACAATCAGATGCACTGTGCTGTGCTGTGAAAATTTTGCACGAAGTTTACTTTTTGTCAAGCGCATTTTATGAAAACTCTGTCCTCCTATAAATAAAATCAAAAAAAATTAACGCTGTAAATAAAAGCGTCATAAGTGAAAATTTTAATTAAATTTTTTCATTTTGCAAGCGCAAAATTATTGAAATTTTCGGCGAAAAATTTTTAACACGAAACAAAAATTAAACGGTTCAGCATGGTTAATTTGCTAATATAATGTACTATATTTGCGGTTTTGGCAAAGCTGAAATGTTAAACTCGAAATTTACATACATTATTAAAAGTATTATAAAAAGCAATATTTCAAAAAAACAAGTTATTTTATATATTTTATTTTATTAAGGTATTATTCCGGAAAGGAGGAAAAAATGTCTTTAACAGCTGAATATGTCGAGCAGCATAAAGAATCGCCGGCTGTGCTTTGTTGCAGAGCGGAGGCAGGGACAAAATTGACGTCTAAGAATTTTGAAGACCCTGAAATTTTCCCGGATTTAGTAGATTCCGGCCTGCTTAATCTTGACGGAGCATTGAAGCTCAAGCAGGTACTCAATGGAAGCACATTAACGAAGACTGTAGACTCATTGACACCGGTTACGCCGGACATCGTAGATAAATATGACAGCGATGAAGCTACAGCTCCGGCAAACGAGGCACCTAAAGAGGCAGAGGCTCCTGTTAATGAGGTTGCAACAGTACCCGCAGCCCCCGCAGCACAGCCCGTTCAATCTTTCGGAGGTGTTTTCCGTCTGCATATCGGCGAGGGTAAAGATATTGATTTGGAAATTCCGCTTGGAGCAGTCTCGTCTGCAGGCGGAGCGGCTGTTGTTCCTGTTTCTGCGGCAGCGTCTGAAGCGGTCAGTGCGCCTTCAGCAAAGGAAGCTAAATCCGAAGAGAAAGAAGTAACAGCAGGAGAACTTACGCGCAAGCACTTCAAAATAACGGAGGTCAAGCGCGGTCCGAAAACCTCAATCGAAGGTACAGTACTCACGATACGCGAGGGTATCGAAGAATTAGTTAAAGATTTCCATTTAGAAATTATCACTCCTGAAAAATATCACACCTATTCAGAAACTATAATGGACGTTCAGCCTATCGCAACTAAAGAGGGCGAGTCGCTTATCGGCGAAGGCGTTACAAGAGTTCTTGACGGTGTCGTCATGATGTTGACGGGTGTTGACGAGCGCGGAGTCCAGATCGGTGAGTTCGGCTCTTCCGAAGGATTTTTAGATGAGAATATTCAGTGGAACCGTCCCGGCTGCCCCGACAAAGGCGAAATTTTCATCAAGGGCAATATCGTAATTCAAGAAAAAACTAACATGGAACGTCGCGGACCGATGGCCGCACACACAGCTTTTGATGTTATTACTCAGGAAATCCGCACGGTCTTAAAAGAAATTGACGACAGCTCCGCAACAACGGAAGTATTGAAAAATATCCGCCGTCCCGGAAAGCCCAAAGTTGTAATCGTAAAAGAGATCATGGGACAGGGAGCAATGCACGACAATTTCATTTTGCCTGAAGAGCCTGTCGGAATACTCGGAGCAAAAGCCAACGTCGATTTAGGAAACGTTCCGATCTCTGTATCAGCGTTAGAGCTGTTAGACGGCTGTATTCATGCTTTAACCTGCATTGGGCCGGCCTCAAAAGAAATGTCGCGGCATTATTGGAGAGAGCCTCTTGTTCTTGAAGCACTGCACGATCCCGACGTTGATTTATGCGGCGTAATTCTTGTAGGGTCTCCGCAGATTAACGCAGAAAAATTCTACGTGTCGCGCCGTCTTGGCCATACTGTCGAGATGCTTGACGTTGACGGAGCCTGCGTAACTACTGAAGGCTTCGGAAACAACCACATTGATTTTGCAAGCCATATCGAGCAAATCGGCATGAGGGGTATTCCTGTTGTAGGATTTTCGTTCTGCGCCCAGCAGGGAGCTTTAGTTGTCGGAAATAAATACATGAAGTACATGATTGATAATAATAAATCAAAATCCGGCATAGAGAACGAAGTTTTAGGCTGCAACACTCTCTGTAAAGAAGAGGCGGTCAGAGGCATGGCAATGCTCAAAGCTGCTATGGCCGGCGAGCCCGTAAAAGAAGCAGAGCGTAAATGGAATCCGAACGTAAAATCCAACAACGTCGAATTAGTTGAAAAGACGCTTAACACTGCAATAGAGCTTGTAGAGAATGAGCAGTCGCTCCCGATGAGCAAGAAGCGTCAGGAAAAATACGACTAAAATAAAAAATTATGAGTGCTGAAAATCTGCGTTACGGCGATAAACTTATTTATATGGAAGGTATCGTTACTGCCGTAGATGATTGCAGCATAAGCGTTGATTTGCGGGGCCGCTTGGGATTTTTTAAGGCACCCAAAAGAATGTTTCTCTGTGATAAAGAGCCTGAACCGGGTCAAGTGTTTGGATTTCGTATGAGTTTCCCGGAGCAGCTCCCTGAAATAGAGAAATGATGAGTAAAAAGGAATGGAGGACTAAATAATTATGACCATTGTTAAGGGTTTGCAGTCCGAGATTTTTGTTCCGATTACTCCGCCGTCAGTTTTTACTCCGGTTACAAAGCCGTTAAAGGATATGGTAATTGCCCTTGCGACAGCGGCCGGCGTACATTGTAAGAGCGATAAACGTTTCAATCTTGCGGGCGATTTTACGTGGAGAAAAATTCCTGATAAAACGCCTTCAGATGATTTAATGGTATCGCACGGCGGATATGATAACAGCGATGTGAACAAAGATATAAACTGCATGTTCGCTATAGATAGACTTCATGAGCTTGCGAAAAAGGGATTTATAAAAGGCTGTGCGCCTACGCACGTCGGCTTTATGGGCGGCGGCGGTGATGTCGAAAAATTTACGAATGAGACTGGGCCGGAGATCGGCGAATTTCTCAAGAGCGAGGGAGTTGACGGCGTTGTTATGTCGGCTGGGTGAGGAACCTGCCACCGCTCTGCAGTTTTGGTGCAGAGAGCAATCGAGAAAGCCGGGATACCGACAATTATAGTAGCAGCTCTTCCTCCTGTTGTAAGACAGACGGGAACCCCACGCGCAGTTGCGCCGCTTGTTCCTATGGGAGCAAATATGGGAGCACCGCATAATGTTGAACAGCAGACGCAGATACTTACGGCAGCATTAGAAAATCTTGTGGGCATTCAGACACCCGGAAAGATAGTGCCTTTGCCGTATGAATATATTGCGAAGATATAAGTAGTCTTAAAAAATCTTATGTAAGGGGGCGGACTGTGTGTCTGCCCCTGATTTTTATAATAAATTTTTTGTCGAAAGGGTAATTTTAATTATGGAAGACCTGCAAATTTTATTGAGGCAGCATGTAGGCAAGCCGTGTAAGTCAGTCGTCAAGGCTGGAGATACTGTGAAGCGCGGCACTTTGATCGCTGTACCCGACGGACTTGGAGCTAATATATTTTCAAGTGCTGACGGAACAGTTAAAGAAGTTCTTTCGGATAAAATCGTCATCACTCCGTCTGAAAAACAATCGGAAGATTATATAAAAATTCCTGAAGGTTCTAAGTTAGACATGGTGAAGTATGCCGGTATTGTCGGCATGGGCGGAGCCGGTTTCCCTACAGGAATAAAAATCGACGCAAAATTTAACGGCAGCGGCTATGTTCTCGTGAACGCTTCGGAATGCGAGCCGGGACTTAGGCATAATATCCAAAGGCTTGAAGAAAACCCGGAGCCTATAATCAGGGGCGCAAAGTACGTCATGGAAATTTCCGGCGCGGATAAAATTATCTTCGCCGTGAAAAAGAAAAACCGCAAAGCCGTCGAAAATATCGACAAATTAATCGCTAACGAGCCTGCTATATCACGCTTCCTGCTGCCTGATATTTATCCGATGGGAGAAGAACGCGCGGTCGTCCGTGAATGTCTAGGCATCGAGTTAAAGCCAAGCGAGCTTCCTATGGTAGCAAAAGCAGTCGTTATAAACAGCGAGACATGTTTAAGAATTGCAGAAGCTATTGAGCAGAGAAAGCCGAGCTTCCTGAAGGATATTACAGTTCGCGGACAGTTAAACGGCGGCAATGAAGCTCACGTCTTTGAAGATGTCCCGGTAGGAACTTCGGTCGGCAGTCTGATTGAAAAAGCTGGCGGCATTGACGAAGGGACCTGCGGTTACGGCGAAATTATCATGGGCGGAGCCTTCACTGGACGCGCCTGCAAAATTGACGAGCCTATCACGAAAACGACCGGCGCAATTTTAGTAACGCGGCCTTTCTTGGATCTGCATAACGAAAAATTAGGCTTGTTAGTCTGTGCCTGCGGTGCAAATTTAGAGCGCATGAAAGATTTAGCCGCAAAATATAACGGCAATGTTGCTTCGGTCTGTTATTGTCATCAGGCAGAAGAACAGAAAAACGGAACTCGTAAATGCGAGCGTCCCGGAAATTGTCCCGGCCAGGTCTCGAATAATTTGCAGTTTAAGAAAGACGGCTGCAAATATATTTTAATTGGGAACTGCTCAGACTGTTCTAATACGGTCATGGCTTCAGGGCCTAAAATGGGTCTTAAAGTTCTTCACATTACTGACCACGCAATGCGCGCTGTAGGCCATCCGCTTTATAGAACTCTCCGGGTGTCCAAAAAAGTCGATCAAGATTTGAACGTTGTGGATAATGTCGAGCAGGAAAATCCTGAAAATTAGGAAAAAATTATGGCAGATATAGATTTAGGCAGATTAGTAATACGAGCCTTTGATATTAAGTCCGTCAGCTGGGGCGATGAAATGAAAGTTACTCCGCAGGGAGAAATGATAATTTCTAAATCCATGCTGCCGGATTTAGTTTCAAGCATGGACACAATAGAAGCCGTTGACATTCGTTTAATTCAGCCTGACGAGCATGATCAATGGACGAATACTATTTTAGATATTATTCCGATTTCTACAAAGGCACTCGGAGTTGTCGGCGAGGGGATAACTCACACGCTCACGGGAGTCTGCGCAATGATTACGGCTGTTGACACCGAAGGCAAACAATGTCATGAGTTCGGCTCGTCTGAAGGCAACTTGAAAGAAAAAATTATTTTCGATAATCCCGGCACGCCGTCTTCAACGGACGTTATTATTTCTTTTGACGTAACTTTGAAGGCCGGAATGGGTCAGGAAAGAAAAGGCCCTTATCAGGCTCATTTGCTTTGCGACCGTTTTTTACAGGTTTACCGCGAACAGATGAAAAATTTTGACGGCAAATTATGTTCGGCGCGAAACGAGTTTCATAATATTTCAAGGCCCGGAAAAAAGCGTGTTGTAATTATCCGCGAAGTAGCAGGGCAGGGCGCAATGTATGACATGCAGTTATTTCCTCATGAGCCTTCAGGCGTTGAGGGCGGACGCTCCATTATCGACATGGGAAATATGCCGATACTTGTAACCCCCAACGAATATCGGGACGGAATTTTGCACAGTATGCAATAAGGAGATAAATAACATGGGAATTGGACCTTCAACAAAAGAAACATCTATGCACCATTTCAGAGATCCGCTTCTTGACGTTGTGTCTGCTGATGAAGATATTGACCTGCTCGGAATTATCATTGTAGGCTCTCCCGACGGAAACGCTGATAAATTGCTCGTAGGCACTAGGGCAGCAATATGGGCGCAGGGAATGAGAGCGGACGGTGCTATTATTTCTGCTGACGGCTGGGGTAACAGCCACGTTGATTACGCGAATACGTGCGAACAGTTAGGCAAGCGAGGAATACCCGTCGCGGGTCTGGCCTTTCACGGCAAGAACGGAAAATTCGTCGTAACTAACGCATATTTAGACGCTATCGTTGATTTTTGCAAAAATAAAGACGGAATAGAATCAAACGTTCTTGGCGAAAATAATATGAACGTCAAGGACTGTCGGAAAGCTCTTGCAATGCTGAAATTGAAAATGCGGAAATCTGACGCGGAACGGGGAGTTTAACGGCATGGGAGTCGGGCCATCTGCTAAAGAAACTTCCCTGCACCACTTCCGCGATCCCCTCTTAGATTTAATTTCGTCCGATGAAGATATTGATCTGCTCGGAATAATTTTATTTGGGTCATCGGATAAATATTCAGAGAAGATTTTAACAAGCACACGGGCAGCGATATGGGCGCAGGGAATGAGAGCAGATGGTGCTGTCATTTTTTGTGAGGGCTCCGGCAACAATCACGTAGATTTTGCTAACGCCTGCGAACAGTTAAGCCGGCGCGGTGTCGCATTGGCAGGACTGACTGTTATCGGGAAAAATGGTCAGTTCGTTGTAACTAATGACTATATGAACGACAATATTATTGATGTCTGCAAAAGCAAAGGCACAGTGGAGCCCTGCATAATCGGAGAAAATAATTTATCGTATGACGACTGTAAAAAAGCTCTATCAATACTCAAAATCAAAATGAATAAAAATAAATCATGAAAAATATTATTATTGGTACGGCAGGACATATCGATCACGGCAAGACAGCACTTATAAAGGCACTCACGGGACGCAACACTGACCGCCTCAAAGAAGAACAGGAGCGAGGCATTACTATTGACTTGGGCTTCACTTGGTTTGATTTGAAAGACGGTTCGAGAGCAGGAATTATAGACGTGCCGGGCCATGAAAAATTTATAAATAACATGGTCGCCGGAGTTGTCGGAATGGATCTTGTTTTATTAGTAATCGCTGCCGACGAGGGCATAATGCCTCAGACAATAGAACATATTGATATTTTATCGCTCTTGGGTGTTCAGAAGTGCATAATCGTTTTGAATAAATGCGACGCTGCGGACGAAGAGTGGCTGAAACTTATGGAGCAGGAAATCCGCGAAAAACTCCGCGACACTTTTATTAAAAATGCTCCGTTAATAAGAGTCTCTGCTTTGACGGGCTACGGCATCGAAGATTTGAAGAATAAAATTTCAGAACTTGCCCGTAACGAAGTTAATGAGCGCGATTCTAATTCGATCCCACGACTGCCGATTGACCGCGTTTTTTCTGTTAAGGGCTTCGGAACTGTAGTAACCGGGACTCTTTTGTCAGGCACTCTAAATCAAGATGATGAGCTCGAAGTTTATCCGCTTGAAGAAAAATGCACCGTCAGGGGAATTGAAGTTCACGGAGAAAAAAGAAAAAGTGCAGCAGCCGGTCAAAGGGTCGCAGTAAATATAAGCAGCATAAAAAAAGAGTCGCTCTATCGCGGTTGCGTGCTTGCGCTGCCCGACAGCATGAAAAATTCTCAACTGGTCGATGTGAGCCTGACGCTGTTAAAAAATTCAAGCCGGACTTTACAAAATCGTGCAAGGCTGCATATGTTTATAGGAACTAATGAGATACTTTGCAGGGCCGTTCTTTTGGAGAAGGACGAATTAAAACCCGGCGAGACTTCTCTTGCTCAGCTTGCTCTCGAAAAATCCATAGCCACAAAAAAAGGAGACCGCTTTGTCGTGCGCTTCTATTCTCCTTTAGAGACGATCGGCGGAGGCGTAATCTTAGAGCCTAATGCGTCGCGCAAAAAAAGATTTGACGAAAAAACTTTAACAGAACTTCGGCGAAAAGAATCAGGTTCGCTGACAGATGTCTGTGAACTTCATATAAAAAATTCCGGCGATGCTATGCTCTCTCTTTCAGAGCTGGCAAAAATTACTTCAAACAGTAAAGATTATTTGCTCCCTTATCTTGACGAACTCGAAAAAAATGAGAGCGTTTATGTTTTCACGACAAATAAAGACCGCTTTTATTGGTATCGGGATAACGAGAGAGTTATACGAAAAAAAATTCTCGATGACTTAAAAAATTATCACGAGAAATATCCCTATAGAAAAGGACTTCCGACTGCGCATTTTTATAAAATGTATTTAGGAAAATCAAAGCCGCAAATATTTCAGAAATATATCGAAATGGCCGCAAGTCTTGGAATTTATAAAATAGACGGAGAATTTTTATGCCTCCCTGATTTTGCTATCAATAAAGACGAACAGTACCGCAAACTAGAAAAAATAATTATTAGCTCGCTTGAGAGTGCCGGATTTAATTTTTTGACCAGCGCGGAAATACCGGCCTCCAATTTTCCGCAGGAAAAATTTTTAGACGTGCTGCAGCGTTTAATCGATGAGAAAATTGTCGTAAGACTGAACAATGATTTATTCACGCTGCAAAAATATATTGACGAGGCCAAAGAAAAAATATTAAAGCATTTTGAAAATAATAAAGTGCTGTCGATAGGTCAGGTCCGCGATATTTTTCAAAACAGCCGCAAAAGTGCCAAGCCCCTTCTGCAGTACATGGACACAATAAATATTACAAGAAAAATAACGGTTGAGACAGAGCGTGTAGCTTTCACATCATAGTGAAGCCTTAAACTTTTTAATCTGCTCAAGCCGCTTTTTATATGTTATCTCGGTGCCCTGTTCCGTCGGCCTGTAATACTCACGGTCCTTCAGCGAGTCCGGGAGGCACTGCATATTCGTGATCCTATTTTCAAAGTCGTGCGCAAATTTATAGCCCTTGCCGTATTCAAGTTCCCTCATTAATTTTGTGGGAGCGTTTCGGATATGAAGCGGTACAGGCTCGGCAATGCTCTCAAGAGCGTCCTTCCGTGCCATGTTATACGCGACATCAAGCGAATTTGATTTCGGAGCTATCGACATGTGAATAACAGCCTGTGTCAAATGAACGGAACATTCCGGCATACCGATAAAGTGGCACGCCTGATAAGCCGCTACAGCCATAGAAAGCGCGTTAGGTTCAGCAAGCCCGACATCTTCGCTGGCAAAGCGGACAATTCTCCGCGCAATGTATAAAGGATCTTCGCCGGCCTCCAGCATTCTTGCAAGCCAATAAACCGCCGCGTCCGGGTCTGAATTTCTCATGGACTTATGAAGAGCCGAGATTAAGTTGTAATGTTCCTCGCCGTTCTTGTCATATAAAAGAGATTTCTTTGAAGTACACTGCTCTAAAATTTCTGGAGTGATTATTATTTTTCCGTGCTCATCTTCTTCACTGTTCACCGCAGTCATTTCGAGCAAGGATAACGCGGCGCGTGCGTCTCCGTTTGAAAAAACAGCGATGGCTCGCAAAATTTCATCATCAGCAAAAAAATTTTCACCGAGAATTTTTAATGCGCGTTTCAATAATTTAACAACGTCGTCGGGGTCGAGCGATTTAAGCACAAAAACTTTACAGCGCGACAACAGAGCTCCGTTAATTTCAAACGACGGATTTTCAGTCGTGGCTCCGATTAAAATTATGCTGCCCTTCTCGACAAAAGGCAGAAAAGCGTCCTGCTGAGCCTTGTTAAATCTGTGAATTTCATCAACAAAAACTATTGTGCGCTCGCCGTAATTTTTATTAGCTTCGGCCTGCTTCATTATCTCGCGGATTTCTTTTATTCCGCTTGTAACGGCTGAAAAGTTTATAAAAGACGCCTGCGTTTTGCGTGCTATGATGCTTGCGAGTGTAGTCTTGCCCACGCCGGGCGGCCCCCAGAAAATCATTGAAGGAATTTTATCGCTCTCGATGATACGCCTAAGAATTTTTCCCGGCGCGACTAAATGCTCCTGCCCTGCAAAATCTTCGAGAGTCTCCGGCCTCATTCGTGCGGCCAAAGGTTCATCGGAAGGCACTGAAAATAATGATGCGCTCATAATTTTTTCTCCGTCTTGTTATTAATTTAAGTCCCTAAAAAATTTTTTATGCTAAAATATTTTAACCCATTCAAAAATTTTCAGAGAAGAAATTTTTTACAACTACTTTTACAATTACAAAAACTTCAAAAATTTTCGGAGCTCATAAAAATTTACAGAGATAATTAAAAAAATAGAATCAAAAATTTTTTCACTTGCTCAGCGAAAAAATATTTAGGGATTTTTTTTCGGCAAAAGGATTTTCGGGAGCTGTCAAAAAAATCTGCCAGCCTGTTCCGCGTAATTTTTTATACGTCCATTCGCGGCCTTCTGAATCTAATTCGGCGGTGAAATCGTCAAATAATAAAATCGGTTCGCGGTTTAATCTAAGATTTATTAATTTTCCGGCAGTAATTATTAAGTAAAGAATTAATCTGCGTTTTTGTCCGCGACTTAGTGCTTCTGAAACGGGCCTGTTATTTTCGTGAAGGGTTATTGAAAGTTCTTCGTAGTTCGGGCCGACTAGCGGCCGCATGGCTTGAAATTCACGCATGGAATTTTCTTTGAGGGCATTCGATAAATATTCTTCGCCCGAAATTTTTGCTTTTAATGACGGCAAAAAATTCATATCAAATTTATTCTGCCTCGAAATTTTTTTCAGCATTTCTAAAACTTCTCTGCGCCTGTCCATTATCCAGCCTCCGAACTCGCAAAAAAGTTTTGTAGTAGCTTCCGGAGATTTTTTTTGCCGTAATAATGCCGTCCGGGAGCGCATTATATATTTGAAGTCCGCTAATTTTTTCGCGTAAGGCGGAAAGAACAGTGCGCAAAGCCTGTCTATAAATAATCTGCGTGCTGAGGGCGAGCCGTCAATTAAATTTACTCCGCCGGTCAAAAAAATTATTGACGGAACTGCAAGTCTTAAATCAGTAAATGAAATTGCCTTATCGTTGAGCCTAAGTGAAATTCTTGACGAAATATTCGCGGCAACAGTGAAATTTTCCTCGCCTGAAACTTCAGCGGAAACATTTGCACGAACGTCCGAAGCGTTCCATGAAATTATATTTTGAGTTCGTGTAAAAGAGCCCCAGCCCGAAATAACGCTGAGGGACTCGAGCAGATTTGTTTTTCCTGCGCCGTTCGGGCCAAGTATTAAATTAATGCCCGGTTCCCATTTTATTTTGAGGTCCGGGCCGTGAAAATTTCTAAAATTTTTTATGACGCTGTAATTAATTTTCACTGTAGTTTTCTTCTTGATTTTCCTGATTTATATCTTCGTCCTCATTTTCCGGTGCGTTCTCTTCGTGGACTTGATTATAATCATTTTCAAATTCTCCCATTTCTTCTTCGGCGATTTTGTCCTGTGCGCTGAGTCTTGCCGGCATGAGCATATAGAGAAGGTCATCGCTTTCACTGCGTTTCATTCTGCTTTGTCCTTCCTCGTCGCTGAACTCTATTAAAACTTCGCCGGGCCCTAAAACTTTGAGGCCGTCAAGAAAATAAGCGACGTTGAAGCCGATCTGCATAGGCTCTCCGCTGATTTCAGCTTTAAGAGTTTCGCTTGCCGTTCCTTTTTCGGGGGCGCGTGCCGTAATTTTCAGCGTTCCGTCAAGGTTGAGAGACATTGACATAACATGCGAGGGGATTGTTTTCGCGATAATATCGATTCTGTCGAGAACTGACGCTAATTCCGCGCTTGAGATCTTCATTGAAGTTTTCACGTTGTCGTTCAGTATGCGCTCATAAACCGGGAAGGCCGCCTCTATTCTTCTTATTGAAAATTCAACGCCCTCGAGATTAAACCACGCTGTGGAGCTGTCCGCAAAAATATTTACGAGTTTGTCGCCGTAGCTTGATGTCAGAGTCTTGCCGAGATCTTTAATTGCCGCTGCCGGAAGCAGAATATCATCATCTTTCGCTATGCTGCCGCAAACTATTTTTGAGAGCGCGAGGCGTTTTCCGTCCGTTGATACGCCCTTCAGATAGCCGTCTTGAGTTCTTAAAAGGCACGTCCCCATATATTTCGGAAAGTCCTGAGGCTGTGAGGACGCGCTGCCGCCCTCCGCTATGATTCGGGCCAAGTCGGAGGCAAGAAGATCGCAGATTTTTTCAGCTCCTGAACTTTCAGGAATTTTCGGGAACTCTTCAGCCGAAAAAACAGCAAACCTTGTTTTACTGTTGCCGGCGTTCAAAAATCCTCTCTCTGAATTTACTTCCAAGATTAAATCTTCGGACGCTGATTTTTTTATCATGCTGCCCAAGAGTACCGCAGGGACAACCGCAACGCCCGGGGTAATGACGTTTACTCCTTCAGCAGTGCATTTAACCGAAGTTTTTAAGTCCGTAGCTTCAAGCGTAACGCTGCCGTCTTCCGAAGCTCTGAGCAAAATTCCTTCGAGCGAAGTTTTAGCGGCTTTCACGTCGATAAATCTCTCTGCAATCTGCCACGCTTTCAAAAAATCCTGACGCTTTAATTCAAGTTTCATTGTCGAAAAAAAATTTCCTTTCTGAAAAATTTTTTTTGCTTAATTATACTTTAGAGAATTTCTTGTTAGATTAGATTAAATTCAATATTAAAGTCCGAAAAATATTCTGCCGAAAATCTGAATGAACAAAGGGGAAGGCCTTTAGCTTTTAATATTAAGGCCATAGAAATTTTTAATTTTTAGAAACCTTTTTGCGCATAAAGATAGAAGGTTTAACAGTAACAAAGCGTACACAGCCAAAGCCGCAGATTTTCCGCGAGACGGTACCCGTCCGGAACGGGCGCGAGCGTTTCAGAGGCGGGAGACAGCCCGATTGACCGGACTTCTGCGAAACGGGCGGGGAACCCTCAAGCACGAGGGGAGGAAATTTAAGCCAGACCCTTGCACACGGATGGCAGGGGCGTGTTTACAGACATACAGGGAGGTTTTTTACAATGTCAATGGTAATTCAACACAATATACCGGCTTTACAGAGCTATAACATTGTCAACAACACAAGCAATGCTCTTCAGAAGTCGATAGCGAAACTTTCAAGCGGTCTCCGCATTAATTCAGCGGCCGACGACGCAGCAGGACTTGCAATCAGCGAGAAAATGCGTGCACAGATCAGAGGACTCGATAAGGCAGTCAGCAACACTCAGGACGGTATCAGCTTAATTCAGACGGCTGAAGGCGCACTTAGCGAGACTCATTCAATCCTTCAGCGTATGCGCGAGCTTTCAGTACAGGCCGCAAACGATACACTGACCCAGCAGGACAGAAGCTATATCCAGGAAGAAATCGGACAGCTTAACGAAGAGATTACACGTATCGGCAACACGACACAGTTCAACAAAAAGAAACTCCTCAACGGCGACTCCGCAGTTCTTTGGAGCAGCAGCGACAACGAGACCAAAGCAATCGTAAACGGCGGTCTTCGTGAGATCGACCAGTTCGGTCAGAAGAGATCAGTTGAAGGCAACTACAAGATCCGCGTAAAAGCAGACCCCGGACAGGGCGAAGTTCAGAAGAGCGACATCATGAAGATTAAACATGATAACGTAATCATGAACAAGTCCGTCAACTCGAAGCTCGGAGTAAAGGACGTTACCGTCAACGGCACACCGGCAGGCAACTATAAAATTTCAGTCGCTGAAGATGCCGAAGCAGGCGCAAAACTTACGGCAGCTTATGGCATCGGCGGAACAGTCAATACCACGACGACTAATGTTACGTTTGCCGAGCAGACGACAGCACCCGTTACAAAGATCAGCGTTCAGACGAGCGACGGCGTTGAGATTTGGTCAACGAGCGGCTCAGATATTTTCGGAACAGGCGGCGCGGGCGCAAGTGCTGAAGTTCAGGCAGCGTTCTTCAACGGCACCATAGAAGACGGCACGGATAACCCCGTTGAAAATACTGACGGCGCAAGCTACTCATACGCGGGCGTTAAAGATGAAATAGTTGCTGCAGCAAGAGCGAAGGGAATCACGATCGATACAGAAGAAACTGACTGGAGTGCAGGAACCATCGTAACCCAGACAGTTGGCGCAAACAATGCTCCTTCCCTCAAGATTGTCTATGAGGGCGGCGGCGACGGCAACAACCCGACATCAGCTGTCGACGTCGGAGACGCAACTTCGATCGCGGCAAGCAATGTCTTCACTTTTGAGGCGGGAGACAACCTCACCGAGAACGCAAGCGTTTTATTTGAAGTCCAGTCTGTTGACGCAATCAACAACACGGTAACGCTCAAAGCAACCGCAAGCAAGCTCTCACAGAACGGCGTAAACTCCACAGTCGTTCAGGAAAACATCATCGTTTCAGCCGGTGAAGGTGCCGAGCCTGTCAATCTTGGCCAGCTCTTCGGCGGCAGCACTGACTCACCGTCATTGACTATCGCATTTAACGATGAAGGCGGCGGAATCAGCACCATTAAAGACGGCGCGAAATTTGTTTACTCGATTACTCCGAACCAGGAAGAAGCGAACGAGAACGCACTTAACCTTCAGGTCGAAGCTACGCTTGACGGCAACTGGGACGGCAAGTGGGACGGCGGCCCCTACAGAGGCCAGGTTCCGACGTACGTCTTGAACGGCGATGAAGTTGCAAATACTGAAATTCACTTCAAGAACTTCAACCTTAACGAGAAGACCGGCATTGCCACAGAGGGCGACATCACTCTCAAGACCGACAGCACATTCAAAGTTACTGACGGTGCACTTACGGAAGATAATGCGCCCGCAGGAACTATTCTTGCAAGCGGCGACGTGGCCTATATCGGCAAAGTTGCAAGCGGCGATGTAAAACTCCGCGATCTTGACAAGTTCTGGAACTCAGAAGGCGTGTTCATGCTTGACGATGCCAAGACGATCACCCTTAATCAGGGCGACGGCAAGACAGCAAGCGTAACGCTCTACGCTAACGACACGCTCAACGATGTAGCTAAGAAACTTAACGACGCAATCGCAACGGATCTTGGCCAGAGCAAATACGTTGACGATGCTACAAAATTCGTAACGTTCGTAGACGGCGCGACAAAGAACGCTGAAGCAGTTGAAGGCACATTCCTTATTCGTACGGTCGTTCCCGGAGCGGCAGGCGAAATCACGCTTTCAGGAGACGAGAACTTACTCAACGCTTTCTCGCTCAACACGATCCAGGACTCAAAAGAGACTGTCTATCACGTTGACGTGTCCGACGCTCACACCGGCGAGACAATCGCACAGAACGTCAAAGTAACCGGAAACGTAGCGCACGGCATAATCTCACCGAACGTTGACGTAGAGTTCAGCGCACTTGGCGGAATCAATGCCGCATGGAACGATGACCTCAAGAAATACACATATTCCGCAACGACTCAGGAGTCGGTACTTCACCTTTCAGATAACACGACAGTGCTTCAGATCGGTGCAAACGAGGGCGAGGATATGGGCCTCAACATCGGCGACATGCGCTCACATGCACTCGGACTTGACGGTGTAAACGTCATGAGCCAGGAGAGAGCGGCACGTTCAATCACGATCATTGACAACGCAATCGACAAAGTATCGACACAGCGTGCAAAACTCGGTGCGTACCAGAACAGATTAGAGTACACAGCGAATAACCTGACGACAGCAAGCGAGAACCTGACCTCCGCAGAGAGCAGAATCCGCGATGCTGACATGGCGAAGGAAATGATGGAGTTCACGAAGCTGAACATTATGCTTCAGGCAGGCAACTCAATGCTTGCACAGGCAAACCAGCAGCCTCAGAACGTCCTCAGCCTGATCCGTTAGTTTTAAGAAAGTCTTTACTGACCCTTAAAACTTTTCATAAGCGCTGCAAATGGGGGAAGGGGGGTAAGTCTCTCTTCCCTTTTTTAATAGCTCGCTGAACGGGAGCAGGTGATTGAGCATGAAAATGGGGTAACCGTGAATGATCTGCCCGACCCACTTAATTATCAATCACAGGCGGCTGAACAACGTAAAATAATCAGAACTGCAACGCTTGGCAGCATGGTCGGAGATACTCCGGGCCAAAAAAATCAAAAAATTTCTGAAAAGGTTGCACGAGCTGCGCGACAGGAAGCTCAAGATAAAAATAACGATAGAGCTGAAGAAGTCAAAGCAAAAATTCTCGATAAGGCTTCCGAAATGCGCCATCTAAAGTATGAAGTTATTGAGGAAGCCGGTATTGTTCAGATTAGCGTGGTAAGTTCCGCAGACGGTACGATTGTTCGCAAAGTTCCTTCGGACGAAATTGTCAATTTTTTGGAAAAAATACGCGAAGAAGAATCACAGCGTAAAGAAAAACTTGACATTAAAGCATAGATTTTAACCCCCCTCGCTTGCTTGGCTGGGTTAAGCGGCAGAGGGGGCATTTTTTAATAAAGAAGGTGAGAAAAAAAATGTCGATGATAATGAACCACGATATAACGTCGCTGTTAGGCCAGAGAATAATGCAGAGAAATTCGCTGGCTATGAAAAGATCGCTCGAAAAATTATCATCGGGGCTGCGTACTAAAATTGCCGACTTAGATAACACCGCCGAGCTCGCTATAGGCGAGACAATGCGATCCAGAATCTTCGGAATGGAAAAGGCCCTCAATAATTCGCAGGACGGCATCAGCATGATACAGACTGCTGTCGGAGGATTAACGCGGACTCAGTCGATGTTAAACAGAATGCGCGAACTCTCTGTTCAAGCCGCTAACGATGCTTTGACACAGCAGGACAGAAGTTATATCCAGATTGAAATCAACGAGATCAGAGACCAGATAGATTTAATCGGCAACTCGACGCAATTTAACAGAAAAAGCCTTCTGAATGGCGACAACGCAATTTTGTGGAGCAGTTCCGACAATAACGTAAAAGCAATCATAAACGGCGGACTGCGTTCGATAGATCAATACGGGCAGAAATACAGCGTTGACGGAAATTTTAAGCTCTCCATAGAAACTAAGGCCGGCAAAGCACAGACGCAAAAGTCAAATATTTTCAGAATTAAGCACGATAACGCCTCGATGAATAAGACGGTTAATTCTTCTTTAGGGGCTGAAGATATTTATGCGACCGGCAGCCTCCCGGCAGGAATTTATAATCTCTCGCTCTCAAGTTCTGACGGCCAGGAAGCAAAATTCACGGGCTCTCATAAAATCAGCGCGGCTGTCGAAGACGTTTTTACGATTAATACTTCTGACGGGCTTGTAGATAACGCGAGCATTTTATTTGAAGTGAAAGCCGTCAATAAAAATGACAACACCGTAACTTTGAGTGCGACTGCCAATATTTTGACTCAGGAGGGCGTTTCTAAAAAAGCCACGCTCGATAATATTCTGCTTACAGAAGACGCGCAGGAAATAAATTTGTCTGAACTTCTCGGACCTGACTCCGTGAGCATAAATTTACACGGAATTGATTATATTCAGGACGGAGCGGCTTTTACTGTCAGCGTGTCGGCTCAAACTCCGGCGGACAACGCAGTCGGAATTAATATGTCAGGCACGGTTGACGGTCAATACTATGATAAATGGGAGGGTGCGCCCTTTGGAAATCAAACCCTTCACTACGTCATGGACGGCGACAATTTAGCCGGGAAAGAAATAAAATTCACGAATTTTATATTAAACGAAAAGACCGGAGTAGTTTCTGAAGGAAATTTATTTTTGAAGACCGGCGCGGACTTTCAAAATTTCGATAACGTCGAAGATGAGACTCTGATCGCGAGCCTGACGACAGGATTTATAAGCAAGACCGCGACAGGACAGACACAGCTGAAAGATTCGGATAAATTCTGGGACGATCAGGGAAATTTTTTGCTCGATGAGCCGAAAGAAATTACGCTTACTCAGGGCGACGGAAGGCAGGCTAAAGTTATACTCTATGGCGATGATACTTTTGACGAAGCTGCAAGAAAATTAAATAACGCCGTAGCTTTAGGGCTTGGACAGGCAAATTATGTCGATGAATCTTCAAAATTTGTCTCGTTCGTCGAGGGCGGGACAACAGGAGCTGAAGCGGCCGCAGGAACTTTTGTAATTCGTTCTGCTTTGACCGGCAGGCGCGGTGAAATTACGGTCTCTGGCAGCGAAGAATTATTAAAAGCATTCGGGCTTAACGAAATTGAGCACTCCGAAGAAAACCGCCACAGCGTAACCGTCAGAAATACCCACGATGACTCTTTAGTAGCTGAACGAGTCGAAATCGTAGGTAATAGGCTTGTCGGAGCCATTCATAAAAACGTTGACATCGAATTTGATCCCATGTTCGGAGTTGCAGCGGCATGGAACGATTTTAATAAAAATTTCAAATTCACCGACAGCACGGGCGAGGCTACCATTCATCTTTCTGATAACACAACCGTAATTCAGACCGGCACGGGCGAAGGCGAGGACGTTATGATTAACATCGGCGACATGAGGTCGCACGCGCTTGGGCTTGACTCCATAAACGTAATGAGCCTTGAAGACGCTATGCGCTCTGTAACAATTATTGATTTAGCTACGGATAAAGTTTCTATGCAGATGGCCAAGCTCGGCGCATCGCAGAACAGACTTGAGCATCATATCGGCAACTTGACTGACGAGATGGAGGCACTTATCGCAGCTAACAGTACTATCAGAGATACTGATTACGCTAAAGAAATGCTGGAATTTACGAGAATTAGAATTTTAATGGAGTCAAATTCCGCTATGCTCGCACAGTCAAACGCTATTCAGACTAACAGTATATTAAGTTTAATGAGATAAAAGGAATTTTTAACTATGGCATTTGGACCGGAATTTATCTCAGGACTCGCAGGGGCGTTGAAAAAAATTCTGCCCTTGCGGGTCAATCGTATAGAGGGCGGAGAATCTTGGGTTGCTCTGAAATTTTCTTCGGAGCAGTGGATTTTATTATCATGGGCTTCCGGAGCGGCCGGAGTTTGTCCGGCTTCCCAAAATGAAATTAACGCGCTCAAAGAAATTTCGCCGTCTAAAGCGTCAATTTCAGAGGCACTGAAGAGCAGACTTTTGCACGGCGGAGAAATTGTTTCAGTAAAGCAGATTAACAGCGACAGAATTTTAGAATTTGAAGCAAGACGGAGAATTTCAGCCGGTGTCAGCGTGAGTTATTTTTTAGTTTTAGAAATTACTGAACCCGTAGCGAATTTTTTATTGCTCGATGAAAATCATAAAATCGATGAGGCCGCAAAACATTCAACGCCCGATGTAAATTCATTCAGAACTATTTTGCCCGGACATGTTTACACGGCTCCCCCTGCGTTTAACGGAATTGAATTAAAAAATACTAGCTCGTTAAAATTCGAGGACGTTCAAAATATAAAAGGCATAGGACGGCCTTTAGCGCGGTTAATTCAATCGCACTGGGAGGAACGCGGAAATATTTCATGGCTTTCGGCTTTGCTTGGAGTATCGGGAGAAGATGTCCCCTGCCAACTTATTAAGAAAAATAATTATTTAACGCGGCTTGATTTTAATTTCCCCGAAACAATTTCGCTCGGCAATGATATATTGAAAGCGTCAAGGCACGGCGTATTAATTCCGTTATTGAGAAAAGGCCGCGAGAAAGTTCTGCACAGCATCGATGCTAAATTAAAACGCGCCGTAAAATCGAAGGAACGCCACCGCGACGGCTTATTAAAACAGCTAAAAGAATGTCATGAGGCGGAAATTTTCAGACGCAAGGGCGAAGCAATTTTGACGCATATTTACGAAATTCCTAAACGCGCTGAGAATATTAAATTAACCGACTGGGAAGGCCAAGAGCTTGATATAAATCTTGACCCTAATTTAACGCCCTCACGCAACGCAGAAAAATATTTCAAGCGTTATCGAAAAGCTAAAGGCAACCCCGAAGAAATTCAAGCAAATTTAGACGCGATTAATTTTGCCGTGAAAGAATTAAAAGAGCAGGGTGCATTGCTTGACGCTATTGACGACCCGGAAAATTTTAACGAGGCCGTAAAAGACTTAAACGAATGGATTACGCCTAAGGACGATAAAAAATTAAAACAGCACAAAAAGAAACAGGCTGAAATTCCACCGCACCTAAATATTATGAAAGACGACGTTAATATTTTAGTGGGACTGTCAGCACGCGGAAACAGGCACGTAACTTTCAAAATGGCCCGGCCTGATGATATTTGGCTTCATGCTCACGAGATGCCCGGAGCGCACGTAATTATAAAAGGCGCAACACGCGAAGAGCTTGAAAATTCAAAGCGCGAAATTTTAGAATACGCTGCAGGCTTGGCCGCTGGTCATTCGTCAGGAAAAGGAGCAGGCTCAGTGCCGATTGACTACACGGAACGAAAATATATCCGCTCAGTGCCCGGCACCGTTGCCCTTGTAACTTACACTAATCCGGGAACTTTGAGAGTTACTCCGATGAACGCAGAATAAATAAAGTTATTTCTGACGGGTCAAAAATTCTGCAGGCAAATCCGTTCCATTGAGACGTTCCGGGACTGACATATAATTTCATTCCTTCAACGTCGTACCAGCCGCGAACGAAGCCCTTATTAGCTCTCTTAGTAAGCGAATATATAACCGGCACTTGTCCGCCGTGAGTATGTCCAGAAACTTGGAGAGCTATATTTTTTTTCGCGTTCTCTTTCGCCGCGTCGGGCCTGTGATCCATTAAAATTATAGGCACGTCCTGCGGAACATCTTTTAACGCCAGATCTATATCAGGAGCTGTCAAGCCCATCATCTTTCCCGTTATGTCAGGAACACCGGCAATAATTAATTTCGCGTCGCCCGAAGTTAATGCAACATTCTCATTCATTAGCATTTTTACGCCGAGTTTCGGAAATTCTTTAATCCAGCCGTGAAAATCAAAATAATATTCGTGATTTCCAGTTACGCCCAGCACGCCGAATTTAGCTTTAAGATTTTTTATAGGCTCTAAATCTTTTGAACGTGCTTTGACTGTACCGTCAACAAAATCTCCGGGCATTAAAATTAAATCCGGCTTTAATGCGTTCGTCCTGTCAACGATTTTTTGAACGGCTTTATAATTCGTCAGTTCGTCGGCGTGAATGTCAACGAGCATTGCAATTCTCATTCCGTCAAATTCGCGTCCGAGATTTTTTATAGAAACTTCGTGAATATTAACGTCAGGAAGCCTCAAGCCCTCGTATGTTCCGAATAACGTCGCAGAAAATGCTACGCTGAACGCAAAAAGAGCGGCATAAAAATGCGGAAACGGACGGCGCGAAAAAATTTTCCATGCTAAAAAAATTATGTCCTTCGTCAAGCAGATTAAAGCCGCTATGATAATAAAATTAAATACGAACGTTATTAACAGAGTCGCGGCGTAGGGAAGTTCATAAATTTCAAACCCGTCCGGCGTTCTGTGATATAAAAATCCTTTTGAAATTCCGATTAATAAAAAAAGCCAGAATAAAAGCCTGCCCCATAGCGGCATTTTTAAGGGGAGTATCAGGCTCGCTATCTCGTAAATAATCAGAACGATCGGCAGTAACATAAATGCACCCATAAATTACGCCCTCACGTCAAATAATTTTGCAGCTTCTTCGTCAGCCTCGCGGCGTTCCTGAGCTTCTTTGTCCGCAGCAACTTTTCCGATCATGCTGTCATAAAGCATCTTCCACAATCCTGCACCGCCTGAACTCTCAATTAAATCATCAGTCGCCATTTCGAGCGATAAATCTTCCATCTGTTTATACGGGCGTTCTTTATCGGCTCCGCTTATCGACATGGCAGTTTTTTTCATGTCTTTCCAAAGTTTTGACCATAAAATGCTTTCAAATTGCTGGCAGCTTTCTTTTAATTTTATTGCCTCGTCTGTTTTATGAATTTCCGGGTCTATGTTCGTGTTAATAATTTTTGACGAGCTTATTCCGTTTATAGCGTGTATCATTCTAAAAAATTTTCCTCCTGCATAATGCCCTTGTAAAAACTAAACTTACATCGTAACTAATTCGCCGTGCAAAGCCCCTGCGCGGTCAATGGCCTGTAAAATTTCTATAATGTCTCTAGGCTTCGCGCCTAATGAGTTCATCACTCGTACTAAATCTCTTACAGTCGTTGTCGCCGGCATTGCTATCATGCTTCCGCCCTCTTCATCTACCGTAATATCTGTTCGGCGCGTTACGACAGTGCGTCCCTCGCTGAAACTTTCCGGCTGTACCACGTTAGGATCGTCTGCAACTTCGACAACTAAATTTCCGTGCGCAACTCCTACCGAGCTGATCCTGACATTGCCTCCCATAACTACAGTGCCGGTGCGTTCATTAATTGCAACTTTCGCGGTAGTGTCAGGCTCGATTTCAATTCCTCCCATGTTCGCAAGAAAAGCATTAGGGGCTTGAACGTATTGGCCGGGCAGATTAATTTCAACCCGTCCTGCGTCGGCGGCGTAAGCAACAACTCCATAAGCTCTGTTAATAGCATCGGCAATTCTCTGCGATGTTGTGAAGTCCGGGTCTCTCAATAGCAAAGCAACCTGACCGCCCGTTGTGTAATCGCTTGGGACTTCGCGCTCAACGATTGCTCCGTTGGGAACTCTTCCGGCAGTCGGGATATTTTGAGTACGTGTTGCGCTCGCGCCCTGTGCGCTTCCTCCTCCGACTATGACCGGCCCTTGAGCAACAGCGTACACTTTTCCGTCTGCAGCTCTTAACGGCGACTGAATTAACATTCCCCCTTGAAGGCTCGAAGCGTTGCCCATAGTGTTGACGTTTACGTCAATGTTTTGTCCGGGCCTGGCATACGGCGGTAAATTCGCGGTCAAAGCTACAACGGCAATATTTCTTGTCCTGACTGAACGAGCGTCAAGAGTTACTCCGAAATTTCTCATCATGTTCCGCATCATTTGAACAGCCATTTGAGAATTGTCGCCCGTGCCGTTCAATCCCGTAACAAGCCCGATGCCTGTTAATTGATTATTTCTTGCGCCTTCTACGTCGGTTATGTCTTTTATTCTGACGCGGGGATTAACGCGAGAAAAATCCATATCCTGCAAATTTACAGCGGCAAAAGAATTTTCACACGCAGCAAAAATAAAAATTAAAATCAAAAAAATTTTCTTCATTTTCACTTCCTACCTCCTAACTCCTAACTCCTGCCTGAATTAAAAGACCGTCTGTAAAATCTGCGTGATTAGTCCGACTTTTTGAGTGCGTGAGATTACTCCGCGCCCCTTGACGGCGATTTCAGCATTAGCGATTAAAGAGCTGTTAATTTGATTGTCGGCGTTGACATCTTGCGGACGTATAACCCCGAATAATTGAAACTGCAGCGTCTCTTCGCTCGTCCTGATATCGCGTGTGCCTTCGATAACTAAATTTCCGTTGGGCAAAACTTCAGTTACTAGGCAGGCAAGAGTTCCCGTTGCGTGATGTTTGCGTTCGGTTGTGCCTTCGCCGGTTGAGCTGTTATTTGCTGAAAAGGTCAACGCCTTTATAAATCTTAAAATTCCCGTGCCTTCGTTGACTTGGCTAGCTGCACTTTTCGTAACTTCAGTAGTGGCTTCGTCCTTAGCGTCCGTCCGCTCATTAATTAATACTGTTATGATGTCGCCGACCTTGCCGGGCCTGGCATCAGAATACCAGCTCGTGTTATCGTCCCACAGTGATTGAGCCGAAGCAGTGCCGGACATAAAAGACACGAATAAAATAAAAAATATTGATGGCAAAAAATTTTTCTTCATTCTCTTCATTCAAAAAAACTCCTTCATCAAAAAAGTTTCATGGATTTTATTTTACACTTAACGCTTCTAAAATAACAACAAACTCGCCTTTTGAGCGAGTTTCTATTCAGCACCGAGCCTGTCGGATTATATTTTATATTCTGGTGGGTGATAGAAGGATCGAACTTCTGACCTCTTCCGTGTGAAGGAAGCGCTACTACCCCTGAGCTAATCACCCGGTAATTTTTTTATCCAGAAGATTTTACAGCAAACTGATTCAAAGTCAAGAAAACGATAAAAATTTTTAGTGATATAATTTTTATAAATGGTTCTCAAAAATTTTGGGGAGCCATTTTTTTACAATTACATTTACACCTACAAGAATATTAAAATTTTTTAGCTCTCATAATTTTTTGCGGAGCAGGTTAAAAAAATAGAATCAAAAAATTTTTTTGCGGCTGTTAAAATTTCAAGAGCAAAATTTTCACGTGTATAATACACAGCAAAAAAACGGAGTTGAAAAATTTATGATACTTGGCACTATTCAATATCCTTCACGTTACAGCGGACTCGGAGAGGGCGTTCGGCTTGGCCTTCAGTACATGGCAGAGCATGATCTTTTTTCTATTCCGTTGGGAAAATATCAGATTGACGGCGAAAATGTCCGCTTTGAAGTCTTTGAAATTGAAACGGCTGAAAGTGATAAAAAATTATTTGAAGCGCATAAAAATCACATAGACATTCACATAACTCTTGAGGGCGAAGAATGGTTCGGCTACGCGCCTGTTAAGGACATGAAAGACGCAAAAGAATATAACGCTGAAAAAGATACGGCTCTTTATAACGGCGAGGGCGTTTATCTTCAGGCACCGAAGGGACAGTTTATTTTATTCATGCCGGAGGACGCTCACAAGCCCGGAGTTTATTTTCATCAGCAGGGACGTGTCAAAAAAATTGTGCTGAAAGTAAAAATATGAGTTCAAACGATAATTATTTTATGAGTGCAGCTCTTGACGAGGCCAAAAAAGCATTTTCGCGCGGTGATGTCCCTGTCGGGGCATTAATTGTCCGTGAGAATAATATTTTGAGTTCCGGCAGCGATAAAAAAGCGGCAGACCCTACAGAACACGCCGAGATTATCGCTATTCGTTCGTGCGCTGAAAAATTAAACTGCTGGAATTTGACGGGCTGCACTCTTTATGTAACTCTTGAGCCTTGCCCGATGTGCGCAGGGGCCTGCGTAAATGCGAGAATTTCTCGTGTCGTTTACGGCGCAAAAAATTTCAAGTCCGGCGCAGGCGGAACACTCTACAATATTTTGAGTGATACAAGATTAAATCACGTCTGCGAAATTAAATCCGGCGTTATGAAAAATGAATGTCTAAAAATACTTCAGGATTATTTTTTTCTCAGGAGGAATAGATAAAAATGATACCGACGTGCTTAGCTTCTGAGATAAAAGTTTTTAATATGGACGAACAGACGCGGCTTCTTGCGAATGAGCTTTCATGTCCGGAATTTGCCGCCGGACTTTTGAAAATGCTCTGCCCCGATAAAAATATTGACGCTCTGCGCGAATGGATAAGGCCGGATTTCAGAAAACAGCTTGCGGCTCTCGACTTGGGCGAGGGAGGTAAGGCCGCAAAAAATTTATGGGATTCAAAAAGTTCTTTCGGAAATGTTTTAGTTTACGGCGATTACGACACGGACGGAATATCCTCGACTGTTCTTGCAATGGAAATTTTTAGGCACAAGGCCGCACAGGTCCGCTATTTTATTCCGCGAAGGGACACTCACGGCTACGGGCTTAACTCTGAAATTTTAGATAAAGTAATTTCGTGGGGGTGTAACACTCTCGTTGTAGTTGACTGCGGAACGAATGACAGCGCAATGCTTGAAAAATTACAAAATGCCGGACTAAATATTTTTGTCTTTGATCATCATTCAGTAGCCGCACCCGTAACAATCCCGACAATAGTAAATCCATCAATTAACATGGAAGCCGGAGAGCAGCAAAAAATCTGCGCGACTGCCGTCTTATGGTGCTGGGCGTGCAAAGAAAAGATAATGTCGCGGGATTTTCTGAAATATTCCATCGACCTTGCAGCCATTGCCACGATAGCCGACTGTATGCCCCTTCATAATTTGAACAGATTATTAGTACGCTACGGAATAAATTTAATGCGCACAAACCCAAGACGGGGGCTCGGCGCGTTAATTGACTGTCTCGGTATAAATAAATCACAGCTTTCTGAAGAGCATCTCTCTATGAGGGTTATCCCGTGTCTTAACGCTCCGGGAAGAATTGCGACGGCCGATGTAGGCGTTAGGGCTTTGCTGGGCACGGGCAGCAATGAAGCTGTATATTCATGCGTGAACGAATTAACGAGAATTAACCGCAAGCGTCAGTCATTAACTGAAGAGATAGCAAAAAAAATCGACAGCGGAATTTCAGACGGAACTATAACGCAAAAAGTTTTATTTAATCCTGAATGGCCCATCGGTGTTTTGAGCGGAGTTGCCAGCAGGATATGCGCGGAATATAACAGGCCGATCGCGCTTGCTGCTCCTGCAAATTCAGGAAAAGTTATACGAGGGACTTTAAGAGTTCCTGAAGGCGGCGACGCTGTCGGAGTATTGAAAGAAATTTCGGAAAAGCTCGACGCTTGGGGCGGTCATAAATACGCGGCAGGCTTCTCAGTTTTAAGCGAGAATTGGCCGTCAGTTCAGGAAGATTTAGAAAATATTTTGACGAACATAAAAATAATCCCGGAAAAATTAACGCCCGTAATTAGAATTTTGCCGTCGGACATAAAAATTTCTGAATGGCGTATGATTTCGGAGCTTGGCCCGTTCGGAAATAATAACCCTGCACCGAAATTATTTACTGAAAATAATCCTGAGATAACAGAAATAAATCCCTTAGGGAAAGATAACAAACACAGCTACATACAAATTCAAAATTCTAAAATTTTGGCTTTTAATATTTCACCGAAAGAATTTTTAGCGGCGATGAGTGATATAAAAGGCTTTGTATATCACCCTCGTTTAGATTACTGGCGCAATACAGAACAGCTGCAATTTATTCTCGACTGCGCCGTCATAGAAAACAGAAAGGAGTGAATAAAATGGCTGATGAGCATGAGACCTTAGAGACCGGCAGCCAGACTTTTTCTTCGATTATAAATACTATTCCCTCAATAGACAATTCATCAAATTTTTTGCATGACATGTACGCCCTGCGCGATGAATTTTTCTCAAAAATTCCTAAAAATTCTCAACAGGAGTGTGTCCGAACAGTGTGGCAGGAGTTATGGGGAAAGTCAATGCTTTCTCTAAATCCCGAACAGATGAACAGGCTCGGCGAGGCTTTTGTTTTTGCCGCGAAGGCTCATGAACATCAGCTTAGAAAGTCCGGCGACCCGTACATCATTCACACACTAAGCACTGCTTTAATCTTGGCAGGAATGCACTTGGACATGGCGACGCTTGAGGCGGCGTTGCTTCATGACACTATCGAGGACACGAACGTAACTTCGGCTGACTTGATCGAAAAATTTGGAGCTGACGTTGAAACTTTAGTTAAGGGCGTAACAAAATTAGCCGGCGAAGATGTAAAAGAGTTTATGTCTCGTGAGGATTTAACGAGCGAAAATTTACGGCGAATGTTTATCGTGATGGCTCAAGATATTCGCGTGGTGTTAATAAAACTTGCGGACAGGCTTCACAATATGAGAACGTTAAACGTTATGAGACCTGACAAGCAAATTAGAATAGCACGCGAAACTATGGAGATCTACGCGCCTTTAGCACACAGATTAGGAATTTATCAAATTAAACGGGAACTTGAGGACTTATCTTTCAAATATTTACAGCCTGATATTTATGATGAAGTCGAACGGCGCGTTAAAAAGCGTATGCCGAAAATGGGCGAGGTCATAGACAAGACGCGAAAAATTTTAGAGGAGCGTTTACAAAAAGAAAATATCCCGTGCAGAATTAAAGGCCGCTCAAAACATTATTACAGTATTTACGAAAAGATGCAGCGAAAAAAAATTTCGTTCGATGAACTTTACGATATTTTAGCGGTGCGCGTCCTTGTCTCTGATGTTTCGACCTGTTACGCAGTTTTAGGAGTTGTTCATGCTCTTTGGGTGCCTATTCCGGGACAATTTGATGACTACATTGCAAACCCTAAGAGCAACATGTATCAATCTTTGCATACAACCGTAATGGCTTTCGGCGTTCCCGTTGAAATTCAAATTAGAACTTACGAGATGAATAATTTTGCCGAGTACGGCATCGCGGCTCATTGGGTTTATAAATCCGGCGGCAGTAAAAAACTCAACAAAGAAATGGACGCGAAATTAAATTGGGTAAGTCAGGCACTCGAAGCAGGACAGAACGGGAGCTCTCAGGAATTTATGGACATCTTGAAGAGCGATATTCTTTTGACGAGCGAGCTATATGTCTTCACGCCCGACGGAAAGCCGATGATTTTGCCAAACGGCTCTACTACTTTGGACTTTGCCTACGCTGTTCATACTGAAGTCGGGAATCACTGTGCCGGAGCAACAATTAACGGGCGTATCGTGCCGCTAAATACTCAATTACATAACGGCGACATCGTAAGAATTTTGACATCTCCTCAAAGTTCGCCGTCAAAAGACTGGCTAAAAATCGTAAGCTCTGCAAAAACACGAAGCAAAATCAGAAGTTACTTCAGGCAGGCCGAAAAATCAGAACGCGATGAAAAACTTGAACGCGGCTGGAAATTAATTGAACGTGAACTAAAACGGCGAGGATTAACTGACGTAAAGCGCGAAAATTTCAATAACATTGACGATCAATTAATTGCTGTAGGCTCAGGATCAATAGGTCCGGGCGAAGCTGCTCAAAAATTAGCTCTCGCATATCTTCAGCATCACACCCCGAACCCTCCCGTTACGCCCGTAAATTTTGAGGCTGAACCCGTAAAACAAAAGAAGGATAATAAATCTGATATTCTTGTCGAAGGAGAAGGCGGTGTCAGCGTAACGCTTGCGAGCTGCTGTGCTCCTGTTCCCGGCGATGAGATTGTCGGCTATTCTTCAATGAGGCGCGGAATAACTATCCACCGTGCTGAATGTAAAAGCATCGCCGGAAAAACTGACGAAAGAAAAATAAAAGTAGAATGGGCAAATAATGAAAATAATTCAGGGCGAAGAGCAAATCTCTACGTAGCTAAATTAAACGCTGAAGGCGAAGAGCGCGAGGAACTTATCAGCGACGTTAATAAGGCAATATCTTTTGAAGGCTCAAGCCTTGTCGGAATTAAGGCGGTAATGGCCGGAAATAGTTTAATGCGGATTAAAATAGATCTGCGCGTGAAAAATCTTGAACATTTATACGCGATCATGGCAAGATTGAACGAAGTCAGAGGCATTATAGAAGTCGTAAGGAGGGATTAAATTTTGAGATTATTAATTCAGAGGGTGAAGCGTGCTTCAGTTATCATAGACGGCAACGAAAAAGACAAGCGCGAAATTAATCAGGGCATGTGTGTTTTAATCGGAGTAACTCACGGCGACGACGAAAAAAAAGCTGACTGGCTCGCGGAAAAAATGCTTGGGCTTAGAATTTTTAACGATGCTGACGGAAAAATGAATTTATCATTGCAGGATATTAACGGCGAAGTTTTATTAGTTTCTCAGTTCACGCTCTATGCTTCATGCGCAAAAGGACGCAGGCCGGGCTTCAGCGATGCCGCTAAACCTGAAGAAGCTGAAAGAATTTATAATTATTTTGTTGAGAAAGTAAAAGCTCTCGGCTTGAAAAAAGTTGCGTGCGGAGAGTTCGGCGCGGACATGGAAGTAGAAATTATTAATGACGGCCCTGTAACTTTCATAGTAGACTCGCCGGAATGAGTTAGGAGGTAGGAGGTAGGAGTTAGAAATGAAAAAATTTTTATTAGCATTTTTAATTATAATTGCGTTTTGCTCGTGTTCTTACGGTGCTGTGAGCGATGATATTTACGTCCGCAAAGATCTTTTTGAGGCTGAAATGAAAAATATAAATTCAAAGCTCGACAGAATAGAAAAAAAGCTGGATACATTAACGGAAGCCGTAACAAAATTGACTGAACGGGTAATTGTTTTAGAAGAACGTGTAAACAGCTTGGAAAAGAGAATTGAAGATGTTAATACATCGCTGTCAGGCCGTATTGACGGTGTCGAAGCAAGAATGGGAGATTTGCGCGATGATGTAAAAGTACGTATAGGAGACTTGAATAACAGTATTTATTTGTGGTTAATAATTCTCGGACTTCTTGTTGCTCTTCCGTTTTTTCAAAAATGGTGGACAGAACATAGAGAGGCCAAGCGTAACTCATTAACTATCGAAGACGTTGAAAAATTATTCGAGCGTCTCTTACTGGAAGCAAAATCAAAGGGAGAAATTTAATCATGAATTATAAAAGATTTCCACTGGGCGCATTATGGACAAACGGATATTTATTCTGGGACGAAGAAACCCGCGAGGCATTTTTTATTGACCCGGGCGGAAAAACAAAAGACGTTACAGACTTTCTAAACGCGAATAACTTAAAATTAACAATGGTTTTATTAACACACGGGCACATAGATCACATAGCCGGCATTCATGAATTTGTGCCGTTGGTCAGAAATAATATTTACATCGGGAAAAATGACGCTTTTGCTCTGAAGCACCCGTCAAAAAAACTTCAGGCTTTATTGGGCGTGAAATGCGACGGCATTGAAGATTTCAAAACTGTCGAGGAAGGCAGCGTTATCGATTTTCCGGGCTACAATATAAAAGTTCTTGAAACTCCCGGACACACCGAAGGCAGCGTGTGTTTTTTAATCAGCGATAAAGACGGGCATAACATTTTAATTTCAGGCGATACTTTATTCGCTCAAAGCGTAGGGCGGACTGATTTAGAAGGCGGAGACGAAATAAAACTCGAAAATTCTTTGAGAAAACTTGCTAAATTTAACGACGGCCTTCGCGTTTTACCGGGACACGGCCCGGAGACAAGCATCGGCGAAGAACGCGAACTAAATCCTTATTGGCCCAGATAAAGCATTTAGAAGTTAGGAGTTATAAAAGAAATGTTGAAATATTTTTCAGAAATGTTGGGGCTTGACGTCGGCATAGACTTGGGCTCTTCAAATATAGTCGTTTATGTCAAAGATAAGGGCATAGTGTTTAGCGAACCTTCAGCTATTGCGGCAAAAAGACTTCCGCGCGGCGAGGGCTACGAAATTATAGCGGTAGGGCGCGACGCTAAAGCAATGTCTGGAAAAGTTCCAAGCGGCATTGAAGCTCTCTGGCCTCTTGAGGGCGGAGTAATTGCGAATTTCGACATGACGCAGGAACTGTTACGCTATTGTCTCAAGCGCGTAAGCTCTAACAGCGCATTCATGGTTCACCCGCGAGTTGTTATTTCTATTCCGGCTGAAGTAACAGGTGTCGAAAGAAAAGCCGTTATCGATGCAACATTAGGAGCAGGGGCAGGAGAAGCCTACGTTGTCGAAGAACCTATAAGCGCGGCACTCGGCGTTGGGCTTCCGATCGATAAGCCAAACGGCTGCATGATTATTGACATCGGAGGCGGAACGAGCGAGGTCAGCGTAATATCTTTGGGCGGTGTTGTCGTGTCAAGTTCACTGCGGACAGCCGGACGAATGATGGACAACGCGATTATTAACATGATACGGCAGCGTTACGCTTTATTAATAGGCGAAACGACAGCGGAAGAAGTGAAAAATACAATAGGCTCTGCCCTTCCAATGAATCCTGAATTAGAAATGAACGTCAAGGGGCGCGATTTATCTGGCGGTCTTCCGAAAAGCGACACTGTATCTTCGATAGAGGTCCGCGAAGCAATGGAACCGATCTTTATAGGCATTGAGGACATGGTAAAAACAGCTCTCGAAAAGATGCCGCCCGAACTTGCCAAAGATGTCGTTGACAGAGGAATAGTTTTGACCGGCGGAGTCGCTTTAATGAACGGATTTGCCGAAAGATTATCCCGTGCAATCAATACGCCCGTTGTAGTTGCCGAAGAGCCTTTATATTCAGTCGCTTTAGGCGTTGGAAAAATTCTTGACAATCTCGGACAGATGCGGAGAGTCTTAATGTCGGTCGAACGCGGCGCACACTAGCTGAATGGATAACACAGGAAATATTACGCGGGAACGCATACACGGTATTACGGCTTTGATACTTGCTTTATTTTTGCTCGGCGTAAGTTCAGGGCTCGGCGTTGTAAAAAATATCGTTGACATCTGGGGAACGTTATTAATTATTCCGGAATATCCTGCTGTTTTAATGCGTGATGCTTTTTTACGGTGGCGTTCATGGTCGCAGGACAAAAATTCCCTTAACGAGGAAGTTATTAAACTTCGTGAGGAAAATGCTCGGCTGCGTCTTGACTTGGCAAAGCTCACCGGCGAAAAAATTTACTCCGATGACGCTCATAATAATTTAAGGACCGCAAGAGTTACTCTGCGAGCCCCCATGTCGTGGTGGAACGAAATAAGAATAGATAAAGGCGAAGCAGATAAAATTACACAGGGGCTTGTAATGTTTTCAAACGGGTATTTATTAGGGCGCGTCAGCTCTGTTGCTATTATGTCGTCGTGGGTCGAGCTGATAACTTCATCGTCTTTCATGATACCGGCTGTTATCGAAGAGACACGCGAACTCGGAGTAATTACGGGCGACGGCAGCGGAAATGTTTTGCTCCGTTATATTCCTGCCGGGCGCGGAATTAAAGCAGGAATGAACGTAAGCACGGCTATGATAGGCGAGCAGCTTCCGCCCGGACTTCCTATCGGGAAAATTGTGAGCGAAATTTCATCGGCTTCCGGTTACGCTACATATAAGATAGAACCGGGAGCAGACATGTCGAAATTTTATACAGTGAATTATTAAAAAATGCTTTTAGTTATTTTGTGGCTCATACAGGATTTTTTCACGGTGCTTTGTGGCGGAAGTATGCAGATCCCCGGCTTGTTCATTATGGGAATTATTTATAAAATTTTATTTGCAGACGACAACGCCGACGGTAATTTATGGGCAATATGGAGTGCTTTTGCCGGCGGAATTTTGTGGGACCTGCGCTGGATAGGGATACCGGGATTTTTTACGCTTGGAAATGTAATCGTCGTTTTGATAGTGATTCAAATATGGGGGGCACTGCCTCCTCACGGCAGAAAGACGGGAACTGGCTTTTTAGTTTTTGTTTTGTTTGAACTCTCTCAGCTTGTGCCTCCGCTTCTGCCCGTTCTCATACTTGGCGGAGACTCAGGCTGGAGTCTTTATCTGCTGCGTCAGGCATATGCCTTTCCGATAGTTCTGCTTACAATATATTTTTACCTGAAAAATCTGAATAAGCTTAATTTATAACCCCTTCGTCTGTCTCAGGCAGACACCGCGTTGCGCATGACACATTAGGCGTCATTGCCCCCTGACAAGGGGGAGAGGGCCAGCCTGCTGGCGAGGGGGTTATATCTTTTCAAGTGTATTTACTATATTTTTCTGCTCATTTTTTTCTTGAGAAGGCCTGCTTCAGCAAACTCCATTCTTCAAATTTCATTTTCATTGTAGAAATTGAATAAGCCGCCGCAGCCAAAGCTATCACGCCCAAGCACCATAACGAACGGATTAATAATCTTGCGTCGGGGTTATAAGGCATTAAAAATTTATAGAGCAGTATCGACACGTCAAGAATTGCGAGCGCGGTTAAATAATTCCAGAAAAATTTTGACGTTATAATTTTTAGCGGCCTGTTTAATTTTTTCCTGACATAATATAAACCTAAAACGCCCGACAAAGTAAAAGCTATGCCCGGTGCAAGAGCAAGTCCGTTATAGCTCATAGGATAAACGAGAATTAATGAGAATACCGCCGTTGAAGCTACGCTGAATAAAGTTACTTTGAAAGCCTCATGCGGCATTGAAAGAGCATATAGACCGCGCATTATTACGGTCGAGCAGGCCATGCCGGGAAGTCCGAGCATACTCAAAGCTAAACATGAAGACGTTGCGTCCCAAGCCCATTGATTGAAATTTCCGCGAACAAAAATTAAATGTACGAACTCGCTCGAAATTTCCATAATTCCAAGCGATGCCGGAAGGACAACGAAAAGCGCAAATCTTACAGCTTGTCTTAACATGTCCGTAAATTCTTCGTCAGTTTTTGCCCGTGCTAGCTGCGGCAGAACCGCCTGAGAGATCGCAATTACGAATAAACCTAAAGGAAGCTGCAAAATTCTGTTCGAGTAATTCAAAACTGAAATACTGCCCTCCTGTAAAAATGAACCTAACATTCTGCTTATTACGGGGTTGACCTGATTTAACGAAAGTCCTGCGGCGTAAGGCAAAAATAATTTCAAAATCTGCCTCAGGTTATTATCTTTCATGTTAGGCCGGGCAGGATATAAAACGGCTTTCATTTTGAAGCTCCACAGCCACTGCGACATAAAGTGAGCGAAGCCGCCGCACAAAACTGAATAAGCAAGTCCGTACACCCCGAAACGCGCCGCAAAAAACGGAGCAGTAATTATAAAAACTAAATTGCTGAACGCCGGAGAGACTGCCGGAATAAAAAACGAACCCAAGCTGTTTAACTCGCCCATCGTAAGAGCTTCGATAGAGATAAAAATCAAGAACGGGAACATTCCCCGCGTCATGCTAATGGCTAGCTCTCTGCTTTCAGCGTCAAAGCCCGGTGCCATAATTTTTACAAGAGCCGGAGCAAAATATATTCCAAGCCCTACGACTATAAATGTTGCGAATAATAATACTGTCATCGTCTGACGAGCAAGGGTGAGAGCTTTTTGTTTGCTGTCGTTCAAAATTTTTGAGAACACCGGAACAAACGCCGCCGATAATGCTCCTTCGGCTAATAATTGACGGGCTAAATTTGAAAGCGTGTAGGCAACATTGAAAGCGTCCATGCTTCCCGTAGCTCCGAAGTAAGCCGCGACTAAAACCTCACGGGCAAGGCCGAGAATACGGCTCATAAAAGTTCCGATCATCATCATCACGGCATGACGGATCATTGATGGATTATTATTTTTTTCTGTATCAGTCTGCAATTTTTTTTATTCCTTTCAAAATTTTTTAGCCGCTCACTGCCGCCAGAGTGTAAGCTCCGACGACGTGCGCTCCTTTATATTCGCAAGCCTGAGAAAATCTTAATAAAGTCATTCCTGTTGTACAAACGTCATCGATTATTGCAACTCTCAGAGCTTTTATTTTTTTAGGAATTATAAACGCATCGGATTTTAATTTCATTCGTTCTTCAGCTTTAAGCCCGGCGCGGTTTGGCATTTCACGCGACCATTCAGCACCGTCAAAAATTTTTATGTTCCAGATTTCGCTCATGCCCTTTGCAATTTCGAGGGCCTGATTATAATTTCTTCTGCTCTTTAAGTGCAACGGAACAGGAACAAGATAATCAGCGTCAGGTTTGGAAAAAAATTTTGCCATTTCGCGTCCGAAGGGTTTACAGAAAGCACGAACGCCGGAATATTTGAAGAGCGAAATTATTTGATTGATGTCTGTGTGATACCAAGAGGCCGAAAAAATTTCGAGATTTTCAATTTTTTTATAAATTATTTCTTCGGCGAAAAATTTTTTGGCACAGTCCGGGCAGATTATTTCAGCAGGTCTGCCACAGACGGGACAACTGACAGGAAATAAAAAATGCAGAAAAATTTTAAGAAAGTTCTTCGCGTGCTTTATGTACAAGTTCATCACAACGGTTATTTAATTCATTATCCGCGTGGCCTTTGACGTGATGCCAGGTAACGTTATGAATTTTTGTAAGCTCTAAAAGTTTTTCCCATAAGTCGCGGTTCAAGACGGCCCCCGAAGTATTTTTCCAGCCGTTTTTTTTCCAGTTATAAATCCATTTTTTAGCGAAGGTATTTTGAAGATACGCTGAGTCCGTATATAAATCAACGTCGCACGGAGTTTTAAGAGCCTCAAGAGCTTTTATGGCCGCTGTGATTTCCATGCGGTTATTAGTTGTGTTGAGTTCGCTGCCGTAAATTTCGCGCTTGGCCTTGTGAACAGGAGAATATAAAACAGCCGCCCAGCCTCCTGTGCCGGGATTTGGAGAAGCTCCGCCGTCAGTGTAAATTATTACGTAAGGCATGTTTATCCGAAAACCTTTTGAAGAAAAAATAATCCCACGCTTACGCCTATTCCAAGCAATGTCATATACCAGCCTAATCTAGTTTCAAAAATTTTTACTTTTGCGTCTAAGGCTTTAACATCGCCTCTAATATCACTGATAGCTGCTTTTATTTCAGAATGAAAGCTCTTGTTCTCTGCCTGCATTACGCGCATTTCCGCCCTTATATCAGAAATTTCATTGCGCAGCTCCTGCCTCAAAATATTATTACTGGCTTTCATTTCAGACAATGCCTCTCCGACAACTAATTTTATTTGCTCCATTCTTGAGTCATTTAATTCCTGCTCCGTCTCAATACGCTGTCTTAAACTCTCATTGCTTATCTTGAATACGTCCTGCGTTACAAATTCAGGTTCTCTCATAAAAATTTTTCACTCCTCAAAAATTATTTCAATCATGACCGGCCCTTCGGTGTAAATATCTTCTTTTGCAACTGCGCTGATTATAACAGGCTCGGTGATTGCTCCAAGCTCCTCGACAGCGGAAAAGAACGCTTCGCCTTCCAAAGTTCCTACGTTATTTGTTGAGGGGTCCGGCAAAATTCCGTCGCTTATAACTTTATTTCTAAGCTCGCGCAAAAATACATGCAAAATTTCTTCGGGTGAATTTTTTTTATCATTCGTGAAAAATTTTCGATATACAGGTTCGCCCTTGCGGTAAGTTATAATGCTCGGCCCGCTTTGAAGAATTACATCAATCTTCAAATTTTCTCCGAGCGTGTAATTTTCTCCCGACAACGCCCGAACGTACTGCCTAATATCTGAGCTTGCAAGCTCTTTAATTAAAGCCGCTTCTTTTTCTTCGTCAAAAGTTATCGGAACATCGCGAAGGCGTGTGAAAGATTGATCCGAAATTTTTGTGAGGACGTTTAATCTTACCTGCTGCTTCAATGCGTTGAGACCTGAAATAATTTCTACGTGCGTCATGTCAGGCTCAAAGGCGGCCTGTCCTAATAAAACATTCGCGCTCAAAGCTATCACGTCGCTTTTCATTGCTTTCAAGTCGTGCTTTAACTGCTCGGACTCTTCACGCATGATTTTTAACGAGGCTTCTAATTCTTTTTTCTCCTGTTCGAGAATTAATTTATCGTTCTTCATTGAGTCAAGTTCAAAACCCGTAAGTTCAAGATTAGCTGACGCTTCGGCAAGGCTCGCTCTCATCTCGGCGGTATTTTCTTCGCTCCTGTTTAATTGAAATTGCAAGTCGTACATTTCTTGGCGCAGCATTTTCATTCCGAACAAAGCTGTGCGGACATCTTGAGAAAAAATTGACATCACCGCAAGTATTCCGACAGCAATAAAAGCTCCCGTCATTGCCGTTATTAATTGGCTCGTGCGCTTGGGACGCAGGCCGAAAAGAGTTATTCTTTTTTTGCCGTAAAGCGAGCCTAACGAGTCTCCCAGCACAGAGAGAGCAGCACTTCCAAAAATCAGCGCGAATATTAAAAGCCAATTAGTACCCGTGAAAAAATTAAGCATGTTTTAATTTTATGAAAGGCTCAAGCTCCGCCGCAAGAACTGCAATAAAAATTAATGCACAGCCAAGACCGCTCTTGAATGATACGGGCTCGCCGAGTAAAATTACGCTGCCCAAAAGTCCGAAGACCGACTCAAGGCTCATTATTATCGTGGCACGCGCAGGCTTCACAAATTTTTGAGCGCAAATCTGTATCATGTAGCAGCCGAAAGTGCAAAAGATTATCGTAAAAATTAAATCCGGCAAACTTTCAACGTTTATTAATTCTTTTTTAGGCTCGAATAATAACGAAGCAGCAAGCGAAAAAAATCCAAGCGTTATAAATTCGACAAAGCTCAAAGTTATCGGGTCGCAGCCGCGATCGTATTTATCGATTAAAATAACTTGAAACGCAAAGAGAAACGCGCATACGACAGTCAAAAAATCTCCGAAATTAAAAGTCCCGGACATTTCGTCACCGGTCAATAAATACATTCCGAAAACGCACAGACACGCCGCGCCCAAAGTTACCCAGCCGGGAAAAATTTTTTTCATTGCCCACACTATCAAAGGCACAAGCAGAACATAAACCGCCGAAATAAAAGCCGAACGCCCTCCGCCGATGTAATTTAATCCGACCGTCTGCGTTACAAGCGCAAGAAAAAGCAAAAAACCAAGCACTGTGCCGCTCTTGAAATCATGAGACAAAGATTTATTTATGCGCTTACGGAAAAATAAATAGATGAAAATTCCGGCGGTCGTAAATCTTAAAAATAAAATCCAGCACGCAGGATAAACGTCCAGTAAAATTTTCATGCTTACAAAACTTATGCCCCAGAAAAATGCGCAGTATAAGAGGCCGAGATCCGCAAGCATTATTTAATTCTCCTTGCCTCAAGATAATATCTCTTCTCTTGAGCGTGTCCCATTGAAAAAGTTTTTCGCGGCATCGTCCCGGATTTTGAAATTATCTTGAAAAAATCTTTTTTAGCATTTTCATCAAACGGCGGCATCTCAAACCCTAGCGAATTTTCTTGGCCCGAAAGTTCTTTTAATGCTTCAATGTCGTGAATATAATCAATCTCAAATTTTTCACTCTCATTTTTATATTTATTTTCGTCAAGATATTTTTGCAGGACTATCAAAGCCGAAGCCCCTTTAGATTTATCGATATTAATAACGCCGTTTTTATTATGCGAATAAAATTTAATCGGCCAAGAATTTTTTGCGCTCGCCCAGCCCTTGACGCAGATATTATTTTGAATGTCGGTTATGACTTCTTCAACTGAAATATTTTTTACAAGCCTGTGAATAGGCTCAAATTTCACCGCGTCATCATAAATATTTTCAAGCTCGACCATTGCGTAACGCGAAGTCGCTCCGGCCTCATAACATGCTTTAGCCGCAGCAAGCGAGTGATTTCCGTCGCCGACCGCAAATAAAACTGAAAGCTCTTTAGATTTTCTTCTTATGTAGCTGTTTATTCTCATGCTCAAAGCTCTCGACTGTTCGCCGCGAACGAGCCAGCCCTGAATTTTTCCGCCCCCCAGCATTAAATCGAAGTCATAAAGTTTTTTCATGCTATGTCTTGAAAGCATCAGGGGCTCTATTAAATCTCTCCGTTCATCATCGCAAAGCAGAATAACATGAGAAAGTTCAATCGCGGCGTTCTCTCTGATTAACTTTCGCGGCGGTATACGCTCCCTGACGGTTTCTTCAGTAGCCCGGATTTTTGACGTTGAGCCGGGATTATAATCATATTCTTCTAAATCGATAACGCCTACTAAACCTTTTCTTATTGAGCCGTCAAGCAAAGTTCTCTCGACGTAAACATAAGAATTTTTATATTCAGTGAAAAAATTTTTTTCGAGATAGTCATTCATCGCGGAATTAATCTGAAAAATTTTCTGTGTGTTGTCATCTCTTAACATTGCTTCCGGAAGAATTAAATTATATGCTGACGGGGCATAGCCGACAAAATTCTCGACCTTCTCCCAGTATTCCGGCTGCGACGTAAATTGATCGCAGGCAATGACTGCCCATTTTGAATTTTCTTCAACGTTAGGCAACAATAAATCAGCTGCTCTGAAAATAATCTTTCAGCCCTTTCAAATAAACTTAATTTTTATGAATTTTATGAGAGTCTTAAATTAGCGTCAATTCGTGAAATTGCGGTTAAAAAGAACTTGTCATTTACGGCGGAAAAGTTTTAGAATTAAAAACCGCCAGCAGGATCTGGCTAAAAAAATTTTGGGAAAGGGATTTTTCATGAATAAATTTTTCTTGAGTTTACTTGTCGTGCTCTCGTTGATGAGCTGTGCCTGTGCTGCCGAAGCAAAAACGCTTGTCGTAGTTTTCTCACGCGCTGATGAAAATTATTCGGTCGGCTTTATCAAAAAGGGAAACACTATGATTTTAGCCGAAATGATTGCAAACAAGACGGGCGCGGAGCTTTTTGAGGTCAAACCCGCAAAAAAATATCCGGAAAAATATGACGAGTGCATTGACTTGGCGAAGCGCGAACAAAATCAAAAGGCACGCCCTGAAATTCTCGAAGACAAAGATGTTTCCGAATACGATACGATTTTCTTCGGCTATCCGATATGGTGGGGCGATATTCCTATGTGCATGTATACGTTTGTCGAGGGCCACGACTGGAACGGCAAAAAAATAATTCCGTTCTGCACTCACGAAGGGAGCGGCGCAGGAAGAACTGAAAGCACCCTCAAAAGACTGATGAAGGGAGCGAGCGTAACAAAGCCTCTCTCAATGTACGGCTCAACCGCACAAAATAGAAGAATTGACGCGGAAAAAGAAATTTCCATCTGGCTGAACGCTTTAGGATTTTAAGCACTTCTGATATAATAAACACTACGCAGTCCTCTGACTCATGGAGGGCTGTTTTTTTACCACTACATTTACACCTACAAAAATCTTAAAATTTTTTTGCGCTCATAATTTTTTAAGAAGCAAATTAAAAAAATAGGATTCAAATTTTTTTTCGGCCCGTTGAAATTTTTTGAATTATTTTTTTTGAGTGCGCCGTGTAAATTTTTCAAAGCGCGATTTTTTTTGAGAGGTCAATAAAATTAACTTTTTAGAATTTTTTTGCGCTTGACATAAATCAAACTAGCATGTAATCTATATGTCAAGTTACTATTTATGTAGCATTTTGTTTTTAACATTTTTAATTTATTTATTATTTCAGGAGGCTTTTTTTTAATGGCACAGGGTACTGTAAAGTGGTTTAACGAGAGCAAGGGCTACGGTTTTATTACCGTTGATGACGGCAAGGACGTTTTTGTCCACTACAGCGCGATTCAGGGCGAGGGCTTCAAGACTCTCAATGAGGGTCAGAAGGTTTCCTTCGACATCGTCAACGGCGACAAAGGTCCGCAGGCTGCTAACGTGGCCAAGATGTAGTTTGCAAGTCTCCTGCCACCGCGTAACTAGAACCGACAGCAGCAGATTTTTATAACTCTAAAAATTCAGAGAGCTTGTGATTTTTTACAGGCTCTCTTTTTTATTACATAAGGCCGAGAGTTTTTAATAACATCGTCCATAAAAAAATAGTCAAGACTGAAAGAATTGTCGTAATGCAGACTAACTGCCCGGCTAATTGACCGTCCGCACCCATTGCCACAGCCATAGGATAAGACGCAACGGCTGTCGGAGAGGCGAAGACTATCATCATTGCACATAAGCCTTGATCCCTGAAGCCCATTAGAATAGAAATCGGCATAAAAATTATCGGAACTATTAACATTCTCAAAAAAATTCCCCACGCTAATAATCTTTTCTCTGAAATTCCTTCGGCCATATCAAGCCCGACTCCTAAAGATACAAAGCTGACTGTTGTCGTAGAATTTGCCACGCTGCGGACGACTGACCATACAGGAGCAGGAATTGAGAGAGCAAAAAATTTGAATATAAATGCTAAAATTGCGCCGATTATCATGGGATTTTTGAATACCGCCAGTAATAATTTGCTTAGTTTCGCGCTTCCGGAGCGGCCTATTTCGAGAATTATCGCGGAAAAAATATTTATAGCCGGAACTACAAGGACACCCAGCATAATTACAGCACCTACGTTGCCTTCGCCGTAAAGAGCTTCGCTGACCGCCACTCCGAATAAAATATAATTGCATCTTACAACAGCTTGTCCCAGTGCAGAAGATTTTTTCCCGTCTTTAGTCAGACGGCGCGGGAAATATATGCTGAATATAAAAATCAGGCTCAAGCATACAAAAGCGAAAATCATTTCCTTTATCGCGAAGCCCTGCGCAAAATCCATTTCATAAATATTTTTGAATAACAGGGTCGGCATGAAAATTTTGAAAAGCATTTTGTCAAATTCTTTCATTGCCGGGCGCGTAATCATTCCGCTGGTGCGTGAATACCAGCCTAAGGTCATTAATAATATCATTGGCACTACAACACGCAACGCCGCTAAAAAACTTTCACTCAAATAAAATTCCTCCTACAATAAAATTTTTTTGATAATTATAATAAAAAATACGGCCTGCGTTTGATTTTCAGCACAGGCCGCATTAAATTAAAAATTTATTTTTTCACAGCAGACTTCCCAAAGTTGAAAGCAAGAGGCTTCCGATCATTAGGATTATCGCACCGCCCAAGCGTGAAGAAATTTGAGCGAAAGGCATTAATTCCATTCTGTGAGCCGCAGATAAAACTGCAACGTCTCCCGTTCCGCCCATGTTCGACATGCAAAGCCCGGCCGTAATTCCTGCCTCAAGCGGATAAAATCCTACAAACGCGCCGACAAGAGCCGCGCCTATAAATGCGCCGATACAGCTCAAGAAGCAAAGGAGCAGGTATGTCAACGAGAGGCTGTTAATTACAACATCAAGGCTTAAATAGCAGAGTCCGATACCGACCATTAACATTGAAGTTAAATTTCTTATCACGAACTGGGACCACTGATAACAGCTTACTTCAATAAATTCAGGCAATATATTAAAAACTTTGCAGAGAGCTACTGAAATAATCATCCATGCGTAGGCGTGAATGTCAACGGCCGGAACTAATTTATCCCAAATTCCTGCGGCTATGAATCCCCACGAAAAGAAAGTAGTAGCGGATAAAAGTCCGATGCCTAAATTAGCGACCGTAATTTTATCGCGCTTGGCCTGCATTTCGGGAGAAATTTCAAATTCTGCGGGATCGTCATTTGCTCCTGCTCTCATTAGAGAGCCTCTGCCGTTCAAAAATTTGCCGACAAGAATTTTTGCTAAAATTCCTGCGAGTACGATTGAAATCGCGTTCCCGATAGCAACGGCAGGATTCATTATTGAGATTGCTTCTTCGGCGGTCATTGCGCCGGAACTTTCAAAAATTTTACTTAACGGCACTGCGCCTGCTCCCATTCCTCCGCCCATAATCGGAAGAGCTATTAATAAAATTGATTTAATAACTCCAAAGCCCATGAAGTGTCCGGCCAATGCCGTAAGAGCGAAAGATACTGCTATTGCTCCAAAAATTGCAGGGAAGTAACGCGCCGCCGCCTTAATCAATAATTTTCTATTCATTCCCAAGATTGAGCCAGTTATTAACGCGGCAATGTAAAAATCTAAAAATTCTCCGTCAGGTTTGAAGAACGTTTCAATATTTTTCATTAATATTGCCGTGAAATCAGGGTTGCCTATTAATCCTGAAAAGAAATCAAAAATTCCGAAAAAGTTTTTGTAACGCAGGAAGCCCATTCCGAAAATTATAACGACAGGGCCGCCGCCCAAGAAAGTATTTACGATGGGAAGATGGTCGCCGATTTCCTGCAAAATTGCTCCGCAGACGATCATGAACGCAAAACACCCGGCCATTCCCGCAGGAAGTACTCCAAGCATAGCAGCAAGCAATACAACAACAGCGAACATGGCAAAATATTTCGGCGGAAGATTAAAAATTTTGAACGCTGAATAATTGTCAGACATTATTAAATAAATTTCTCCTTTCTGAATTTTATTTCGCAGCAAGCAAACTGAATTACAAACGCGCAACGCCGGATTTTCTTGCGGCTTCAGCGACAGCCTTTGAGACCGCCGGGCCTACTCTGGGATCAAACGCCGCCGGAATAATATAATCAGGCCCTAATTTTTCGGGCTCAACGAGTGAAGCTAAAGCGTGAGACGCGGCAACTTTCATTTCTTCGTTAATGTCGCTTGCTCTTACGTCAAAAGTTCCCCTGAAAATTCCCGGAAACGCCAGAACGTTGTTAATCTGGTTAGGAAAATCACTGCGCCCTGTCGAAATTACTTTTGCCCCTGCGGCCTTTGCTTCATCGGGGAAAATTTCGGGAGTCGGGTTTGCGCACGCGAAGATAATCGGGTCTCTTGCCATTGACTTAACCATTTCCGCATTGACTGACTTCGGAGCCGACACGCCTATAAAAACATCTGCACCTTTCATTGCGTCTGCTAAAGAGCCTTTCAAGCCTTCCGGATTAGTTACTTCGGCCATTTCGTTTTTGATCCAGTTCATTCCTTTTTCGCGGCCTTTATAAATTATTCCCGTTCTGTCGCAGAGAGTTACGTTTTTAACGCCTGCCGAGAGCAATAATTTTGTGATAGCTATTGCCGCTGCTCCTGCACCGTTGACGGCAATTTTGATTTCGCCGATTTTTTTGTTGACGACTTTGAGAGCGTTTAACAATCCTGCGAGAGTGATTACTGCCGTTCCGTGCTGATCGTCATGGAAAATCGGAATGTCGCAGCGTTCTTTGAGCTTCCTTTCAATTTCAAAGCAGCGGGGTGCGGCGATGTCCTCAAGGTTAATCCCGCCGAACGAGCCCGAAATGTTATAAACTGTCTCGACAAATTCATCAACGTCTTTAGTTTTCACGCAGAGAGGGAAAGCGTCAACGCCTCCGAAGGCTTTGAACAAAACGCACTTGCCTTCCATGACCGGCATACCTGCTTCAGGGCCGATGTCTCCAAGTCCAAGCACCGCGCTTCCGTCCGTAACGACGAGGCAGAGGTTATGTCGGCGCGTTAATTCATAGCTCTTGCTGATGTCTTTTTGAATTGCAAGACAGGGCTCAGCCACTCCAGGCGTGTAAGCGAGCGATAAATCTTCTTTTGTTGCTACTGGTACTGTTGCGATGACTTCAATTTTGCCTTTCCATTGCTCGTGAAGCCTCAGTGATTCTTTTGCGTAGTCCATGAAAAAAAAGCTCCTGAAAAAAAATTTTTATTGAGTACTCAAAATTATATAATATAAAAAAAGGAGGTGTCATCATGGCAACAAGAGAAGAACAGAAAAACGAGACACGAAAGAAAATTTTAGCGTCTGCAATTTCTTTAATAGCAGAAAAAGGCGTAAACGGCACTTCTATTAAAGACATAGCCGCCAGTGCCGGAGTTGCTGTCGGAACTTTTTATTTATACTTCAATTCTAAAGAGAACGTTATAAAATGTCTCGACCGTACGGAACATAAAGGGCTTATTAAAAAAATCAAAGCGATGAAAAATCTTTCGTGCGTCCAGAAAATTTATGAATATTTTTCAGAATGGTATAAACTCGGCGGTGAGTATGAGCCCGGCTTCATTCGTGAGTGGCACTGCCTGAATTTAAGCTGTGCTAAAGACAACGAGGCAAACGAATTACCGGGAGGCGAGCTTGAACACGCTCACGTAAGAGAATTATTACAGGAAGCTGTTGATACCGGAGAGCTCGACAAAAAAATTCCGATTGAAGATATTGCCCGTCTGCTAGTCTGCGGACTTTGGGGGAGCAGCGTTTATTTATGCGTTGCGCCCGGAAGAGTTTCAAGAGAAAAAATCGCCGGAGATTTTATTAAATATCTTGTCGAGCCGTCGTTAAATCCGTATTTAATACGGTAAAAATTTATTGACAATTAATTTTCATGTCGTTATACTCTTATTCGCTGAATATAATTCATTAATTCCAAATTTTTTATTTTTATTATAAAACTCATAGAGGGGGAAGTACTTTATGGCAAAGATGAAGGCTGTTGTTTTGCATGGTCCCGATAATTATCCAAACAATTATGAGGTCATGGAGATTGAGAAGCCGACATGCGGAGAAAATGAAATTCTCTTGAAAATGAAAGCCGCTGCGCTTTGTGGAACGGACAAGAGAATTTTTACGGGCGGAAAAACAAAGGGAGTTCGTCCTGATTCTGTAGTGGGTCATGAAATTTGCGGCATCATTGAAGAAGTCGGAGCGAACGTCAAAGGCTATTCAGTCGGCGATCGTGTAGCGGTTGCGAACGTAATTCCCTGCGGTCATTGCTCGGCGTGTTTATCAGGACGCGAGAACGCCTGCTTAAACAGAAAAGCAATAGGCTACGAGTTCAACGGCGGCTTTGAAGAATATATATTAATCCCGGACATTTGTATAGAGAGCGGAAACGTTGTGAAACTTCCCGACACTGTCAGCTATGCCGCCGGAGCATTGATTGAGCCGTTAGCCTGCTGTATTCGCGGACTTCGCAACACCGGCACGGGCTTTAACGATACAGTATTAATTATCGGCGCGGGCCCTATCGGTTTAATGCACTTGGAACTTTCTTTAATTGCAGGAGCAAGAAAAGTCATCGTCAGCGAACTTGACGCAGACAAGCGCGAACTTGCATTGAAGCTTGGCGCGGCTCGTGTCGTTGACTCCAAGAACGAAGATTTACATCAAATTATCATGGACGAAACGAACGGCGAAGGCGTTGACCGTATAGTCATGGCTATCGGCGTTAATGCTCTCGTTGACTCGACGTTCAAACTTGCCAAAAAAGGCGGAACTGTGTGCTTGTTTGCAGGTTTCCCTAAGGGCAAGATGAGCGAATTTGACCCGAGCGTAATTCACTACAACGAATTAAATATCACGGGAAGCACAGCATACAAACGCATTGATTATTTGCAGGCTGCCGACATGGTTAAATCGGGCAAAATAGATCTTGACGCTATAGTGTCGCAAAAATTCCCGATTGACGATTTCAGAAGCGCACTTGATCTTCACATGGCTGGGACTGCGCTGAAGGTTGTCATTGAAAATTAAGTAAGCAAAGCTGTTTTAGCTTGCAGTTATAAAAAAATTTTAAGTCAGGAGATGTATCAAAAAATGGTAGAACCTATGTATGCGATGGGTAAAGCGGTAAGGCTCTCAAGAATGGTAAACCCCGAGAGCGGAAAGATGATGGCAATCACAGTTGACCACGCAACTTCAAGAGGCATTGCCCCGATGACAGGTATTCAGGATATTCAGGGCGCGATTGATAAAATCGTTGCAGGCCGTCCCGATGCAATGACAATGACGGGCGGTATTCAGAAACGCTGCTGGGGGCCTCACGTCGGCTCAGGGATCAGCGTACTGCACAAAATTTCCAACTATGCTCCTACATCACCGACAAATGATGTCGTTTTTGGTTCAGTTGACGCGGCTGTCCGCATGGGTGCTGACGCTGTATCAATGGGCGCGATGACGCTCGGCGATTTCCAGAATGAACAGTTCGCACGTATCGGCGAAGTCAGCGAATACTGCGACAAAATTGGTATGCCTTTAATCGGCCACGTTTACCCGAAGGGCGAGAGCGTTCCTGTAGAGAAGAGAACGGCTTGGGAAAATATTGCTTACTGCGTCAGAAGTGCCTGCGAGCTTGGCATGGACATTGTAAAGACGACATACACGGGCGACCCTGACAGCATGGCAAAAGTTATTTCCTGCGTTCCTTCATCATTCAGAGTCGTTATTCAGGGCGGAGATACACCTAAAGGCTTAACCGGCGACGCTCTTCTTGATTACTACATGAAGATGACCAGAGATGCTCTTGACGCTGGCTGCGGCGGTGTAACTATGGGCCGCTGGGTCTGGGACAATGATGACGTTACGGCACTTGTTATCGCATTGAGACGCTTAATTCACAAGAATTACAGCCCTAAAGAGTGCATGGAGCTTTACAAAACAGTCAAAGCAGAGAAGAACTATTCAGCCTACGACGTTCTGAAATAAGATAAGGACAAAAGACGAGATGAGCAGGTACTTACTGGGAGTTGACGTAGGGACTACCAGTCTCAAAACTGCATTAATAGATGAGGATGCGAAACTGGTCGGCCTGACCAGCAGCAAGTACAGATTAATCACGGAGTCTCAAAGCTCGGTGCAGATTGACGCACGCAGCATGTGGGACGCTTTTTTGGAGTGCTTACGGACTTTCAGGGACGATGATTTAGACTTATCACGGGTTGCTGGTATCAGCATTTCTTCACTTTGTCCCGGCCTTGTTGCTTTGGATAAAGACAATAAAATATTGGTCAACCCTATAATCTACTCTGACAGAAGAAGCACTGAAGAAGCTGAGATTATCTTAAAATCTGTAGGTGCGGAAAAATTATTCGAGCTCACTGCTAACGGGTCGATGGCCGGCGCATTCTCAGGCTCGTCAATGTTATGGATAAAGCGCAATCTGCCTGACGAATATTCAAACACGAAATATTTTGGTCATCTCAATACGTTATTAGCCGCTAGAATGACCGGAGAGGTCGGGATTGATTATTCAAACGCTTCGTATTCAAATTTATTTGTAACGACGGGCAAAACTCAAAAAGAGCGTACGTGGTCAGAATTTTTGTGTGAAAAAATCGGAATTGACTTTGAAAAATTACCGCCCCTTCATAATTCTACAGACATAATCGGGACGTTATGCGACACTGATTTATTAAGTCTTGGAATACCAAAGGGGACACCCGTAGCTATCGGCGGAGCTGATACACCTTGCGCTACACTCGTTGCAGGAGTAACTAAGGCCGGAGATGTCTGCGAGTCCGTAGGGACGACCGACGTTTTAACAGTCTGCATAGACAAGCCCGTTTTTGACAAAGGCTTCATTAACCGCTGTCATGTTGTGCCGGATACATGGATTTATCAGGGCGCAATGTCCTTCACAGGAGCTGCTAATGAATGGTTCTTGAAACAATTTTACGGAGAGCTGCGCGGGCTTGAAGATGTCGCTGTCGCCTACAGGATTATGAACCACGACGCTACAAAGGCCAAGCCCGGAAGCGGAGGAGTTGTCTTCCTGCCGTATATGCTCGGTGAAAGAAGCCCTATTTGGGATCCTTATGCACGGGGAGTTTTCTTTGGTATATCGACACAGACCACGCGCAGGGATATGAACAGGGCAGTGCTTGAGGGCTGCGGTTACGGACTGCGTCAAATGTGCGAAATAGCCCAGCAGATTACGGGCAACGCTATCGAATGTTTCTCATCAATCGGAGGAGGAGCAAAGAGCGATGTCTGGGCGCAAATTAAAGCCGACATAACCGGGCGTGTAGTCAGAGTTCTCGATATTCACGACATGGCTCCGATCGGTGCGGCTCTGCTGGCCGGCGTGGGCGTTGGAATATTCAAAGACGTTTACGAGGCTTCACAAAAGGTTGAGAAAAAAGTTTACCGCGAATTTATCCCTAACAAGGAAGACGCGGAAATTTACACAAGGCGTTATATTACGTATCTGCATTTATATCCGGCATTGAAGGATATATTCAGATACAATTTAGGCATTATAGATAATCTAAAGGAGGAATAATTTTATCATGAAAAAGTTTTTGGCTTTATTGCTTGTTGCTGTAATGGTTTTATCGCTTTCCGCTTCTGCGTTCGCGGCGAAGAAGATTACAATCTCCGTTCCCGACCCGACAACTTCATACATTTACGCGGCTGCTGAAGAGTTTGCAAAACGCGCAACGGAATATTCAGAAGGTACGCTTGAGTTCAACATTTCGGCTAACGGCTCTCTTTACGGCGGAGATACAGCCGCAGGAATTAAACAGCTTGGCGCAGGCTCTCTTCAGATGCTCATTCTTGCCTCAAGCGTTTATGCCAGCTTCGTTCCGGGCTTCAACGTAATTTCAGTGCCTTATATGTTCGATGATCAGGCGCAGTTGTTAAAGTATCTCAACAGCGACATTGCAACAGAGCTTTTCAACAGAGTAAACCGCATGGGCATTACAGTCGTCGGCAAGTGGACACGTTCATTCAGAGAAGTTACAAATTCAAAACGCCCGATTACTGAGCCTGACGACTTAAAAGGCATTGTTTTGAGAGTTCCTAATAACTCGCTCTATGTTGAGTTCTTCACAGCCTGCGGAGCCGTAACAACACCGATGAACTTCTCGGAAGTTTACAACGCTCTTCAGCTTAATACGCTTGACGGACAGGAAAACCCCGTTGATGTTCCTTTCTCAAATAAATTCTATGAAGTCCAGAAATATATTTCATTCACCAATCACATGGCGGACGCTTGGGTAGTCGGTATTAACTCAAGAGTTTTCAAGGGACTTGACGACAAACAGAAAGCCGCTATCGAGAAAGCCGGCGCGGAAGTCCAGCAGTGGAACGTTGACATGATGGCCGAGCAGGATCAGGTTGCTTTGAAGACTTTGACCGATAACGGCATGACATCAAACCCTGTATCACCTGAAGCCCAGCAGAAATTTATCGCAGTATCCAAATCATGCTACGACAAATTCAGAGAGCTCATCAAGGACAACAAATTATTTGACGCAACGGCAGTCTTCACCGGAAGAGCAGCAGAGTAAGAACAGTTACGAGGTAGGAGGTAGGAGTTAGGAAGTTTGCTTCATTGCTTCTTTCTCCTGCCTAATTTTTTTATTTTCACTTAATAAAATTAAAGAAAGAGTGTAAAAATATGGAACGCAAAAAATCAAAACTATCTGGTTTTTTCGACGTTGTAAACATGCTTGAGGATATTGTCCTAGCCATTCTTGTTATTGGAATGGTCGCAGTCATCATGATACAAATTATAGGGCGTATTGTAGGGCACCCGTTCCCTTGGACGGAAGAGTCATCGCGCTATTTATTTTTATGGATGATGTTTGTAGCACTGGCGGCAGGTTTCAGCAAATGCGAGTCTTCAAGAGTTACTCTGTTTTTACAAATGGGTCCAGCGTGGCTGAAAAAATTTAGCGAGATTTTATACGCCGTGATAGTCATAGCTTTCTTTCTAATCATGCTTGTTTACGGCTGGGAGGTCGTTCAGCAGCAAATTGACTGGGAGGAAATGGGCACGGCTCTTTTAATTCCGATGTGGATTATTGGTATCTGTCAGCCTATAGGCGCAGTGCTTGGAATAATCGGAACTCTTCAAAACTTCCTTGAATTTCACGACAGAGTTGCAATCGGCGACAAAGAAAAAGAAAAGCAAAAGGCATTAGCGAATGAGGGGTAATCAATCATGAGTTGGGTATTAATTGCAATTTTTCTTATCTTAATGTTTTTGGGCGTGCCTATCGCTGTCTCTTTAGGTTCAGCTTCGGTAATCGCAATGGTAACAATGACGGATCTGCCCTTGAGCATGGCCGCGCAGTCAATGTTTACGGCTATGAACTCGTTTATAATGGTCGCTGTGCCTTTGTTTATTTTATGCGGCTCCCTCATGGACGAGGGCGGAATTGCTGACAGGATTTATGATTTATCTGAGGCCCTAGTCGGCTGGATTTACGGCGGTCTTGGGCATGTCTCTGTAGTTGTTAATATGCTCTTCGCAGGTATGAGCGGTTCATCGGTTGCGGCTATAGCTTCAATCGGAAAAATGAGCATCAACGCTCTTGAGAAAAAAGGCTATCCAAAAGACTACGCAACGGCCATAAATTTATCGGGTTCAATGCTTGCATCCGTCATTCCTCCGAGTATCTTAATGATTAACGCGGCGGCTACGGGCAACGTCTCAATAGGTCAAGCATTGTTGGCCGGCTTAATTCCCGGAATTATAATCGGCTTAATCTTCATGCTCTACAATTATCTATACTGCAAACGTCATAACATCGGCGACAGAACTCCTTTTGAACGTCCGAAACTCGGCAGAGCTTTCAAGAGAGCTATCCCCGCGCTTTTAACTCCCGTAATTTTATTGGGCGGTGTCTACACCGGAATTTATACGCCCACTGAAGGCGCGGCAATCGCGGTCGTTTATACGTGCATCGTTTCGATTTATGTATTTAAGAATTTGAAGTGGCGCGACATTCCCAGAATAGTCGTGAAAAATGCACGCTCGACAGGGACAATTTTGTTTGTCGCTATCGCCGCAAAGCCTGCTTCGGTACTGTTCGAGATTGACGGACTTCCTACAAGAGTTGCTGAAATGATAGCGGGAATTTCTGACAACAGAATAGTAATTTTGTTAGTGCTTTATGCTTTCTTAATTGTTGTAGGAATGTTCATGGACGCAACGGCGGCTATATTTATTCTCGTCCCGATCTTGCTTCCTGCTGTTCAGGCGGTCGGAGTCAGCCCGTTATTCTTTGTCGTATTCTTAGTCATAACGCTTTCATTTGGGTTAATCACGCCGCCCGTAGGAGTGTGTCTGTACGCGGCTGAAAATGTTACAGGGCTTCCGCTCGAAAAAATTATAAGAGCGTCAATCGCTTGGATTTTATTAATTGCCATTTCTCTGGTAATATTTATATTATTCCCATCAATCATCGAATACCCCGTTTCGCTCGTATTCGATTAAAAATTTTTAAGGAGGCTTTTAAGTTGAAGAATGTAACGTTTGATTATTCACACGCTTCTGCTTTTGTCGCCGCTCATGAAGTCGAGAGCATGAAGTTCACGACGGTTAATGCCGCAGAGAAATTAAAGTCGCGCAAGGGCGAAGGCAATGACTTTTTAGGCTGGATCGATCTTCCTGTAGCTTATGACAAGGAAGAGTTCGCAAGAATTAAGGCCGCCGCGAAAAAAATCCAGAGCGACTCCGATGTCCTTCTTGTAATCGGTATTGGAGGCTCTTATCTCGGCGCACGTGCAGCTATTGAATTTTTACGTCACGGCTTCTACAACGAGATGACGAAGGAAGCACGCAAGACCCCGTTAATTTACTACGTTGGCAACAGCATGAGCGGAACTTATCTGAACGATATTATTGACCTGCTCGGCGACAAAGATTTTTCAATCAACGTAATCTCAAAATCCGGAACGACAACCGAGTCGGCAATCGCTTTCAGAGTTTTTCAGGAGCTTTTAGTCAAGAAATACGGCAAAGCTGAAGCCGCTAAGAGGGTTTACTCGACGACAGACAAGGCACGCGGAGCATTAAAGACGCTTTCAGACGCTGAAGGCTATGAGTGCTTCGTCATTCCCGATGATGTCGGCGGACGTTTCTCCGTTCTGACCCCCGTTGGACTTCTTCCAATCGCTGTGAGCGGTGCTGACCTCGATAAATTAATGGAGGGCGCGGCGGCGTTCCGTGAGATAGCTCTCAACAAACCGTTTGAAGAAAATCCGTCAATGCTTTATGCTGCGTTGAGAAATATTCTTTATCGCAAGGGCAAGAACGTTGAAATTCTCGTGAATTACGAGCCGTCCATGCACTATATTTCAGAGTGGTGGAAGCAGCTTTACGGCGAGAGCGAGGGCAAAGACCAGAAAGGCATCATGCCTGCGTCTGTTGATTTAACTACTGACTTGCACTCGATGGGGCAGTTCATTCAGGACGGAAGCAGAATTAAATACGAGACCGTTTTACGCCTTGAAGAGCCTCGCGGAGACTTTACGCTCAAGTCGCAGGAAAATAATCTTGACGGCCTGAACTATTTAGCCGGAAAGACCATGAACTACGTCAATGACTGCGCTATGCGCGGGACAATGGCTGCCCACGTTGAGGGCGGAGTGCCGAACTTCATTGTCAACATTCCCGAACAGAACGAATTTTATCTCGGCCAGCTTTTCTATTTCTTCGAGTTCGCGGTCGGTGTCAGCGGATATATCAACGGCATTAACCCGTTCGATCAGCCCGGCGTTGAGTTCTACAAGAGCAACATGTTCAAGCTGCTTGGCAAGCCCGGTAAATAAAAAATAGGCGGGGGATTTTTGTCCCCCATTTTTTTTTACGCCGAAATTGTTATAAAATTATAAAAATTTTTTAATTAAGGAGCTGATTTTTATGGCAGAAAATACTAAGCGCGTTTCACTCCTGCTGAAAATTTCGATAGGCTTCATAATCGGAATAATTTTCGGATTTGCAATCGGTCCCGTCATTCCTTCTTCGCCGATGCTGAGTACTTACGTTATGCCCTTTATCGACTTAGTAGGAAAAATTTTCCTGCGGCTGCTGATGATGTTGATAGTCCCGTTAGTTTTCTCGTCGCTCGTTGCCGGAGCAGCCTCAGTCGGCGATGTTCACAAGCTGGGGCGCATAGGCATAAAGACCCTCGTTTTTTATTTCGTAACTACGGCGGTGGCGATTGTTCTCGGACTTGCCTGCGGAAATCTTTTCCAGCCCGGTGTCGGAATGAACATTCCCGGCGAGCTTTCAGCTTCAGCGCGTGAAGGCAAAGCCATCACTGATGTTATTCTTGATATCTTCCCAAGCAACCCTATAGCCTCAATGGTGAATGCTAATATGCTTCAAATTATCGTGTTCGCGTTGTTCTTCGGGGTTGCCTGTATTCTTGCGGGCGAGCGCGGCAGAAAGATCGCGGACTTTTTTGAGAGCGTTGCCGAAGTCATGTATCAAGTTGTTCATATCGTGATGTCATTCGCTCCTTACGGTGTTTTCGCTTTGATTGCCGGAACTGCCGCGAAATACGGAATAGCAATTCTTGCGCCGTTCGCAAAAGTCATTGCCGCCGTATATGTCGGCTGTATAATTCACGCGGTCCTAGTCTATTCTTTCATGATTACGGCGTTCTGCAAACGCTCACCCTTCTGGTACTTCAGAGGCGTGCGCGAGGCGGCTATAACGGCGTTCGTAACGCGCTCAAGCTCCGGCACGCTGCCCGTTACTCTTTCAAATGTCCGCGAAAATCTCGGAGTCTCTGAAGGTGTCAGCGCGTTTGTCCTTCCGCTGGGCGCAACGATCAACATGGACGGCACGGCGTTATATCAGGGTGTCTGTGCTCTGTTTGTGGCGCAGGCGTTCGGAGTTCCTTTAACGTTAAGTATGCAGTTAGGGATAGTGGCGACTGCTACGCTTGCTTCAGTCGGTACGGCAGGCGTTCCCGGAGCAGGCTTGATTATGCTCACGTTAGTTTTAACCAGCGTCGGGCTTCCCATCGAAGGCATCGCGTTAGTTGCAGGAATTGATGTAATTCTTGACGCGGCCAGAACTTGTCTGAATGTCATAGGAGACACTGCGGTGTGTGCCGTTGTTGCTTCAACTGAGGGCGACGAACTCAAAAATTAGTTTATAAAAAAAATCGGTCAGCTTAATTTTTTAGGCCGGCCGATTTTTTATTTTCTTTTCTTTTAGCAAAATTTTTTCAGTTTATCAGCAAGAACGTCCGAAACTTCATCAACTAAATTTTTTTCGGGAGCCTCAACTAAAATTCTAAGCAACGGTTCAGTCCCGGAAGTTCTTATAAAAATTCTGCCCTTAGATAATTTTGATTGATACTCTTTCACGATTTCATTTACTGCGTCCATATCGACAAGCTCACGCGGCTTTTTCAGCGTTAAATTCGTCAGCTTCTGTGGGTAACGTCCGAAGCGGTCAATTAAGGTCGAAACGTCCTCGTTTAATTCTTTAACCGCGTTCATAAATAAAACCGCCGTGCAAAGGCCGTCGCCCGTACCCGTGAACTCGCTAGCTATTATGTGCCCGGACTGCTCGCCTCCGAGCCCTGCTCCGCTCTCCCTCATCGTCTCAAGAACGTACCTATCGCCGACAGGACAGCGCAGAGTTTTTATTCCCTCGTTCTCTAAATGAGCCTCAAGAGCCATGTTGCTCATGACTGTAACGGCGACTTTATCGCTGCCCTGCGCTTTTCTCTTGTGAAGCCAGCGGCCAAGCACCCATAAAATAATATCGCCGTCAATAATTCTTCCGTGACTATCTGAAATTAAAACTCTGTCAGCGTCGCCGTCAAAAGCAAAGCCGAGAGACATTTTATTTTTCTTCACATAGTCCGTTAAATTTTCCATGTGCATGACGCCGCAATTTTTATTTATATTCAGCCCGTCATGCTCATGAGAAATTATCGCGGTGTTGAGTTTTGCAAAGCCGGAATTTTTTACCAGCACGGGGACGCTCTTCGCAGATGCCCCTGACGCGCAGTCGAACACGACGTTATTAACAACTGCGTCATCATTCAAATATGAGGCAATGTGTTTCGCGTAAAGCTCAACGAGGTCGGGGCGGTCATGAATTTTTCCGACGCTTGCAGAAGTGCAGGGCCCGTCCGAAGATAATAAATCTTCGATTGCTAGTTCCTCATCGTCTGAAAGTTTGCAGCCGTCCGCGCCTAAAAATTTTATTCCGTTATATTCCGCAGGGTTGTGCGATGCGCTTATCACTGCTCCGCCGTCGGCGTGTAATTCTTTCACAGCAAAGCTGACGCCGGGAGTCGGAATAATTCCTGCTGAAAAAACTTCCGCGCCCTCCGATGTCATTCCCGCACTCAAAGCCCCCTCAAGCATTCTGCCGCTCAATCGCGTGTCCATGCCGACCACGATTTTTTTACCGTGATTAAATTTTATGAACGCCCTGCCGAGCTTCAAAGCAAACTCTGGAGTCATGTTGCCGGCGTTGGCTAAGTCCCTTACTCCGTCAGTTCCAAAATATTTTCTCTGACGCTTATCATTTTCCAAGATTAATTAACACACCTCACACTTCTTTCTTCATTTAGTCAAACATATCGCTGATGGGTTCTTCCAAGTGAACTCTCTTAATAGCTTCGGCGAATAACGGAGCTATAGAGAGCTGTAAAATTTTCGCGGATTTTTTTTCTTCAGGTATTGGGATCGTGTCAGTGAAGACAAGTTTTTCAATCTTCGACTTGTTAATTCTCTCCATTGCCGGGCCTGAAAGCACAGCATGTGTCGCGCAGGCATAAACTTTTTCGCAGCCTCTTTCAATAAGTCCGTGTGCCGCGTGGCAGATAGTTCCGGCCGTGTCGATAATATCATCAACAAGAATCGCCGTGCGGTCTTTAATATTTCCTACAATGTCCATGACTTCGGAGACGTTCGCAACATCATAAGAGCGTCGCTTGTCTACAATGGCTATGTCAACGTCAAGCATGACCGCAAACCTCCGCGCCCTCGCAACTCCTCCGGCATCGGGTGAAACTACAACGACTTTCCCGGCGTTTAATTCTTCAGCTAAATTTTTTTTGAAGTATTCAGCTAATAATTTCATTCCCGTTAAATGATCTACAGGAATGTCAAAAAATCCCTGAAGCTGCCCGGCGTGTAAATCAGCCGTGATAATTCTGTCAATTCCGCCGTGAGTCAATATGTTCGCGACAAGTTTTGCCGTGATTGGCTCTCTGGGCTTGGCCTTGCGGTCCTGTCTTGCGTAGCCGAAATACGGGATTACGGCGTTGACGTAATGCGCGGAGTCTCTTTTCGCGGCATCAGCCATAATTAAAAGCTGCATCAGATTTTCATTTGCCGGCGAACATGTCGGCTGAATTAGATAAACGTCAGCACCCCTGACGCTTTCATTCAGAGACACGCCGATCTCGTTGTCAGAAAATCTGTAGTGCTTGAGGTCAGATAACGGAACGCAAATTTCTTTGCTTATGCGCTGTGAAAATTCCGGGTGCGCTGTGCCCGAAAAGATTTTTAAGCCGTTTCCCCTAGACAAGATTATTTATCCCCTTTCGGTTTTTTTAAGATGATTATGAAGTAATGACCAGCCTTTTATATTCGTCTGACGTGCCCGTCCGACCCCTAAAGAATCTTCCGGGACAGACTGCGTTATAACAGAGCCAGCCGCCGTAGCCGCACCGTCAGCAAGTTCAACAGGTGCGACAAACATTGTGTCAGAACCGACAAAACAATTATTGCCGATAAAAGTTTTATTTTTATTTTGACCGTCGTAGTTGCAGGTTATGCTGCCTGCGCCTATATTAACGTCGTGTCCTAAAGTCGCGTCGCCCATGTATGAGAGATGAGGCACTTTTGAATTTTCGCCTATGTGAGATTTTTTAAGCTCCACGAATTTTCCGGCGAAGGCTTTTTCTTCGAGGCACGAATTTTCGCGGATATAACAGAACGGCCCGGCCTTTGAATTATTTTTTAATTCGCTGTTCTCGATTACGGCATAGGCAATTATTTGGACGTTCTCTCCGATTTTCGCGTTTGTTAAGATTGAGCCTGATCCTATGTAAGAATTTTCGCCGACTTCAGTCCTTCCCCATATCTGAACGTTGGGCATGACGACAACGCCTCGCGATAATTTTGCGTCAGGACTTATATAAACGCTGTCCGGGTCAATCATTCTTACTCCCTCGATAAGCCATTTTTCATTAATTCTGCGATTAATAACTCTCGTCGCTTCAGCAAGTTCAGAATGATTATTAATTCCCTGCATTTCCTCCTCAGAAAAAATAAAAGCTCCCGTGCTCATTCCTTTTTCGTTCATCAAAGCAAGAGCATCAGGGAGATAATATTCTTTCTGTGCGTTGTCGTTCGTTATTAAGTCAATGACGCTTGCAAGAGCTTCAACCTTAAAAGCGTAGCAGCCCGCGTTGACCTCGTGAATTTTTCTCTGTTCGTCCGAAGCGTCTTTATATTCAACAATGCTGACGGAATTTTCTTTGCGTATTATTCTTCCGTATTGCTTCGGGTCTTGAGCATTAAAAGAAATGACAGTGCAGTCATTATTAAATTCATTAATAAAATTTTCTAAGCTCTCTGGTTTTATTAACGGCACATCTCCGTTAAGGACGATTAAATTTTTATAGTTGCGCCACCATTCACGCGCCGATTTAACCGCGTGGCCCGTGCCTAACTGCTCGCGCTGCCATAAAATATTTAATTCTTTAGGGAAATTTTCGCGTAAGTGTTTTTCTACAAGCTCACCGCCCGATCCGACGAGTACCGCAACATCTTCGGGACTTACTCCGGCATCAACAACACAGCCTAAAACGTAGTCAATAATAGGACGGTCAAGAATATTGTGTAAAACTTTAGGGGTCGCGCTCTTCATTCTTGTGCCCTTTCCGGCAGCCATAACGAGAACGCAAAGGTTCTTCATAAAAGTCATCGCCTCCAAAAGTCATGTGGCTAGGGTGGATGGATTCGAACCATCATTACAGGATCCAAAGTCCCGCGTCCTGCCATTGGACGACACCCTAAAATTAAAACGTGGAAATTATATCACAGCTTTTTAGAGTTAGGAATTAGAAGGTGAAAAGACAGTGAGGAGTTAGGAATGAACTTGTATAATGAAAATAAATTTTTCACGGAGGAGAGAATTTTTTAATTGAAATACGATTTTGAGACAGTAAAAAAACGTTACAGCACCGGCTCGTTCAAATGGGACGAGATGAAAAAATACGGCGTGAAAGAATCTGAAGACATCATTCCGTTTTCAGTCGCGGACATGGAATTTGTTACGGCTCCTGAAATTGTCGAGGCTCTGAAAAAAGAATTAGACGCTTCTATAATGGGCTATGCTGTCCCGACAGAAAATTACCTTGAAACGGTCTGCGAATGGATGAAAATTCATCATAACTGGAACGCTAAGCCGGAATGGATTTTGCCGTCGCATGGAATTGTTGACGCATTTTTCACGGCCGTTCGGACTTTTTCAAACGAGGGCGAGGGCGTTATCTTAAACACTCCCGTTTATTATCCGATGTACAGCGCGATAAAAATGCAGGGGCGGAAATTAATTGAAAACCCGTTAATAAAAAACGGAACGCGCTACGAAATTGATTTTGACGATTTAGAACGCAAGGCCGCCGACCCTAACACGAAGCTATTAATTTTATGCAGCCCCCATAATCCTTGCGGACGTGTCTGGACTCGAGAAGAGCTTTCAAAAATCGGCGATATATGCCTGAAAAATAATGTCCTCGTAATTTCTGATGAAATTCATTTTGATTTAGTTATGCCCGGACACAAGCATACGGTCTTTGCTTCGATAAGCGAAGAGTTTGCAAATAACTGCGTCGTCTGCACAGCACCCAGCAAAACTTTTAACATCGCCGGACTTCAGACCTCAAATATTTTTATCCCTAACCCGGAACTTCGCGAAAAATTTTTGAACTCTCTGAGGCTTTCAAATCCTAGCCCTAAGTGTAATATTCTCGGCTACCGTGCAAGCGAGGCCGCCTATAAAAATTGTGCTGCTTGGCTTGACGAAGCATTAAGCGTTATCGACACGAACAGGAAGTTAATTTGCAGTTATCTTGCGCGTGAGCTGCCGGCCATAAAAGTTTACGACCTCGAAGGAACTTATTTATTATGGCTGGACTTCAACGGACTTGGCCTGAATTATAAGGAGCTTGAAAAAATTAATCACGGCGAAGCAAAATTATTTTTTGACGAGGGTTATATATTCGGGAAGGCCGGCGAAGGTTTTGAGCGTTGGAACATTGCCTGCCCCACGCGGTACATTCAAGAGGCTCTCGAGAGGCTCAAAAAATTTTACAAGTGAGGAAAAAATTTTGATTCTTAATTTTTTTTCAGCTCCGTAAATTTTTATGAGCACGAAAAAATTTTAAGACTTTTGTAGTCCCCATTGTAGCCCCCAAAATTAAAAGGAGCTCGGAAAATTTTTTCCGAACTCCCTAAAGGATATTATAGCATGTTAATTATATCAGATTAAATTAAAAACGTCTTCAAAATTTTTAACATCTCTAAACTTTTGAAAGGCTTAGGCAGATAATCATCAAAGCCTTCGGCAATGTATTCATTGCGTGCATTCGGTCCGGCGTTTGCAGTGAGAGCTATAAACGGCGTGCCTTGAGCATATTTTTTTGCCTGCTTCAGAGTCTCTATTCCGTCCATGCCGGGCATTTTATGATCAAGGAAAATTAAATCGAAGTGTTCGGATTTTATTTTTTCGAGAGCTTCTTCACCGCTTTCAGCCGTTTCAATTTTTGCTTTAGAATCTTTTAACATTCCTTTAGCTACGACTAAATTAACGGGCGTGTCGTCAACGATTAAAATTTTTGCATCGGGCCATTCTGTTTTTGTGTTCAATGCTTCTTGAAGCTGCTGCGCTAAATTTGACGAAATAAAATCTTTATATTCTTTTATCGTAAATTCTTCGTCGCGTGCAATTTTTTGAGGCAGTGTCAGAGTTACCTTTGTCCCTTCGCCGTAAGAGCTTTCTATTTTAATTTCGCCGTGCATTATATCCGTGATGTTCTTCACGAGAGTCAGGCCAAGCCCCGCGCCTAAAATACTTCTCGTCTCGACTATATTAGCGCGTTCAAAAGGCTCAAAAATTTTCGTCATGTCCTCTTCCTTCATTCCGAGCCCCGTGTCCTGAACAATAAAAGATAAATTTATTTCATCGCCCTCGCGGACTCCTGACGCTTTAAGAGTTACGCTGCCGGCCTTCGTATATTTTGCGGCATTGTCGAGAAGATTTATAAGAGCCTGCTTCAGTCTCAACACGTCGCCGTGCAGATACTCCGACATGTTTTCGTCAACGTCGAGAGAAAATTTTACGTTCTTCCCGTTTAATTTATGCGTCGTGTAGCCTTCACACTCCCATAAAACGTCCCATAAATGATAATCGCTCTCGTATAAATCCATTTTTCCTGCGTCGATTTTAGAAATGTCGAGAATATTATTCACGAGAGTGAGCAGATAATTTCCTGAGCGTCGTATATTTTGCGCGGCTTTCTTTGATTCTTCGTCCTTAGTCATCGCAAGCTCATTAATAATCATGTCGTTAATGCCTAAAATCGCGTTCATGGGCGTTCTGATTTCGTGAGAAGTACTTGCTAAAAAATTGCTCTTCGTTTTATTCGCGGCTGTAGCGTGCTGCATTGAGAGTTCCGCATCGTGCCGAGCCTTTTCTGTTTCAACATGAGCCGTCAATAATTGCCGGTAAGTCGGGGCTTCCATGTAAAAGAACGTGAACACAAGCATTATAGTCGCGACTGTGTAAACGAGCGGAATATTTTGAGCGAATAAATATTGCATGATGAACGAGTCAATTAAAAAAATAAATAAAACGTTCATGACTATAAACTGCCCGTTGCCGTAATTCTGTTGAAAGAGTAATTGAAGAATAAAACCCTCAAGCACAAAAATTACAGCGAAGCCAGGCGAAAAAATCATGTAAGTTTTTTCCTGCGTTCCAAAAACAAAGAGCATTATCAAACTTACGACAAGCGCGAAAAAATTCAGCTCGATAAATCTTTGAGACATGCGCTGCGTGTAAGCTGCCACGTAAGTCATTAAAGAATAAGCATTAATATTTACGAGAGCGTAAAAAACTTTCATGTAAAGCTCTGAAGTTTCCATGTCCGTGAATAATTCTATGACGGCCTCGAATGACGCGGCTATAAAAGTAGAGATGACGAGCATTAAAAATCTCTTATTGATTTCGGACTGCGTTGCCATTCTTCCGCCGAGAAAAATTGAAAAAACAAGCAGGTACGGCAGCATCGCAAGCTCTATAAAAATTTCGTTTAAGTTATTTAGGAATGTCATTTATAAAATAGAAGGCTCCTTTAATTTTTACGGCTAGTATAACACTTTAACAGGCAGGAGGTAGGAGTTAGGAGGTAGGAAGTAGGAGAATGATATAATCAAAAAAAATAACAAGGCACTCAAAATAAAAGGAGTTGGAAAAAAATTGCTTTTCTTCACATTTGACAATGAAAGACACCTGAACAGAGAACTTACTCCGTTAAATGTATGGTCGCTGGCCTTTGGCTGCGTAATCGGCTGGAGTGCCTACGTGATGCCGGGTGCAGTCTTCTTAAAAAATGCCGGGCCGCTTGGAACTTTAATAGCTATGGAAGCTGCGACGTTCGTCATGTTAATTATCTCGTACAATTACAGCTACATGATAAAAAAATTTCCGAGAACGGGCGGAGAATTTATTTACGCTAAAATGGCCTTCGGAGAGCATCACGGTTTTTTATGCGCTTGGTTTTTGAGCCTTTCATATTTATCTGTAATTCCTTTGAACGCTACGGCATTGAATTTAATCATGCGTGCTGTGTTCGGGGAGTCTTTCAAGTTCGGATTTCATTACACTGTCGCAGGCTATGACGTTTACTTCGGCGAAATGCTTTTAGCTTTGTCCGCGCTGGGAATTTTTTTCCTGATAACCTCAAGAGGAGTTTTAATAACCGGAAAAATTCAGACCTTCATGGTAATGATTTTATTGGGCGGAATTTTATTTTTAATCGCCGGCGCGATTTTAAGCCCTGCTTCAAAATCAATAAATCTTCACCCGATGTTCCGCCCCGTGAGCGGAAATTTCACGAAAGGAATTTTGGCGCAGATAATAGCGGTGTTTGTAACCGGGCCTCAATCGTTCGTGGGTTTTGATACAGTTCCGCAGGTAATCGAAGAAGCAAAGTTTTCTCCCGACAGAGTTAAAGTCGTCATGGACACGAGCATTTTATGCGGAAGTTTTGTATATATCGCTCTTACTTTGTTCGCGTGTTCAGTAGTCCCGGAAAATTATTCGGACTGGGTTGAATACATCAACGACCTTCCGAATTTATCCGGCATTAACGGAATTGCAACGCTGAACGCCGCATACATAATCATGGGAAAAACGGGACTGTTTATTATTGTCGCGTCAGTCGTTGCGGCAATGCTGACGGGCATCGTTGGATTTTACACCGCCACGAACAGGCTTTTATATTCAATGTCGAGGGACGGCATGATCCCTTCATGGTTCGCTTATCTGAATAAAAACGGAGTCCCCACTCACGCCGGATTATTCTGTGTCGTGATTGCCGGAGCAACTTCGTTATTAGGCCGCGCCGTTCTGGGCTGGGTGTTCGATATGGCATCGATCGGAGGCTCAATAGGCTTTGCTTATACTTCGATGTCGTCATGTAAATATGCGTGGACCGAAAAACGCTGGGATATTTTAATTTTCGGCGTGCTTGGCTCGATACTTTCTTGGATCATGGCTATTCTGCTCTTGATACCGATACCGGGCCTTAGCGTGTCATTAGGCAGGGAGTCTTATATTCTTTTAATTATCTGGACGGGACTTGGGTTAGCGTTTTATTTAAGAGGGAGGAGTTAGGAGTTAAGGGTTAGGAAGTGAAAAAACAGTGCGAATTATTTATACTGCGCCGGGTAAATTATTTCAGCTCCGGCGTATTCAAGCGGCCACACTGTTTTATATTCGCCGCCCTGAACTTGGGCAATAGCGATTGAAGCAAATACGTTGTTATTGTAGTGCTGTTTGCCCGCGAACGTATGGTCTTCAAATTTGATTCTGCTGTAGGGCAAAATAATTTCCGGGCCGTTCGGGAATTTTTCTTTGATGTCAAGTTTTTTCAGAGCGTCCTTAACTTCGCTTCCCTTTGAAGAGCCTGCCATCTCGAACGCTGTCTTTAAGATCCATGTTGCAGTGAAGCTCTCGGCTGAATGTCCGTTCATGTCAATTCCGTATTCTTTTTTGAACTCGGCATTAATTTCGCGGCCTTTCTTCAAATCCGGGTTCCATTCGACAACAGAAGCGACTCCGTTAGAAATTCCCTGATTGTTCTGAAGGAATGTCGGGTCGGTGTAGCCGTTGGCCTTTGCAACGAGAATGGGCGGCTGATAATTCTGCTCCTGAAGCGTGCGCATTAACAGCGTCGCGTCGTTGATGTAGCTCTCCGCGATAACTGCATCGGCGTTTGCGTTTCTAAGGGCGAGAACTTCCGAGCTCATATCGGGCTGTCCTCCCTGATACTCAACTTTTGCTACGATTTCCATTCCGTATTCGGGAGCGAAAATTTCCGAGCAGCGTATAATTTCCTGTCCGATGTTCGAGTTGTCGGCAAAGATCGCGATTGTTTTGACTTCTTTGCCGGTTACTTTTGAAATGTCTTTGAGGTAGTCGAACATTCCGCGAACATAGAGCGAGTTCATCGGGCACATTCTGAAGAAATATTCATAGCCGTTCTCTGAAAGGTTATCGACTGTCGAAATTGCCGTTACCATAGGAATTTCGTTGGCATCGCAGACTTGTGCTGCAATGTTCGTGAGCGTTGACTGATGGCAGCCTAAAAGCGCGTCAACGTGGTCTTGAGTAACGAGCTTTTCAGCGACTGAACGAGCCTTCGCAGCGTCGCCTTCCGTGTCTCCGCGAACGACCTCAAGCATACGGCCGTTCACTCCGCCTTTTTCGTTAATCATCTTGACGGCGAAATCAATCCCGCGCAAAATGTTCGTGCCGATTGCGGCGTTGGCACCCGTGAGAGCATACATTGCGCCGATTTTAATCGGATCTTCAGCGGCAAAAGAAGCACTTGCAAAAATCATTGACGCTAAAACTACCAGAGCAAATACTTTTTTCATTAAAAGTTCCTCCTTAAAAAATTAAATTTTTATTATTAAGAGCTTGGAGTTTTTTTTTATTTCTAACTCCTCACTCCTAACTCCTAACTTAAATTAAATTCCTAAATAGGCACGCTTTACGTGTTCGTTGTTTTGAAGTTCTGCGGAAGTTCCTGACAATACGACGTGCCCGTTCTCGATTACGTAACCCATGTCAGCAGTCTTTAACGCTTTATTAACGTCCTGCTCGACTAAAATAACGCTTATTCCGTTGTTCTTTGCCATGTCGTGAGCGACAGTTAAAATTTCGTCAACGATATTCGGCGCAAGTCCGAGCGAAGGCTCATCGAGTATCAATAATTTCGGAAGGCCGATTAAAGCTCTTGCTACGGCGACCATCTGCTGTTCACCGCCCGACAAAGTTCCGGCACTCTGCGAAGTTCTTTCTTCGAGCTTAGGGAAATATTTATAACAGAATTTTAACGACTCGTCTAATTTTTCCCGTGCAGCGTCGGAAAATGCTCCAAGCTCAAGATTTTCATAGACCGTCATTTCCGTGAATAACTGCCGGCCTTCGGGTACTTGAATAATTCCTGCGTCAAGAATTGCACGGCTGGATTTTCCGCAAAGTTCTTGGCCGTTGAAATTTACGCTTCCGCTCATGGGCTTTAACATTCCCGTTATTGCGCGGACTGTCGTTGTCTTTCCTGCGCCGTTTGAGCCTAAAATCGCTATGACTTCGCCGTCATTGACGCTGAAATTAACGTCTCTGATAATCTGTAAATGTCCATAGCCTGCGTTAAGATTTTTAACTTCGAGCATAATTAATCCGCGCCTCCTTTGCCTAAATATACTTCCATGACATAAGCGTCATTCATGACTTCTTCGGGAGTTCCTTCTGCAATTTTTTCACCGTGATGAAGCACGATAACTTTTTTGCACAGCGAGACAACAGCACGCATTATGTGTTCAATCAAAAAAACAGTAATGCCGCCGGAATTTATGCGCCTGATTAAGTCTATTGCCTCTTCAGTCTCAGCAGGATTTAATCCGGCCATGACCTCGTCAAGAAAAAGCATATCGGGCTTAGTAGCAAGCGCACGAGCCATTTCTAATCTTTTCTGATCGGGAGTTCCCATTGAACGCGCTAAAACATCGCGCTTTGAAATTAATCCCGTGAAGTTCAAAATTTCTTCGGCGATTTCTCTGGCCTGATGAATATTTTTTGCCTTATGTCTTCCGAAAAATGCACTTGACGCTACGTTATCGAGGACACTCAAATTTCCTAAGGGCTTCATAATTTGAAACGTTCTTGCTATTCCCATGTCGGCAAATTCATAAGCTCGTTTGCCCGTTATGTCAGTGCCTTTGTACTTAATAACGCCGCTCGTAGGAGGATAAAAGCCGCATATCATATTGAACGTTGTTGATTTTCCTGCACCGTTCGGGCCGATCATGCCGGTTATCTGTCCTTCTTCGGCATAAAAAGAAACGTTAGAGACGGCCTTCAATCCTTTGAAGCTCTTGCAAATATTTTCGACTTCGATAATTTTATTCATGATTTAAGCACGCCCCCTGCGGTCAAAAAATCCTAAAATCCCCGTCGGCCTGAAGCGGATTACAACAATTAAAACTATAGCGTAAAGAATTAAATTAATCCCCGGCAAAATTCCTCCGAAAGTGTTGCGGAGATATTCAGACAGCGAGACCATTAAAATTCCTCCGACTAAAGGCCCTTCGACAAACGCGCTTCCGCCGATAATAGCAGGCAGTACTATCTCAACTGACGAGCTTTGAAGCATGATATTAGGATCAATGTATCTGTAGTAACATGCGTAGAAAAATCCTGCGACAGCTGAGACAGACGCGCTTATAACAACGGCAATGACTTTATATTTCAAAGGCTTAATCCCGATTGCGGCGGCTACGTCTTCATCTTCGCGGATAGTCTTTAATGCAAAGCCTAATTTAGAATTATCGATATATTTCATTACGGCGTAAACGGCTATCATCATGGCAAAGGCAATGTAATAATAAATCGCCCTGTCCTTGAAGCTGAATAACAGCCAGTTATTTCCGCGCACGTAAGGAAGGCCAAGCCCGATAGCTTTTCCGGCGAAATCCCAGTTTAATATTATCTGCCTGACTGCTTCGGCAAACGCTATAGTAACGAGCGTGAAGTAAGGCCCGCGCAAAATAAAGCACTGCGAAAAAACTACTGCAGTTATGAAAGCCGTTACAAAAATTGCAATCGGCAGCGAGACCCAAGGATTAAGCCCGAATTTAACTATGCAGAGCGTCGCCGTGTATGCCCCTATGCCCATAAAACAGGCGTGGCCTATCGAATTTTGCCCAGTCATTCCGCCTAATAAATTCCATGCCATTGACATCGTCGTCATGTAAAACGCTAAAATAAAAACGTTCAATATATAAGGCATTGAAGCAATATACTCAGGCAAAATTAACATGAATACAGCAAGGGCAATGATTAAAATATATAAAATTTTCTTCTTCATTTAGTTTTGTTGCTCCTTCAGCTTTAACTTTAACGCTAAAATTCTAAGCACACTTTCATTTAATCTTTCTTCAGAAATTCTGCCGCTGTTCACGGCATCTAACACGGCATTAAAAGCTGCTTTATAGTTATAAGGCATAAGTAAAATATCATTTCCTGCCTCAAGTGCAAGCAGCGCCGCTTCGCCTGAAGAATAATGCTCACGAATTGCGCCCATGTTCATAGCGTCAGTTATTAAAATTCCGTCATAGCCAAGTTCATTTCTTAATTTATCCGTAAGAATTTCTTTTGAAAGCGTTGCAGGGAGACCGTCGCTCGTTACGTTTAATAAAGTTATGTGAGCCGTCATTATGCAGTCGGTTTTTTCAAAATTCTTAATGAACGGGATTAAATCACATTCTAAAAGCTCGTCCCACGTCTTATTTAACGCTACATAGCCTTCATGAGTATCTCCGCTTGTTGCGCCGTGTCCGGGAAAATGTTTTAGGCTTCCTGCAACGTCTTGAGAGTGAAGACCCTCAAGAAACGCGCCTGCCATTTGAGAAACTAATTCCGGGTCTGTTCCGAATGAACGATTTAATCTGTTAATCGGATTATTAGGAATATCATCTGAAATTACGTCAGCAACAGGAGCAAAATCAAAATTGAAGCCATATTCTTTTATATAACTTCCGATTGTGTTCGCTGCATTGAAAGCATTTTGAGTGTCGCCGGTGTCGCCGATTTCTTTTACGGTGCCGACTTTAGGAATGTCAGCACTGAACGGACCTCTGCCAAGCCGACTGACTACTCCGCCCTCTTCGTCAATAGCAATAAAAGGAAAAATTTTGCAAGCGTCTTTTAATGCTTTTGTAAAGGCTTTTACCTGCTCGGCAGTGTCTATGTTGTCAGATTGAAATATAAAACCTCCGACAGGATAATTTTTGAGAGCTTCGAGCATTTCAGAATCCAGCTCAGTTTTTCCCCTAGCAGCAGAATTTTGAACAGTATATTCCTCTACTTGCAGAGTTAATTGGTCGGGCTGAATAACTATTAACTGACCGACTTTTTCTTTAAGCGTCATCGAGCTGAGAATTTTTAAGCTCTCCGACTGTATTGCAATGTTAGAGCCTCCGCCTCCGCAGCCTGATGAGAGAAATATTAACGCTGTCAAGGCCATGAAAAGAAATTCTTTTATTTTCATGTTAATTTAAGCCCTGCGCAAAATAATATTCTGACGGATTACAAGAATTACTATGAACGTGGCAAAGACTACAAGAGTTCGCAAGCTAGGCCCTATGAAGAGCGACACGAGAGTTTCAAGCAGGCCTAAAAATATTCCTGCAAAAAATGCTCCGCTTATGCTTCCCAAGCCTCCGACAACAACAACGATTAGAGCCCTAAAGCCGAAATTTGAGCCTGCCGTAGGATTTATGACATAGAATAAAGTCAATAACGCTCCCGATACGCCTGCAAGAGCCGCGCCAAGCCCGTAAGTGATCATGTAAATTTTTTTCGTATCAATGCCTACAACCTGTGCGCCGATGGGATTTTGAGAGACTGCACGTATTTTCTTGCCCGTCCTAGTATATTTCAAGAAAAATGCAAGAGCTATCGACACGGCTATTAAGACGCAGAAACTTACAACTCTCGGCAGCGCGACCGTAATCGGACCTAACGATAAAATTATTGATGAATAGCTTGTCGTGATTGTCCTGTAATCTGACGAGAAAAGAACCTGCGCTCCGTTCGTCAATAAAATTCCCATGCCGACAGTTAAAAATAATAAATTCGTGAAGCTTTTTGTGCCGAGCGAGGGAGTTATCAGCGTGTGCTGAAAAATCGCGCCTGCTATGAACATAACAAGCGCGACCAGAGGCAATGCGACATAAGGATCAATTCCAAGATAAGTATAAAAGACGTAAGCCAAGTACATGCCCACCATTAACATTTCGCCGTGACAGAAGTTAATAATTTTCATAACTCCGAAAATTACGTTCTGTCCCATTCCCATTAGGGAATAGAAGCCGCCGATCATCAGACCGTTAATGCAGGCTTGTAAAAAAGTATCCATAGTGATTTCTAATTCCTAACTATCTTGCAAGCCATCCGCCGTCTACAGCTAAAATATGTCCGCTCACGTAGTCAGATGCTTTTGAAGCTAAGAACACAGCCGCGCCCTTCAAGTCTTCGGGTTTGCCCCACCTGTCCGCAGGAATGCGTCCTAAAATTTCAGCACTCCTCTTCGGATCTTTAATTAACGCTTCAGTATTGTTTGTTGCGATGTAGCCCGGAGCGATGGCGTTGACTTGAATGTTATATTTTGCAAGCTCATTGGCCATTAATTTCGTAATTCCTGCAACTCCGCTCTTGCTTGCGGTGTAGCTTACGACTCTGATACCGCCCTGAAAAGAAAGCATTGAGGCAATGTTGATAATTTTTCCGCCGCCGTTGTCCTTCATGTAACGCGCAGCAGCCTGAGAGAGGAAAAACAACGATTTCAAATTCATGTTGATAACGTCGTCCCAATTTTTTTCGCTGAAGTCGAGAACGTCCTCGCGGCGAATTATTCCGGCGTTGTTGACAAGAATATCGAGACGGCCGAATGTCTTTATCGTTTCATCGACGAGAGCCTGAATTTTATCCTGATTGACTAAATCAATGTCATAGAATGAAAATTTCCGTCCGAGATTTTTAATATACGCTTCCGTTTCCGGCATAGCAGCGTGGCCTGCGCCGACAACATCACAGCCTGCTTCTGCAAGCCCCTCAGCGATACCCTGACCGATGCCGGTTCTCGCTCCCGTTACTATAGCAACCTTGCCAGAAAGATTAAAAATGTCTGTCATGATTAGCTCCTTTTAATTTTATTTTTGGAATAACTGAGATTTCATTATACACTAAAAATATACAGTTAGGAGTTAAGGGGTATGAGGGGGCTTCTTGCGAGTAACGCTATAATATGCAAGTTAAAAAGCAAAATTAATTAATGAAAGGAAAATAAATTTTTAATGGCTAAAATTTTTGACAAGACTTGGCAGAGAACGTCATTATGCGGTCTTTTTACCGAAGCCGACGCGGACAAAGAAGTCCGTGCTAACGGCTGGGTAAGAGCGAGACGCGACTTGGGCGGAATAATTTTTATTGAAGTATGGGACTGGACAGGGCCTATTCAAGTTGTTTTTGACCCGTCGCTTCCCGAAACTCCCGAAGAAATTCATGAGCTTGCCGCAACTTTGCGAAATGAGTATTGCGTCGCCGTTAAAGGCAGAATGAGAATACGCCCCGAAGGCACGGAGAACCCCGAATTAAAAACAGGAAATATTGAAATCGTTGCGCACGATTTTCTTGTAATGTCGAAGGCCAAGCCGCTGCCGTTTGAGATCGGCGATGCAACTGACAATGTAGACGAAAATATAAGGCTTAAATACCGTTATCTCGATATGAGACGCGAGAAAATGCAAAAGAACATGCGTACCCGCGCAAAAATCAACGAGTTCACGAGAAATTATTTGAGCGAAAGAAATTTTGTTGAGCTTGAAACTCCCATGCTCACAAAAGCTACGCCGGAGGGCGCGAGGGATTATCTTGTTCCCAGCCGTGTCAATCAAGGGTGCTTCTATGCTTTGCCGCAGTCGCCGCAGTTATTCAAGCAGATTTTAATGATCAGCGGCTTTGACAGATATTATCAGATTGCACGCTGCTTCAGAGATGAGGATTTACGCGCCGACCGTCAGCCGGAATTTACTCAGGTTGACATTGAGATGAGCTACATCGTTGAAGACGACATCATGAATTTAATTGAAGGCTATATGAAGGGCCTTTTCAAATTAATTCGCGGCGTTGATATTCCCACGCCGTTTATCAGAATGCCTTATTGGGAAGCTATGGACAAGTACGGAAGCGACAAGCCGGATTTGAGAGTCAAATTAGAGCTTTGCGACTTAGCCGACGCTTTCAGAAATTCCGGCTTTGAACCGTTCAAAAAAATTCTTGAGAACGGCGGAGTCGTCAGAGGCTTGAGGCTTCCCGGAGGAGCTTCGTTATCGCGCAAGGAAATTTTAGACCTTGAAAACAGAGCGATTAAACTCGGAACTTCAGGGCTTGCGAACTTTTTATATAAAGACGGCGGATTAAAAGGCCCGCTCGTGAAATTTTTAACGCCCGAAGAAGTTGATAAGGTGCGCGAACTCGGAGGAATGCAGCCCGATGACGCTTTATTCATTGTTGCTCACGCTTCACGCGGAAAAGCCTGCGAAATTTTAGGAACGTTACGGCTTGAGCTTGGCAAAAAACGCGAGGATTTATTCGACGATTCGCCCGATAACTGGAAATTTTTATGGGTTACTGAATTTCCGTTATTTGAGTGGAGCGCGGAAGAAAAACGCTGGACGGCCATGCACCACCCGTTCACTTCGCCGGCACTTGACAACGACACGCCATTTGACGAGGACCCGGAGCACGCTTTAGCACGCGCTTATGACTGCGTATTGAACGGCAACGAGGTCGGCGGAGGCTCAATCAGAATACACGACCCCGAAGTTCAAGCGAGATTGTTCAAGGCACTCGGAATTACTCCTGAGGAGGCAAAGAGACGCTTCGGATTTTTCCTTGATGCTCTTTCATACGGGACACCTCCGCACGGCGGTTTAGCTTTAGGAGTTGACAGGCTCGTTATGCTGCTTTGCGGCGGAAATTCAATCCGCGATGTTATGGCATTCCCGAAGACACAAAAGGCCCAGTGCCTGATGTCGAACGCGCCTGACGCAGTCGAACAGGAAAGGCTTGACGAACTTGCTATAAAAGTCGTTGCGGAATAGTTATAAAATTTCCTAACTCCTAACTTTTTTATTTTTATCTAAATTACAAAAATACAAAATACTATCTTGACGGATTCAAGGGGGGGGGTAATATGACCGTATAAATTTTTAGTAAGGAGATGTTTTGTATGGTCAAAAAATTCCTCATATTTTCCATATTTTTGCTCGCGTTTTGTTCATCGGCTCTTGCTGAACCTCATCTTGTTACTATTCATGAATCTTTCGTTTATAATATTTACGATCAAAGCAAAGATTACGTGAATACTGCCGGCACAGATTATGTTCCAGTAGGAGTTAGTTATGATACTGCTAAGTTCTTTTGCGTAACTCTTGAGGTCGTCTCTGATGAGGTTGTCTCTGATGATGACGGCATGCCGCCTATCGAAAGTTTTAACCCTCCCAGCATTTCTTTTGACCTCAGCGGAGGCAGCTATTCGTTCTGGAACAGTTATAAAATTGAAAGTGTCAATGATACTGCAAGAACGTTTAATATCGCGCAGGCTCGAAGCGTTGTTTACGATGAAAATGATTCGCTTAGGTGGGGAATTAATAAATCAGCTTATGTCCCGACAAATAGCGAGGGTGATTGGATTCATTTTGTGAATGATGCTGAAACAGGACTGTCCGGAGTCAACGTAACTTGGCGATACCCTGAATATTATCCAAGTGAAACAGGCAGTGCAAGCATTCCAGAATTAAAGACGACAGCTCAACAGCTTGCTGATTTTGTTCCGAGTATTGAATATAAAATGCAGGGAACTATCGGGGCCGGAGATATAAAACTTGTCGGTATAAACTGGAAACTTGTTAAGTCATCTGATATTAGGACAGCAATAACTCTCTCAGATGATATTCACTTTGAAATAGTCAGTATTTTCGGTGTAAATAGCGGCATGTCCAGTTACAATGACAAAATTGAAGCTACAATTAAGTCAGGAGATACAGCTTCAGGAGACGTTACAATTACAACCGAATTTAGAGGCGTTCCGTATTGTACTATTGTAAGATATTACATAGGTGAAGACAAAAATACTCTGTATCAGTGGCGTTTTATTAGCTTAAATTCTTCACAGGTCAACGCTAAACTAAATTCAGCTTATAACGGCGGAACTTACAGCGTAGCTGCCGGATTAACTGACGGGAAATCTGATTATACGTACGCACGGTATGAAGCAACTGATGTCAGCAATATAGCAATGTGGCCTCCTTTTGTTGATGCTAAATATTTAACTGATGAAGGAACGCTGACTATTCACGGGGGCGGAACGTTCAAAATTATTGACGTGGACGGCGAACTGGTCAGAGAATTTAACTCGCCCGATGTCGATATAACTTTACCGTTGCACACCAGAACGGCTTTAGGGTCTTCATATATTGAATTTTCTTATATGACTGAAGGATACCACAAGGAACATTGGACTTATGTCAATGACAGTTATTCCACAAGGGGAACAAAGTTTGTTGATGAAACGGGCTCTCTAAACGGCAAAAATGTAAGCTGGAATTTTACCGGTGAAGCAAGCGACCTTAGCGGCAGCGGGAAAATATACGGATCTAAAAACCTTGCACAGCAATTCGATAAGGCAACAGGCGGTTTTTTCCCGTATGTTGAAATTGTTTCAAACGATGCAGGAGAGCTGACGGCGGTTAAATATAGACTCGTGCAGTCCGGCGACTTAAACACACCTTACAATCCCGGCGTGGCGTGCGAGATTCGCATAAGCGTGAATACAGAAAACGGAGGCAGCTGGGGAGAATTATCAAACTTTGTTATTGACGATAATTATCAGCAAAATTGGCAAGAACAATTCAAGCCAAGCGGCACATTAACATTGCCAAACCCTATAAAGCTGGGAGTATATACAGCTATTCATGTTAATCTTACAGTTCACAAAGTAAGTTTCGATGAGACAACCTATGACAGCTATTTTACAAATGGAGAAGCCAATAATCCTGAGAATTATACTAGTTATGTCTGGAGTTTTACTGATGAGCCTCCGATGTCTGAAACTCATCGAATGACAGACGAGGACATAACTAACGTTTCAGAAGATTTACTTGCTGAAGCACTCGGTGTAAGCGGAGAAGAATTTCATTTTACTGAACGCGGAAATATTTTTGACGATTCCGCTACAAAAGAGGCAGCAATAAATTATCTTGAAAACGATAACAGCGAAATGGTCGGACGTTTCAAGCAGCTTTATGCAAGTGAACCTGGCTGGTATGTAACAAAAGTTATATTGCCCGATGAACTTTATGATAACATTCAGGGTGCTTCGGCAGATAATCTGACAGTTTATTCAATTACTGATTCAGAATTACAGGAACAGGCAACAATATCGAAGCACAATAACAATTTCTTTAATTGGTTTATAACTCCTGCATTTGCTGATTCGACATCAAAGACGGGAAAACTTGTTAATCTTGACGGTTCAAAACTTGATACGATTAACAGCAAAGAATTGTTAATGGTAAGTTACTTAAATTCTCAAGGTGAAAAAGCAAATATGTATCTCGGCCTTGATAAAAATGCTGAAATTGTCCCCGCAAAGGAAGACGAGAAAGTAACATATACGCTCTCTGTTGACGTTACTCCGACAACTTTATCATTAAGCAAAGGAGCAACAAGCGGAAATACTTTGACGGCTAAGACAGCAATTTCGCCTGACGCGACAATTACGCCGACATACCAATGGTATTCAAATTCTGCTAACTCAACAACGGGCGGAAGTCTTATCAACGGAGCAACAAGCGCAACATATTTAGCCCCTACAACGACAGCCGGAACTCTTTATTACTACGTCATCGCTAAGGCTACAGTCGGCAGTAATGATTTAACAGCTACAAGTAATGTTGTCTCTGTAACAATTAATGCCGGCACAACTCCTACTGAAAGTGCTGACGTAACTGAAGGCATTACAATCGGAGACAGCGGCGCAGAACTCGATCAGACCGCAGTCAGTGAAAAAGTCAACGAACTTTTGAAAACAAAAGCACAGTCTGAAATAACGCTCTCTGACATTCTCGGCTCTGATACAGCGGCAATAAAGAAAGCAATCGCGGCAAGCGGCGGAGAGTTCAAACTTCCTAACGGCGTAGGCAATTTGAGCGACCTTGCAACTCTTGCGACAAATCTCGGCATTAAGACGCTCAATATCACGTCAACCACAACAACGTTGGCAAGTATTAGCGGCCTTACCGGCGTAAATTTAGAAGCAATCAACCTTGAGTCGAATACGTCAGTAAAAACAGTCAGCCTTGTCGGTGCTACGATTACGACAGTTACGCTAACAAAGAGTGCTGTTACAAGTCTCACGCTTGGTTCAGGAACTTCAGCGGCAAATGTCAAAAATGTTGATGCAAATGGTGCTACAGCCCTAGAGGAAGTAGACATTAAGGGAAACACAAATATTACTACGCTTGATATCGGAAATACTGCAGTAACAGAGCTCGACGCTGAAAACTGCACAGCATTGACAACGCTTGAAGTTGACAACAGCTCTTCAAATACGCAAGGCGAGCTTAAAAATCTAAGCGTCAAAGGCTGCTCAAACCTTACAAAATTAACAATTTCTAAAAATCAGCTATTATGGCTCGACCTGAGCGATACGAAGATGACACGCGGAGCTAACGGCGGTTTCAGCGGAAGAAATCAGAAGAGAAGCGCACCGAACTTCAAGAGAAAATTGAATTTCTTTGAATTTTTATGGAATTTATGGGCGGCCTCATTGGAAGGCAAAACCGACTATCCTGGAACGTATAATGAAGAAACAAGCAGCCCGGATATTGCGCCGTTCAAAACTTCACAAATAGCAACGACCGTGAGCTACACTCTTTCTGACGACACGACTGGAACGGCTGAGATTGACAGTAATGGGACTGCAACGCTTCCGGCTGGTACAAAGTCATTCAAATACTATTACAACCCGTTCCCGACAACGGCAGGTACTGGAGGCTTTACAACGGCTGACACGGCTGACAGCAGCGACATGGGCGTTGAAATTACATCAACGCCGTTAGAAGAAGAGACTTACCCAAGTCTTGGAGGCTCTGGCGGCGGATGCGGTTCAGGCTTCGGAATAATATCTGCTTTAGTGCTTGTACTACTAAAGAAAAGGCATTAAAAATCGAAACCCCCTGTATAGCAGGGGGTTTTCAAAACACATAAAAAAGTCTCCCCCTTTTTAATTTTTAAGGGGAGATGTCTTTGCGTCCTCGTATTACGGTTTAGTGAGTTTTTCTTCTGTACGTAATCAGAGCCGTTAAACCGAGTCCGATTAATCCGAACATTTCCGCTCCAGTGTTACAGCCGCCGCCTAAATCGCCTAAACTGACGTAACTCTCAGAGAAGAATATCGTATCAAAGTTGTCCCGTTGATTATTGCGTAAACATAACCTGTTGAGTCGGGAGCAAGTTTGAGATCCGCCGAAGCAATGGCATTAGGAGTAACGGTGAGCGTTAAATCTTTTGCGAGTGGGCTGTCAATGCCTCTGGAAGCGTCATAGACATCGAAATAGGCTGTATCTTCGTTGGGCTTTTGAACCTTTTGATCGTAAATATATCTTTTTCCGTTTCTTGTGAACTCTCCGAGCGCGTGTGATTTCCTGTCTCCTGAGAGAACGACTTTAGGAACGGGCAGATTGTTTACGAAATCGATTCGTCCGAGTCCGTAAGTTGCAATGTCATTTGCATTTTTTGCAAGAATATCGCCTGAAGAAAATGTGTAAAGAATTGACGAAGCCGATGCAGGGATTACCCCACCCCACAAACATAAAATAAACAATAATACGTATTTCTTCATGGGTAAAACACCCTATTATAAAAATTATGAGGATATTATCAAAATTTTTGAAAAAAGCAATATATAAAATTAAGAAGCAGATCGAAGCGCAACGGCGGAGGAAAAAGCGAAAATATTTACAAATAGAGGAAGGAGTGATAAACCTCCTACTCCCTCCTACTTTTTTAATCTTTAACGGCTATTGCTTCGACCTCACATAAAACGCCCTTCGGAAGAGTCTTCACTGCAACGCATGAACGCGCCGGCTTCGATGTGAAAAATTTTGCGTAGACTTCGTTAAACGCCGCGAAGTCGCCCATGTCCGCAAGGAAACACGTTGTTTTGAAAACTTTTGCGAAACTGCTTCCTGCGGCCTCAAGAATTGCACCGACGTTCTTGCAGCTCTGCTCGGCCTGTGCGGCTATCCCTTCAGGCGTTGCGCCGGTCTCAGGATTGACTGGAATTTGTCCTGACGTAAAAATAAATCCGTTGACTTCATAAGCCTGTGAATAGGGCCCGATCGCTCCTGGTGCTTTTTCTGTTGAAATTACTTTCATGTGAAATTTTCTCCTTTATGAAATTTTTTGAAATTGATGATTAAATTATATTACAACGCTAAAAAAACAGTCTCATAAATAAAATAAATTCCTCCCGCGATTAAAGCAAGTCCGCAAAGAATATTGACGGCACGCAAAATTTTATCGCCCCTTTCACTTTGAAGGAACGCTGAAAAAATCTGCGCGAATGTTCCTGCCGCGATAAGCACCGCGCTGTAGCCAAGCGCATAAGCTATCACGAGCATGAAAGAAGCCTGCGACATTGCAAGCGACAAAACTGGACTGACATATGCTATGCTGCACGGCCCGACCGCAAGCCCGGAGACTATGCCGAGAATTAACGCGCCTTTGAGATTTTGCGACTCCGTTCCCTTTGCCCCTGAGCCGAGCGAAAAAATTTTTACATGGATCAAGCCGATTAAATGAAGTCCCATTATTATAAATACGCAGGCAACGAATAACGTTAAAAATTTTTCATAGCCGCCAAGCAAGAGGCCAAGCCCGGAAGTGATTAAGGCAACGAGGCTCAAATTAAAAATTATTCCAAGCGAAAAGAAACACGAAACTAAAAAAGCTCTTGAACGTGTAGGCGTGTCGGTGTTCTCGATGTAACTCACGACAAGAGGGACAAGAGAAATTCCGCACGGACTTAATAATACGCTCGCCATTCCCCACATAAACGCTCCGACGAACTGCCAGCCGCCGGAAGAAAACATGACTTCAAAAATTTTGTCTAACATTTTTTTATTTTTTCCTTCCTGTTCCGTCAATGCCGAATTGTTTATCGAGTTCAAGATTGTCGCCCGGTGTCGTGAAATATCCGCTCCGCACTGTCTCAGTTTCGCCCGTCTTCAAAAGTTCGCTGACCTTCACGAAACTGTAGCCCTGACTCCGCAGCTCTTCAATGATAAAGCGCAATAAATTCACCGTGCCTTTTGGAACTAAATTAGCATGAAATAATAAAATAGATCCCGGCTTCGTCATTGCCGCAACTTTTTTCGCTGAACGTTTAGCGCGTTTTATGTTCGTGTTGTCTCCAGCTTCGGCGGCCACGTCCCATTGAATGACCCTGAGGCCAAGCAATGCAATTATTTTTAATGCCCTCTCGTTATTCCGGCCGTAAGGCAGCCTGAACAAAGTCGGAACGGGTGAAATTTTTTCCTGCTTTTTGTTCACCGCGTCAATGCCTTTTTCGTTGTATATTTCAGTCAAAACTTCTTCTCTTAAAATTTCATACTGGGCCTGCGTCCATAAAATTTGATTTATTAAAGCGGTGTCGGAGAGCAGAGCGCAGTTTCCGTGCGACCAGTTATGATTTCCTATTTCAAATAAATCGCTCTCGTTCATAATCTGCTTGACGCGCCGGGCGTGGGTTCTCATCCACTTTCCGCCCATAAAAAAAGTAGCCGGAATATTGCTCAATCGCAAAAAATTTATAACGTTCATGTCGCAGCCGGTCGTTACTGTCGCAAGCTCGCAAGCGTCGAACGTCAAAGCGACAACTCTCTCGCCGTCTCGGACATTCACGCGGCGTATAACTCCCTCGTCATTTTTAAGCGGCTCTAATTTGCAGACGGGCTCTAATCTGTCGGGCGGTGTCGGGTTGTTGGGAATTGCCCTGCGTGCGTCAAGTTTATCGGCCTGCCATTCGTCAGCGTACAAAATTTCCGTGAGCATGAAAATAAAAATTAATGCCGCGAAAAATTTTTTTGCTCTCATAAATTTTTGCTCCCCTCGAAAAATTTTTGATGAATTAAAAATAATTATACGCTGAAAAAAATTTGCGATTCTATTTTTTGAAGCGGCTCTGTAAATTTTTATGAACGCTAAAAAATTTTAAGATCTCCGTAGTCCCCATTGTAGTCCCCAAAAATATTTTTCTCTCTAAATTTTTTCACGGGAATTTTTTTGAAAAGTTAGAGTCATTTTAGCACAAAAAAATTATAAAATATTACTCATGAAAAATAATTTAATCGTACAAAATATTTACTCTGAACTCTGCGAAGAGCTTGCGACAATGAAATTTTCCAAGCCCGTCGCGGAAGTCTATAACCCTTTAATTTATGCGTCGGACGGCGTTGAAAAATACTTGAACTATGCTGAAGGCGGGAAGCGCGTTATCTTTCTCGGAATGAATCCCGGCCCCTACGGAATGGCTCAAACGGGCGTGCCGTTCGGAGAAGTCGGAGCTGTAAAAAATTTTTTAGGCATCAACGAAATAAAAATTACACTGCCCGAAATAAAAGACAGTCCGTTCAAAATTTCGGGGCTTGATTGTCCGCGCTCTGAAGTCAGCGGTAAAAGGCTCTGGGGATTATTCAAAGAACGTTTCGGAACGGCGGAGAATTTTTTTCGTGAAAACTTTGTCTTGAACTACTGCCCCTTGTTATTTTTAGAGAGGAGCGGCGAAAACAGAGCTAGAAATTTAACGCCCGACAAATTAAAAAAATCCGAGCGCGAAAAATTATTTGCAGCCTGTAATTTTTCTCTCAAAAAAATTATTGAAGTATTAAGGCCGGAATTTGTAGCAGGGATCGGAAATTTCGCGGCGGACCGCGCAAAAGAAGCCCTAGCCGGAACAAATATAACAATCACAAAAATTCTTCACCCAAGCCCGGCATCTCCGCAAAGCAATAAAAACTGGGGCGAAAAAGTTACGGAACAGTTAAAAATTTCAGGAATATGGGAGTGAAAAATAAATGAGCTACGAAGATAAAAGCGATTTCGTCCGCGTCCGGGCTCTTATCGCCGGAAGAGTTCAGCACGTGGGCTTCAGATACTGGGCCTGCGAACAGGCGGAGCGTTTAGGATTGACGGGAACAGTTGAAAATTTATCTGACGGAAGAGTCGAAGTTTTTTTTCAGGGAAAGCCGGAACTTGTCGAGGAAATGAAAAAAAAATTAAAGCGCGGGCCCTCAATGGCTCTAGTGCGTCAGGTAATTTTTTATAATGAACGGGTAAACGAGAACGAAACTTATTTTAATTCGATATATTATTAATTAAACACTCTGCTAAAATAAATTAACTTAATTTTTTCAAAAAGGAGAAAATTTTTTCATGGCACGTGTATATTATGAAAAAGATTGCGACTTAGGAAAACTCACCGGCAAGAAAATTGCTGTCATCGGTTACGGCTCACAGGGACACGCCCACGCTCTTAACTTGAGGGACTCCGGCTGTGATGTCATTGTCGGACTTTACAAGGGCGGAAAGTCTTGGCCTGTTGCTGAGGCTGACGGTTTCAAAGTAATGACGGTCAGTGAATGCACGAAGGAAGCCGACATAATCATGATATTAATCAACGATGAGAAGCAGGCCGATTTATATCGGAATGAAATTGCGCCGTACCTGACTGAAGGAAAAGCGATCGCGTTCGCTCACGGCTTCAATATCCGTTATAAGCAGATCGTTGCTCCTAAGGGCGTTGATGTTTTCATGGCTGCTCCCAAAGGTCCCGGCCACACAGTGAGAAGTCAGTACGTCGCAGGCAAGGGCGTTCCGTGCCTCGTAGCTGTCGAGCAGGACGCTTCAGGGAAATGCCTTGACATTGCTCTTGCTTACATTGCAGGTATCGGCGGAGCCAGAGCAGGCGTTCTTGAAACGACAATGCAGCAGGAAACAGAGACGGATTTGTTCGGAGAGCAGACAGTTCTTTGCGGAGGCGTTGTAGATTTAATGCAGTGCGGTTTTGAAGTTTTATGTGAAGCAGGTTACGACCCCGTCAACGCATATTTCGAGTGCATTCACGAGATGAAATTAATAATCGACCTCGTGAACAGGGGCGGAGTTGCCGCGATGAACTATTCAATCTCCGATACGGCGGAGTTCGGCGAATATGTTTCAGGGCCTCGCGTGCTGCCTCACGAAGAAATTAAGGCCAACATGAGAAAAGTTCTTGCTGACATTCAGGACGGAACTTTCGCAGGAAAATGGATCGCTGAAAATAAAAACGGACGCACCTTCTTTAACTCAAAGCGCGATCAGTTAGCAAAACATCAAATGGAAGTAATCGGCAAACAGCTCCGCGAGCAAATGTTATGGAAGGACGGCGGCGGCCTCGATGACGTGTCGAAGTGATAACATCAAAGCCGGAGTTGACAGAACACCTAACGTAAGTCTGTTATATGCTCTTGGCTTAACGAAAGAAGAAATCAAGCGTCCGATTATCGGCGTTGTTAGTTCTTTCAGCGAAGTCGTTCCGGGTCATATGCACTTGGATAAAATTGCTCAGGCCGTCAAAGAAGGAATTTACGCGGCAGGAGGAACGCCCTTAATGTTCCCGGCTATAGCAGTCTGCGACGGCATTGCTATGGGACATGTAGGAATGAAGTATTCTCTCGTCTCCCGTGATTTAGTTGCGGACTCTACGGAGGCAATGGCAATCGCTCATCAGTTCGACGGCCTTGTCATGATACCCAACTGCGACAAAAACGTTCCGGGACTTTTAATGGCTGCGGCTCGCGTCAACGTTCCTACGATATTTTGCGCCGGAGGGCCTATGCTCGCAGGACATCTTAAGGACGGGCGGAGGACTTGTTTAAGCCACATGTTCGAGGCTGTCGGAGCATACCACGCAGGAAAAATTGACGAGGCCGGAGTAGATGACTATACGGAAAACGCCTGCCCTTCGTGCGGTTCATGCTCAGGAATGTACACGGCTAACTCAATGAACTGTCTGACGGAAGCTATAGGAATGTCATTGCGCGGCAACGGGACGATACCTGCTCCGTATTCCGCAAGAATAAGGCTCGCAAAATTAACGGGCATGAAAATCATGGAGCTTGTCGAGAAAAATATCAGACCGAGAGATATTATGACGGCTAAGGCGTTCGATAATGCTGAAGCTGTAGATATGGCCTTAGGGTGTTCGACAAATACTATGCTTCACTTGCCTGCGATAGCCCACGAGGCAGGAATTACGATTGATTTCAGCCACGCTAACGCGATCAGCGAACGCACTCCGAATTTATGCCACTTAGCACCGGCCGGAGATACTTTCATGGAAGACTTAGACCGCGCCGGCGGAGTTTATGCCGTCATGAAAGAGCTAGCGAAGAAAAATTTAATCGACACTTCATTAATAACTGCGACTGGCAAAACTGTAGCGGAAAATATTTCAGGCGTTGAAAATCTCAATCATGATGTCATTCGCCCGATTGATAACCCGTATTCGCCCAACGGCGGCATAGCGGTATTAAAAGGCAACTTGGCTCCCGACGGCTGTGTCGTAAAGCGCTCGGCAGTTGCTAAAGAGATGATGAAGCACGAAGGCCCGGCAAGAGTTTTTGACTCTGAGGACGACGCGATTAAAACAATTTACGCTGGAAAAATTAACCCGGGCGATGTCGTTATTATTCGTTACGAAGGCCCTAAGGGCGGACCCGGTATGCGCGAAATGTTGAACCCCACTAGCGCGATCTGTGGAATGGGACTTGACACGAGCGTAGCTTTAATCACTGACGGCAGATTTTCAGGAGCCACGAGGGGCGCAAGTATCGGGCATGTTTCGCCGGAGGCCGCCTCTGGAGGCAATATCGGCCTTGTTCATGAGGGAGATATTATCAGCATAGATATTAATAATTATAAAATCGAGCTGAAAGTCTCTGATGAGGAGTTAGCAAAACGCCGCGAGGGCTGGACGCCTAACGAGCCTAAAATCAAAACGGGCTATCTTGCGCGTTATGCGAAGCTTGTAAGCTCTGCCGACAAAGGAGCAATCCTAGAGTAGGTAGGAGTTAGGAGTTAGGAGGTAGGAGGTAAAAAATTTCTTCCTTCCTAATTTTTTTATAATAATCTTAAAGAGGTGAAAATTTTTATGAAAAAAATTTCTTTAATATTTTTGTTCGTGTTTTTATTTGCATCGCAGGCATTTGCTTTTCACGGCGTTCGCTGGGAATTAAATGTCAGTGCAGCAGGCAGCATAATTATTAATCAAAATAATTTGCTTTTCGGCGACGTTATGGGAAAATTCTACGCTGTCAACAAAAATACAGGCTCTGTTGTTTGGACTTATCAGGACAACGGCGGCTCTATAATGGGAACTCCAGCCGTGATTGACGGTAAAGTTATTTTTGTGGCGGCAGACGGCGGCATTACATGCTTAAATCTCAATGACGGCTCATTGGTATGGGAGTATTCGCCCTCACAAAATTATAACGACGGGATTGCTGACGGTGTTACGGCAGGCGCAGGCTTGGCATTTATTTCAAAGGCCGACACGAAACTTTACGCGCTCGATGTTAATACGGGAAATACTGTTTGGACTTTTCAGGCTAACGAGCAGGGCTTGAGAGCTGCTCCGGCATATTCTGACGGCTTAGTATTTTTGGGCGAATATAACGGAATTTTTGACATCATCAACGCTAAGACGGGCAAGAGAGAAAACGGCGGCGGTGCCGGCGGAGCTGTCAACACTCCTGCTGTAAACAACGGCAACGTTTATTTTTCATCGTGGGACGGATCTGTTCAGGCCGTGAAGATTAAAGCTGTCATTCCTTTATGGAACGTGAACATTAAAGATCCTGTAACGACTGCTCCTGTTGTTTCTGACGGAATTATCGCGGTAGGCACCGGGCGCGGCTATGTTACGGCTTTAAGCGAGAAGGACGGCTCAATCTTGTGGCAGTTTAACTGCGAGAACGGAAGCGTCAGCGCAACGCCGATCATAGCAAACGGAAAAGTTTTTGCATTCCCTGAGGGCGGAAATATTTACGAGCTTGACGCAAAGTCGGGACGCTTGCGCAACAAATTCGAGACCGGCGGAATAATTTCAAGTCCGGCGTATTCTGACGGAGTTATTTATTTCTCAAGCGACGGAAAAGTCTGTGCGTTAAGCGAATAATTAATTAGAGAGATAAGCATTAGGAGCGAGGAGTCAGAATCTTTGCTCCTAATTTTTTTTAGAATACTGCAATTAAAGTTTTTAAGATTGTCATGTTTTATAACGAGTGAAGGAAAGAAAAAATTTCGTGATTCTATTTTTTTAATCGGCCTTGTGAAATTTTGCGGGCATTAAAATTTGTCATTTTTCAGCCAACAGCATAAGCCACGTAGCCCCGATAGATTTTTTATGATTAGCTTCGATTTTTGAAAAGCCCGCCGCACGTAATGCTTTCTCGATTTCTTCTTCGGAATATGTGTTCATACCGTCAATTCTCTTCTTGAACCATTGAATTATTTTATCCTGCCCGTTCGATTCCATGACAACCATGAAACGCCCGCCCGGTTTCAAAATTTTTTTGACGTTTTCAAAACATCTCTCAAGGCCCGGCCAGAAGTATATAGTCTCGAAAGCCGTAGCTAAGTCAAATTTTTCATGTTCAAGTTTTAAGTTTGATACGTCGTCATCGAGAACTTTAATTCTCCCGGCCTCAAGCATTTTTTTATTCGTCCTCTTTGTCCTCTCGACTGACAGCGGGGAATAATCGACAGCGGTAACTTTCGAGCCCGGATATTTTTTCAGAAGCTCGCCCGCGTCCCTTCCGTTTCCGCAGCCCAGCTCAACGATCTCTAAAGGCTCGGGAATATTTAGCAGAGACATCGCCCAATCTGCAACGCTAGCATGACCGAAACTCATGCCGCTCAACATCAGCCTGCCTAAAAATCCTTCGGGTTTTCTCGTTTGATTGAAGAATTTTCTTACAAGTCCCATGATAACAAACTCCTCTATAAAAGTTTTATGCCTCAAATTTATAAAAATATTAGCACAAAGAAAATTAAATAGCAATTTTCAAAATAAGTTGCGTTGTAGAATTATGAAACTACAATCATGAAAGGAAAGTTAAGATGCAGTTCAGACGCTTTGGAAAAAAATATTTTATGCATATCGACAGAAGCGAGGAGATAGCCCAGACCGGGAACTACCTGTAAGGTTCCTTTCTTTCCGTCATTTTCACTCATGGTTAAAACCTCCATAATTAAAGTTTTTAAGATTGTCATGTTTTATAACGAGTGAAGGAAAGAAAAAATTAGGTAGGAGTTAGGAGTTTTTTTTATTCGTCCTCTTCAATTTTTTTACCGGCCATTTTGTCCATTAAGACAGGCGATAAAATTCCAAGCACGCATAACGCAATTAATACCCAGCATACGGGCGTTGAGAATAAAATTCTAGGATCTCCGCCGGATAATAATAACGAACGCCTCAAGCCTTTTTCGCCTATAGGTCCAAGTATCAACGCAAGAACTATTGCGGCGTTGTTAAGCCCGAATTTTCGAGCAAGCCAGCCGATTACGCCGAAGATTAACATGATTACAACGTCAACAAAATTTTGATGAATTGCGAACGAGCCTACGACGCACAAAATTGTTACGGAAGGAATTAAAATTGCGTCAGAAAGCCTAGCAATATTCGCAAAGCCCCGACAGCCTAATAAGCCTATGCCGAGCATAAAGAACTGAATTAAGACGAAGCCGGCAAAAAATGTATACGTCATTTTCGCAGTCTCGCCGACAAATAAATTCGGGCCCGGTGTCAAGCCTTGAATGATTAAGCCGCCCATTAATACCGCCGTAACGCTCTCGCCTGGTATTCCAAGTGTCAGCATGGGAATTAATGAGCCTCCCGTTACTGCGTTGTTAGCGGCCTCGCTGCCTGCTACACCTTCATAACTTCCATGACCGAATAATTCTTTATGCTTTGAGAATTGCCGCGCCGTGTTGTAACCCATGAAGCAAGCTATCGAAGCTCCTGCTCCGGGCAAAATTCCGATAAGATTTCCGATTATCCATGAACGTCCGATCGTAGGCGCAATGTTTTTTAATTCGTCCTTCGTCAATAACATTCTGTCATTAAACTGCGTGGCTCTTGCGCGTTGTTTTATTTTTGCTTCGGCTAAGATTAACGCTTGGCTCATCGAGAATAGACCGATTAAAGCGCAGGTTACATTTATTCCTTCGTATAAAGAACTCTGGCCGAACATGAATCTTTTTACGCCCTGCATGGGATCCATTCCGATTGTCGATAATAAAAGACCGAGAGCACCGCTCATTAATCCTTTTACCATTGACTTTGAAGAAACCCCGGCGATTATTGTCAGTCCGAAAATCGAGAGCCAAAAATATTCAGGCGAGCCGAACTTCATTGCAAGTTTTCCGAGTACAGGCGCAAAGAAATATAACGATATGCAGGAGAGCAGACCGCCGAAGAATGAGGCTATGCACGCCGTGCCGAGTGCTTTTCCGGCTTGACCCTTCAATGTCATCTGATAGCCTTCAATCGCTGTCGCGGCACTCGCGGGAGTTCCGGGAGTGTGAATTAAAATTGCAGAGATTGAACCGCCGAAAATAGCTCCGCAGTAAATTGCTCCGAGCATAATCATTCCCGTTGATGCTTCCATTGAGAACGTCATCGGCAATAAAAGAGCAACGCCCATCGCTGCAGAAAGTCCGGGCAGACAGCCGATCACTATTCCGATCGTAACGCCGGCGATCATTGCTAAAATGTTCACGGGGTAAAGAGCACTGACGAAGCCGTTACCCATTAATGATAAAGTTTCTAACATTTCAAAATTTCACCGTCCTTATTCAAAAAATATTCCTGCAGGCAGTCTGACCTCAAGGAATAACGTAAACGCGCAGTAAACCAGAGCGATTATTACAATTTCTGATAAGACTATCTGCCAAAGTTTGACGCGAAGGAAAATTAAACTTGCTCCCATAAATAAAATGCTCGCGATATAAAATCCCGCGTAAGGCATAACGGCAAGATAGATTAAAATCATCGCGAAGAGAACAAAAAATTGAGACGGAACAAAATTTTTGAAGTCATCAAGTCCGCTTTCAACTCCGTAACTAATTGCGGCTCTTATCATGTTAAAGACGTGCAGAGTCGTCAGGCCGGCAAGCAAAGCAATTACGCACAACGGATAAATCTGCGCGGCCTTCGGAAGCTGAAGCGTCATATATAAAAAGAACGCGCACACGGCATACATAGCAAGACATACTCCGATGTCAGTCTTTTTCATTTTCATGTGAAAATTTTTCTCCTTTCTTAAATCCCTATTAATAAAATGAGGAATTAGGAATTTTAACTCCTAACTCCTCACTCCTAATCCCTTACTAAAAATTAGTCCCAGAGTTTTGCAACCTCGTCCGTGCAGAATTGATACTGCTGATTAATTAATTTCGCTGTGTCTTCGGCGTTCATAAACAGAGTCGTAACTCCTGCCTTCTCAGCAGCCGCGATATATTCCGGATCTTCCATTGCAGCTTTGAAAGCCTCTTCATAAAATTTCACGGCTTCGGGTGAAGTTCCTTTAGGGGCTACGATAGCTCTCGCGCTTCCGTACCACTTGTTATAAAGGCCAAGTTCACCAAGCGTCGGAACGTCAGGGAATGAGGCCATGCGCTTTTCAGCGAACACGCCCAGAATTTTAACTTCGCTCATCATTGCGGCAATGTCGGCCTCCTTAGCGACGGAGAAATCGACTTCGCCCTGACGTAAAGCAAGCAGCTGATCCGCAGTTCCGCCGTAAGGTATCGCCATATACGTGAAGCCGGCTGATTTTGCAAAAAGTTCCGCGCCGATGTGATTAGATGCTTTCATTCCGTTCGTTGAGGCTTTGAGTTTGCCGGGATTTTCTTTTGCGAATTTCACAAGCTCCTCAACAGAGTTGAACGGGCTGTCTTTTCCGACCATGACTAACGAAGTTTCGTTGACGTGGTTGCAGATCGGCACGAAGTCATCAACTTTATAATCGCCGAGCCCTTCGACAATGTTCGAGCAAAGCGTCGGAAGGTTAATAAATCCTATCGTATGTCCGTCCGGCCTTGCGTTTGCAAGAGCTGTCCAGCCGATTGACCCTGAGCCGCCCTCAAGATTTTGAATGACTAAAGTTTTTCCGATTTTGTCGGTCGCAAACTTTGAGAGAACTCTTGCGGTGTTGTCCGTCCCTGAGCCGGCCTTATAGGCAACGATTACGGTAACGTTCTTCTTCGGTGCCCAAGCATATGCTGAACACGCAGCCATGACTAACGCAGCAACGAGTGCCAAGAAAATAAATCTCTTCATAAAAAATCACCTCTTATAAAATTTTTGGATCGTTATGAAAATTATATTGCTTAATCGAAAAAAAATAAAAGCTAAAAATTTTTTGCGATTCTATTTTTTGAAACAGCTCTGAAAATTTTTATGGACGCTAAAAAATTTTAAGATTTTTGTAGGTGTAAATGTAGTGGTAAAAAAAATAGTCTCCGAAATTTTTAGAGACTACGTTAAAATTTTATCACACTCGAAAAAAAATTCCTGCCTCCTGTTTCCTAACTTCTACCTCCTGACTGAATAAATGTTATAATTTGTGAGAGTTTATTTGATTTTGAATTTCACTAGGAGGAATTTTTTATTATGGCTAAGTTTTGTGATTTCTGCGGACGCGGCCCTGTGGCCGGAAACGCCGTAAGCCATTCAAACAGACATACAAGAAGACGCTGGAATATTAACCTTCAGACAGTCAGAGTAGATGCCGGAGACGGCGAAGTATTCAAAGCAAGAATTTGCACGAAATGTCTTAGAAGCGGTTTCGTAAAGAGGGCAACAACACATGCAGATTAAGCGTTTAAGTAATCAGGCGGCCGATGCTCTCTTGATACTTTTGCGCGAAGAAGACACGAGTTTATCAAGTTTCTCTGGGCTTATTGATGATAAGCTCAGAGATTTTGTTATGGCTTTAATTTCGCGTAAGGACTTCACCGGCAAGAAAGGCAGTCTCTTAAAATTGCCGCTGTTCGATTGTCAATATAAAAATCTTTACTTAATCGGTCTCGGAAAAAAAGAGAAGTGCGACATTAATTTAATCCGGGATTCTTTAGCGTGGGGATTTAGAAAAATCGGACGCGAGCGCAACAAAACCGCTAGCGTTATTCTCAAAAATTTGAGCAGCTATAAAGAGCTTGCTTTAACTTTAGGGGAAGCCGCCGGGCTTTGCTCTTACGTCTTCGACAAATATAAAACTAAAGACGAGCATTATGAACCGTTCGCTCTCGAAGAAATTTATTCGGGTCTTTTCGATGGCGAAGAAAATAAAAAAGAAATCGAAACGGGCTTGAAATTAGCAGAAGCTCAGATTTTTGCACGCGAGATTATCAACGAGCCGGGCTGTGTTGTATGGCCTGAAGTCTTAGCAGAAAAAGCTGAAGAGCTTGCGAAAAAATATAATCTCGGCTGCGAAGTCTGGGACGAGAATAAATTAAAAGCCGAACGAATGGGCGGAGTGTTAGCAGTAGGCAGCGGTTCAAAAAATCCACCGCGTTTCATTCATTTGACATACAAGCCCGAAAATCCCGTAAAGAAGATCGCATTCGTGGGTAAAGGAATTACTTTTGACAGCGGCGGACTTGACATTAAGCCGGAAAATTTCATGACCACTATGAAGGGCGACAAGACCGGCGCGTGCAACGTTCTTGGGATTATGAAAGGCGTTGCGGAACTTGGCCTTAATGTCGAAGTTCACGGCTTCATGTCCGTAGCTGAGAACATGCCTTCGGGGAGCGCGTACAAGCCTGACGATATTATCACGGCACGGAACGGAAAGACTATTGAAATTAATAACACTGACGCAGAGGGACGTTTAGTTCTTGCTGACGCTTTGTGCATTGCCAGCGAAATTAAACCCGACGCAATCATCGACATGGCGACTTTAACGGGTGCGTGCATGGTAGCTTTAGGGAAGTGGCGTGCAGGACTTTTCGTTAATGATGAAGAACTCTGCGAAAAAATTTCAGAGGCTTCAAACCGTCGCGGCGAGTTATTATGGCGTTTGCCCATCGACGATGAAAATATTGCCGAGACGCTGAAATCTCCTTACGCCGATTTAATTAACTGCGGCAACAGATACGGCGGAGCAATTTTTGCGGCAATGTTCCTGAAAGAATTTGTCGATAAAAATATCGCGTGGGCTCACTTGGACATCGCCGGCCCTGACACGAAAGACAAAGAGTACGGAGTTTATTCAAAGGGAGCGTCGGCCTTCGGCGTGCGTACATGCTTAGACTACCTTATTAACAGCTAGGAATTAGTAGGTAGGAAGTAGGAAGGGGATTTTTTCATGAGAAGTAAAAAAATTTTAGCGGCATTGATTTTATTTTGCGTTTTTCTGTTCTGCGGTCAGTCTTACGCGGAGGTTGACCCGATGGACTCGTCGGGCTTTGTGAAACTTGCCGAAGCTGTACCTGACGTAATACTCGAAATACGTTACTACTCGACTTATAATTTTGTCGGAGACCGCATAGAAGGCTACGAAACTCCCGTTGCGTATTTAACAAAGGAAGCGGCGGCGGCTCTTAAAGAAGTCAGCGATGAGGTTATAAAAAAAGGCTACAGGCTGAAAATTTATGACGCATACAGACCTCAGAGGGCAGTCAGTCATTTTGCACGCTGGGCCAAAGATATTAAAGACACGCGCATGAAAAAATATTTTTATCCCGAGCTTGACAAGTCCGTTTTATTCGATCAGGGGTATATTAATTACAAGTCTGGACACAGTCGCGGAAGCACGCTAGATTTAACTTTGTTCGACATGAAAACGGAAAAGGAAGTTGACATGGGCGGAACGTTTGATTATTTCGGAGTTAAGTCTCACCCGGACTATAAAAAAATTACGAAAAAGCAATATAACAACAGAATGATTTTGCGCAACGCAATGACTGCTCACGGCTTCAGGCCGCTTAGTACGGAATGGTGGCACTTCACGCTCAACAATGAGCCGTACCCTGACACTTATTTTGATTTTCCGGTAGAGTGATTAAAAAAATAAAATTATGAGTGAGGAGTTAGGAGCGATTCTAATTCCTCACTTTGATTTTTTGAGTAACTTTTCAAGAACTTCAATAAGCGGCAAAATTCTTTTATCGTTGGCAGGTTTTTTCAGGGCTTCGTCAGCTGTGATGTTGTCGCCCCAGTATTCTTTGTTGCGCTTGACGCTCTTGCTGATGACTGAACCCTCAAGAGAAACTCCTGCGAAAAGTCCCTTAGAGATTGAGTAGCTGTAGATCGATGCCTTTGCCTGAGCGTCCGTTGCGGCTTCTGCCCTGCGTCCGGAGGGCCCTGCAGCAATTCCGATGTCTCCGCCGAGTTTCGTTCTGCTGCTTAAAAAAGCGTTCACTCCTCTTTCATTAATGACAGCAAGCAGCAGAGAAATTTTCTGCGCTCCGATCTGAAAGCCGAATGAGCCGCCGCCGATGTTATAAAAACTCGGCCCGTACCATTTTCCGTTCTCGCGCTTCAAGATAAGCCCCTCGCCATACTCGCCGCCGATAATGAACCCTGCCTTCAGCATCGTCGGAACAAGCGCGACAGCGTGAGAAGTTTTTAACGTATCTGCCATGTCCTCAGCATCGTCCTGCTCTGAAATTTCATTAATCATCGAGATAGCATCGCTGATAATGCTGTCCGCCGTTTGAGCGGCTGATGAAGTTCCGCAAAATATAAGCGCAATTAAAATTGATAAAGCAAAGATTTTTTTCATTGATATATAAAAAAATTCCTTTCATAAAAATTTTCCGCAAGATTATAACAAAAAAATTTGACGTAATTTAATCGCTGTGATAAAATCCCCACTGTTTGATTTACGGGGCGTAGCGCAGTCTGGCTTAGCGCGCATGGTTCGGGTCCATGAGGTCGGAGGTTCGAATCCTCTCGCCCCGACCAGAAAAAAGAATTTTTAATTAGCAGCCGTAGTACCTACGGTAGTTTGTGCTTGTAAGAGTTCAATACATTCCTCATTTGGAAGGTGAATTTGTTTGTTTTCATTCAATTTTAGCAAAATCCGCGACTATATCATGAAATTTATTAAGCCGTCTTTGTATCTTGGGGGCTTTGATTATTTTTTGAATATCTGGAGAGAAGCTGACATAAAAGACAAGGGGATTTTAGTCTTGGTGTTTGCTCCGATGTTCTTTTGTTTCGCAGGATTTATTTTAAGCATAATGTATTTTGTTCTGTTCGTTCTCCCTTCGTATTTATTTACTTTCATAGGCTGGATATTATTAACGGCATTGTTTGGAGCAGGCGGAAAATATTTTTACGCGCACTTGACTCATAAAGAAATGCCGGAGAAAAGCGCACCGGAGTTTATTGACGTTGAAGTTGTTGCAGGTGAGACGGCACAGGCCGAAAAAACAAAAAGAACACGCAGAAAAATAAATGCAGACGACGAATGACACGGGAAGGCTCGTGAGATTTAGCATAACAGTTCCGGAAAATCTGCTCGCTGAATTTGAGAGCAGTTATTATTTAGACAGCCGGGACAACCGCTCCGAAGCCGTTAGAAATTTAATGCGCGAATATATTTCGCGTGAACGGTGGAAACTTGGCAACCGTGAAATTTTTGCGACCATAACGATAACTTACGATCACCATCTCCCGGAACTTACAGGAAAAATTACGGCAGCTCAACATAACTGCGGCGACATAATAATCTGTTCGACACACGTCCATATTAATCACACGACCTGCCTTGAGTGCGTAATAACAAAAGGGCTCTCCGATGAAATTAAAAAATTCATTGAAGCCCTAAAAAATATTCGAGGAGTTAAGAGCGTTAATGTAAATGTTTCGGCGGAGATTTAGAAATTAATCGCGCCCTAAAATATATTCAACAGCGTCGCTCATGGAAATATTAACCTGCGAGCCGTCGCGCATGTCTTTTATTGAGACCGTGTTATTTGCAATCTCGTCAGCTCCGATTATGCACGCAAATTTACAAGCTCCCGCAATTTTCATCTGGGCCTTGAAACTTTTTCCGGCTGTGTCGCAGGCCGAAGCAATTTTATTTTTTCTGAGTTCATATGTAAGAATCTGCGCCGCTCCTCTCGCGTCATCGTCAAGCGCGGCAACATAGACGTCAGTTTTCGGCATTTCTCCAAAATCACAGCCCTGCTCTTCCATTACTAACATAACTCTGTCAAGACCGCAGGCAAATCCCACTCCTGGAATTTTTGCACCGCCCACCGCGCTTGATAAATTATCGTAACGCCCTCCGCCTGCCACAGCGTTCTGAGCTCCCAAAGCACCCGATAAAATTTCATATGCCGTCTTTGTGTAATAATCAAGTCCGCGCACGAGCCTTTTATTAAGCGTGTAGGTGAAGCCTAAACGCTCAAGCCCTGCTCTGACTTCTGAAAAATGTTCTTTACATTCATCGCAGAGTGAGTCGTAAATGTCCGGCGCACCGTCCGCAACACGTCCGCATGATGGATTTTTGCAGTCTAAAATTCTTAAAGGATTTCTTTCGAGCCGCGTCAGGCAAGTTTCGCATAATTCATCTTTATGGCTATCGAAATATTCAATTAATTTTTGACGGTAGACGGGGCGGCATTTTTCACAGCCTACGGAATTTATGACGACCTCCAGATTTTTTAGGCCGAGCCTCCTGAAAATTTCTATCGAGAGCGAAATAATTTCAACGTCCGCTCCTGCGCCGGCAATTCCCAAGCACTCCGCGTCAATCTGGTAAAACTGACGGTAGCGTCCTTTCTGCGGTCTCTCGTGTCTGAACATAGGCCCCCAGTTCCAGAGCTTTGCGCTTGCGCCTTGAACGCATAAATTATTTTCTATTGCCGCCCTCATAACTCCGGCTGTAGCTTCCGGTCTAAGAGTTATGCTCCGGCCTCCTCTGTCCTCAAACGTATACATTTCTTTTTCTACTATGTCCGTAGTTTCTCCCACGCCGCGCGAAAATAATTCAGTGTGTTCAAAAATAGGCAGGTGAATTTCGCTGAAGCCGAAGTCTCTCATAGTTTGCGAGGCTGTATTAATAATATATGACCATTTCCAAGACTCGGCGGGTAAAATATCGCGAGTCCCTCTCGGTGCGCTTATCGCTGCCATTTATAAATCATCTCCATAAAAAAATAAATAAAAAAATATTATAATTCATGTTAAGAAAATTTTTTGACAAGGTGATTTTATTTTGCAGGATTTTTTTCTAAAGTCGCGTAAAAGATTCGGGGAGATTTTGCGCGAATATGATTTAGTTACTCAAGACCAGCTTGATAACGCTTTGAAGATTCAAAAAACTTCAGATAAGAGGATCGGTGAAATTCTTGTATCAATAAACGCCATGACACGCACTCAAGTTGCGGAGACTTTAGCCGTACAGCTTGAGCTTCAGTTTATACAGCTTGACCGCTATCAAGCGAAACCCGACGCTATAAAATTAGTTCCCCGAAATATCGCCGAGAGATTAAATTTAATTCCTCTTCAGCTTGACGATGACGATACTTTATTAATAACTATGGCCGACCCGTTAGACCTGCCGGCGCAGGACGAAATAAAATTATTAACGGGGCATAATTTGAGGGCAGCAGTGTCCGGGAGCGACGACATATCGAGAAATTTGCAGAGAATTTATGATTTCACTGCGAACATGGAGGGTATTTTAGCCGCCAGCGATATGACAGACGGCACGGAAGCATATACGACTCTTTCAGCTACGACTGTTGTTGCCGGGCCCGATGACGCGCCTTTAATCGAACTTGTCAACGATATGATACAGCAGGCAGTGAAAGAAGAAGCCTCCGACATTCACATAGAAGCCTACGAGCAGATGAGCCGCTTCAGATTTCGCGTTGACGGAAATTTATACGTCCATTTTGAATATCCTTCGAGCCTTCACCCGTCCGTAATATCGCGTGTAAAAATTATGTCAGGCATGGATATTTCAGAAAAAAGAAAGCCGCAGGACGGACGTATATTAACCGTCGTTGATGGAAAACATATAGACTTGCGCGTCTCTTCGCTGCCCACGATGAGCGGAGAAAAAATCGTCATGAGAATTTTAGACAGGGACCACGCCGCCGTTGAACTCGAACAGCTTGGCTTTGATGAAGACGACATGGAATATATAAATAAATTCTGCGAGATGCCATGGGGAATTTTGCTCGCTACAGGCCCGACGGGTTCAGGAAAATCTACGACGCTTTACTCAATGCTGAAGAGAATAAGCCACCCGGACATTAACATAATCACAGTCGAAGACCCGGTAGAATTTTATATTCCCGGAATAAATCAGGTAAACGTCAACGAAAAAGCCGGACTGACTTTTGACTCGGCACTGCGTTCAATTTTGCGTCAGGACCCGGATAAAATCATGATAGGAGAGATCAGAGACAGCGACACGGCGCAAATAGCAATACGCTCGGCACTGACGGGGCATTTTGTTTTATCGACGCTTCACACGAACGACGCACCAAGCGCGGCAACAAGAATTATTGACATGGGGATACAGCCGTTTTTGCTTTCCGCTTCGCTTTCGGGAGTAATTGCACAAAGGCTCGTGAGATGTTTATGTCCTCATTGCAAAGAAGAATATGAACTTGACGAAAAGACTTGTGAAAAAATCGAAGTTCCGACCGGCTCACACGCTTTCAGGCCCGTAGGCTGTCAGCATTGCCGCAACGGTTACAGGGGCAGGCGCGGAATATATGAAATTATGTTTGTAGATGACGACCTGCGGGAAATGATTTTGAAAGGCGCGGATAATATTGAATTAAGAGAAGCGGCTATAAAGCACGGAATGAAAACTTTACGGCGTGCAGGAATTAACGCGGCTCTTCACGGAGTTACTTCGCTTGAGGAAGTTTTGACGACTACAATTTAGTGTATAATAAAGCCGTCCGGGAGAGGTCGGACGTTCACAATAAAAATAAAATGAAAACTCACTGAAGAGGGGCTGCTCTCCCCACCTCAGATAAGTTTACATTCTAAGGTTGGAAGTTACGTGTCTTTATGGTGCGGATCAAGTCCGCTAGTGCTCGTGTCAAGTCAGTGATGGCTTTTACGAGCTTTATTTTTAAGTAAAGCATGACCATATCTTTCACGTTACCACCTCCCTTGATCCTGAAATTTTTTCAGGCTACGGAGGCGGTGTCCCCCGTGTGAGCCTCATTCTGAAAAATTCAGAATGCCTCTCCTAGTAGCTAATTCTATCATTAAAGGAGTTTTTATTATGGCACGTAAAAAAAATATAACGCTCGAAGACCTCGCGGCACTTGGCCCGAAAAAAATTATTTTATTAATCATAGCGGCGGCTGTAATTTATTTTGCCGGCGGAGATTTATCTTTATTTAATGACAATGGCGCAGAGCAGGATAATTCCGGCTTAATTCAAGGCATTGTCGTGCGTGCTGTTGACGGGGACACGGCAGTTATAAGAGTAAACGGCGAGGACAGGCGCGTAAGATTTTTAGGCGTTGACACTCCAGAGACTGTTCACCCTACAAAAGGAGTTCAGCCCTACGGAAAAGAAGCAAGCAACTTCACAAAAGAAAATTTGAACGGCCGGCCCGTGTGGCTTGAATATGATAAATCGCCGCAGGACAGATATAACAGGCATCTTGCTTATATATGGCTATCGAAACCGAAGGCGATTAATGATGAAACGATACGGCGCGAAATGTTCAATGCAAAATTATTAGCCGGAGGCTATGCAAAAGTTTTGATAATAAAGCCTAATAATAAATACGAAAAAATTTTCAAAGAAATTCAAAACGAAGCAAAAAAATCAAAATTAGGAATGTGGCAATGAAAAAAGAGAGGGGCAAAAATTTTCTGCTCCTCCCTCTTATTTTTTTATTTTATCTTTTTGTAATTTCCGTCCGGGCTGTAGGTGTAAGTCTCAGCTTTTTTAGCTCTTGAGTTCACAACCCCTAAGTCCTCGCCGTTGAGAATTACCTGCGCCGCCGTCGGCCTTCCGAATACGACACGCGCAGTCTCTTTCAAATCCCAACGCATGACCTCGCCGCGCTTCAACGTCCTGCGGTAAACGGGAGCGGAGTCTCCGAATGATACGCTAAGCCAAACATCATTCACCGCGTGAATTTCAAGCGAAGGAGTTATTTCCGGCTCCGGCTCCGGTTCTTCTGAAACTAAAACATCTTCAGAAAGCTCTACGTTTTCAAAGACAGCTTCATTTACATTAATGTCGCTCGATAAAATTTCCTGCGCAGGCGTATTTTCACCGTTACCGGAAAAACTGAAGAATTTTAAGTTTTTGAGATCTATTCCGCCGCTGTTTAATGCGTACCAGACATATATTCCTGTTCCTATTAACGCCGCAATCAGGACAATAAACAAGCCTAAATGTGAAGCTGCCTTGAAGCCTTCAGGCATTGATGAGCCGTTGCCTAAAACATTACTGCCAGCTGCATGTTCTTTTCTGTGGCTTGTTTTGCTGTGTTCTGTGTGGTCAATCAGAGCGTTGAAATCGTCAAGCAAATCCTCCGCGCCTATAACTTTTAAGTAAGTCCGTATAAAGCCCTTGACGTAAACAGGCTCCGGGAAGTCTGTATAGTCGCCCTCTTCAATTCCGCGAAGATACTCCGGCCTTATTCTGGTCCTGTCGAAAACTGTTTCGAGTGTTATTCCGGCATTCTCGCGGCGTTCTGTTACAATGCGCCCAAGCTCTTTGAGTGCTTCATTACGGTCGGTCAAAATTTCTCATAGCCTCCTCAATATTTTTTCTTGCGTTAATGAGCCATTTCTCCGGGTCATTGCTGTTAAACAGAGAACTCCCTGCAACAATGACATCACAGCCGGCAAGAGCTATTTCAGCTATATTATTTTCGTTGATGCCGCCGTCAATTTCAATAAGGTAATGATATTTTTTTGCCTCGCGCAGGCTTACAAGCTCGCGGACTTTGTTTAATGAACTTGGAATAAATTTTTGCGCTCCGAAACCCGGCGTTACAGACATAATTAAAATTAAATCTGCAATTTCGAGAACGCTCTCGTCAATGCTTGAAATTTTTGTCGGCGGACAAATTGAAATTCCTGCTTTAAGTCCCGCGCTTTTTATTTTATTCAATGATGCGTGAAGCAGATGCCCTTCTGTCTCGGCGTGTATCGTGATCGATGAAGAATTTTTATTCATAAACAGAGGCAGAATTACATCAAGGCTGTCAATCATTAAATGCGTATCAATAAAAGCATCAGGATATTTTTTTCTGAGAGCGTCAACAAAATGCGGGCCGAACGATAAATTTTTTACAAAATGCCCGTCCATAATATCAAAGTGAAGCCAGTCGAACTGATTTTTCATTGCGTCAACAGCTCCGGCAATGTTCAGAGGGTCCGCGCCAAAAAGCGATGGTGCTAAAAATATTTTTCTCATAATTTTTCCCTTTCTTTTTTTAATTAGGGGTTAGGGATTTTTTCCCTCCTACCTCCTAACTCCTACCTGTTGCTACCTTTGCCTTTCCTGCCAAACAAATTCACCGCCCAGATAAATGCTGACAACGCATTCCTGCAAATAGCTTGCGGTGGTGTTGATATTTTCTCCGCCCTTAACTTGACGGCTCATAACTTCGCGTTTTCCGTTTGGATCCGTGATTTCTATTCTTAAATCCATAGGCCTTGCCAACGGCGGAACGGGATAACGAATACGCGCTGTCTTATTTCCTGCTCCGCTGCCCCCTGATGAAGCTGGCGTGCTTTGTTTTGCCGGAGCATTGTTTGTAGGAGTTGAAGCCGGTGTAGAATTTTGCGCCGGTGCCGGAGTTTTTGACGGTGCTGAAGTCTGTGTGGCCGCCGCCGGTTTTGAGTTATTCTGTGCCGTTTTCGTTAATTCGTTCAAATCGTAGTCGTCGCCGATAAAAACTTCGTCCTCGCCGCCGACCGATACAGTAACACCGCGGTTATTATTCTGCGTTGTGCCTGCAGTCGTTTTATTTTTATCGTCCTGCGCCGTATTTTTTGAAGCCGTGTTTCGCGGAATTGTAATAGTTCCGTTTCTTTGAGCCGTTGTCGTTTTGCTGTCAGCATCTGAAAAACCTGACGGCCTTCGCTGTGTCGCAAGTTTGAGAGTAACTCCCTGCCCCGGCCTAACGGAAGTCCCTGCGCCCGGTTTTGTCTCGATTGCAAGTCCTTCAGGCAATAACGGGCTGTAGACTCTCTCGACAGCTTGAACTTTTACTCCGCCCGTCTCAAGAATATTTCTTGCTTCGTCCTCTGTCATTCTGTTCACGTCGGGTATAGTTATATTTTCCGGCTGTGCAGTCCCTGCCTGAACGAGCAGATCAATTTTACGCCCTGAATTTACGCTGGCAGGAGCTGCCGGGCTTTGAGCGATGACTGTCCCGGCCTTCGCGTTAGGTTCGCTGATTTTTATAACGTCGCCGAGCGAAAATCCCTGCTCTTTAATTTCTTCCTGAGCCTTCGCCAAAGTCTTGCCCGTAACGTCCGGGATCGCGTGAAGTTCTCCGCTCTGGCTTACCTGCAAAACGATGACCCTGCCTTGTCTTAATTCTGTCCCGGCCTGCGGAGACTGAGCTAAAACTCTTCCCTCCGGCATTGTCGAGGCAACCGGCTCAAGCTGAACGACAAGCCCCGCGCTTTCTGCTTCAGCGACAGCTTCTGATTTAGATTTCCCGACTAACTGAGGAACTTGAGAATTATTTTCGGGCTTCAAAAAAATCGTATAGACCGCTATCGCTCCTGACGCAAAAATTGTAACGACTACCATAAATAAAACCCAAGCAACTATTCCTCCTTTGCGCCGCATTATTAATCACGCCTCCTTATTCAAAAATTTTTCGCTTAATTTTTTCAAAGCGTCAGTGCCTTGTAATTTTTCATTTTCTTTTGCATAGTCTAAAACATTTTTGCCGTCTTTGTTTTTTAAGTTTATATCGGCTCCGGCTTTTAATAAAGTTTCTACCATTTCGGGACTGTTCCAGCGCACCGCAAGCATGAGAGCATTATCGCCGGCATTGTTTCTAAGATCGTCAGCTCCTGCTTCAATTAAAGCCTCAACGGCTTCGGGAAGACCGAACTGCGCCGCATGTAAAAGAGCCGTCATTCCGTTGCTGTCTCTTATGTTGGGATTCGCTCCGGCTGACAGGAGCAATTTCAAGACATCAAGTTTATTCTTTCGTGCAGCTCCCGCGAGTGATGTCAGTCCGTCATATCTTGCAGCGTTCACGTCAGCTCCTGCGTCAATAAGGATTTTAACGGCTTCAAGAGTATTATTGCCCGATGCCCAAATTAGAGGCGTGTTGCCGTCATATGAGACTAAATTTATATCGCTTCCTGCTTTTATCAGAGCTTGTATTATATCGGGAGTTCTTCTGGCCGCCGCTATGTGCAGTGCGTTCTCGCCAAATTCGTCAAGCGCATTGACATCTATCCCGGAGTCTATCGCGCTTTGAATTTCCTGCAAAGTCCCCGTCTCGCAGAGTTCAATAAAATTTTGCTCCTTAACTTTCTTAAATGTTGCCAAAAAAATTTTCCTCTCTTTCAATTATCTTTTTATTATCAGCGAACAGTAAAAACCGTCAAGCCACGCATTACACGGCATGATATAAAATCCGTAGGGTCTGCCTTTTTTGAAAGCCGCTCCCTTGAAATTAATCATGCCGGAAATTTCTGCGCATTCAGGGTGAGCCGTTAGAATTTCTGCGATGACGTTTTCATTTTCCTGACGCAGCAGACTGCAAGTAATATATAAAATATTTCCGCCGGGCGCGCATAAATTTACAGCGCGTTCGAGTAATTTTTTTTGAGTCGCGACGATAGCGTCAAATTTTTTCCAGTCGAGCCGCCATTTTGCTTCGGGTTTTCTGTTCCAAGTTCCCGATCCGCTGCACGGAGCGTCGAGCATTATAAAATTCGGCGTTTCGTTCGGTTCGATCACGAGAGCATCGCCGATTTTTAATACTGCCCGGTCTTTTACTTTTAGTCTCTCAAGTTCTTTCTCCGCGCTCGCTGAACGTTTCTCGGAGAGTTCCCAGCATTCAAGCCTTGCGCTTTGACATTCCTGCAAAATCTGCCCGGCCTTAACTCCGCGCCCGGAGCACATGTCCAAAATTAATCCCCTGCCCGAATAAAATTTTCTTACGAGCGAGGCCGTTATTATTGAGCTTTCAGACTGAACGCTGCACAATCCGTCGCTGAAGCCGGGAACATTAACGGGCAAAACGCTTTCATTAAGCCTCAAAGCCTGCGACATGTCCGACTTAAAAGCGCGGATATTATTTTCTTCTAAAAGTTTCAATAATTTTTCGGGCTCTTCAGTTCTCAATGACGAGTACGAAGGCAGCGAGAACATCTCAAAAATTTCGTTAATCTCTGCTCTATTCCACGACCTGACCCACGCTGAAATAAAAAATACAGGCACTCCGGCGATTAAGGCTCTGTCGTCAAGCGTGGGGGATTTTTTCATAGCGTCGATCATCTCGTGCCCGCCCTCTTTAATTTTCCGCAGGACTGCGTTGACGAGCGAAATATATTTTTGATTTTCTTTGCTTCTCTTCAAAGTCTCGACAATGCCGTTAATCAAAACTCCTTCGGAAAATCTGCGAAGCTCCATTAATCCGCCTGCGCCCATAGTTATAGCCGTATAAACCTGCGCCGGCAGTTTCTCTTTTGAATGAAGGAAAGAGCCTGCGATTTTTTTCCAAAGCTCGCGCCGTCTCATGACGATATAAATTAATGACGAGGCCAGAGAAATATCAGGGCCTTTCATTTTTTCACGGTCAGCGAGTTTTCTTAGAGCCTCCGACGCAAACGCCCCTTTATTATCATTATTGCCAAGAACTTTCAGAGCTGCTTCAATTCCGCGCATGTTTTTTACCTCCTGCCTCCTAACTCCTAACTCCTACCTGCTATTATTCCGCGCAATTAATCACGCCTCCGTGAATTTGCTATTAAAATCATTCTCACTAAAGTTAAAGCCGAAGTTACAGCCGCAGCGATATATGTCCACGCCGCAGCAGTAAGAACTTTTTTCGCGCCTTTTAATTCATCGGGCGAGAGCGTGTGAGTCTGTTCGAGCAGCGTCAAAGCTCTTGAGCTTGCGTTGATTTCAACGGGAAGTGTAACAAGATGAAAGACAAGTGCGGCCGTGAATAACATAATTCCAATCGTAACGAGCGTTGAATTAGACATCACGAGGCCAAGAAAAAATAACGGCGTTGAAGCAGTCGTCGCGATATTTACAACAGGCACGATAGAATTTCTTAATATCAGCGGCGAATACATCTCCGCGTGCTGAATTGCATGGCCTGCTTCGTGAGCTGCAACACCGATTGAAGCGATGCTCCTGCTTCCGTAAACTTCATCAGAAAGATTTAGAGTCTTCTTTGTAGGGTCGTAGTGATCTGTGAGAGAACCTGCGACGTGATTTATGGGCATATTGCCAAGCCCGTAGAGAGTCAATAAATTTTTTGCGACGCTGTCCGCCGTAACGTTCCCTCTCGCTTGTATCATGCTGTATTTAGAGAAAGTGCTCTTCACACTCGACTGCGCCCACATTGATAATAACAACGCCGGGATTACTATAATAATCGTCGGGTCAAGTCCGTAACCATAGCCTAACATAAAAAATCCTCCTTAAAAAATTTGAAGTAATTATAGCAAGTTAAGAGTTAGGAATTAGGAAAGATGATAAAATTTTTACAAAGGGGGCTGAAAATTTATGAACGACATCAAAGACGCTGCTGTTAATGCAGGAATAAAGAAAGCAAATTTTTCCGCGCTCAATCAATTTATATTAGGAATTTTAGCCGGAGCTTTTATTGCGTTCGGCTCGCAGGCCGCAAACATGATAAGCCATGCTATAAATAATCCTGCGCTCGCAAAATTTATAGCCGGGTTAATCTTTCCGGCCGGGCTGATACTTGTTGTGCTTGCAGGCGCGGAATTATTTACGGGCAACTGTTTAATGATAATGGCTTTGCTCGAAAAAAAAATTACGCTGAAAAAATTATTGCGCTCGTGGATTATCGTCTACATTGGGAATTTGATCGGCGGAATTTTCACAGCGTTTTTAATTTCTAAGTCCGGGCAATTAAATAATGAGCTTCTCAAAGAATTTACGATTAGGGTTGCAAAAAATAAAATTTCGCTTTCATTCTGCAACGCTTTTATTTTGGGCCTGCTCTGTAATTGGCTTGTGTGTCTTGCGGTCTGGCTGACGTTCGGAGCGTCGGACACGTCCGGAAAAATTTTAGCGATATTTTTTCCGATATGGCTTTTCGTGGCTTCAGGCTTTGAACACAGCGTCGCGAACATGTATTACATTCCTGCCGGAATATTTGCGGAGGGCGAAGGGCTTACCTGGACCGCAATGTTCATTAAAAATCTTCTGCCTGTAACTTTAGGCAACATTGTCGGCGGAGCTGTCTTTGTCGGATTTATTTACTGGCTCGTCAATAAAAAACACTTGTGATATAATAATCAAGACAGTTCCTCGAAATGAAGGGGAACTGTTTTTTTGGGCACTACAATGGGGACTACAAGAACTTCAAAAATTTTCACTCACCGCAAATTTTTATAGAGCAATTAAAAAAAATAGAATTAAAAATTTTTTCGAGCCTCATTAAAAAATTAAAAAATATTTTTTTCAAGTTCGCCTCTTCGGCAGATACTTTTTATTTTGCAGAACTGACACAAATCTGAATTATATTCCGGCGAAAATTTTTCAGCGTTCAAAACTTCCGCAGCGCAGGCCATAGCGTATTCGCCCTCGTCAATTCGTTCAGCAATCGAGAACTTAAATTTTTTTGATTTATACTCCTTGAAAAATTCTGCAAGGCCGCCGACAAAACTCCCTGAAATTTTCCCGTCCTCAAGGCCAAGAATATAAACTCCGCCGAGAGTAATTTCATGACTCCCTGCGAACAAAGCAGCATAAACTGAAAGCTGAAGGCCGTATGAAAATTTTTCGCGTTTTTCAAAGTTCCATGAATAATTTTCGATTTTCGTCATGGCATCTTCGGAATTTTCCCCTACACCTTCTTTATAGTCCGCAATCATTGCAATTTTTCCGCCGTCGGGAGCGTTGAAAATTTCTATCCTGTCGCACTGGCCGAGAAAAGCAACGCCGTTAAATTCAGTTCTTAAATACGCTTCCTCTTCGAGCAAAATTTTTTCGTGCGAGTAGCCAGCTGCGTAAAGTTTTTTTAGAACTTCTGATTGAATATTGCTCAAGCGTCTGACGCGGTATTCAAGCCCCTGTAATTTTCTTTTGAGCCGGAAATCCCTGACGAGACGCGAAAAATTTTTATACTCCTCGTCTAAATTTTCTGATTGAGTTAATATTTTCCATTCGTCCTCAGAAATTTTAGAGAAGTCCTGCGCCGTGTCGGCTCTGTAACGCCGCCAGACCCTTTCCCAAAATTTATGAAGCATTAAGCCCCATTCAATCTGCGAAACTATTTCCGTGTCCTGCGCGTATAAATTTGCTCCTTTTTCCTGCCACCATAAGAAAGAACAGCTTAATAATTTATGAACGTCGCTCGCCCCGACAGCGTTAAACTTTTTTGAAATTACAGGAGGCTCTCTGAAAATTTTTTCTTCTGCGTCAATTTCCGGGAAGATTAAGTCGTCGGAATGAAGTAAAATTTTTATTCCCCCCGATTGATTTTTTTTAGATTTCCATTCGGGCATGTCGGCCAAAAATTTTTGCATAAAGGGAGATTCTGAAAGCGGGCGGCCTTCCTCGTCAAGCTCAGGATTTGAAATAATCGTAACTTTTTCGCCGATCTGAATTAAACGCCGGAATAACGCCTCGTGCTGTGCGGCCTTGTCAAAAGTTGTCGGGAGATATGCTTTTTTCGCGGCTAATTTTTCACGCTCTGCATTTCCGAGAAGCGGCGAGGAGTTTACGTTGCCCGACCAAGTCTTTTGAGTTACTCCCGTCATTATCCAGACAGGAAAGGACGCGAGAACCGGCGGAGTGTTCGTGAAAATTCTGACTGCGTTTGAGATCTGCACGGGGGCGCGTGTGTCCGTGTTTGCGCACCAGCGTTCGAGGAAGTCCCAAGCCTCGTCATTCTTTAATTTTTCGTTCTGAACGGCTCCCAAGTCCGGCAATAATTCATTTAAGGCTAAAACTTTTCCGGCGACAGTCTCAATCGCGCTCGCGGTATTCCTTAAAATTTCGTCAAGCTCAGGGGTGTTTGCAATTTCAAGAGTGTCGAAACGTTCGAGCCATAAATTTTCGGCCGTCAGAAAATCATAAAACGCCTGCATAATTCTTTCGGGCCTGTTTAATTTTGTCATAGCGTCCTTGAATTTTTTTATAGCTTGTATAGAAATTAGAGCGGTCTGAAAAATATTTTCTTCATCACTCCTAACTTTCAAAAATTCTTCCCATCTGTCCAGACCTGCCGGGCCTGCCCTATAAACTTTCATGACGGGGAATTTGCTTCCGGCGAAACACGGCTGGGTTAATAACATTGCTGTTTCATAAGTCGGAAAATTCCGTGAGGTCAAGTGGCGAATCGAGGTTAAAATTTTTCCCGGCAGCGTCAGATTTATTTTTATGCCGCTGACAAAATCATATGGCACTCCGTAACGTTCAAAGGCTTCTGCAAAATAATCCTCGCGCCCGTTAGAAATCATAATGCCGATGTCGTCAAATTTTTCTCTGTCATAAAGAGCAAGGCTGCGTGCAATGGCTTCGGGCTCAAGTCCCGGCTCGGCAACAGGAATTTTTACAATTTTTCCGCTAGATTTTTTCAGACTTGAACTTTTTCCGCGAAGCTGTAAATCAGCGTCATAAAATTTTTTAAGATTTGTCTCAGGTTTCAAAATAATTACCTCCGCGCACCTGTCCCTAAGAGCGTAGAGCAATTCTAACTGCGCGTGAGTGAACGACAAAAAGCCGACAAAGATTATAAAAAATTCTTTGCCCCATTCCTGATTTTTTATGAGCTCTTCGAGAGCCGCCGTATAGACTTCCGCGCTGTCGAGCAGATTATATTCATCAAGATATTTTATGTAGCGTGCATAGACTTCAGGTAAAAGAAACTCCGAAGGATTATCGCTTTCAGGATTAAAATCGAGCTGTCCGGGTTTTACGGCCTCGTTGAGAAGTTCTCTGATGTCCCTTGAAATTATGCTTAAAAATCCCGGGCGCGTGAGGCCGGGAAGATTTTTTATCTTGTCAGGATATTCAGAAAAGACTTCTTTCAAAATTGAATCTAAGATTAATAAATGATCGGGCGGCGATAAAATTCTTTTGCGCGTGATAGAGCTGTCCGACTCGCAGATATTTTTATAAATTTCGTCCCATGTCCATAAATCTTTTTCATCAGTTTTTTTTGACGAGAACCAAAATTTATCGGCCCTCGAAGGAACAACGAAATGAAAAAATTTTTCAGCGTCCGGGAAATTTTTTTTAATCGTGTCGATAATTTCCGGAACTTCGCTGACGTAATTATATGCGTGTATATTTATTCCCATGATGAGAAAAAACTCCTAAGTGAAAAATTTAGATAATTATAAAATAAAAACCGCCGCTCAAAAAAGCGACGGCTTCGTAAAATTTAATGGCTTGGGTAAGATTTTTTTATTTATTATTTTTCAGCTTTATAATCCTTCGTGAGGACTACGGCAACCTGTTTCGCGTCCTCGTAAGGTTCTGAAAAGTCCGTGAACATTTTTCTTTCTTCGTTGACTGTAATTCCTGCGCAGATCATGTCAACCTTTCCGCTGTTTACAGCCATGAATAACGAGTCGAACGGGTAAGCAATTATTTCAAGTTCCATATCGAGTTTTCCGGCGATTAACGCGCACATCTCGATGTCAATTCCCGTGTAGCCGTCCCCGACTTTAATATCATACGGAGGGAAGCCCGACTCTGTTCCGAGATATAACTTTCCGCCCTTCGCGCCCTTATGAAGGTCAATATCCTCAGGCTTGGCCGCAGTGGGGTCTTCTTTATATTTCAGCATGATCGCTTCGAGTGATCCGTCAGCTTTAATTTCAGCGAGAGCCTTGTTGACTTTATCTAAAAGTTCTTTGTTGCCCTGCTTAAAACCGATTGCGTACTGCTCAACCGTGAGGGGCTTCGGCAAAATTTTCAAAACTTCTGGATCATTTTTAACGAACTGGATCGCCGGTGCCTCGTCCATTATTGCGCCCTGAATCTTTCCGACCTTGAGAGCCTGTATAACGTCCGTAGCTTTTTCGTAAGTTGTAAGCTGCTCCTTCGCTTTTTCCTTAAGCATATTTTTCGCAAGCCCTTCAGCGATTGTTCCTCTCTGTGTTCCGATTTTATAATTAATAAAATCTTCGGGCTCGGAGATGTTCAGACCTTCAGCAAAGCAAGCGCACGCGCTTAACACTAAAATAATGACTGCTGCAAAAATTTTTTTCATGATTTATTTTCCTCCTGCTTAGATTTTTTTTTCGAGTTCAAATTTTTTTTACTTCAACGATGAAAAATTATACACGACTTTTTTATTTTGTAAATATATTTTTATAAAATAATTTTATATTAAACTTTAATTTAATTTTTGGAAGCGTATAATTTTTTTATGAGCATAGAACTTTATTTATTAAATATCCGTGAAAAACTTGAGAGCCCTGTTGATGAATATCTCGAATATTTTTCAGCAGAGCGCGTAAAAAAAATTTTGAGCTACAAATTTAATTCCGACAGAAACAGGACGCTATGGGCGGAACTTTTAGCGAGAAAATTAATTTCGGAACGGACGGGAAAAAATTTCAAAGAGATAAAAATTTTCAGAAATTCTGACGGCCGGCCTTACTGTGAAAAAAATAACGGCAGTGAAATTTTTTTCAGCTTGTCTCACAGCGGAGCTTGGGCCGCGTGCAGCATAGGGGACAGCGAAAACGGAGTTGATGTCGAAAATTTTGACAGAAAGATTGATATGAACATTGCGAAAAGATTTTTTCTTCCGAATGAATACGAGGCGATAAAAAATTTTTCTCCCAGTTATGACGAACAAAAGAAAAAATTTTTTCAGTACTGGACGTTAAAAGAAAGCTGCCTGAAGTGCTTAAACCTCAAAGAATGGACGGGCGTTGACTGCGAAAAATTATTGAGCGGGGACGGAGAATTTCAGGGGGAAAATTTTTTTCTCGATGACGGCGCGGTCGTCGGCATATGCGCGAGAAAAAATGAACTGCCGGAAAAAATTTCAATAAAAAAATCTCCTACTGACTTATTAAAAATTTCATCAGAAGGAGACTTTTGAGAAAGGAGTGGTTCTTAATGATGTTAGCTAAATTTAACGTCTTGTCTTGAAAAATTCGTCAATGCTGTCAATTATATCTTTGGGCAGCATTGTTTTCAGCAAGTACTTTTCCGGCTTAAACCTTAAAACTTCCATGATGCTCCGTTTGTCGCCCTTAGCCGTCAAAAACATTACGGGAATATTCGCGGTGTTCGGGTCAGAGCGAATCATTTCGAGAACTTTCGGGCCGTTCACTATAGGCATTTCAAAATCAAGCAGAATTAAATCCACTTTATTTTTAGCCAAAATAGTTATCGCATTCATGCCGGAGTTCGCAACGAGAATTTTATAATGTGTCGCTAAAAGATTTTTCATTGAGCGCAGAGCGGTCGCGTCATCGTCAACTATTAAAATACTCTTAAATTCTTTGAGTTTGTCAACGGCCTCGCCCTCTTTTTGAAGACGTTTAATTAATTCTGCAAGGTCAACCGGCCTCGTGTAAACCTGCGCGACGTAGTCAGCTTTCTTGCCGATAACCGTATCAATTTCTTCCTGCGTTCCGATTACAAAAAATCTTATGCCCCTGTCCTCGACTAAATCACGGATATAGCCAAGCACGTCAATCATTAAATTATCTTCGCCCTGAAGATAAAGGATAAAAATTCTGGGAATGTCTTTCTTTTCGCCTTCAGGCGACGCGGCACCCTCTTCGCCTTCTCCGCCTTCCTGACTCAATAAGGCCGCGACTTCGGGATCTATTGCTTCTTCGTCGTTGCCGGTGTCCTCTTTGAGAAAATTTGATATGGCCGTTACATCGGGCTTGACTGTGAGGACTTCAAAATCTTGAGCCTTTAAGTGATTGATTATGCCTTCGGATATAAAGCTGACTTTTTCAGTTATAAATAATATTTTACTCAATTCTTTTTTTCCTCCCTCTTTCTTATTTTTAATTCCTAACTCCTAATTTCTAATTCCTACCTGAAATTATAGCAACTGTTCGAGATTTCCCCAGTCCGCATTAGTAACGCACTCTTTAATTTTTTCAAAACGTTCGCGCTCGGCTTCGGGTATTCTGAAATTTTTAGCCTCTTCCATCATTCTGTCAATGTTATCTAAATCGAAATCGGCCGCGAAATTTTTTATCAGCGAATACATCTCGTGCAGATCCGTTACGGAAATTTCCGGCAGGGACATATCCGGCTCATCGTTGCTGCCAAAGACTTGAGCTAAAATTTCTTTATAAGCTCTGTATTTTTTGAGCAGTGCCGGAGTTTTTGTTTCAATCTCGTGTTCGTCGTTTTTATCGCCGCATTCCTCTAAATATTTCGCGTCCGCAGAGAGGTCTAATGCTCCGACGAGTCTTGCCGCGCTTTTAAGTGCGTGAACTTTTACAGTGTAGTTTTTTATATCTTTCTCGCGTTCAAAATTTTCTATCTCGTCGGCTTTTTTGTCGAGGGTGTTATAAAAAATTTCCAGTGCCTGAATGAAAGTGTCCTCGCTTCCGCAGTTAGTTACGGCCGCGTCAAAATCAATGCCGTTGAGATTTTTATATTTAGCGTATTCATCATTTTCATTTTTATTTTCGTTTTCTTTTTCAATGACGCTCACGTCAGCGACGGGCACGTTATTTTTTTCGCTCTCGTCGTCCGAAATATCTTCGCCGCGAATTATTAAATCGTTCGGAAGATACTCAAGCAAAACCTGCTCAAGCCTCACAGTATCAACCGGCTTTGAGATATAATCGCTGAAGCCCTCATCGATATATAGCTGCCTTGCGCCTAAAACAGCGTTAGCCGTAAGAGCCACGACAGGCGTATTAAAATTTAATCCGTCCGTCATTTTTTTCATGTTGTGGAATGCTTCTATGCCGTCCATGCCGGGCATTCTGTGATCTAAGAATATCATGTTGTAATGATTCATTCTGACCATTTGCAGCATTTCAAGACCGCTTGAGGCAGTGTCGATTTTTATTTTCGTTTTCTTTAATAAATTTGCGAACACAAGCAAATTAACATCAGCGTCATCAACGACAAGAACTCGCGCATTAGGAGCTTGGAACGTGTGCATAAGTTTTTTATCGTGGCTGAGCGACACCGAAAAAGCTCTCTCGTAATTTCCGATCGGCTCCCATTTAACGACGGTCTGACGGACCTCAAACGAGAACGTCGAGCCTTTATGATAGACGCTCTCAACTTTTAACTCCGAGCCCATGAGCTGTAATAATTTCTGAACTATTGAGAGGCCAAGCCCGGAACCGTCCGCGTTGAATTTTCTTGAGGACTCTATATGTTCAAAGGGCTGGAAAATATATTCTAAGTCGTCGGATTTTATTCCGATGCCCGTGTCAGTTACTGCGCACTTCAATAAAATCGTATATGCGTCAACTTTTTCGTAGCCCATTGTAACGGTAACGCCGCCGCGCTCCGTGTATTTAATGGCATTGTTTAATATATTCAGCATAACCTGCCGGATATGATATTCATCGCCGTCTAAAATTCTTGGAATTGTTTTATCTACGTTGACGGTGAAGGTCAGGGATTTTTTCTTTGCTCCCTCTGCTGCCATATTAACGAGGTCATTAATAAGCGAGCTTAAATCATAACGGACAGGGCTTATCTCCATTTTTTTATCTTGTAATTTCGAGAAGTCGAGAACGTCATTAATAATTCCGAGCAAGGCACGGCCGCTTCTCTGAATTACGAGGGCATATTCGCGGATCTCCGGGCGTTCCTCCTCACGCAAAATCATTTCGTTCATTCCTAAAATTGAGTTCATAGGAGTTCTGATTTCGTGGGACATGTTATTTAAGAAAGAACTCTTGGCTTCGTTTGCTGCTTGGGCTTCAGAAATTGCCGTCTCAAGTTTCTCCTGATTATTTTTATACGAGTAAGTGAAAAATAAAAACAGCAGGGCCAGCGTCAATGTAACTATTAAAACCGGGAAAAAAATATCGAACGGCTGCAAGATAGAACTATTAACCGAGCCGGGATAATTTGACGCGAAAAATACGTTGAGAGCGTAGGCTGAAATTTCCAGCACAATCATTATTAAAGCGTCCCAGAAATCTAAAAAGCACGGAGTAACTACGACAGATAATATAAATAATATCGGGACAATGCCTTCTGTTCCGCCGTCAAGAAAAAATAAACACGTAAGCCCGAAAATAAATCCCAAAACGACAAACGGGAAAGATATTTTTGAAATGTTCTCCGATTTTCCGCGCTTTATCTGAACGAACAGCCACAGCATGAGAGCCGCCTGCAATAAGAAAAGCGTACAATAGCACCACCCTGCCGGATCGTTACTCGCAGAAAATCTTTCAACGCCTGAAACTCCCGTGATAATCAGCGAAAAAATTCCGCAGGTCAAGAAACAAAACGCCGTAACCTTTCCGCCCCTGCGGTCAGGTTCTAAAATAAAATCCCTCAATAATTGTATGTTCATGTTTTGAATGATAACACATTTTATTTTATTTTTAATTCTAGCTGCTCTAAAATTCTTACGCCTTCCATAGCATCGCGTGCGTAAAAATCTGCTCCGGCATATTTCGCAAGCTCTTGAGTTAATACCGCTCCGCCTGCAATGACTTTTACATCAGGACATGCGACTTTTAATTTCGTAATTGTGTCCTTCATGCTCGCGACCGTCGTCGTCATTAAAGCACTTAAACCGACTACGTGCACCCGGCCTTTTTCTACAGCCTCTATGATTTTTTCCGGCGGAACGTCTTTGCCCAAGTCGATTACATTAAAATTATAATTCTCAAAAATCGTTTTGACTATATTTTTTCCGATGTCGTGAACGTCGCCGTAAACCGTCGCAAGAATTACGGGCTCTTTGGCTTTTTCTGACGTGTCGCCGGAATTTTCCATTAAGAGCGATAAAACTTCAAAGGCCGATTTTGCAGCTTCGGCGGATTTTATAAGCTGAGGCAAAAATAATTTTCCCGTTTCGTAATCTTTGCCGACTTCATCAAGAGCTGGGACAATGTAATTTTCAATAATCTCAAGCGGTTTTTTTTCATTCAGCAGCGAGTGCGTAATGTTCGCGGCTTCGTCCGCCAGACCTCTTTTAATAGTGGCAATTAACCCTTCAGTTTTATTTTCATTTTCTGCACTTTTTGAAATGCCCGATTGCGGCAGAGAATTAGAGACAGTAGGATTTTTTTCGCAGTAAGAAATATATTCGCTGATGTCGTTTTCATCGCCCGATAATAAATTCCAAGCGTAGAGAGTTTCTTTCAAGTCAACGTCGCCCGGATTAATAATAGCCGCGTCGAGTCCGTTCATAATAGCCGCGATTAACATTGTGCGGTTGATTAAGGGTCTGCGCGGAAGTCCGAACGATACATTGCTGAGGCCAAGCACCGTGCACACGCCTAAATTTTCTTTCACAAGTTTTATAGCCTTCAAAGTTTCGGGAACTAATTTTTGTTGCGCACTTGCCGTGAGAGTCAGACAGTCAATTAAAATATTTCTTCGAGGTATTCCGATTTTTTCAGCTTCACTCACAATTTTTTGAGCGATTGAAAATCTTTCTTCAGCCGTTTCGGGTATGCCTCTATCGTCAAGAGTAAGACCGAGAACACACGCGCCGTATTTTTTTGCGACGGGCAAAATTTTTTCGAGGCTCTCTGCTTTTCCGTTCACGGAGTTTAATAAAGGCTTGCCGTTATAAATTCTTGCAGCGGCTTCGAGTGCTTTATAGTCGGAGCTGTCTATCTGAATGGGCAGATCAACGATGCCTTGAATCTCAATCAAAGATTTTTTCAAAACTTCAGGCTCGTCAATGTCAGGCAGTCCCGTATTTAAGTCGAGGACGTCCGCGCCCTGCTCCTGCTGCTTGACTGCTTCTTTCAATAAATAATCCGTATTGCCCTCGCGCAAAGCTTTCTGCAATAATTTTTTGCCCGTAGGATTTAATCTCTCGCCGATAACTATAAATTTTTTGCCGAATTTCGTAACTTTTGACGCTGAACAAATTACAGTCTCGTCAATTACATTTCTTTTAACGGCATTGACTGAATGATTTAACACTGCGTTCTTCATTTTATATATATATTCGGGTGTTGTTCCGCAGCAGCCGCCAAGAATTTTTACGCCCATGTCGGCAAATTTTATTGAAATCTCCGCAAATTCGTCAGGAGTTACGTCATATTTTGAAACTCCGTCGCGCATTACGGGGAGCCCTGCGTTAGGCTGAACCATTACGGGAATGTGAGAAAGAGCGCAGATTTTTTCAACGATCGGCAATAACTGACGAGGGCCAAGCGAACAATTAACGCCCAGCGCGTCGAGACCAAGCCCCTCAAGAGTCGCGGTCATCGCTTCAATGGAAGTCCCGAAAAAAGTCCGGCCCGACTGTTCAAAACTCATCGTGGCAAAAACAGGAAGGCTGGAATTTTCTTTTGCTGCAAGCACGGCCGCTTTTAGCTCATATAAATCCGTGAAAGTTTCTAATAGAATTGCATCACAAAAATTTTTTCCGGCGTTGACGATTTCCGCGACGGCCTCATAAATTTCTTCAAAAGAAGCATCGCCCGAAGGTGCCATTACGCGCCCGGTAGAGCCGATGTCGAGAGCGGCATAACTCTTTCCGGCTGCCTGACGCGCAAGCTTTGCTCCTGCGCTTACGACTTCATAAACGCTGTGGCCGGATTTAGCGAGCTTAAATTTATTTGCGCCGAAAGTGTTGGAAGTTATGAAATCTGCACCGGCGTTTTTATATTCGCTATGTATAGACAAAATTAAATCGGGATTAGTTAAATTTAATATTTCGGGAAGTTCGCGGAGCTTCAGACCACGAGCCTGCAACATTGTGCCCATTCCGCCGTCAAAGAATAAAATTTTTTCGGAGTCCAGCATAAAAAATAATACCTCCTGCGTTTTTTAGAGGGCATTATAACAAAGTTAGGTAGGAGTTAGGAATTAGGAGGCAGGAGTTTTTTCTTCCTGCTTTCTGATTCGATTCTTATAGAAAATTTCCTTTGATGTAATGATTTTCACGAGGGGCTCGTCATGGGACACACGGCTCATGTAAACGAGGGAGACCGCCGTGTAGAAATCTGGTGAATTAACTTGAGCAAAAAGCACAAAATCTCCAGACGCAAACAGCGGCACAACCTCCTACGTTTTATTAAGTTGATTGCCGCTGTTCTTCACTGGCTTGTTGACTTTGCCCTCTTAGCATTTCAGCTTTGGGACAGGATTATTGGTTGATTAACTTTGTCCTGTCAGCTTTACAGCTCTGGGACAGACTATTCGGCTAGGCCGGAAGTAATATCATCTTCATAAAGTAGGGAACAACTCCCCTCAATGTTGTCCCTATTTTACCACACTAAAAATTTACAGCCTAAAGTGTTAATATAATTGCAAAGTCTTTATAATTTTTCTGAGGTGATAATTCATGGGAAAATTTTTCAATAAAATTCGTCAAGTTTTTAATTTATTCTTAATCATGCTTTTAATTGCGGCTGCTACGGCTGTATTCGTTTATTTTTTGACAACGCCTGAGCAGCGCGGAACGACTTTTTGGATTTCGGCAGGCTTTTTAGTTTTTGCTCTCGTGCTTGAAACTTTAATGGCCTCCGGGATTGCCATGCGGTCGAACGGAGGCAAAGAAATTCCGGCCGGCTTTTCTAAAGTAATTTTAGGCGGAGTTTATTTTCTCTTCGTCATCGTCATGTCCATAGGCAATGCCTTCGCTAACTTTTCCGTTACAAAATATATGTTGATTCATGTCGGCGGCCTTGTCGTCTTTCTTGTACCCATGATAATGATGAACATGGCCTCGCTAAGATTATCAGGCGCGGACAGAAAAGAACGCGAGGAGGGACGCTTAAATCTTTCATCAATGGCTAACAAAGTCAATTATATTTTTGAGGACATGAAAGCGGCCGGGCTTCCTAAAGATTCACTTTCGCAGCTTGTAAATTTTTCGGATGCCCTGAGGTATTCAGACCCTGCTCCGGCTTCATCAAAACTTGAGAAAAAATTAGAGGAAGCGGTGAATAATTTAGAGACCGCCGCGCAGACGAAGGACATCACTGAAATTTCACGGGCCTTCACAGCCGCAGAGAGAGCCCTGAAAGAGCGCAACGAGTTTGTCATAAATTCTAAATAATTTTTTCAGCTCGGAGGGGTGAGGTTTTTAATTGAAGTTCAAAACCCGAATGCTTGGCAAACTCGAGCAATTTCTGCGCCGGCATTTATATTACACGCCGTATTATATAAGGCACAGGCCGCTGAACTCATGCCACCCTGAAATTTTTAATAAATACGGCGAAAAGATGAGCGTATTTTTTTGGGCCGACCGTGAATGTGCAGAATCGGTTTACGGCCCTGCTGATCCTAGATATATTTTTTGGGACAGATATAATTTCGGGCTTACGACGCATTTTTACAGCCACTTCGAGGCATTTAACACTGTCGGAAAACCTGACAAAAAGTTCGCCATGCTTATTGAGTCCCGTGCGATAACTCCTGAGAGCTATAAAAAATTTATACGCAATAAAAAATATATTGAGAACGAATTTGAAGCCCTCTTCACTTACGATGAAGAAATTTTAGATACGTTCAGCAATGCAAAATTTGTTCCGTTCTGCGCCGATTATTGGTACAGCGAGCCCGACAAAAATAATTACATGCGGAAAAATAAAAATATATCGATGCTTGCGTCGGATAGAAATTCGGCAAAACTTCACAGGCTCCGAAAAAATTTAGCGTTCAGGTGCAAAAAAGAAAAACTCGCGGACACGTTCGGAACTTTTGACGGCGGCCCTTATGTAAATTGCGGCGTTACTTTGAAAGATTACAGATTTCAAATTGCCATTGAGAATGACATAAGCTCTTTCTTCTTCACTGAAAAAATTACGAACTGCTTTGCGGCTCAAACGGTCCCGATTTATCTGGGAGCAAAAAAAATTGATAAATTCTTCAATCCTGACGGCATCATTCAAATTTCATTAGACGACATTGAAAACATCGAAAAAATTTTAGCTCAATGCACCTCCGAAGAATACGAGCGTAGGCTCCCGGCAATTCTTGATAACTTTGAGCGCGTCAAGGAATACGCAAACTTTAGCGATTATATTTACGAGAAGTATTTTATTAAATCTTAGCGGGGAGAAAAAATTTCATGGTAAAAAAATTTTTAGCTTGTGCATTTATATTTTTATTCGCGTCAGCGGCATTTTCGGAGACACGTGCGCGTTTTCTTTTCATCGGCGACATCATGACGCATCAGCAGCAGCTCGACGCAGCGCGTTACAAAGGCAAGGACAAAGAATTAATCGGCACGTATGATTTTTCGCCGCAGTTCCGAAGAGTTAAGCCGCTAATCGAAAATGCTTTCTTGGTCGGGAATTTAGAGACAACTTTTTCAGGCACGGGCAAAAAATTAAAATATGCCGGCTTCCCGATGTTCAACACGCCCGACTCATTGACTGACGTTTTGAAAGATTTAGGCATGGATCTGCTGACGCTCGCGAACAATCATATTTTTGACAGGGGCGCGGCAGGCGCGAGACGCACAACCGTAGCTCTAGACTCTGCGGACTTAACATGGATCGGTCTTGGCCTCGATGATGTGCCGTCAAACGACGCTGTAATTTTAGAGAATGACGGAATAAAAGCCGCGTTCGTAAATCATTCTTACGGGAGCAATCTCTGGCCGAAGTCTAACGACGTTCACTTAAATATAATTTCTGAAAAAGATTTAACGATGAGCCTTGAGCGCGCAAAAAATTTAAGCCCCGACATAATCATAGCGTGCTTTCACTGGGGCAATGAGTATCACTTCGCGCCGAACGTCCATCAGAAAAAAGCCGCCGACATAGCTTTTAACAACGGAGCAGATTTATTAATAGGCACTCACCCTCACGTATTGCAGCCCGTTGAAATTAGAAATATAAGCGGAGATTTCAAGGCCGTCGCGTGGTCGCTGGGGAATTTCGTATCGTTTCAAAGAACTCTGCCGCGTGAAAGAACCTGTATTTTAGCGGCTGAATTTGTTAAAGACGACAACGAAAAAACGAGGCTCGCGAAAATTTCCGCCGCTCCCTTGTGGGTTATCGCGCCCGGACAAAAACGAACGGAAGTAACTTACGCAGGAAGCGATGAAAATATTATTGCGTCGCTCGACCTTGAGGGCCTGAGCAAAAATCAAATTAAAAATCTTCGCATTGTCGGCAAAAATGTTTTAGATTTCTTAGGAGCTCAAGACGAAGTTGACGATTTTGGATTTTATACTTTATGGAAAGAAGAGTCGGCAGATATTTTTCCGAAGAGCCGAAGAAAATCTCCGAAGTAAAAAATTTTGAACGCGAATTTTTTTTTGCATCTTTATTTTTTTCTTCAGCGTTGTAAAAATTTATGAGAGCTGAAAATTTTTGAAGCCTCTGTAGTCCCCATTGTAGCCCCCAAAAAAATTCTTCCTGCAAATCTTTCTACAGGAAGAATTAAAATTATTTTAGCACAATATTTTTCACTTGCCTACACAAAATCTATTGAACATGTAATCTAAAAGTTCATCGCCGATCTCAATTCCAAGCACGTGCATTAATTTTATTCTCGCGTCATTCAGAAGGCCGGCTATGATGTCGGGCTCAAAATTTTTTTCCGCAAGCCCGTGAGCCTCGCGCATTGCGTTCAAACTTTCGCGTATATCCTGAAGCTGTGCCGCTGAAGCGTTTAATTCTCCGCCCGCCGCAGGAGTTTTGATTGCTTTGTCATAAATCGCCTGCTTTAATTCTTCTAGACCTATTTTATTTTTTGCAGAGACATGAATTTTTGTTAGAGCCGTTTCAAAATTTGCAGCCTGCTCTAAATCAGATTTATTAATCACGATTATTGCTTTGTCGTCAAGAGAATTTATAAAATTAATTTCTTCGTCCGTTATTTTTTTTGAGCCGTCAATGACGAACAGGCACAAGTCGCCTTCATTCGCGGCCTTCATTGCAAGTTTAACGCCTTCAGCCTCGATAATATTTTCAGTCTCTCTGATTCCTGCCGTGTCGGACAAAATCACCGGCAGAGAATTAATTAATACTGTCTCGCTGATTATATCGCGTGTAGTTCCGGGAATTTCCGTAACGATTGCGCGGTCTTTTTCTAAAATTGCATTGAGCAGTGAAGATTTCCCGACGTTGGGACGGCCTGCGATTGTGATTTTAACGCCGTTATTAAAAATCATTCCGGCCTCGCAGCGCGACAAAAGTTTTTCAAGTTCTTCAATCACGCAAAAAATTTCGCGGCTTAAATCAAAATTTCCGTCAAAAATTTCGCCCTCCGGGAAATCTAAATTAATTTCGATATTAGCCTGAATGTTTAATATTTTTTCGTGAACGTCCTGAATTATTTTTGAAAGTCCGCCGTTCAGAGTCCGTGCTGAAGCTTTGAGGGCTTCAACGCTTTGAGCCTTGATAATCCCTAAAACCCCTTCGGCCTGTGATAAATCTATTCTTCCGTTTATAAAAGCTCTTCGGGTAAATTCGCCTGGCTGGGCTAAAACTGCTCCGCTCTTTAATAAAAGTTCAAGGCACAGACGCGCTATAAAAATTCCTCCGTGCGTATGAATTTCTAAAATATCTTCGCCGGTGTAGCTGTGAGGAGCTTTGAAATAAACTGCGAGGACTCTATCTAAAATATTTTTGTTCCCGTCAATTAAGCTCGTTAAATATAATTTTCCGGGAATTTCAAAATTTTTCCGCGTGAGAATTTTTGTGGAGATTTGAACGGCGCGGGATCCGGAGACTCTTATTATGGCGATGCCTCCTTCGCCCAACGCCGTTGAAATTGCCGCTACTGTGCTTTCAGCCACTTTATAGCACCTGTTCGGCTGCTTACTTTACCTGTTCCTACTGCCATGTCGAGACCTTCGAGAAGTTCGCCGACACGTTTGCCCGGCTTCATGTTCAACAGGCTCATAACTTCGCGGCCCGTCATGTAACGCGGTGCGCCTTCGGTCTGAAGTCTGACGCTCGTAAATCTTCGCAGAACTTGTTTCAAGTTCCAAGTGTTATTTTCGAGAACGTCGCCGTATTCTTCAAGTTTACCCTGCGCTTCGGCCACGCACTTTGCAAACTCTAATGCGACGAGCACGGCTTCTTCAGTGTACTCAAGAACATCGCGGCAGAATTTTGTTTCGCTGGTAGGCACATAGAAATTTCTGTAATTATTCAGGATTGCCAGAACTTCCTCAATCGTCTCTGAAGGAATATTCCAGCGCGTGAGATACTCATTAACGATCCTGTCGGTGTATTTCGTTCTGTCATGGCCGTCTAAAGTTTTCGTTCCGATGTTGTTAAACAGTCCTGCAAGAACAAAAGCCTCGCTCTGCATGATTTTATTTGTGTCGAGTTCTTTTTCGATTATGTCAAGAACGTTCAGCACGTGTTCGTATAAATTTTTCTCGCGCTTTAAATCTTCAAGCTCTTTCAAAAAGAACGGAATTAAATGGAAATTGTCGCACATTCTGATAAATCTGCACGGACGGCGGACAAGACCTTTCATAATTTCACGTCCCCAGCGTTCCTGCGGAATTTCGCTCATTCTGTCGGCGTGACTCTCAAGAAATGCCCTGACATCGCTTTCAGTTTTCCAGAAGATGTTCATCTCAAGTTCAGCTGAGAAACGCAGCATTCTTAAAATTCTTAACGGGTCCTCTCTGATTAAATCTACGTTGTCGCCCGTGAGCCTTATAACTTTGTTGCGAATGTCGAAGCGTCCGCCGAACGGGTCAACTATTCCGCCGTCAGATCTAATAGCAATGGCCTCAATGCTTACATCGCGGCAGGCTAAATCGTCCTCAATGGTCGCGCCTCTCAGTCCGAAGGCTCTGAAATTAACGCCGAGAATTTCGCCACGCAGTGCAGGGTAAGGTCCTCTGGCATCTACGGAGCCGGTTCCTAGTGCAAGAGCTACGCTGTACATATCATCAGAATCAATCGCTAGCGTAATAACTTTCGGCTGCACTCCCATTTGAAGCATACGGACAGTGTCGCCGACTAGCCATGCTTTTGCTCTTGTCTCTTCGATTTTTGCGAGAACGTCAAGATAATTGCGCATAATCTCATCTCCAATTTAATTTTTATTTAGAAATTAGGAGTTAGGAGCTAGGAATTTTTTATAATTAAATTATTAAAAATTTCACAGCTTCCGCAATTTTTTCCGGTTCAATGAAACTTGTATTTATGCACAAGTCGTAATTAGTTTTGTCTCCCCATTTCTGGCCTGTATAAAATTCGTAATAATCAGCGCGTGATTTATTAATCTGCTCGATTTTTCTTGCAAGTTCTTTATCAGTCATCGCGCCACTGCCCTGTTCATAGTCGTTACTCTGATTTTCGCGGCAGCGTTTCATTTTGCTTTCAATGCTCGAATAAACAAAAATTCTGAACGGATTTAACTCGCGCAAAATATAATCGGCTCCGCGCCCTACGATGACGCAATCGGATTTTGAGGCAGCCTCGCGGATTATGTTATGCTGTTCCGACTGGACTGACTGACCGTAATCGGGAACGACCGCCCAAAACGTACGCCCTGTGTGTATAGGAAAAGGAATGACGGGCTTATGCTCGGCGATGTTCTGAATATATTTTTCAGATAGAGAAGTTCTCTTAGCAATTTCTGAAATTATTTCGCGGTCATAATACGGCAGGCCCAAAAGTTCCGCGAGTTTTCTTCCGAACTCACGGCCGCCCGAACCAAATTCGCGTCCAATCGTTATGATTTTATTCATGCCTTTTGCGCCTTCTTTATCAACGTAAACAAGGCCAGAGCCAAGAGCATTAAACCTCCTAAGTCCTCCCTCCGAACTCCTACCTGACATCCGCTCCCGCCGGAGCTTCCGTTACTGCCGCTTGTTGTTGCCGCCGCTATGCTGACAGCAGAACCGCCTAGATTGCTTGAAGAAAAAGTCTTAACGTGCGCATCATTATTGGCCATGTTATAAAATCTTATTGAGCCGGCGATTACCACAGCCAAAAGATTATTATCGGCCTGCATAAGCTGGACTCTATTCGTATCAACAGAGACATCGCTGAAAATTGTCGTGGTGTTGTCTTTATCTTTGTAATGCTTGAGCGAAAAATTACTGCTTCCTTTTTCGACATAATAAAAGCCGCTGCCGGTATCGCGGCATATCGCTATGACGGGGTCCGAAGTTGTTACGGCATCGCTTGAAGTCGAACCCGAAAGAATTTGAACGCCTTTGTTATGCGCAACGGCCGTTCCTGAACTTATAGAGCACATTGCCTGCGATCCCGTTGTCGTGTTCGTTGCCGTTGACCCTGAGGCTTTAAGCTGTCCGTCAAAATGCATGATGACATCGCCGGAGCCTGTCGGCCTTTGGATTAGGACATGAATGCGGCTGTCTACCATAAGCCCTTTTACTTCAGGATTAGGGAGACTGTCCGAGCTTGTGGCCGTGTAAATGTTTCTGAGCGTAAAATTTGCCGTTGCGTATTCGCGTATAGCAGAGTTAGACGCTAAATACAAATAAGCTCCCGGATTTGTCCCGGATATAATCGGGACTCCGTAAGTCCCCGTTAAAATTATCGGCGCGGAATTTTCCGGCGTGTTGAGATTTGACGGGCTGAATATATAAGCCTGATCACCTGAAATCGTCGTGTCTGTACTCTCGACGGGCGTAACTAAAATTAATTTTGAATTTCCATTGCCGTTTGAAGTGTTATTTTCCCAGTAAGGCGCAACGATCGAACCTGCCGCCGCTTGGCTGTATTGAAGTCCGCTTGTTGTAACATCCAACGAGCTCGAAAATTTTATTAAGCCGATGCCCGCGTTGGCTCCTGTCGTAGCAGTATACACAACGTCGGCAGAAGAAACTCCGCAGAGCAGTCCAAGAAAAATAAAACTTAAAAAAATTTTTTTCATGCTTTTCATAATCTCTCCTTTAATTTTTTATTTTTTCTTTTTGGCTTTTTTAGCCGTGCCGTTTTTTAATTCATTCATCGTCGCAAAAACTTTTTTGACTAATTTTTCGTTGCCTGCACTGTAGCGAAGTATTCCGCCACGCAAATCGTTATTAGCTTTTTTCATGCACTGCGAAAAAATTTCAGTCCCGTAAAGAACATTAGTTCTCACGTCAAGAATATCTTTAGCCTTTTTAACTTTAGGGAACGCTTTTTTTATTGCCGTCGCGTGAACTTTCCAGCGTATCTGCATCAAGCCGTAGTCGCCGCCCTTTGAAATTGCCTTAGGGTTTACCGTAGACTCGTGGACGATTAAGGCCGCGATCGCGTAAGGGTCCTGCTTATATTTTTCTGCGGCATGAATTACAACTGTCGCATAATCCTTCGCTTTGTTGGCCTTGAGAGACGGATTGACACGGCAAAATAAATTAGCGATGTTTTGCGTCTTAGAGGTCTTGGCCTCCGCAACGCACGCTATGATTAATAAAAATACAATGACGAATAAAAAAAATCTTCGCTTTGAATTTACATTTTTCATGTTCTCTTAATCTTTTTCTTTTTCTTCGACTTCTTTTTGAGCATTCTTAGCCTTTAACTTCTTCATTTCCGTTCTCAAAGTTTTGAGGCCGGTCTCTCCTAGAATTTCGTTGCCTTTTCCGTAACGCTGGACAGCTTCGCGCCAGTCGCCGTTCTCATCGGGCGAATAATCTCCGATAGCTTTTCTCAAAGCAACGAGAGCAACGTACATATCTTTTACAGCGTCAAGATATTCAGTTTTGACTGCCTGATAAGCCGTCTGAGCGTTAATTAAATCAATCTGCGCTCCCATTCCTTCGGAGTACATTAATTCAGTAATTTTTAATTCCTCTTCGGAGCGTTCGACCTGAATTTTTTTATCCTGCTCGGCTGCTGCGGCGTTCTTCCAGTTGTTCATGGCTACGGCAATATCGCGGCGCGTCGACTCTTCGAGCGAACGCAGATTAGCCTCTGCGGCCTGAATAAGCCTGTCCGTGTTAAGCACTTTATATTTTGTTGTGTTGCCGTCAGTAATCGGAAGGTTGAGAGTTAATGATGCTCCGGCCTGATGTTTATTCGGAGTTGCAAAATATTCCGGGTCTGACCAACCTGTGAACTGGAAAGCAAAATCAAGCGTCGGTGAAAGTCCCTTAGCCGTTAAACTTTTCACGAGCCTTGCGCGTTCAAGATTAAGCCTTGCCGCTCTGACATCGGGACGATATGCGAGAGCCTCATCGAAATTCAAAGCTACGTCAAAGACGGGGACTTGTAACTCTTCATCGACGGGTTCAACGTCAAGGCCGCCCGCCATGTAGGAAAGTTCAGCCAATAAATTTGAGTAAGCTGTCTCGGCTTTTTTTACGAGGCTTCCGGCCTCGACTACCTGCGCATCGCTTCTCACAATGTCAAGTCTTGGGACAAGCTCCTGATTATATTTTTCCATTGTTACTCTGTGATTTTCCGAACGCTGTAAAAGAATGTCGCGCTGTAACTTCATGTTCTCCCTTGCAAGCACTGCCGACCACCAAGTCTCTTCGGCAGCGGCTATCATTGTGTTCACGGAGGTGTCAAAATTTGCGCGTGAAACTTCGTAACCCAAAATATTTTGTTGAGCGTCAAGCTTATAGCTTCCGGAAATGTCTATGCGCTGGGTGAGCCTCACTCCGAGACTTCCTGCAAAAACGTTAGACTCGTTCTGCTGCTTAGTTGCGTATGAGCCGTTGAGCGTTGCACTCGTCGAGGGCCTTTGATAACCCACAGCAGCAAGCACTGAATAATAACCAGCCTCGACGTTTTTAACGCCTGCCTGCAAAGAATGATTGTTCAATAAAATTTCTTTGATGTACTGCGGCAATGTCATCGAGACGGAAGCCGAAGCCGCTGAAGGCAAAACCGTCGCCGCTATAAGCAGCACACAGAGCAAAAATTTTTTATATGGAATTTTCATGATAATGTTATTCACTCCTGTTTAATCTTGTGCATTATTATACTAATTTATTTTTTTAATTTTAAGAGATTTAAGCGCAATGCGTTCGTAACAACACAAAAACTTGAGAGGCTCATCGCCGCCGCACCGAACATCGGATCAAGTTTCCAGCCCCATAGACCGGCCGCCAAAGGTATCCCTATAACATTATAAATAAAAGCCCAGAATAAATTTTCGTGAATATTGCGTAAAACTGCACGGCTTAATTTCACCGCAGCAGGCACGTCCTTCAAACTGCTTTTCATTAATACAACGTCAGCCGCGTCAATCGCAATGTCAGTCCCTGCTCCGATAGCTATGCCAATGTCGGCGCGTGTCAGCGCGGGAGCGTCATTAATTCCGTCTCCGACCATAGCAACGCGCAAATTATTTTTCTCCTGAATTTCTTTAATCGCGTTTTCTTTTCCGCCGGGCAGAACTCCAGCTATGACTTCATCAGCTCCGGCCTGAGCGGCTATGCTTTTCGCGGTCTTCTCATTGTCTCCCGTGAGCATGACAACTTTAATGCCCATGCTTTGAAGTTCTTTAATGGCCTCTCTGCTGTCGGGCTTGATAACGTCCGCGACGGCTACAGCTCCTAAAACTTTTTCGCCGCGTGCGAATAATAACGGGGTCTTGCCCTCTTCAGAAAGTTTTGAAGTCCGTGCTATAAATTTTTCATCAACTTTGAATTTCTCGCTGATGAATTTCACGCTTCCGCCGGTTAATTCTTCTTCATCGTCAGATAAAATTGCCTTCAGGCCGTTTCCGGGTATGGCTTCAAAATTTATTATTTCGCTGGGCGTGATATTTTTTTCCTTCGCGTATTTAACGATAGCTTTTGCCAGCGGGTGTTCGCTCTTGGCCTCAAGAGAACATGCAAGCCCGATTAATTCTTCCTCGTGAATGTTATTAGTGATTATGTCGGTAACTTCAGGCTCGCCGCTCGTAATCGTTCCTGTTTTGTCGAGGGCAGCGACTTGAATTTTCCCGGCCTGTTCGAGGGACGCGGCAGTCTTGAATAAAATTCCGTTCTTAGCACCGACTCCGCTCCCCACCATGATAGCCGCAGGAGTAGCAAGGCCGAGTGCGCATGGACAGCTTATGACAAGTACCGCAATTCCATACGAGAGAGCGTCGCCAAAACTTTTTCCGGCCAAGAGCCATCCGCACACGACAACGACAGCTATAAAAATTACGGAAGGGACAAAAATTCCGCAGACTTTATCAGCGGTCTTAGCTACAGGGGCTTTTGTAGCGGCGGCATCGCTTACCATTTTAATAATCTGTGAAAGGGTTGTATCCTGCCCGACTCGGGTTGCCTCGCATTTAAGAAAGCCCGATTGATTGAGCGTAGCTGCTGAAACAAAATCGCCCTTTGCCTTGTCAACGGGAATGCTCTCGCCCGTAAGGGCTGCTTCATTAACCGCGCTCGTGCCTTCAATAACAACGCCGTCAACTGGAATATTCTCGCCGGGACGTATCACAAAGACATCGCCTTTTTTAACCTGCTCGATAGGCACGGAAATTTCTTTATTTTTTTTAATTATGTTCGCGGTCTTCGGAGCAAGCTTCATTAAACTTTTTATTGCGTCCGTCGTCTTGCCTTTAGAGCGGGCTTCTAACATCTTGCCGACGGTTATTAACGTCAAAATCATTCCGGCACTCTCAAAATATAAATCGTGCATAGCAAATTTTCCGGCGTGTTCCTTCGTCATCATGAACAAAACAAAGACGCTCCATAAGAACGATGCCGAAGCCCCGACAGCTACAAGCGTGTCCATGTTAGGCGCAAGACGGGCAAGAGAGCTAAAGCCTGAGATAAAAAATTTCTGATTGATGACCATAATTATTCCGGCCAATAATAATTGAACGAGGCCGAGCGCGACATGATTATCAACGAAAAATTCAGGAAGAGGCAGATTTATCATATGCCCCATCGAAAAATACATTAGGGCAATTAAAAATACCAGCGAGGCAATTAGTCTCTTCTTTAGGCGCGGAGTTTCTTTGTCTTCTAATGCGTCTTCTTTTGCTCCTAACTCCCTGCCTGTCCGGCCGGCAGGCTCACTCCTAACTATGCTGGCTCCATAGCCTGCCTTCTCAACGGCGGCGATTATTGCGGAGCTGTCCGCGTCTCCTTCGACCGTCATTGAATTAGTTAATAAACTCACGGCACAGGACGAAACGCCGGGAACTTTTTTGACAACGCGCTCAACTCTGGCACTGCACGCGGCGCACGACATGCCCGTTACGTTATATTTTTCTGACATAAAAAATTTTTCGCTCCTTAAATTTTTTTCAAAATTATAACAATGTATTGATATAATTAGACCGTCATAAAAATTTATTTTCAAAAGGAGAAATTTTTTTATCATGGCGGACATAGTAACGTTAGTGATGGAGTCCCGTGAGAAGACCGGCAAAGGCGAGAACGGGCGTATTAGGAGAGCAGGCTACGTGCCCTGCATTATTTACGGGCCTGAGATTAAAGAGAACATCAAGGGCAAAGTGAACATGCGCGAGGTTGAAAGAATTTTAGCGGGCCGCTGGGAGTCAACAAGGCTTAACGTAAAACTCCCGGACGGACGCGAAGAACTTTGCATTATCCGCGAGGCACAGAGGCACCCGTTGACAGATATGCCGCTCCACGTTGACTTCCTGCACCTTGTCAGAGGCCGCAAAATTAACGTCAACATTCCTGTTGAGGTTGTCGGCCGCGAAGAGTCTCAGGGCGTTAAGGACGGCGGAGTTCTTGAGTTTACTCACGAGCTTGAAGTCGAGACCCTGCCGATGAGTATTCCCGATGTCATTACGGTTGACGTGTCAGGGCTTAACATTGGCGATGCCATTCACGTTAAAGACCTCAAACTTCCCGAAAATGTTTCGGCTCTTGCCGACCCTGAAGAGGTTGTCGCAATCGTCGTTATGTCGAGAGGCGTTGAGGACGCTGCACCCGAAGAGGAAGCTCCTGCGGCGGCTGATGTCGAAGTCGTAGCGAAGGGCAAAGCAGCCAAAGAAGACGAAGAGGAAAGCAAGTAAAGAGTTAGGAGTTAGGAAGTAGGAAGTAGGAAGTAAAAAAATAAAAAACCTCCCTGCTCCTAAAAATTAAAAATAACGGAGATAAAAAATTATGAAACTCATAGCCGGTCTCGGAAATCCTGGAGCTGAATACGCTTTCACCCGTCATAATATGGGCTGGCTGTGCGTTGATCATATTGTCCTCAATAAGAATTGCGGCACGTCTCAAAATAAATTTCACTCTGAGTTTTGGAAATCGGGAGATGTGATTTTCATCAAGCCTTTAACTTTCATGAACTTGAGCGGAGTTGCAGTGAGCGAGGCCGTCAATTTTTATAAGATTGAATTAGAAAATATTTTAATAATTTATGATGATATGGCTCTGCCGTTCGGGAAGCTGAGACTTCGCGCTCGTGGGTCAGCCGGAGGACATAACGGACTGACTTCGATTCTGGGGGCGTTAGGAAGTATTGAAGTCCCCCGACTGCGAATAGGGATAGGCCACGCGCCCGGCAGCATGATTAATTATGTTCTTGGCCATTTGAGCGGCGAAGAACGGGAGAATCTGCCGGACATTGAAGACAGAGTTGAGCAGGCTGTAAATTTATGGCTTGATAAAGACATTCAAAAAGCAATGACGTTTGTGAACGCAGACCCTTCTGAATAATTTTTCAGGAGGGTTTTTATTTTATGGTGTTTTAGCTTAGATGAAAAGAGATGAGATGAAATAGGAGTGAAAATTTATAAACTTTTGGGCGCGGACGGCAAGATATATGAATCAGAAACACCCGGTCAATACGGCGGCAACGGCAAAATGAAAATATACGGTCGGCTTGACTGCCCTTCTGCCAATTCAACTATAAGGCGTTTTCCGGGAACATACGAACAGCACAGGGTATTCTTTGCAGATGAAAAAACTGCTTTAGCCGCAGGCTATCGTCCTTGCGGAAACTGTCTGAGGCAGAAATATAAGGAGTACATGGAAGACCCTGAAAAGTACAAAGCTAAGTTTGGACTTTAACTATTTAGGAGGTTAATATCATGATACAGGCAAGACGGAAATCTTCAAACGTGTTACTCGATACAGCTTTACAGGAATTTTACGGCGCGGCTGACGAAATGGGACTCAGCGAGAAATTAATCTCAATCTTGAGTCATTCCGAGCGCAGAGTGCAGGTCTCGATCCCTGTCGAAATGGACGACGGGAGCGTAAATGTCTTTGAGGGCTTCCGCGTTCAACATTCGACAGCTCTCGGCCCTTCAAAGGGCGGTATCCGCTACGACACGGAAGTAGATATGGACGAGTGCGAAGCGTTAGCAATGTTAATGACGTGGAAATGTTCTCTTGCCGGTATTCCTTACGGCGGAGGCAAGGGAGGAATAGCCTGCGACCCTCTCAACATGTCGAAGAAGGAGAAGGAAAAATTATCGCGGACTTACGCTGCAAGAATTGAGCCCATAGTCGGACGCTGGAGGGATATCCCTGCGCCGGACATGAACACAAGCGGTCAGGAAATGGTCTGGATCATGGACACAATATGCAAAATGCACGGAGAACTTGAGCCGGCGTTATTAACAGGTAAGCCCGTATCATACTGGGGAAGTCTCGGACGCAACGAAGCGACCGGGCGCGGCGTGGCTACTTGCGGACTTGAGTTAATGAAGGAACTCGGGAAGCACTCCGATAACGTTACGGCGGCGGTGCAGGGCTTTGGCAACGTCGGGAGCTACACGGCCAAGACTCTCAGCGATGCCGGTGTTAAGGTTGTCTCTATCAGCGACATAACGGGCTCGTATTATTCGGCAGGAGGCATCGACATTCACAAGGCATTTGAGGTAATTCGCTCGAACCCGAAAAAATTATTGACGGGCTTTGAACAGGTCAGCAACTGTGAAAAGATTGATGATGTTTTGTTCGCTGACGCTGAGTTTTTATTCCCGTGCGCTAGGGACGGCGTAATCAACAAGAACACCGCCGGCAAGATTAAAGCGCGCTACATCATTGAGGGAGCTAACGGGCCTGTTACGCCTGAAGGCGATGAAATTCTTGCAGACAAAGGCGTTATAATCGTGCCGGACTTCTTAGCGAACTCGGGCGGCGTTATTGGCTCATACTTCGAGTGGGCGCAGAACTTACAGGGAACTTTTTGGACCGAAGAAGAATATAACTCTAAGCTCGTGCAGATCATGAAGGGAAATTTCCGCAACGTTTGGGATTACGCGGAGGCCAAGCACATTAAAATGAGACGGGCAGCGACAATGGCAGCCATTCAACGAGTTGCTGATATTGTAGAAATGCGCGGAACGTTTTTATAGTGAGGAGTTAGGAATTAGGAGGTAGGAGGTAATTTTTTCCGCCTCCTAATTTTTTTACTCGATGTTAAAAATTAAGAGGGGAGCTGTAAAAATAAAATCGCCATTTTTTTTGCCGGTGCTATAATTACGCAGAAATCTGAATTTTTTTAGAAAGGGGCAATTTTTTTACTATGTCAACAATCGGCTATTACGATCCTGAAAACTTTAAGAAAGTTTATCACGCACAGCCGCGCACAACTATTGAGACACTTTTTTACGGAAATAACGTTCACCATGTTTTAGACCTTAAAGAGGCTTATAACCTTGCCAAAAATTCTCCCGGCACAATCGAACTTACGGGAATGCCCGTTTATAAACCGACAGAGCAGGAACTTCCTATGGACGCGAACGTCTTACTCTTCAACGACGGCGCAATCTTCGGAAGAACGGCAGCAGCTCGCCGCATAGTGGGCTGGCCCGATGTAGATGTTGCGAAGTACTGCAAAATTATCCGCGAGGCCGTTTATAAAATGCGTTACAAAAAACTTTATCAGGCTGACGCTTACGTCGGACTTGACGAAGACTTCATGACGGCAGCGCATATAATCCTTCCGGAAGGCTACGAAAATAATTTATATAACTGGATGATTAATTTCCAGTATGCTAACGAGGCTTATAAACCGCGCTATGAAAAGTCGCGCAGAATTTCTGATCACGACGGCGATATTTTCTTTGTAGCCGACCCCGACTGGTCGCACCCTGACTTCCCGCTCGGCCTTGCGTTCTTCTCGCCCGAAGAGAACTGCGCGATCGTTCTCGGCCTTCGTTACTTCGGAGAATTAAAGAAGGGAACATTGACGCTTGCATGGGGCATTGCGGCACGCAACGGCTACGCTTCATGTCACGGCGGATTAAAGCGTTACACGCTCAAAGACGGGAGCAATAAAAAATATGTCATGGCTGCGTTCGGTCTTTCAGGTTCAGGAAAATCGACAATCACTCACGCAAAACACGACGGCAAATATGATGTCATGGTCCTTCATGATGACGCATTCGTCGTAAATGTAAAAGACAAGTACGCGATCGCTCTTGAGCCTACATATTTCGATAAAGTTGCGGACTATCCTATCGGCTGCCCGGATAATAAATTCCTGCTCACGATGCAGAACTGCGGCTGCGTAAAAGATAAGGACGGAAAACTCATCGCAGTTACTGAAGACGTAAGAAACGGAAACGGACGCGCAATTAAATCCCGTATGTGGTCGCCCAACAGAGTTGACAGAATTGACGAGCCGTTAAACGCTATCTTCTGGCTTATGAGAGACCCGACAATACCGCCGGTGTTAAAACTCGAAGGAGCTTCATTAGGTTCAGTATTAGGAGCGACGCTTGCAACAAAGAGAACGAGCGCGGAGAACTTAGCACCGGGCGTTGACCCTGACGCGCTTGTCTGCGAGCCTTACGCAAACCCGTTCAGAACGTACCCGTTAGGCATGGACTACGAGAGATTTAAGCAGCTTATCGCTGACGGAGTCGACTGCTACATTCTCAACACAGGCAACTTCATGGGCAAGCCGGTCGGCAAAGAAAACACGCTCATGATTTTAGAGTCGATCGTCGAGGGCAAAGCGAAGTGGGAGCCGTTCGGAAATCTCACGGGAATTAAGACAATGAAGATACCGGGATTTGACGCGGATCTCAAGAACGAAGAATACAGAACGCAGCTGAAAAAGCGTTTCCAGGACAGATTGAATTTCATCAAGTCCAGAGACACCGAGCGCGGCGGAATTGATAAACTTCCTGCGGACGCTCACGAGGCCGTCGAGAAATTAATCGCTGAGATAGGCTAAAAAATAAATTTCTAAATTTATTTTTCATTCATAAAAACTTCCCTTTTAGGTTTAGAGCCTGAAGGGGAGTTTTATTTTATAATTAAATGAAAAATTAAAAAGGAAATCAAAAATCAAAATGAAAATTTCAAAATGCGTATTCCCTGTCGCAGGACTTGGAACAAGATTTTTACCCGTTACTAAAGAGCTTGCCAAAGAAATGCTGCCGCTTGTTAATCGTCCTATTATTTCTTACGGAGTTGAGGAGGCTATCGCTTCAGGCTGCGGAGAAATAATAATGATAACGGGACGGGCAAAACGTTCGCTCGAAAATTATTTTGACAGATCCTTCGAGCTCGAAGAGTTATTAAAATCACGCGGCAAAATGGAACTTTACGACGAGATGATAAAAATTTCAAACATGGCTGAAATTTTATTTATTCGTCAGAGAGAACCGCTCGGACTTGGCCACGCTGTTTTATGCGCCGAGCAGGTCTGCAAAAATGAATATTTCGCCGTAGCTCTTCCCGATGACGTTTTTATTAACGATGACGCACCCGTTCTTTCACAGTTAATTAAAATTCATGAGAAGATGGGCGGAAGCGTCATAGCCCTTGAAGAAGTCGCGCCGGAAAATGTTTCACGCTACGGAATTGTAAAATCGCAGTTTGAAATTGAGCCGGGACTTCATAAAATTATCGACATGACAGAAAAGCCGAAGCCCGAAGAAGCTCCGAGCAACCTCGCAATAATGGGACGCTATGTTCTTTCGCCGTCGATCTTTGAAGTTCTCAAAGAACAAAAGGCCGGGGCAGGCGGAGAAATTCAATTAACTGACGCTATAAAAACTCTATGCACTCAAGAGCCGGTGTGGGGGGTCGTCTATAATGGCAGAAGATTCGACTGCGGAACACAAAAGGGCTGGCTCGCCGCGAACGTTCAATTAGCTATGGACGATCCGGAATTAAGAGACGTGATATTAAAAATAGTTAAGGGGCAGGAGAGTTAGGAGTTAAGAAAATCGCATTGCTTAGAGAGTACGCAGTTTTTGCAGCCGGGTTTTATTGCGTGGCATACCGCCCGGCCGTGAGCGATTATGTTCACGTGTCCGCCTAGACATCTTTCAACGGGCACGACGCTTTCATAAAGCTGCGAAATTTTTTCGGGCGAGTCATTCAACGGAGCAGCCCCCACGCGCTTTGAAATTCTTGTTACGTGAGTGTCAACGGGGAAAGCCGGCCTCTTCATATCGAACAGCATGACGCACGCGACAGTTTTCGCGCCGACACCCGGCAGAGCTCTCAAATATCCTCGTATAAATTCTGATTTTTCTTTCGCTAATTTTTTTAACGAATATTCGCCGAAGTCCTGATAAATTCTTTCTAAGATCTGCATAATCCTTGCGGCCTTCGTGTGGGCAAGCCCGGCAGTCCTGACAGCGGCTTCAATTTTTTTTGCGTCAGCTTGCGCAGCGTCGCTCCACTCCGGGTAAAGAGATTTTAATTTCGTGAAGGCCGAGTCTCTGTTTTTATCGTTCGTGTTCTGTGAAAGAACAGTGAGAATAAGCCCGTCTAAAGGTTCCTCGTGTCCTAACTCAGGCGGGCATTTCTCGTTGTGATAAATCTCTTCAAGTTCGTCGAGTATAAAAAAAATTTTACTGCTGTTCATTTTCTGATTTAGTTTCAGATTTTTTTTGAGCCTTAGCTTTTTTCTTTTTGCTCGGTTCGCGTCCGAATTTTTTTTCGAGCCTTAGAGTATCGCTCAACATTTGCTTCAGCTTTGCCCTGACAAGTCCATGCACGGAATTTTTATTATATAAGCCGTTTTTATCGGGCTTGCCTGCTGATACGCCCGTCAAAATTTCTATTCCCTCGTCAATATCATTCACTGACCAGATAGAAAATTTTCCGTCGCGCACGGCTTGAATGACCTCAGAATTTAGCATTAAGTGTCTTTTATTCGACTCAGGAATCATTACGCCCTGCCTGCCTGTAAGCCCGGAGATCTTGCAATATTCGTAAAACCCTTCGATTTTTTCATTCACTCCGCCGATAGGCTGAACAGTTCCGAATTGATCGACCGAGCCTGTTACGGCGATGCCCTGATTTAACGGAAGCCCCGAAAGAGCCGAGAGCAGGCAGTATAATTCCGTAGAAGACGCGCTGTCGCCCTCAATGCCGGAATAATTTTGCTCAAACGTTATGTGCGCACTCAAACTCAGCGGCATATCCTGAGCGTATTTGCGGCCAAGATAGCTCGACAGAATCATAAGCCCCTTATTGTGAATAGGCCCTGTCATTTTTACTTCGCGCTCAATGTTCACGACACCTTCCTGCCCCATGAAAACGTTTGCCGTGATTCTTGACGGGTGGCCGAATCTGTAATCGTTCAGATCAATTACGCTGAGGCCGTTAATCTGCCCTACAGCCTCGCCGGTCGTGTCGATGTGAATAATTCCGTCCTTGAAAGCCCGCGCAAGTTTTTCCTGATAAAGCCCGGATCTGTAATTTTTATGCTCAATGGCTTTGATTACATTTTCGCGTGTAACGGGAGTTTTCTTTTTGCTTTTTTTATTTGAATTTGAGTTTGAGCTCGAGACTTCGGCCCAAGCGTTCGACTCCGTCAAAAGTTCGCGCAGTTTTCCGACTTCTACTGACAATAAATTTTGATCTTCAGCTTCGCGCCCCGACCATTCAATAATTTCAGAGAGAGCCGACGAATCGAACGGCCTCAAATTTTCACGCTTTATGAACTCCGCAATAAATTGAGCCATTTTTTCTTCGTTCTCTGAAGTTCGCGGCATGTCGATATCAAAACTTGCTTTAATCTTAAAAATTTTGCTGAACTCCGGGTCATAATACTGCAGCAGCTCATAAATATACGGCGAGCCTGTCATAACGATCTTCAAATTCATTTTGATCGGCGAGGGCCTCAAAGAAGCGACGGGCAGAGCTCCGTACTGTTCGCCTAAATTTTCGATAGCGGCCTCTCCCGTGCGCATGATTCTTTTTATGGACTCCCACGACATGAAATTCATCAAGACTTTTTCAGCGTCGATTACTAAAAATCCCCCGTTAGCCTTGTGAAAAGCTCCGGCAAGAATTTTTTGAAAGTCGGTGTATAAATATCCCTGATGGCTTTCATATTCGACTCGGCCTGAAAGATTGTAGTAAGTCGGGTTTGTCTCCCAGATTACCGGCGCACCGTTTTCGGGGTCATTGCTGACGAATAAATTTGCCTGATAGCGCGAGAAATCAATTTCTGCGTTATCGTCTCTTGAGGCCGTTATGAACACGCTGAAATTTTCAATGACATCATCAGCCATTTTATCGAGCCATTTTAACAGCGGCACATTTTTTTTATATTCTTCGCGGATTTCATTCATGCAGGGCGTTATTGCAGAGCGGCATATCTCGGCTTCAAGTTTGTTTAATTTTTCGCGGAGTTCTTTTTCCATGTCGCGTATCTCTCTCATTGCAAGCAGAGTCCGCTGTGAAATTTTTTCGCTCTTGTCCATGAAGCGTTTTTGTTTTTTCGGGTCGAGCTCGTCAAATTCTTCCGGTTTCATTTCGCGAATAATCGATTTTCCGTCCTCGTCCTTGTCTTTTATCAGCGGAACGTTTATAAATCCCTGCGGCGTTCGCTTGAGGGAAAATTTATCCTTTGCCGCTAGTGCTTTCAGCTCGTCCATGATGTCTCCGGCTTTTTCCTGAAATTCTTTCACGTACTGCGCTTTAGCGTCCTCGTATTGAGCCTGTTCAAAAGCCTTGCTGATAGTGTTCGTTAAGTCCTTCAACAATTCTTCGAGAGCATCAGAAAATTTTTTCCCCTGCCCGGCCTTTACTGAAACTGCCATAGGCTCTTCGGGCTTGTCAAAATTATATAAATAAACCCAGTCATCAGGAGCGGGGAAAGTTTTTGCCAGAGCCTGTAATTTTTCAAGAGTGTAAGTAGTCCGTCCGCTGTCGGGCTGTCCGGTTACAAAAATATTATAGCCGCGCCCGTTCACGGCAAGTCCGAAGTCCATTGCTTCAACGGCTCTCTGCTGGCCGATTAGAGGCTCCGGTGTTTTCGTAGTTTTTAATATAATTTCGTCAGTGCTTTTTATTTTCCAGCTTGAGACGGGTTTTATTTTTCTCAGCGCGTCAGGCTGGAGCCTGTGAGAATCTTTTAATTTCAAAGTCAAATTTTTTCTCCTTAAAAATTTTTTCGTTACCTAGTTAGCAAGGCATTTATTCGCGGCGAGGGCCTCAATAACTTCGCTGTCTTCAGTTCCGACTATAATTTTTTTCATCTTTTCGTAATCACCATAGCCTCCGAAATCATCAAGGGCATCAATGACGTAGTCTCGTTCACGCTCTTCAAAACGCCCGGAGAAAAGCCCGAAAAGAAGAATGCCTCTTACGAACCACTCGGAAAAATCGTCCGTTATTGAAACAATATCATAATACATCAGAGCAAAGCGATACTCCTCCATAGCTTCCGGCGGTGCGTTGTCGTCCGGCTCTTCAAAATAATTCGTAATATAGAAGGGGACATTCGGCGCAATCGCGAGAGCGTCCCAAAATAAATTAGCACAGACGCTTCTATTGCCTCCGGGATTTTCGGGCGTAATGAACCACGCCGCTAGCAGACGCGCATAAGCACGCCCTAGAGTTATGTCAGGGTCGCGCATTGAGTCCTGTAAAATCTGCTGCCATGCCTTACGTTCTATTAATATCTTGTAATAAACATTTTTCATCAGTATATTGCTGTTTGAGGCATCGACATCTACATCATCAGCGTCTAAATATTTTTCATAAAATTTTATGGCAGTCTTGCAGTATTCAAATGCTTCATCAAAATTTTCAAGTTTTAAGTAAGCAAGTGCCAGCCTCTGATTAGTCGTTAGAAATAACACATTTTTATCGCCTTCAAGACAATTATCGGGATTTTTCAAAGCCGACAGAGCTTTTTTAAGACAGTTGACAGATACTTGCGTATCGTCAGTATGGTCGGCTTTAAGGATTAACCCCTCCACGCGGTTGGGATTTATCTCAAGTATCTGTTCTGCTATAGCAAGAGTTCTCTCCGGGCTCGACGACTCCCAAGCCAAGTCGATAAGCTGAAAAATTCGTCCCTCGTCCGTTTTAATTTCATCTGCAGTTTTATTTTTCTTTCTAGGCATTATTTTTTCTCCTTAATCAACGTCCCACTGTGTGTTTGAATTATTATTCTGTGTCTCTTGAGGTGTCGTGGAACTTTCCTCAGAGCTCGCGCTGTCCTTCATAGAGGTTACATTTGCATCGCTTCCGCCGCTTTCATGATGATAGTTCTTGAGGCTTTCAAGAATAACTTTTCCGCTCCAGATGAACCCCCACTGCCGCGCAAGGTCCGCAACTTCAAAAGGCTCGCCCCCTTGATACCATGCGTTAGCCTTTCTTAACTCTTCAGTTACGTAAGGCGTTAAGCGTTTCAGCATCTGCCAAGTATATTCGCCCGGATTAGGCGTGAATCTTTTCCAGCGGTTGCCAAGCCACAGCCACACGCCGACTCTGTCCGTGTTCCACGCTATTAAAGTGCTTGCGTGATACTTATCCAAGTCGAGCCAGCCCATTCTGTTGCACCTGTAATCTCTAATCACTAAAAATTCTTTGCTGTCTAAATATCTTCCGTAGCTCCATACCGAAGCAATCCTGACGAGGCCGGGAACATTCGACGGCACCACAGAGCCTACTAAAACATTCGTGGGCCTTATCGCTCCATCGAGGCCAAGCTGACCATATACCCAGCGGTTCTCCGCAATCTGCGCGACAGGGAAGCCGTCAAATGTCGCGTACCAGCCTGCCGGAAGATCCTGCGGCTTCCATATCTCAAAGTTCATTGCGTAGGCCCTTTGATACGCCGCCATGACAACCCCCGAATAAGTCCGCGCTCCATATAAAACAGCCCCGTTCGGTGTCATTGTCAATCTCTCTACAGCTTGGGAGCTTCCCGAAAAAAAGATCAGCAAGACCGAAACTGTTAAATAAATTTTTATTTTATCTCTAAAAATTTTTACGCCGGACAAAATTTTTCACCTGCTCTTATTTTTTGATAATTATATCCCAGTGAAAATTTTTAGCTCTTGATTAATGACTGCGATAAAAATTTACGAAGGCACTCAAAAATAAAATAAAAAAATTTTTGCTGATGCCTCTGAAAAATTTTTGATTCTATTTTTTTTTAATTGCTCTGTAAAAATTTGCGGTAAGTAAAAATTTTTGAAGTTCTTGTAGTCCCCATTGTAGCCCCCAAAAAAATAATTCTCCATCATTTCGGGAGAACTTGCTAATATTATATCATAAGTGTTTTATTTTTGTGCTATCATTAAAAATTATTTTTGTTACTTCAAACAACATTCAAGGAGAAAAAAATTTTTATGAGCAACGAAATGACTCTCAAGGAATTAAAAATTGATGAGAGCGCAGTTATAACGAGTGTGGGCGGAACCGGAAGCCTTCGTCAGCATTTTCTCGACATGGGAATAATTCCCGGTGCTGAAGTAAAAATGGTAAGGCTTGCGCCGATGGGCGACCCCTTAGAAATCAGAATACATGATTATGAATTGACGCTTCGCGTTTCAGATGCAGAACAAATTACAATCAGGCCGATATCGGAGAGCGAGGCAAAAAAAATTCAATCGCTGCCGAAAAATATAAAAATTCCCCACCCGGGCTTTGGCGAAGAGGGAAAATATCACGTCAACGATAAAAATGAGCCCTTGCCTGACGGAACTGTTTTAACTTTTGCTCTTGCAGGCAATCAAAATTCGGGCAAGACAACTTTATTTAATCAGCTCACCGGAGCAAAGCAGAGAATAGGAAATTTTCCCGGAGTTACCGTCAGCCGCAAGGACGGAGCAATAAAAGGACACGATGACACGCTTGTTACGGACCTGCCCGGAATTTACTCAATGTCCCCGTACAGCGGCGAGGAATTAATTTCGCGTCATTTCATTTTGGACGAGAAGCCCAAAGCGATAATTAATATTCTTGACGCTACGAACATCGAGAGAAATTTATATCTGACCATTCAGCTTTTAGAGATGCAAGTCCCGACCGTCGTGGCGTTAAACATGATGGACGAGTTGAGCGGCAACGGAGGCACGATTGATATTAACGTAATGGAAAATATTTTGGGCGTTCCCGTAGTTCCGATTTCGGCGTTAAAAAACGAGGGCGTTGGCGAACTTGTTAATCACGCCATACATATTGCAAAGTATCAGGAAAAGCCTAAGCGTTATGATTTTTGCGATGAGAACGACCACGACGGAGCCGTCCATAGATGTATTCACGCAATCTCGCATTTAATTGCGGACCACGCCGAACGCGCCGGCCTGCCGTTAAGATTCGCAGCGAGCAAAGTAATCGAGAACGACCCGTTAGTCATTGAAAAATTAAATCTCGAACAGAACGAAAAAGAAATGCTTGAGCATATTATCGTTCAAATGGAAAACGAGCGCGGCCTTGACAGAAACGCGGCGATGGCCGACATGAGATTTACATTCATAAAAAAAGTCTGCGCTCAGTCCGTCGTGAAGCCGAGAGAAAGCAGAGAACACGTCCGAAGTCAGGCAATCGATAAAATTTTGACGGGAAAATATACGGCGATCCCGATTTTTATTCTTGTTATGATGTCGATTTTTTATTTAACGTTCAACGTAATCGGAGCGTACTTCCAAGAAATGTTAGAGGAGGGCATTGACTTGTTCACGGCTCAAGCGGACGCTTTCATGACATCGCTGAATGTTGATGAAGTAATTCACGGGCTTGTGATTGACGGAATTTTTGCCGGCATCGGGAGCGTTTTGAGTTTTATTCCGATAATCGTAACTTTATTTTTCTTTCTTTCAATTCTTGAGGACAGCGGCTACACGGCTCGCGTTGCATTTTTCATGGACAAACTTTTAAGAAAAATAGGACTCTCCGGGCGCAGTATCGTCCCTATGTTAATAGGCTTCGGCTGCACGGTCCCGGCCGTAATGTCAACGAGGACTCTTCCGAGCGAACGCGACAGGCGAATGACGATATTATTAACTCCTTTTATGAGCTGCACGGCAAAACTTCCGATATACGCATTTTTTGTCAGCGCGTTTTTCCCTAAGCAGGGCGGAGCGGTTATGACGGGGCTTTATATTTTAGGGATCGTTGTCGGAATTTTAGTCGCCTTGCTTTACAAAGAGACTTTGTTCAGGGGGGAGCCCGTCCCGTTTGTAATGGAGCTTCCGAATTACAGAATGCCTGCGCCGAAAAATGTTTTATGGCTTTTATGGGAGAAAGCGAAAGATTTTCTTCAGCGTGCTTTTTCAGTAATTTTTATTGCCACGATAGTCGTATGGTTTTTACAGAGCTTCGGTTTATCATTCAACTTTGTTGAAAATTCAAACGAGAGTATTCTCGCCTACATTGCCGGAATTTTTGCGCCGCTGTTAAAACCGTTAGGGCTTGGAGACTGGCGCGTCTGCACGTCATTAATCAGCGGCTTCATGGCAAAAGAGAGCGTAGTCTCGACTCTTGAAGTGTTATTCGGGAATAATGTCGGCGAAGCACTTTCACAGGCCTCCGCCGCGTCCCTTTTAGTCTTTAGTCTTTTATACACGCCCTGCGTGGCCGCTGTAGCTTCGATTAAAAGAGAGCTTGGCTCTAAATGGGCATTCGGTGTCGTCGTCTGGCAGTGCGTTGTAGCGTGGATTTTTGCATGGCTGACTTATACACTGATGTTATTATTATAGAGTTAAAAAAATTATTGAAGGGGAGTAAAAATTTTTATGGCATCATGTAATCATGACTGCGAGCACTGCGGAGAGAACTGCGGTGAAAGGTCGGCCGAGTCGTTTTTATTCAAGCCCAACAGCAAAATTAAAAACGTCATCGGCATCGTGAGCGGCAAGGGCGGAGTCGGGAAGTCATTAATAACCGGCCTGCTCGCGTCGGAAATGAATAAAAAAGGATTTAACACGGCAATTCTTGACGCTGATATAACGGGCCCGTCAATTCCCAAGATGTTTGGAATACACGGACAGATTTTTTCTGACGGAATTTATATTCAACCGGCGGTCAGCAAAAACGGCACGAAAATAATTTCTATGAACTTATGCCTCAAGGACGAGGGCGAGCCTGTTGTGTGGCGCGGGCCTGTGCTCGGCGGAGTGATTAAACAATTCTGGGAAGAAGTTGACTGGGGCGAAACTGATTACATGTTCGTTGACATGCCTCCCGGAACCGGCGATGTGCCTTTAACTGTCTTTCAGTCATTGCCCGTCAAAGGAATTATCATCGTCACGACTCCGCAGGAGCTTGTCGGAATGATAGTGAGCAAGGCTCTAAAAATGGCGGCCTTGATGAATGTTCCCGTTCTTGGTCTCGTTGAGAACATGTCATATTTTGAGTGCCCGGACTGTCATTCAAAGCATTATATTTTTGGCGAGAGCCATCTGAAAGAAATTGCGGACTCAAACGGAATTAAAGCAACTGCGCAGCTTCCTGTCATGCCTGAGCTTGCAGGCTTCTGCGATGCCGGGAATATTGAGGCATTCGACGCTGAAAAATATTTTTCAGATATAACGGCGTTTTTTACCTCACTCCTCACTCCTAACTCCTAACTCCTACCTGACAATGATGAAGGGGCTTGAACTTCCGGCGCAGCTCGTGATGATTTACCTGCTGCTGCATTTAAGATTTATAGGGCTGATGTTCAGCTCCCCTATTTTTACTGCAACATTAACGCCCGCGCCGTTCAGGTATCTTTTTGCGGTAATGCTCACCGTGTGTTCAGTCGGAATAATAAACACGGAGAGCATTCCTTTAATTTATTTTGACGAAGTAATTTTTATTGCGGCGATATGTTTACGTGAATTGTTAATCGGAATTGCGTTAGGCTTTATAGCGTCATTGCCGTTATTCGCGCTGCGTGTTGCCGGTGAGCAGACGGGCTCGATGATAGGCTTCTCGATGGCTCAAATAATGGACCCGACGACGCAGAGCGAGACTTCGATAGTCGGACAGCTTCATTTTTTAATAGCGATGTGGTTTTATTTTCGCTGGAACGGTCATTTATTAATGGTACAGGCGTTAGTTGAGACGTTGAAACTTGTTCCGCCCGGTCAGATTTCTTTATTTCCTGCCGGTGATTTATCGCTTGGGACGTGGCTGCAAAATATTTTTATTTTAGGAATAAGAATGGTAATTCCGTTTTACTGCGCCTTAGTGCTCTCTGATGTCGGCTTGGGATTTTTGGCGCGTACAGTTCCGCAGATGAATATTTTTGTCGTGGGCCTGCCTGTAAAAGTTATGCTGGGCTTCATGGTGCTTGCGGCAGTAGTGCCGTTAATCATGGACTTAATACGCGGTCAAATGGAACGCTGGATAGAATTTGCCTTGAGCGTGCTTAGGCTATGGAGACCTGTTTTATGAAAAATAAACTTGTCATGCCTGTTCTCAAATGGGTCGGTGGTAAAAGACAGCTTATAGAGACTTATACACCATTATTACCTAAAAAAATATCGTCATATTGTGAACCTTTTATTGGTGGTGGCGCGTTGCTTTTTCATTTACAGCCGAAAAAAGCATATATTAATGATATTAATCACGATTTAATTCGTGTATATACTGTTATAAAAAATAATGTTGAAGAACTAATTGAAGAATTAAAGAAATATAAAAATGAGGCAGAGTTTTTTTATTCCGTTCGTGATCTGGATAGAGACAAATATTTATATAAATCTTTGTCCGAAACAGAAAAAGCCGCCCGTATTATTTATCTTAATAAAACATGTTATAACGGACTTTATCGTGTAAACAATGCAGGAGAATTTAATTCGCCTTTTGGATTTTACAGTAATCCTAATATTGTTAATGAACCCGTTTTACGTGCAGTTAGCGCATATTTTAACAAAAATAATATTCATTTTTCATCTGTTGATTATTCGGAAGTCTTGACAGATATAAAAAAAGGTACTTTCGTGTATCTTGATCCACCTTATGATCCTATATCAGAAACTTCAAATTTTACAGGTTATTCAAAAAATGGCTTTACTAAAGACGAACAAGTCAGACTGCGAAAAAATTGTGATGATTTAGATCGGCACGGAATTAAATTTATGCTGTCAAATTCGGCGACATCATTTATTCTGGAACAATATTCAAAATATAATATAACTATCGTTAAAGCCAAGCGTGCTATAAATTCTGTAGGGAGTAAGCGCGGAAATGTTGACGAAATTGTGGTGAGAAATTATGAGTAAAAGTTTGAATGACTTGGCATGGGAAAAGTTATTTGATAAGTATAATATTTTACAAAAAATTGAAAATGACAGAGTATTTAATATTTCTGCTGAACAGATCAAAGAGTTTAGAGAGCCAAGATTAATGGCAAAGTTTGATCATAATATCGATCTTCCCGAAATTTTTTTGAAAAATAAATTAGCTATTCTTCCGACTACTCGCGGTGAATATATTATTTCTCATTTTGATGCCTATCATAAATTTGAAGATGACAGTTCTCCAATTATCAGAGTACCGTTGCCTTCATATATTCAGAGCCTGGACAGCAATAATATAACAAGTGAAGCAATCGCGCTGCATTGTGCCGTAGCTTCAGGAATTATTGCTGATTTCACGGAAGATAGCGATATTTTTGCTACTGTTTCAGGACGTATGGGCTCCGGTATTTTTTCTTTCAATATTAATGATGTAAAATTACAGTCATATCATCAAGTGAATGTGGCTAATTCTCAAATTGAAATCGACGCGGGATATGAGGGTGTTTCATGTTTGGCTTTGTTTGAAGCGAAGTTAAATATTTCAGATGATTTTCTTATAAGGCAGCTGTATTATCCATTCAGAACATGGCTAAAACGTGTAACAAAGCCTATAAAGACAATTTTTTTTATATATTCAAATGGGATTTTCAGGTTATTTGAATATGCCTTTAGTAATGTTAATAATTATAATTCTTTGCAGCTTGTAAAACAAAAAAATTATTCAGTTGAAGATACAGCAATTTCATTAAATGAAATTCAAGCCGTATTAGAACATATAATTATTGCTGATGAACCACAACTCCCATTTCCTCAAGCAGATAAATTTGAAAGAGTTATAAATATCTGTGAATTACTCAGCTCTCAAGAATTAAACAGGGCAGACGTTACAGAAAACTATGATTTTGTTTCAAGACAAGCAAATTATTATACAGATGCTGCTCGCTATTTAGGTTTACTTGAAAAGAAAAATGAAGACGGAAAAACTGTTTATTCATTAACAGAAAAAGGCCGGAGTATCTTGAAATTAAATTATAAACAGCGTCAATTAGCTTATTGTAAGAGTATTTTATCTCATAAGTCCTTTAACACTTCACTTCGTTTATACTTTCAAAAAGCATGTATGCCGTCAATAAGTGAAATTGCACATATTATGAGACAATCTGAAATTTATAAAGTCAAAAGTGAAGAAACGTACAAGCGTCGTGCCGGAACTATTAAAGGCTGGCTTAACTGGATTATTTCTTTGATCAATGAATAAATTTTTTAATTTTTAATTTTTTGAAGAAGAACGTACCGAAGAGGTTTTATAATGACAAATCCAGATCCCAATGTAATACACCCAATAAAAAATTATGAAAAAGAAATTTATATCAAGCCTACAATAAAAAATAAAAATATTATAGTCGGAGATTTCAGTTACATTGCCGATTATGATTTTGAGAGCCATGTTACAAATTTTTATGACTTTAACGGAGATAAATTAATTATAGGGAAATTTTGCCAGATAGCATCAGGTGTTGAATTTATCATGAACGGAGCAAATCATCAAATGAACGCCGTATCAACTTTCCCGTTTTATACGCTTGAAGGTTGGAACGCCGCGCCTCCTAAAAATTCGGATTTGCCTTTTAAGGGCGATACTGTTATCGGTAATGATGTTTGGATAGGTCAAAATGCCGTCATTCTTCCCGGTGTACACGTTGGCGATGGCGCAATAATCGGAGCTAACAGCGTTGTCGGAAGTAATATAGCTCCTTATACAATCGTTGCAGGTAATCCGGCAAAAATTTTGCGAAAACGTTTCAGTGATGAACTAATCGGCCTGTTATTAAAATTCAAATGGTGGGACAAGAGCATAGAAGAAATTAAAAACCTTATCCCTTTATTAACTTGCAGTAATTTGGAAAAAGTAAAAAATGAAATCGAGAGCCTTACAGCTTAAAATTTTTAATCTTCAATTTTTTGCCGAAGAACGCACTGAAGAGGCCACGCCTCATAAGCGCGAAAAAGTCCGTGAAGAAGGCCGCGTCTGCATGAGCAAAGACTTGAACGCCGCAGTTGGAATTATAACGGCTCTGCTTGGACTCACGATGATCGGGACGCTTACATGGACAACTTTAACGGGACTGATTCAATTTATGTTTAGTTTTATCGGCGAGAGAACTATATTAGAGGACGGCTGGTTTTATTATGTCTCGTGGGAAGCCATAAAAGATTATTTTTTTGCTTGGCTTCCGCTCGGCGCACTTATCGTTCTTTTTTCAACGTGCGCTGTAATTGCTCAGGTCGGCTTTGCTTTCACGGGTCAGCCTTTTGTCCCTAAGTTCGACAGGTTAAATCCCTTCACGGGCATGAAAAAAATTATTTCCCTGCGTTCAGTCGTTGAATTATTAAAAGGCTTGCTGAAGGCGAGTATCTTTGCCGTAATGATTTATACAGCGATACGAAATTATTTGCCCGTCTCATCAAAAACAATGCAGATGCCTTTAGAAATAGGCAGTCGTCAATTTTGGGACATGCTGTGGACGTTGGCAATGAGATTGGCTCTAATGCTTTTAGTTATGGCGTTCGCTGATTATTTTTATCAGAAATGGGACTTTGAAAAATCCATACGAATGAGCAAAAAAGAAATCAAAGACGAATATAAACAAATGGAAGGCGATCCGCAAATTAAAAGTAAAATCCGACAGAAGCAGCGCGAAATGGCAAAGCAGCGAATGATGTCGGACGTTCCTAAAGCTGACGTAGTCATCACGAACCCTACGCATATTGCCGTAGCTCTTGCATATGACAGAAAAGTTATGGGCGCACCGCAGGTCTTGGCAAAGGGCGGAGATTATTTAGCAAAAAGAATTAGAGAAATCGCAGAGATAAATTTAATTCCGATTATCGAGAATAAGCCTTTAGCTTGGGCCTTATATATGAATGTCGAGATAGGCGAAGAAATTCCCGAAGATTTATACAGGGGAGTGGCTGAAATTCTTGCGATGGTCTACAAATTAAAAAAGAGTTAGGAGTTATGAATTATTTTTGTGATATAATCTTTCACGAATTTTTCGGCCTCGTAGCTCAGTGGATAGAGCGACTGCCTCCTAAGCAGTAGGCCGGGCGTTCGAGTCGCCCCGAGGTCGCCACTTTCTTCAGGTAGGAGTTAGGAAGTAGGAGGTAGAAGTTAATTTTTCTCGTCGAAAATTTTTTTCAGGCTTTCAGAGTAAGGCGGTTTAGCTATTCCGTATTCAGTAACAATTCCCGTAATTAATTCATTATCCGTAACGTCAAAGGCAGGATTATAAACTTTAACGTCCTTCGGGGCCATTCGCTTTTTGTACCACATTTCAGTTACTTCTTCAGCAGGACGCTGTTCGATTATTATTTCTCTGCCGTTTTTTATACTCATGTCTATTGTCGAGGTCGGGCCAAGAACATAAAAAGGAATATCATAATATTTTGCAAGCACCGCCAAGCCTGATGTGCCGATTTTATTACAGGCATCGCCGTTCGCAGCTACTCTATCACAGCCGACAAAGACCGCGTTAATCCAGCCGTTTTTCATAACTTGCGAGGCCATGTTGTCGCATATTAAAGTAGTGTCAACTCCGTCGGCAATTAATTCAAAAGTTGAGAGCCTCGCGCCTTGAAGCAGGGGTCTCGTCTCGTCGCAGTAAACTTTGAAATTCATACCCCTTTCGCGTCCTAAATGTATCGGAGCTAAAGCGGTCCCGTATTTTGAAGTCGCTAACTGTCCGGCATTGCAGTGAGTTAAAATTCCGTCGCCGTCTTTTATTAAAGTCAGCCCGTATTCGCCGATCTTGCGGCACATTAAAATATCTTCGTCTTTAATTTTTACGGCCTCGTCGCGCAGTAATTTTTTTATCTCTGAAATATTTTTGTCGCGGTTATTAATCAAAACTTTCTCAAGCCTGTTTAATGCCCACGATAAATTTACAGCTGTGGGACGCGAAGAATTTAGATATTCTTTTGCTGCGTGAAATTTTGAAAAAAATTCTTCGTAATCGTCGGCCTGAATATTTTTTGCCGCAAGATATAAGCCGAAGCTCGCCGCTATTCCGATTGCAGGTGCGCCACGTACTTGAAGCTTATAAATTGCCTGCCAAATATCTTTTTGATTTTTTAAGCAGAGAATTTTTATTTCGCCCGGCAGTTCTGTCTGATCGAGTATAACAAGTGCGCTGTCGTCATCATCAAGCGCGACAGATTCATAATTTAATATTTCGTTATTCATTTTTATTTTTACTTAAAAAATTTTGATGTCGGGTGTTTAGCTCGTGCAGAATTAATCGCCTTCAAAAGATTTTTTTTCAAATCTTCCGGCGTTGTCATGCCCTTTATATTTTTTGCGGTTAATTTGTTGCCGATGTATAAAGCATTATTTATTACATTGAGTTCATAAGGAGCTAACTCAAGCTGTAAATACTTGTCGATATTATTTTTAATTTCTTTAACTGTATTTTCATTCTCTGAATTTTTATCTGCCGTCAAGACCGTCGCGCCGTCAACGCTGAGTAAAACTTTTTTGTCCGTCCTCTTTATCGAAGTTCTTAACAGTCCGAGCGGATATTTTCTTTCAATCGGAATTTTTTTCGCGTGCAGAATTTTTACGGCACTGTCTAATCTTTTCGGAGAGTCCGGGTGATTCATGTAAATTCCGTACTCGTGAATAGGCTGTTTATATTCTTCCGCCATGAAACGCTCAAACAAAGTTATCATTCCCGTAGGAGAATAGCCGGATTGAATTAGAGCTTCAAGGCCAAGCCTGTCAGCTTCGCTTTCAAGTTCGAGAGTGTATGAGCTCGTTATGGCAACCTGCGCCATCTGTGCAAGAATAATCGGAGCCGCCGCGCCTCCGCTCAATAACATAATGGCAATCGCGCCTAACGTTACTTTTTCAGATTCAGCTGCCATTTTTAATCCGTGCTTCCTGTCCGCGTGTATCATCTCGTGCGCCATGACTGCGGCAAGTTCTGAATCAGTCTCGAGCTTTTTTAATATCCCTGTCGTAAAAAAAATAAAACCGCCCGGAAGACAAAAGGCGTTTAACTCTTCGCTGTTCACTATGCGGACTTCCCAGTCTATTCTGCGTTCCATATAAGGCTCAAGACGGTTAATTATCATTTCGAGTTTTGAATTTGCAGCCGGATCGGAAATCAACGGCCACTGCTCTTCAATCTGCTTGACAATTTTTTGACCGATCTCGCGCTCTTTTGCCAAGTCTGAATCATCTGCGGCACATGCAAAATCAAAAGAAAACAAAAAAATTAAAAGTGCTAAAAAAAATTTTTTCCTCATTTTTATACCTCCTAACTCCTAACTCCTACCTCCTAACTATATCATTGACCCTCCCATGCGTGCATAACTTGCGGCGGCGTTGCGTCCGTGAACTCTTGAGGCCATTTGCGAACGGAGGCCGTCTCTGTATTTTCCAAGCTCTGAGATTGCGTTGTCTTCGGCCTGCATAATGCTGTCTGCGATGTCGCGGCTCTCTTGAATAAGTTCAGGAAGCTCCGTGTCGTCCGGGTATAATTCTAGCAAACGTGTTCTAAGTCCGTTAGGTGCGTTGTTATTAATTAAGGGACTGTTTAGAACGTCGCGCCAGCCGTCCGCGAGAAGCTGAAGCTCCGATAATATTTCGTCCTTCTTTTCAAGAATATTAAAAAGCTCGTCCATATTACCATCAAGGACAATGGCCTCTAATTCGCGAGAGATCATTGTCCTTAACTTTTTACAGAGTTTTATTTCTCTGGTTATTAATTCTTTGGACTGCTCAAGAATTTTATCCCGCAAGTGTAAAACTCCTTGCTGCCGGTTTAACTGTCGGAGCGGTCGTCTTGAGCGGTGCTGTCGGAGCTGCTGGCTTCCTGCCTTCAATTTCAGCCATCGCGTTCTGAAGGTCTTTATCGTCCGGGTGAGCCACTTGATACTCCTGCAAAAGTTTCATTAACGCGGCCTCCCAAGTCTGCTTCAACTCTTCCAACATGCCCCGCACTGTTTTAAGGTTGTCGGGTTCTTTTTTCATGTTAGCGTCAACGAGAAGCTGATACATGTATTCGTAGAGCTGCATTAATTTGTCGGCCATCTCTCCGCCTTTGTCGCGGTTCAAAGTTACCATTAATTCCCTCACAACTTCCTGAGCCCGGATTATTTCCCTGTTAGCTAAATCGAAGTCCGGCACCGAGCCGTTCACTGAACGCATAGCATTTTCCGCCGCGTGGCACGCTTTGATGCCGATGTCGTATGTGATTAAAAGAAGCTGTTCTTTTGTTGCCGTTGAAATTCTTGTCGCCTGATACTTAAATTGTGCGCTGCTGTTTATCATATTTACTGACCCCCATATATTTTTTATGAGTCTGGAATAAGAATTTATTTTATAATTTCTAATTCCGTTCTTAATTTTTTTATTCGCTTGCTGAATATCTTATCGGAAAAAAATTGCGCGATTTTTAATTACGGCACAAAATTTTTTTGCATTATAATAACGTCATGAAAATACTGACACCGAAATTTTTACACGCTGAATTTTTTATGAGGGGCGAGAAAATTGCGGAGAGCCTTCTGCCGCAGATAAGGCCCTCGCAGGTTCACAAGGACAACATAATAATAATTAACGACGAAAATATAAACGAATATGCGCGTCCGAAAGTTCCCGAAGCTGACGGAATTTTTTTGAAGACCGCGAACGCCGAAGCGTCATTGAGATTTGCCGACTGTGCGCCGGTTTTAATATGGTCGGAAAAGTTTGCGATGATTTTACATTCAGGCTATAAAGGAACAGTGTTAAATATTTCCGGGAAGGGCGTTAAATTATTTGACGAGCCTGCTAAAAATCTTCACGCATGGGTCGGGCCGTGCATAGGGCGCGAAAATTATTGCAGAGATATTAACGACGAATGGACTCGAAAAGGGCTTGAGACTTTTCACAAAGAAAATTACGACATAAAAGAAAACGAAGGAAAAATTTATTTTGACTTGGCAGGAGAAATTAGGAGCCAGTTATTAGAAAAAAATTTAGCCGAAGAAAATATTATTCTTTCCGGCGTTGACACTTTCACTGAAAAAGATTGTTATTCGTACAGGCGCGGCGACAAAACTGAACGCATGACGCTGAAAATACAGACAGGTAGGAGTTAGGAGGTAGGAGGTAGGAATTTTTTTGCGCCGTGCTAATCGACTAAGCTAAGAACAAACATACAAGCAAAGTTCTGATTAGTGTAATAAGTATCACATTTAGTGGAGTTTAAATCTTTTCTAAAATCCTTAGCGTTTTCACCGAATAGCTCGGCAGTCTTTGCTCTTGAGGCAAGTTTAGCTTGAAGACTTTTATCATTGCCAACATAATAGCAAATATACCAGTATTTACTACCGGCTATAGTTGTCAGTAAATAGTCTCCATTATTCAATGTGTCATTTTTATTCTTTATGTTTATAGAACTGTCATTGTTGAGGTATTTTAATATTTCTGACTTCTTGTTTTGAACAAAGAAGGCAGAGAAATTCCCGCCGTCTATTTTATAGTGATGATCGTTATCTAACTTTATTCTGTCAAGATTATCCGTATACCACGACAAAACGGCGGTCTTGATGTTGCGAAGATTGTTGATAACATTCGCGGCCTTTGCAGAAGACACAGCCTCCGTACTCGACAACATCATCATAGCCGAAAGAACGCCAATGACGACAATAACAATTAACAACTCAACCAACGTGAAGCCCTTGCGCTTTGAAAAGTTTTTCATTTTATAATTTCCCCTTTCTTCCCCAACCCCAAGATTCTTCGTGTGAATTACGTATCGGAGGGGGGTAAATTACTTATGATTTTGATTATATCACAAAATTTAACGGCTTCACTCAGAAAAATATATGAGCTTTTATTTTCTAATTAAAACGCTGTTCGCGTGCCCCGTAAGTCCTTCAGACCGGGCGAACTTTGCAATATCATCAGAAACTTTTTTCAGAGCGTCTTGAGTGTAAAAAATATACTGCGACTTTTTCACAAAGTCATCGACTGAAAGAGGGCTTGAAAATCTCGCCGTCCCCATTGTCGGCAGTGTGTGATTAGGGCCTGCGTAATAATCCCCTAATGCTTCGGGCGAATGCTTACCCAAAAAGACCGAGCCGGCATTTTTAATTTTTCCTTCCGTCAGCCATTCAAACGGATTTTCAACACAAAGCTCTAAATGTTCAGGCGCAATTTCATTTGAAATTTTTATGGCTTCTTCAAGATTATTAATCAAAATTATTTTTCCGTTCGTGTCGATTGAGGCTCTTGCGATGTCATGACGAATTAAATTTTTTATCTGGGCTTCAATTTCATTCGATACGCTCTCGGCAAAATTTTTAGAGTTCGTAATTAAAATCGCGCTCGCTAATTTATCGTGTTCGGCCTGCGCCAACATGTCGGCGGCGATGTAAGCAGGATTGTTATTTTCATCAGCAATTATTAAAATCTCGCTCGGCCCGGCTATCATGTCGATAGAAACCTGACCGAATACCTGACGCTTTGCTTCAGCAACAAAAATATTTCCGGGCCCTGAAATTTTATCAACTCTCGGCACGCTTTCAGTCCCGTACGCAAACGCCGCGACAGCCTGTGCGCCGCCCATCTTAAAAATTTTATTTGCTCCTGCGACTTCAGCCGCCGCTATAATTTCATTTTTTATTTTCGGAGGAGTCGCGATAAAAATTTCTTTGCAGCCCGCGATTTTTGCCGGTATCGCGTTCATTAAGACGCTCGAAGGATACGAAGCCGTGCCGCCGGGAATATAAAGACCGACACGCTCAAGCGGAATTATCCTTTGACCTAAAATAACGCCGTCTTTATTTGAAAAAGCAAAACCGCTGCGGACCTGCCTAGAATGAAATTCATGAATATTTTTCGCGGCTCGCTCAAGAATTTTTATGAAGTCATCGCCGACCGCTTTTAATGCCTCGTCCTTTTCGGCTTGAGAGACTTCGAGGGAATTTAATTCAACGCCGTCAAATTTTTTTTCGTATTTTTTAACTGCCTCGTCGCCGTTATTCTTAACGTCCTCAATAATTTCACGGACTGCAGAGCTAACGTCGGTGGCATTGTCTTTTATGTGAGTGTATGAAAAATTTTTTGCTTCAATTATTTTTATCATGATCGTTTTTTATAATTTTTTCTTAAAATAATAATTCGTTCTGTTTTCGTCTGCCGGGCGTGAAAACTTTTATGCTGACAAATGAAGTTCGCCCCTCCTCGTCAACCGCACTGATGACGTGTTCACCGTCAGGCACTCCGTGAAAAAAAGTTTTATCAGGAAGCGATGAGCCGATATATTTTCCGTCAAGATACCACCAGACTCGGCTCGCTGCTCCTTCGGACTTCATTGGGATTTTTCTTTCAGTGTCGAACGGCGCGGCAAAGTATGACGCTCCATTTATCGGAGAGGCTATTGATAAAAACGGGCTGACTTTTTTTACGGCTAAATTTTCGCGCTTTAACTTTTCATTAAAACCTGCCGGAAGATTTACGACAGTCTGGCCGGATTTTATTGTGTGCATGTCGCACGGAAAAGTTTTTGTTACGCCGTCAATGGCCCATTCAAATTTTACTGAAGGACATAAGGCCGTCGGAGGCTTTCCCGAAAGAGAGCAGACCTTGCGCAAAATTAAATTATCCGGCTTTTCATACCATTTTGATTTTGGAGAGATTACGCGCAGAATTTTTACTGCGACGGGCGCGGAGGCTCTCGCTCCCACAAGTCCGTCCCACGATGTCCCGTCGGGATTGCCTGCCCAAACTACAACGGTGTAATCAGGTGTCCAGGCACTTGCCCATGCGTCCCGAAGCCCGTACGACGTTCCTGTCTTTAATGCCATTCGCCACTGAAGCCCCAAAGTTCCGCGTGCAAATAAAGAAAGTTCGCCGTTATATCTCAGCATGTCGCTGACTAGCCAGCAGGCCTCCGGGCTCGCTATTCTCTCTGAAGTCTGTGCGGAGTCCTGTAAAAATCTTATCTGCCTGTGAACTCCTAACGACGCTATCGAAGTAAAGGCTTCTAACTCTTCGAGCACCGTAACATCACAGCCGCCCAAAATTAAACTGTCGCCGTAATAATTTGCTGACTGCGTTAAATGCCTCAATCCTGCATCGCGCATTAGTGAAAGGATTTTATCTTGGCCTGTCGCTCTTAACACACGGACGGCAGGGGCGTTCAGGCTTTCCGATAACGCTACACGGGCACTCACTGCACCGCGATACTTTAAGTCAAAATTTCTTGGAGCGCGTCCCGAAAAAGCCATTGATGTATCGGCCAGCAGAGTCGAAGGCGTTAAATCTCCGTTATCTATCGCGCTGATATAAGCAAACGGTTTCAGAGTCGAGCCGGGCGAGCGCGGAGAGCGTCCGCAGTCCACCCAGTTAGACGCAAAATTATTTTTATAGCTGAACCGCGCATTGCCGACCCACGCTATTAAATCCGCCGTCTTGTTATCAATGACTCCGGCGGCTAAAGTTATGTCGCTTGGAAAATCATTTAATGACTGCCGCAAAATACCTTCTAATTTTGTCTGCGCTTCAAGATTTAGCGTCGTGTCAAATTTTTGCGAGGGCATTAAGCCGGGATTTTGACTCAAAATTAATTCTGAATAATGATAAGCACGCGAAGGCAATTCAAATTTTTTTCGCGGCAGCTCTTCAAGATATGCCCTCTGCGCTTCGTCATGAGTGAAAACTTTTTTGCGCTCCATTAAAGCGATTATGTTATCGCGTCTTTTTTTCGCCGCGCTTGGCCTCAAGTCGGGCCTGTAGAGCGTGGGGCTTTTCAGCATTCCGATTAATAAGCAGGCTTCTCCGCGAGAAATCTGTGATGCCGATTTCCCAAAATAAATCAGCGACGCTGCCTGAACACCGCGAATATTTCCGCCGAACGGAGCTAAATTTAAGTAAGTCTCTAAAATTTCCGGCTTAGTCATCTGAAATTCTATCTTTACCGCCATTATAAATTCACGGATTTTTGTCAGCGGCGTTCGCTTACGGCCTTCACGTTCAGAGACTGACATTCTTATAACTTGGCTTGTTATTGTCGAAGCTCCAGAGACAACTTTAGCCCGCGTTATGTCTTGAAAAACTGCACGGGCCATCGCTAAAAAATCTATCCCGAAGTGCCGATAAAATCTCCCGTCCTCAGCGTTGACAGCAACAATCGGAAGCCACTTCCCCATATCGTTTAACTTAATGGGTATCTGCCACTCCGACGACGGCGACAAGCGGACATGAAATAAATTTCCGTTAATGTCATAAAATGCCGTTGAGCCGAAAATTGTTTTTACTCTGCCGGGGTTAATTTCGATTGAGAAAAAGACAATCGAACAAGAAATTATTATTAGCGCAGAGATAATAACTAAAAATTTTTTTTTCAAAAGCATTAGCGTTTTAGTTAGGGGTTAATGGTGAGGAGTGAGGGGTGAAAAAAACTTCCTACTTCCTACCTCCTAACTCCTACCTGTTCTAGCTCTTCCCTGACAGCCTCAAAATATCAAGCGTGTAGCCTGCAATATTATTGCTATGGTCGCTGATGCGTTCGAGGTTGCTCAATAGTGTGATGAAGTTCACGCCCTTTTCAGGGTCGCACTCGCCGCGATTGAGCCTGTCAATGTGAGCCTTGCGGTATGTTCTTTCTTGGTCGTCAACTTTCTTTTCAATGTCGCGGATCACCAGCCAGGCCTGCACCGGATTTTCATTTTCCATTGACTCCAATGAAGTATCAAGCGCAAGTTTAGTAGTCTCAAACATGTCGCGGAACTCTTCAATAGCGTCGGCAGAGAGATAATTATCCATGACATCACAGCGTTCGATTAAATTTTCTGCGCGGTCGCCTATGCGCTCTAAATCAAGCGAAGCGTTCACGTAACAGCCGAGCACGGTTGAAATTTCATCGGATACTCCGCGCTGCCATATCTCGGAAGAATATTCAGATATTGCCCGCGTGATCTTGTTGACGCTCTCTTCCATGCCGTCAAATTTTTTGCGGCGTTCTTCAAGTTTCGCGCTGTCATATTCAAAGAAAGTCGTGCGCAGTAAATCAAACATGCCTTGAGTTATGCGTCCCATGTGCATTAATTCATCTTTAACAGCCTCAACTGCGGACGCACTTGAAATTGAAATTAAATTCGGGTCGAGATACATTACGTCTTCGGGCTTGTCTTCGGGGCTTAAAGGGATTAACGTTGAAATTAATTTTGCGAGCAGTGAAACGAACGGGAAGAATATAACTGTGTTCAAAATATTAAAAATCGTGTGGGCGTTAGCTATCTGTCGGCCGATGTCAGGACTGCTCCAGACTACTATCTCGCGGTAAAGCGGGAAGGCTAGTAAAAATATTACGGTTCCTATTAGATTAAATAATACGTGAGCCGCCGCCGCCTGCTTGGCCGGACGGGTTGCGCCCATCGCGACAACTATAGCCGTTAATGTCGTGCCGATGTTGTCTCCCAAAATTATCGGGATCGCCGCGTCAAGTCCGATCAGTCCGTTTGAATTTGCCGCTATTGCCATTACAAGACCTATAGTCGCCGCGCTTGACTGAATTAAAATCGTCAAAATCATTCCGGTTAAAACTCCCGTTAAAGGATTTCCGCTCAACGTCATTATCAAGTCGGAGTGCCTTGAGATTATATTGACGACTTCTTTTGAAGACATTGTCTGCATACCCAAGAACAGAAGGCCAAGACCGATTATGCCGCTTGCGATGTAGGAGAGCTGTTTTTTATTTTTCGCAAGGATTGACAAAATCATTCCCAGCGCGACAAGAGGCAGGGCAAACGCTTCAATCTTGAAGGCAATGATCTGCGCGGTTACGGTCGTTCCGATGTTCGCGCCCATTATTATTCCGATTGCCTGATTGAGATTTAACAGGCCGGTATTGACAAAGCTGACAGTCATAACCGTTGTGCCTGTGCTTGACTGAATTAAAACGGTAACTAAAATTCCTACGAATATTCCGCGAAGGGGTGTTTTTGTCAGAGTGCCGATGAGTTTGCGCATTTTGTCGCCGGCTATAGACTGCAGAGCCGAGCTCATTAATTTTATGCCGTAGAGGAAGAGTGCAACACCGCCGGCAATATTCAAAAACGTACTGATTTCCAAGTGGAGTACCTCCATATTTTTTTCTTGTAAGTATATCACGCGGATGCTGCGCAGATTTTTTCACGGAGAACAAAAATTTTTTTTATGGCTCAAAACTTTTTTGCAAGAAAAATTTTTAGATGCGCCGAAAAAATTTCAGACTCTATTTTTTTAATTGCCTCTTGAAAATTTATGAAAGCTAAAAAATTTTGAAGTTATTGTAGTCCCCATTGTAGTCCCCAAAAAAATAATTCCCCTTCGTGAAGGAGAATTTACTTTAGTATTATATCACAAACATTATTTCTCAATTAAAAATTTTTCGGCAAGACTGACTGCAATTTTGAAAGAGTTTTCACGGATATTCGGACTGATTTTATTTTTAGAAAAAATATCGGCGACTCCGGCCGTGCTTAACATTGACATCTGGGCAAGCAAAACAATCTCATCATGATTAAAATTTTGTGCCCCGTAAAAATTCACGAGGTCAGGCGCAAGCCCCCAGCTATCAAGCCACCGCCATAAAAATTTCCAGCTCGCTGCATCGGGCGGAACTTTGGGCTGCGTCAGCAACTTCATGCTCCAATATAAATTAATCAGCAAGTCATTGTCGGGCTGACCGGGCTCAAGAAATTTCATAACAAGCCTAACCCATTTAAGGCTGTTAAGCAGACTGTCTTTTTTTTCCCTTAGTGCGAACATGTCGTCAAAAATTTCAGCTTCGTCTATAAAATAATTCGTGCTTTTCTGTTTTTTCTTCAAGCTGAAATTTCCCCACGTAAGGGGCTCGATGTTGCTGTCCTTTTTTTTAGCGGACACGTTGACAATCCCTGCGTCTTTGAGAAATAACTTCAGCCATAAATTTTTCTCGCCCGAGTTCCCGCGACAAAGCACAACGCCCAAATTATTAAAAAAGTTTCCGTCAAGCATGAAGTTTTTATTTTTATGTCTCCTACGATAAATAATTAACTGTTAGGATATAATACACTCAATCAACAAATTTTTTATTTTTTCAAAATTTTGAGGGGAGTGTTTATACTACCATGAACCTGCCGACGTTTTTAGGCGGAGTGCATCCGCCCGAAGGCAAAGCCCTGACGGAAAGCAAGGCAATCGAAAAATTAATGCCCGAAAATTCCGGAGAGCTGTTCGTTTATCCATTATCCCAGCATATCGGTGCGCCGTGTTCTCCGCTTGTGAAGAAGGGAGACGCTGTTCTTGTCGGTCAGAAAATTGCAGACACTGAAGCGTTTGTTTCTGCTCCGATTTTTTCGGGAGTGTCAGGAACGGTGAAGGAGATCGCTCCGAAAATGACCGTAGCCGGAAGCATTGAAAACTGTATTGTAATTGAGAGCGACGGAAAATATGAGAAAGCCCCTTCGCTTCTTGACGAGTTAGGGCACAAGCCCGCACCAGGCGATTACGTGAAATTAATCCGTTCCGCCGGTATCGTAGGAATGGGCGGAGCATGTTTCCCGACTCACGTAAAACTTTCACCGCCCAAAGATAAAATTATTAACTGGGTAATCGTCAACGCCGCAGAATGCGAGCCGTATTTAAGCTGTGATAATAGGCTTATGATTGAAAGCCCGGACGAAATCATCAGGGGTCTTCAATATGTTCTCGAAATTTTCCCGAACGCTCAGGGCGTTATAGCTATCGAGAATAATAAGCCCGAAGCTATAGCGACGATGAAAGAGCATAATAAAAACCCAAAAATTAAAATCATGCCTCATAAAGTCAAATATCCGCAGGGTGCTGAAAAAATGTTAATCAAGACCGTAACGGGCCAAGAAGTTCCGTTAGTCCCGGCACTGCCTGCTGATGTCGGCTGCATAGTCCTGAACACCCGCACAACTTGGCAGATCTGCAAGACGATTGAGGAGGGACTGCCCGTTGTTGAGCGCGTTATTTCAGTAACCGGCGACGCTGTGAACGAGCCGAAAAATTTACAGGTCCCGTTAGGAATTTCAGTCCGCAGATTAATAGAAGCGTGCAACGGATTTAAGAGCGAGCCCGTAAAAATTATTGCCGGCGGTCCGATGATGGGACTTGCTATGCGTTCGGTTGATGTTCCTGTAGTTAAAGGAACGTCAGGAATTTTAGCTTTAACTTCAAAATCAGCGTACATTGCCGAAGAGAGTGCGTGCCTGCGCTGCGGAAAATGTCTTGAGGTCTGCCCTATGCACCTTGAGCCGACGTTATTAGACCACGCTGTAAGAAAGAGAGATTATGAAACTTTTGAAGCTCACGGCGGAATGAACTGTATCGAGTGCGGGTCGTGCGCTTATTCGTGCCCGGCATCAAGACATTTAGTACAGAGCTATAAGAACGGTAAAGCGGCAGTAAATGAGGCTCGCAGAAAAGCCGCTGCCCTTGCAAAACAGAAAGCGGAGGCGAATAAATAATTATGTCAACACAGCTCACAGTATCAACTTCACCGCACGTTCATTCAGAATTTTCGACGCGCGGAATCATGTTCACGGTAATTCTTGCGCTGCTTCCTGCCGGAATAACGAGCGTATATTTTCTTGGCCTTCGCTCGCTTGCCGTCATAGCCGCGTGTATTCTTGCGTGCGTCTTGAGCGAATTTTTCTGGCAGAAATGCGTAATGAAAACAAAAGTTACGGTTTGCGATTTATCCGCAGTCGTAACGGGCTTACTGCTTGCTTATAATCTTCCTCCAACGATGCCTATCTGGATGGCTGTCTGCGGAAGTATTTTTGCGATTATCGTAGTAAAACAATTTTACGGCGGTCTTGGCTGTAACATCGTCAACCCTGCTTTAGCTGCCCGCGCAATGATGTTAATCTCATGGCCCACAGCGATGACTACATGGACAGTGCAGGGAATTTCAGGAGCTACTCCGTTAGCCGCAATGAAAGCCGGAAACGCCGTAAATGTTTCATGCTGGGATATGATAGTCGGCAACATGGGCGGCTGTATCGGCGAGACCTGCTCGATATTATTAATTCTCGGCGGAGCTTATTTAATCTGGGAGAACGTAATTTCGTGGCGTATCCCTGTAGTTTATATAGCGACTGCGGCAATTTTGGGAGCGTTGTTCGGACACGGAAGCGTAACTGCTGAAATTTTCACCGGCGGTTTGTTAATCGGCGCGTTCTTCATGGCTACGGACTACACGACAAGCCCGATGAGCGCGAAGGGTCAATATATTTACGCATTCGGCTGCGGATTATTGACAGCATTAATAAGAACATGGGGCGGTTATCCCGAAGGCGTTTCGTTCTCGATTTTAATAATGAACGTTGCCGTGCCTTTAATTGACATGTACACAGCACCAAGAATTTTGGGTGCGCCTAAAAGCAATTTCTTTAAGAGAGTAGGGGGCAAATAATCATGAACGAGAATGTAAGAAAAGCTCTACGCTTGGGCGGAACTCTTTTCGCTGTAACGGCCGTAACGGGATTAATTTTAGGCTTCGTTGAGCATTTCACCTCGCAGGCTATCGCAAGAGTCGAGCAGGAAGCACGCAACGCGGCTTTCAGAATTGTTATGCCGGCGGCTCAGGACTTCAACACTTATGAACTTAAAGAAGATGAATTTGTCGCTGACGTTCAGAAAGGCACGGACGCGAACGGCCTCGTAGGCTGGTGCATGACAGTACATTCAAAGGGCTACGGCGGAGAAATTAATTTCATCGTCGGCGTTACTAAAGACGGAACAGTCAAGGCCATAAATATATTAAATCATTCAGAAACTCCGGGACTCGGCGCAAAATCCACAGAGCCTGAATTTTACACGCAGTTCAACGACAGAAGCACATTGCCTTTGAAAGTCGTTAAGGGCTCGGCAAACGGAGCTGATGAGATTTCAGCAATTTCGGGAGCTACGATAACTTCAAACGGAGTAACAACGGGAGTTAATGCCGCAGTCGAATACTGGAACAAAAATTTGAAAGGGGCTGAATAAAAATTGAGCCAGAGCAAATTTAGAATTATCACTAACGGAATTTTAACCGATAACCCAACGTTCGTTCAGTGTATCGGACTCTGCCCGACGCTTGCGGTTACGACCAGCGTAGCTAACGGCTTGGGAATGGGTATAGCCGCGACGTTCGTATTAATTGCCTCGAACATGGTTATCTCGCTTTTAAGAAAAATGGTGCCCGATGAAGTCCGTATTCCGATTTTTATTGTCGTCATAGCCGGCTTCGTTACGGTCATTGAGTTTTTAATGAAGGGCTTTGCTCCTGAATTAAATAAATCGCTTGGAATTTTTATTCCGTTAATCGTCGTCAACTGCATTATCTTGGCACGCGCTGAGGCTTTCGCGTCAAAGAACGGAGTTTTTGAGTCGGCTCTTGACGGTATCGGAATGGGCTTGGGCTTCACGATTGCTTTAACGTTTCTCGGCTCAATCCGTGAAATTTTCGGCGGCGGCACGTGGCTTGGAATGCCCGTAATAAGTTTTGAGCCTGCTATGTTAATCGTGTTGGCACCGGGCGGATTTATAATTCTCGGCTGCTGCATGGGAGCATTCAGAGCTATTCAGGCAAGATTTAGAGGAATCGGAGCGACACCGGCTGAAGCTAAGACCGGCTGCGGCTGCTGTGCTATGGCTAAATTCTGCAACAGAGACAAAGACGAGTGCGAGGAGGCGAAAGCATAATGACGTTTACAGAATTAGTTTTGCTTTTCATAAGCTCAATATTTGTTCATAATATTTTGCTTTCAAGATTTTTAGGCTGTTGTCCGTTCATGGGCGTTAGCTCAAAATTAAAGACTGCTCAAGGAATGGGCGCGGCTGTTGTTTTCGTCATCGTTCTTGCGTCGTTAATGACATGGCTGACTTATAATTATTTACTCGTTCCGCTTCATCTTGAATATTTATATACTCTGTCATTTATTTTGGTCATTGCGGCTCTCGTTCAGTTCGTTGAGCTTGCGTTGAAAAAATTAAATCCCGTGCTTTATAAATCGCTTGGAATTTTCCTGCCGTTAATTACAACTAACTGCGCCGTTCTTGGAGTTGCAGTTCTCAATATGAACGAAGGCTACGGACTTGCGGCGGCATTGGTCAACGCGCTTGGCTCGTCATTAGGATTTTTGCTTGCAATTTCGTTAATGGCCGGTATCCGTGAAAGAATTGAAGGCAACGACGGCATACCTAACAGTTTAAGGGGACTTCCAATGGCCTTAATAACTGCCGGCTTGATGTCGATAGCTTTCATGGGCTTCACGGGAATAATAAAGTAAGGGGGCTTTGAAGATGGATATAATGCACGTATTTGTAACGCCGTTATTATTAATGGGAATAATGGGCGGAGTTTTCGGAGTTCTTCTTGCGATTGCCTCAGTAATTTTCAAAGTTCATCAGGACGAGAGAATAGGTTTAATCAGAGCGGCTTTGCCCGGAGCTAACTGCGGAGGCTGCGGTTATCCCGGCTGCGACGGCTACGCTTCAGGAGTTGTCAATGACGGCGCGCCCGTAAATAAATGTTCGGTCGGCGGTGCTAAAGTCGCTGAAAAAATCGCGGCGATCATGGGCGTTGACGCCGGAGAGAGCGTACCAATGAGAGCGTTTGTAAAATGCAAGGGAACATGCACGGCTTCACCGCGCCAGTTAATTTATGACGGAATAAAAGACTGCCGCAGTGCCGCGACTATTCCCGGCGGTTCTCCTAACGCCTGCCCGTTCGGCTGTATCGGTCTTGGAACATGCGTGAGCGTCTGTAATTTCGGCGCACTCTCAATGGGCGATGACGGTCTGCCGAAAGTTGACGGTGATAAATGCGTTGCCTGCGGTGCCTGCGTGGCGGCATGTCCTAAAGGAATTTTCACGCTTATTCCGAAGGCGGCTGATGTTGTCGTTGCCTGCAACTCACACTGGAAGGGCCAGATGGTCAAGAGCGTTTGCAGTGCAGGCTGTATCGGCTGTACTCTCTGCACAAAATTATGCCCCGTTCAGGCTATCACGATGGTGAATGATTTAGCCGTAATCGATCAGACAAAATGCATTAAGTGCGGAAAATGCGCCGAGAAGTGCCCGGCAAAATGTATCAAGACCGGCGAGCGCGTTGAAGTTTTAGCGAAGAGCGCGTAAATAATTTTAATGAGGCGGTAAAAAATAAGAGTGAAAAATTTTTTTTCTCATTCTTATTTTTTATGTTAGAATGTTCATAAATTTTACCGTATAGTGTAAAAAATTTTTTGGAAAGGCGTTTTTGAAGTTGCATAAAAAAATTTTTTCTATCAATGCGTTTATTGCAGTGTTGATTGCGTTATTTTTTGCAATCACCACAGGCGGCTGCGGGGGAGGGGATAACGGCCCGATCTCCAGCGGAGGCAGCGGCGGCAGCGGCGACGGTTACAATCCGGAAGTAAAAGTAAATGAGACGGAATCTGCTGTAGCTCCAGAAACAGAGGTTAATTTGTCGGAATTGTATTTGACTGATTTGACTGGCAAACCTTACTTCTTGAACTTCTTCGGGATTCCTCAAGTTCACGTCAATAACTCGACTTCGACTTCTTCCGTCAGAATTTCGGCGGCTGAATCGATCGCGGCGGCGGCGGAAAAGAAACTTACAGTT
>CAJOGI010000002.1:0-142992 GCA_905234075.1 uncultured Synergistales bacterium | reverse complement strand
AGGAACAGAATACACGTTTGAATTTTCAAGAAACTTAACCGACAGTTTAGGCGGCATTCTTCCGCATCTTTCATTCTACGATCCTGATAATTCTCTTCTTGATCTTAATACCGCTGAAGAAGTAGAAGTTACCAGTGTTGCTTATCCTAAAGAAAATCCTTCAATGATCTGCTACACCTTCACGCCTGAAGTTACGGGAGATTATTTTGTCAGAATCGTTGACGGCGAACCTTATTCGGGACTTTATTTAGACGACTCCGGCAATATTCAGACTTTTACGCCGGAAGCCGACAAAGGAGTTGTGCTTTTCATTTACAAGGAAAGACGCAACGAAGACAACGAGACGGGATATTACACCAGATTCACTATTAAAGATGCCGACGGAGATGTAAGTGAGACTATCAGCGTTGAAGATTTACTTCAGCTGAGAAAATTATTCTGTGCCTCAAACCCGACTTATTTCAAAAAAGTTTACGGTCAGGGTCTGCCCAACGACGACTACGGCGAGGGTGCTGCTTCATTTGAAACTAAGTTGACCAGCGATGATAAAGAATATTACGAGAGTTATATTGAGCAGATACTGGGCAAATTAGGCACTATATATGATTACCCCGACCTTTATGAACTTCTTACCGCCGAGCAGATATCGCAGATAGAGGCTTTTGAGAACGCCTCAAACGACGCTTCAGCAGATGCGCTTATTGAAAAATTTGCCGAAGAACTTAAAGACAAACTGAAAACAAAAGTCTTAAACGTTCTTACTTCAAGCAGTGCAGTTTCAACGAGTGCTTTGGATAGCGAGCCCGCAGATATCGAGACTGAGATTACGGGAGTACCGTACGACGATCGTTATCATATGGGCAGGGGAGTTATGGCTTATACGCTTCTCAGCCCTCCCGGCGGAGTTACCATTAACCTTACGAAAGCATACGAAGAAAGTCAGGGCAATAAAGGTCTGTATAAATATATGAATGTAACATCGGTTGATATTAATGCTGATAAGCCGAAGGCAACCGACACGCAGGCGACGCACCCTATTACGACTGAGTACTATGCAAAATTTGTCAATACGGCTTCTCAGTCGGAGTCCCTCTCAAAGACAACAGGAAATGTTTCTTTGGCCATGTCCGCGTTGGGTTTATCATACGGTACGGGTTCGACAAATAATTTCAAATTCGGACTGACTTCTTCAACTCTTGTTATTCATTACGAAGAAAGAGAAATCGGCTACCGCCTCCTTGATGATAAAGAACTCCATGCTGCTTGGGAGAGGGCAGATTTCTTTGACATAATTAACGAAGACTATGACACAGGCCCGAATTTCGTGAGGGATTTTAGAAACGATTTCGGCGATTATTACGTGAGCGGTTATCAGTACGGAGCATGTTTTGATGCGTATATCGGAATCACCACCCAAACCTCCGAGCAGCTCAAAGAAGTCGAGAACAAACTCACTGCCAACTTGAGTGTCAACAGTTTCAGCTCAAGTGCCGACATCTCAAATAAAACTAAAGACACCCTGAAGAAAAATCAGGCAACGATAACCGTAAATATTGTCACGAGCGGAATGGGGAAATTAGTTCCTAAACCGATAAATATTCCCGTCAGCAATGACATTAAAGCAATGGACAACGTATTTGACGAATTGTTGAAGTTCCGCAACCAGCTTGGAGCGAGTACGACCCGTGCAGGATACGCTCCTATCAGAGTCAAAATGTCGAGATGGCGTTCTCAGCCCAAAGTTTTCAGAAGAATGAAGAAAAAAGGCGACAAAACGGGGGAAATTCCGCTGACTGTCGGACAAACTAAAAAGATCTCCGGCTTCAATACCAAGCTGAGGAATTTAAGAGCGTACCGCAATGTTGTAGCGGATAATCCAGCTATCAACGGCACGGTTACAGCACCGCTTGAAGAAAGATTTAACCAGGTCATAACGCTGGTTAATTCCGCAGGTGAAAGGTTCTACGACGCAAGTGCGGAAGCGAACGCGAGCTTTGACCAAACAGTAACGGAGGTTAACGATCTCACAGCAAAATTCAAGGCTCTTGCTGACAGATATACTTTCTACACGAAATTGAAAATCGCACAGCAGCAGGAGAAAGAGACCTACAACAGACTGAAAACGGCGGCTGACGGAGCCGGCGAGGGGTCTGATACTGCTTACGAGAATGTCAAACAGATGCCTTTCGGGGGAGAGCACGGAGGCTCAAGCGGATATGTTGAATTTAAAGTCAGCGAATACGTTCAAGCAGATATTGAGGCAGGGAAAAGAGATTATAAGGAGGTTCATATAGAGCGTCCTAAGACTGCCGCCTGGCGTATTGAATGGAAACATCAAGACGTTCAGTCGGATTCTGAGTTACTCTCGTACGTACCTGACGTTAAGCCTGCAAAACTTACGGCTGCGGCGGACGGCGGCGAGGCTGTATTCTGCTACGTCAGGGCTAACTCAAGCAATGCGGACGCTAAAGATGACCGTGCGCGTTGGTTAGTTCGCGGCTCTCCTGCTGTCGGGACTAAAGTTGTGGACTTCTACTTCAAGAGCGGCTACAGCTCCAGCATAGACTGGGAAATTGAAGGGCAGGCCATAAGAATGACAAAAAAAGATTACCCCTTCGACGGACTTACTACTGAACACTAAGCATTATTTATTTAATTTGACCGAAATTCCTTTTTCTCTGCTCTTATCGCCGGATAAACGGGGAAAAAGGAAATTTTTTATGAAAGAGAGTTATTTATAAACATGAAAAACGCTAAATTTATTTTGTTAATTTTAGTCGGCGTGCTTTTAACTTGTAATTTCGGCTGCGGAGGAGGAGGCAGCGGCCCAATTAGCAATGAAGGAGACACGGCATTTGAAGATGAACAGACAGACGAAGCAGTTTTACGGCTTGCTGAAAAAATCCTTTCGCCTAGTGCTGACGGTTCGCCGATGATTTTCGATTATGCTCCTGACTCTTTATTTTCAGATGATACTGCTCCGGCTGACCCTCAAGGCTTACATTTCGTTAAATATATTTCAAGTAAAGACTTAAATTCCGACGGCGAATATTTAACGACCATACATTTGAACAAGGACAGCGAATACATAATCAAATATTCACACGGCGGAAGAACTCTGACTAATTCATTATTGAGCGTAAAAGTTACTGCGCCTGACGGAAAAGAAATGGTGTTTGATTTAGCTTCAGAAGATATTAAGATTTCAGAGGATATATGGCCTGCCGAAAAATTAACTGAGGCTGAAATTGCGGCATGGCTCATAGCAAACGGAATGACCCGTGAAGAATTTGACGAGGAAATGGAAAAAGAAGACACGAAAATTCTTGAAGCTCATCATGTTCCTGTCATCATGCTTGAAATAATCCCTGAAGAAAATCCCTGCATAATCTTGTACACATTTAAGGCTCCGATGACGGGTGATTATAAATTTGCAGTCAGCGAGTTAGTTGTTGACTCAATGGACATAAGCGTAGATAGATCTCCCGATGTTCCGTTTGAGTTCAGAATTTACAACACTGCCGAAGCATATTCGATTTCTGACGGAGAAGAGATTGAACTTTACCCAAGAGATATTCTTGACCTTCAGAGAATGTTGTTGTCTATAGCAACGGAATTTAACGAGAACGGCCTGCCTGTAAAATTTGAAGAAAATGAGGAATCTGATATTGAGACTTCGGATTTCTCCGCAGCAGATGACGAAGAAAGTGAAGAAAGCGGAGAAGACGAAGCAAAGCCAGCAGAAACCAGAGAAGACAGAGACAGAAAGGCTAGAGAACTACAGCGGCAAATGGCCATGAAACAACTTGAGCAGGCGAAGGCAGACAAAGAGGAGAGATTGCGCCGCATATATGGAGAGAACTGGCGAAAAATCGCGGAAGCGAAGAAACAGCGGTTGGCAGAACAGAATAAACGAATACTGGATGAGAAAATGCGAAAATACCAAGAAGCGCAAAGGCAACAATACGAGGCAACACATGTAAAAATTGCCTCTGTAATTAATAATGTGCCTTATGACGAGGAATTTGCGCTGGGCGCGGGTTTCTACGCTCATTCCGGACTCCGTGCGACAACAAAGGTCATAAAAAATTTTTCAACGCCTACGGGCAATTCTATTAAACTTAAGGAAAATTTTAGTGCTAATGTAATAGCGACTCAGGAAGAACACGACAGATCGCAGGAACTCGGAGCAATGTCGAATTTCTCGCTGCTTAGAAATGCACTGGGCTACACTCAAAGGCAGGATTACGCGAGGCTCGGCAGCAACCACACAAAAATAATTTCCGTGCGTTATGAACTCATCGAACAACAGCCGCGAACGCCTGCCTCAAACGTTTTTAAGATTGATGACGAAGAAATGAACGATTTTAAGAAAAAGACGGACTATTATAAGGAGTTCCGAAACGACTACGGAGATTATTTTGTTGCCGGCTACACATGGGGCAACCGTTACGATGCGATTATAGAAATTGTGATTGAACCCGGCAAATCTCGTTACTTCGACCGCCAAGAACAAAAATATGTTGACGATGCCGCAGTAATTTGCGACAAAGCTGCTCAAACTGTGCAGGATCTTTTGAAGAGCGTGAAAGAAAATGCCGTTGCGGAGCGCGACACAGGAAGGTCCAAAAGTGCGGCAAAGGCTCGCATAGAAGAACTTTCCAAAGAGCTTCGGGAAAATTTTTTTGAAGTTACAATAAACGTATCACACTGTACCCAAACCGGACGTTCAGGAGAGAGGGCTTTTTCAATAGACGGCTTTAGGAACAGCCTTGCAGGTTTTATAAAATCGGCCAAGACAACTCCCAGATCTCAATACAATAGGCTTTATGTAACGCTCAGACGTTTCAGAGAGATTGAAGGCTTAAAATCTTATATTCCTGAAGATCTTGAAATTCAAAGATCTCTCTATAACAATATCAGAACACTGACCGAAACGATTTTCCGCACTCGCTGCTATTACAATGCTTTAATGGCTATTCCTGCAAGTCATCTTAGAAGCGGTACGAGTATTCAAAGTCAATGGAGAAATGAATTTGAGACGCAGCTTGTTATGGAGATGAGAGGCGGACTTACTCGTATTTGCGATGATGAAAAATTAGTTGCAGACTATCAGACAAAATTCAACGCGCTTTACGAAAAATACAAAGCTCTTGCGGAGCGTTATAACTTCTACCGCTATTTTGTTCACGTTCAGAAAAATACGACTTCTGCAAGCTGGGATGACAGCGACGATGATCACGATCGAACTTGGGAAGACGGATTTCGTTCATATAACAAGAGTACACTTATTCAAAAGGATATAGAAGCGGGAAGATTTGTTCGTTATCATCACAAAGAGCCATGCACCAGCGGCCCTAGAGGAGCGACGTTTTCCGGGAAATTTGCGGATGAATACATAATCTGGTACAAGACAGGCCACACAGATACAAATCATTGTACCGGCAAAGACGCTAACGGCAAAACAATCGGAAGAAATTATTTTAACTGGGTATACACGGGAGCCTCAAGCAGAAGGTGCGAGGTATTCCTTGAAATTAAAACAATAAAACTTTCTCCCGACCTTTATCCCTTCGCGGGGCTTGAGTAAAATTAATTAGGAGTAAGGAGAGCGAAGTTTCTAACTCCTGCCTCCTAACTCCTAACTCCTACCTCATTGCTAAATTTCGTAGGGTTTAATTTCTTTTACAACGTCAAGAATAGTTCCGTCGCGTGCTTCGAGAATTGCGACAACCTTGTCTTTCCATTGAAGGTCATCGGGTCTTCCGACGAGCGAATAGGCTTTTTCCTGAAGTTCTTTAATCGGCACGTGCTTAATGCCAGCCGCGTCAAGAGCCTCGATAATATCTTTTCTGTTCGGGTTTACGGCTGTCCCGTAGTCCGTAACGACAACGTCAACGCAGTCGCCCGGTGTCGTTACCGTAACAACATGCTCGCAGATTGTCGCCATTCTTCCGCGTGTCAACGGCGTAACGATAACACAGCATTTCGCGCCTTCTGCCGTGTCAGGGTGTCCGCCCGGTGCTCCGCGTAAAACTCCGTCCGAGCCCGTAATGACATTGACGTTAAAATCAATATCAACCTCAAGAGCCGCGAGTACAACAAAGTCAAGTTTATTGACAAACGCGCCCTTATTCGCCGGGTTGGCGTATTCGCTTGCTGTCATCTCGAAGTGATTGGGATTTGTGCGAATGTCCTCAATAGCTCCCGTGTCAAAGTCCTGAACGTCGATAATTTTTCCGACTTTGCCCTTTCTCTGAAGGTCGCAGATTGCCGCCGTAATTCCTCCGATAGCCCAAGCCATTTTAATTCCTTTTGCGTCCATTAACGGCTCAAGAAATCTGTTGACGGCGAGTGAAGGTCCGCCTGCTCCCGTCTGGAATGAAAATCCGTCCTTGAACCACGGAGTCGCGGCGATAATTTTCGCTGTGTTCTCAGCCATCATTAAATCGCGAGGGTTTTGCGTCATTCTTGCGGCCGCCGAAGCGATTTTCTTCGGGTTGCCGATCTCGTCAACTTTTACAACGTAATCTACATTAACTCCGTGAATACTCGGCGGGAAGTTCGGATATTCTACGAGTGTGTCTGTAATTACTACAACTTTGTCGGCGTATTCAGAGTCAACAACTGCATAAGAAAGAACTCCGCAGTCGCCCTTGCCTCCTAATGCTCTAGCGTTGCCGTACTCGTCCGCAGTCGGTGCGCCTATGAAAGCTACGTCAATATGAACGTCGCCCTCTTCAATGGCTCTAACTCGTCCGCCGTGCGAACGTAAAATCGCAGGGGTCTTCAATTTTCCGTGCGAAACAACGTCGCCCATTTTGCCGCGTATGCCTGATGTCTGAATACCCGTAACAATTCCCTGCTCAATATATTCAGCTATAGGGTCGTGAGCATCTCCGAGACTTGAAGCGGCGATCGTAATATCTTTAATTCCCAAGTTTACGATTTCTTTCATGACCATATTGACAATATAATCGCCGTTTCTGAAATGATGATGGAAAGAGACCGTCATTCCGTCCTTAATTCCGCAGGCTATCACAGCGTCGCGGATCGAAGGAAGTATTTTGCTCTCGATAGGCTTTTGATAAATTCTGCTCGTAGGGCCGGCCTTTTTGATATATTTGCCGTCTCTGTAGCCCTTGCCCTGATAAGGTTCATATTTCCTGCCGTTCTTTAACTCAACGGCTAACGCCTCTGCGGGTATCTCTCTTCCGACTGAATTTTTCATAATTAAAGATCCCCCTCATAAATTCCGCTGGCTTTTGCTAATTTTATGACGCGCTCTGCGCCTGGTACAAAAGCGATGTCTATCATTTTTCCGTTGTCGAGCGTGAAAACTCCTACGCCCTCGCTTGCATGTTCACGATAAGCGCGGACTATTTTTTCTGCTTCGGCTATTTCTTTCTGTGAAGGCGCAAGCATTTCATGAACGATAGGAATTTGTTTCGGGTTGATTAAAGATTTTCCGTCAAATCCCATTTCTACATTTTGTTTTACTTCAGCCCTGAAGCCCTCGTCGTCGTTTAAGTTCGTGAAAACCGTATCGAAGCACTGAATACCAGCCGCACGAGCCGCCATTAACATATGACCGCGAGCAGCAAGCATTTCAATTCCGCCGGGAATTACTTTGACCTGCATACACTTGCGGTAATCGCCGCCGCTCAGAGCAACGCCGAATAATCTTGGAGAGGCTTGGCAGATTTCGTAAGCGTTCAAAACTCCCTTAGGACTCTCAAGAGCCGCCATTAATAAAGTTCTGCCGACTTCAACGCCGAACTCTTTTTCAGCTTCCGTTACAGCCTCGTCAACTGTTTTAACGTCTTGCGCACTTTCAGTTTTTGCAATTCTGATACCGTCGCAGCCTCCGGCAACGCAGACCCTTATATCTTCTTTCCAATGAGGCGTATCAAGTCCGTTGATTCTTACGATAACTTCTGTGTCGCCGTAGTCAATTTCTTTTAATGCGTGATAAAGTGAAAATCTTGCGCTGTCCTTCTGATTTTCCGCTACAGCGTCCTCAAGGTCGAGCATGATTGAATCTGCTCCGTAAATATAAGCGTCCTTAATTAATCCGGGCTTCTGTGCGTTCATGAACATCATAGTGCGGCGAAGGCGGAATTTTTCAGGCTTCGGTCTTGGAATACTCATTATCTGATTACACCTCCCCAGTCAAATTTGCCGTCCATATCGCACTGACAGGCGCGGTAATATGCACACTCAACACGCGCCTTTATTGTGCAGTCAAGTGCGCCGTGATCGTTGACAATGACTTTAGCGTTCTTCACGCCAAGCCTTTCAAGTGAAGCCAGCACCTCCGCTTTTATCTGCCGTCCGTACTGGTTAATTACAGAGCTTTCAAGCGTTAAATCTATGCCGCCGCTCGTTGTGGGTTCAAGCGTAATCATTACGTCGCTCGACTCAAGAGTCCCGGCAGTTCCCACCGCTTTTAACTCCATTTGAGAGAACACCTCCTAAATTATCATTCGTGAAAATATATTTTGTGGAATTTATTTCGATAATTCTATCACAAGAAAAAATAAACAGTCCCCCAGAATACGAAGGACTGTTTACTCTAAAAAAATTTTTCTATTCGCCTTTCCGTTTGTATTTATTTTCTGTTCCTTTAATCATTCTTGCAATATTTTCGCGATGACTGATAATGACGAGTAACGCCAGCCCCGCCGCAAGTCCAGTAAAAATTTTCGGAGCGTCAAGCATTGCAAAAAATATTGAAGAAGCCACAAGAGAGAGCATTGAAGCTAATCCCACGTAACGGGTAACCCGCCTGACGATAAACCACACGGCACCGCTCAAAAGGATAACGGCAAAAGAATTATAAGGCCAAATAAAGAATAAAGTTCCGTATGTTGTAGCAACACCTTTGCCGCCTTTGAATTTCAGCCACACGGGGAAAATATGGCCAAGAACGACAGCAAAGGCCGAGATAGCCATTATAGTCTGCTGTTCTTCAGGCGGTGCTATGTGAGCTGCCAGCAGTAAAGCAAACGCACCTTTTAACATGTCAACTATTGCTGTAAACCATGACCATACAGGTCCCATTGCGCGCCCAACGTTAGTTGCTCCCATTGCCCCTGAGCCTATCGTGCGAATGTCAAGACCGTCGCGTTTGCCGTCAGCGTCCTTATGAAATAATTTCGTAACTACATAGCCCGTTGGCAGCGAGCCGATGAAATATGAGACTATAGCCCACAAAATAATATTACGCACTTTTTTTCATTCCTCCTGAATTTTTTAACTAGTTTTGAGATATTAAGAATTTTTTTAATTCCTAACTGTTAAAGTCCTCTAATTCTGTCCGAGCCTTTTTTAAGCACGCCGTTCGATGAAGTTTCCGATTTATCTTTGAGGTCGTCCCACTTGAAATTAAGCACTAAGAGGAACAGAGCAGAGAAAGGATCCATTCGCCATTTTGTATTTTCGTCAAAAGTATCGTGGATTGTACGCAACTGCTGAAGCCCCTTGTCTCCGGCTTCCATATCTGAAAGAAATTTTTTAACGTCCGAGATCGTGTCGATATTAGCGGTGCGTAAAATTTTGCAGAGATACGAAAAACTTTCTCTCAAGTAATCAGCCTGCGGCGTAAATTCAGGGAAGCCTGCCTCGATTGTAACAGCGTTCCAGCGTCCAAGCAATGACTTATCCTCGCGGAATAAATTATAAAGTTCCTCATCTGTAAAAAGTTTTTCGGCCTCTAAGGTCTCTTTTTGCTGAGTCAGTCCCGGCTGTTTTGAGGGCGGAATTAGAAGTGCCTCGTCCTTGACTTCATGGCGGAGGCTCAAAAATCCCTGATCCGCTTTCTCAAGCAACGCCGCTAAAAGAACAAGCTCGCGTGTAACTTTTTTCTCTGATGAACTCCCGACAGTCTGATTGACACGCGGAAAAATCGTTGCCCAAACTTCCTGCAGCATCGTCCGAAGTTCAAGCCTGAAGGTTAAATCTTTATACTTTGCCCATTCCCTTAACGTCGCTCTTGATTTCGACAGCGAGAGAATATAAACGACAGCAGGATAGCCGAACCTGTACGGGTCTTCAAGGCCGCTTGAAGGCACTGAGCGTGTCTCATCAATTTCAAATTCTGATTTAATGACTTCCTCAATCCTCAAAACGTCCTCAGGAAATCTTATAAGCACCCGTATAGTTACTAAGTCAACGCCGCTTAAATCTTTTTCTTCAAGACCTGACAGAACGCGCAATAACTCAGCCGGCGATTCCGCCCAGCCGTCTATCGCGTAAAACTCAACTCCTTCAAGTTCGACTAGATCTTGAATTAAATTTCTTATTCTTGTCGCGTATTCTTCGTAGAGTTTGAGGCTTTCAACGTATTTAATTCCTATTTCATCAATTCTGCGCTTGTTCATGGGCAAATTGTATCACAATCGGAAATTTTCAAAGGCATTGATGGTTCACGCCATTCATTAATTATGACAGGAATATTTGACTGTTCGGCGAACTCTTTAACTTTTACATCATACGGAATAAGGGCGACAGGACGCTGAAAAATTCTTGACAGCACCCCGAAATGAAGACGCATACCCACGCAGCACGACGCAAAAGCCCAGACATTTTCAGCCTCGTTAAAACTTTTGATTAATTTAATTTCGTTTATGCCTAAAATTTTTTTATTAGCAAATAAAATTTTTTCATCATCTTCAGAAAGAGCCGCGCCGATTTTTTTGCCGTCAAAATTTTTTACGTGAGGGGCGATTATTTTTATGAAACTTTCAAGATTTTCACAAGGCCGTAAATTTATTAAGAGGCAGGAGGCAGGAGGCAGGAGGCAGGAGGTATTTTTTAACGTCATAACTAAGTCAGAACCTAAAATTAAATTTTTACAGCCGAAATTTTTAGCGATATTAAAAGAATTTTTGTCGCGTACGTGAACTTTTTCGCAGGCTTTGAAAGCATTAGATGTCAAAATTTTAGCGATTTTAGAATTAAGAGGCCCTATTGACTGACCGATTGCGGAAATTTTCACGCCCAGCAATTTTGCGAGCCTCACAACAGCCCAGTAATATACGCAGGATTTTATGCTAGTAGAGTCTTGAAAGAGCCCTCCGCCTCCGAGCATTAAAAATTCACTCTTGCGCAAAGCCTTTATGACTTCAAAAATTTTCCAGCGGTTGACGGCTTTAACATTAAAATTTTTCCGCGTCTCTTCAGGATTATTTGAAAGCACGATAATTTTTTCGTTCTCAATTCCTCGTTCATTCAAAATTTTTATGCAGGCCCGCAATAAAAGCTCATCGCCCAGATTTCCGAAGCCGTAATAGCCGAGAAGCAGGTAGGAGTTAGGAGATAGGAGGTAGGAGGTAAAAAATTTTTTCATGATATTAAAGGTTTTATGGCTTTCAATGACGGAATTAAAATAAACTTCACGAGAGCGACGGCAAAAAGCCCGATGATTAAGCCCGTCCAAAGCCCGTTAAATTCGCGCAGTAAAATTAAAAATAAAGGCGTGTGGAAATGGCAAAAACTATTAATTACGGACGAGAAGCCGAGCGCAACGCCTATTCTAAAAAGTTCGCGGTATTGCGCAAAATAATTTTTGCTGACTAAAAAATTTAATAGCAATAATGACGGATAGCCTATAAAAACTTCGCGCGTTCTTGGCCTTGCGATTAAAAGTTTTTCGAGAGCAACGCGGATTTTTGCCTCAAAGCCCGGAATAAATGCGACGTTGCCGCTCCTGAAAATTATTAAGCCAATTCCTGCAAGAAGCACTCCGACGAGGGCTACTTCTCCCCATAACGGAGGACGCGATAAAAATTCAATTAAACTTTCAGGGTGTATTCTCTTTTTTAAGTCATGAAGCAAAACTAAAACCGGCGGAATTACAAGAGTTAATTTAACGCCCGAAAATGTGTTGAGCCTCAGCATATACGCAGTAACGCTAAAGAATGACGCGAGCGCGAGACCGCTGACAATAATAAAAATAAACGCAGGAATAATTTTTTTATTTTTATTTTCGTCCATTGCCATTAGCGACGCTTCAACGGCTATCAACGGCGCGGTAAAAGCTCCGACAATACGCGCAGCTGAATTTATTTTGAACACTGCAAACGCAAGAATAACAACAAAAATCACGGAGAATATAAAAATTTTTTTGTCCGCATTAATTCCCATTCTTACTAAATATTTCATGAGCGCGAACACAAACACAGCCGACAAAGCAAACGCCGCGAAAATATTTTTGCCGGGATTTTCGGACGCAAACACAGGCTCAGGCCAAGCAAGATTAAAGCCGTGAGATTTTAAGCCTTCAGCCAATAATTTAACTTCACTTGTAAAATCGTTGAAAAGAAAATTTGACGTATTAGGCGGTGCTGTCCTCAATAATAATAATCTTACTGAACGTTCAACGGCGGCGCGTATCAATCTGTCCCTAAGTGCAGAGCGTGAAATTTTCCGTGCTGTCATCTCTTCATTAGTAACGCTGTGAAGAGGCATTAACAACGGTGAAGCAAGGGCGTTTAATTGCGGTTCTCCGACCTGTCTCGAAAATTCTACGACAGCTACGGGAATTTTTAATTTATGCGCAGTTTTCGCGAGCCTGCTGACATCAGGATAGCCTGAAACATATTCACCCGACGGAGTGAAAACGCTTATATCGTAAAATTTATTGACTTCTTCGAGCATTATCGAGGCTCTTTCAGATAAATGACCAGGCGACGGAGCAGGACGGTAAAAAATTTTCAGGCCGTGCCTTTTCGCTGCTTCGAGGCTGTCAATATCTGGAATAATTCCTGAATTTTTCAGCATGTTATACGGCATTGAGAGCATTACGGGCCCGGCATTGTCATCAGAAATTGCGAAACGCATACGAAGCCATTTATTTAATAAATCTTTATACGGGCTGTCCGGCAAAATTGAAACCACCGTGCCTTCCGTACCGCGTTCAGCGTCTCTCACGGTCTTTAATTCCGCTTGGCCTGCACCGTGATCTATGTTATCGCCTGTCAATTCGCTGGCCATTAAGCCGGTTACGCCGTTGTCAATTAAAATTTTTAATGCATCGTCAACGTTTATCCCGGAATTTTTTGCAAGTGCTAAAACTTCCCGGTAATCAACTAAAATTGAGACGTTATTATTAGCTTTTTCGAGCCTCAATCGCGGCATCAGAGCATAGACGGAACACGCAAGAATTAGCAGAAAAAATAAAGCGCAGAAAATTTTTTTCTTCATTAACATCAATAAAAAATATCTCCCGAAATTAAAAATTGTCTAGAATTGTAGCACTTTATGCAATTCTCTGTTCATGTCGGGATTTTTTAATAAAATTTCATAAAGCTGCGAGGCTTTTAATTCAAGCCCGGCAAAAAATTTTTCTGTTCTGCTTTTTGCGTCCTTCAAGCGCGTTATAAATTTTATGTCTGAATTTTTTGAGAAGGTTTTTAATAATTCCCGGCCCGTCTGATTAAAAGCTAACACTTTTGCATAAGGCGCGGTGTTTCTCAAAGATCCGATTGCTTCAAATTTATTCAGGCCAAGCAAAATATAAATTAAACGCCGTCTTATATGAGAGCGAGTGTATCTTGCGCAGACGCAGTGCCCGATAAAATCATCAAGATTTTTCGAGCTCTTCCAGTTTTTCAAAAATAAATTTTCTATTCCTTCGTCAATACCGTAAATTTTCCGTAAGTCTTCGCTTGAAGTTCTTATAAAAATATTTTGCAGCAGCGGCCATAAATTTTTTTCTTCGCAGATCCGTCCGTTTTTTTTCGCGTCTAATAAAATTTCATGTGAAAAATCAGGAAGCATGTAAAAATTTTCTTCAAGATTTTCGCGTATATCACGGCTCTTGAAAATTCCTTCGCGCTTTATGAAAAAAGGAGCGATGTCAAAATTATTTCTTTTGATTTCAGAAATATAAGACACTCCCAAAAGATTATTAGGCTTTGAAAGAAATTCGCGGCTGCCCGGCAAAATTTTTTCAGCGGCTATTGAGTGAGCTTTAGAAAATGACGAACCGCGCTTTAATTCTTTGTGAAGAAATTTTTTATAATTTTCGTTCCCGTTAATATTAATCAACGGCCAAAAATTAAATTCCGGGTCCTCCATTCCGAAGGCTATGCGGCTGATAAATTTCATTCGCGCTAAAATCCCTATAGCACCGCGTGAAAAATCTTGAGCCGCCGAACACGCGAATATAAAAGGCAGTTCGACAACTAAATCAGCTCCGGCCTTTATTGCCGTTTCAGCTCGCAAAAATTTATCAATAAAAGAAGGGCTGCCACGCTGTGTGAAATTTGATGACAATACAACGACGCAAGCCCCGAATTTTTTTTGAGATTTTATTAAAATTTCATGACCTTTATGTAACGGATTTAGCTCAGCAATAATTCCCGTGACGTGTAAAAAATTTTTCACGTTTAATTAACGATGTTTAACGTTCCAAAGATATTTTTTTAAGTCAACTTTACCGTCAACAACTTTAATGCCGTCAGCTATCAATAATCTTGCCTGCTCATCTTCTCCGCCAAAAGCATATGACTTTGAAAGCTCTCCCTTTGAGTTGACAACTCTATAGCATGGTATCTCGGATTTATTTACATTGTTATGCAATATATTTCCTACAGCTCGTGCAAATCGTTTACCAGCTACTAAATTCGCAATCTGTCCGTATGTCGCGACTTTACCGCGGGGAATTTTTTTTACAATGTCATAAACTTGCTCTTCAAGCATAATTTTTTTAACTCCTAAATTTTTTCAAAATTTTTGACAACGTACACAGCGGAAGTCCCACGACGTTGAAATAATCGCCCGTTATGCCTTCGATTAAAGTTGCACCCTTGCCCTGTATAGCGTAGGCTCCGGCCTTGTCATCACATTCGCCCGTAGAAATATATTCCCGTATCTCGTCATCATTGAGAGCTATAAATTTCACGAGAGTATGTTCGGCGTGAGAAATTACTTTACCGTTCAAAGCAACTGACACGCCTGTTATGACTTCATGCTCGCGGCCCTGCAAAGTTTTTAACATGTTAAAAGCCTCTTCTCGGTCGTGAGGTTTTCCTAAAATTTTATTATCGATCACTACAATCGTATCAGCGGCAATGATTATGCAGTCAGGAAATTTTTTTGCTCCTGCTTCGGCTTTCAATCGCGATAATCTCAAGCATAAATCTTCGGGCTTTTCGTGATTTAATTTTTTTTCGTCAACGTCGGGCTTATAAATTTCAAAATTAATTCCGATGTCTTTCAACAATGCACGGCGGCGCGGACTTCCTGATGCTAAGATTATTTTTTTCATCATAACGAAATTACGATCGCTACAGTTCCTAAAATAAAGCAATAAATTCCGAAATACGGCCATTTTTCAGACGCTACTAGGCGTCGCATTATTCCCAACGCTAAAAGGCCAAGAACGAACGCGGCAGCGCAGGCAATTAAATATCCTTCGGGCATGAAAGCCGCTTCGCCTGACTTATAAAATTTTATAAATTCGAGCAAATTCGCGCCCAGTATCGCAGGAATTGAAATCATGAAAGAAAATTTGAAAGCCTCGCTGAGTTCCATTCCCATTAAGATACTCGCCGCTATCGTCATTCCTGAACGGGACACGCCGGGAAGAACTGCAATGCCCTGAGCAATTCCGACAACTATTGCTACTTTTATTAATGAATTGCGCTTGCCGCTATTCGACATCACGGGAACAGCCGCTAAAATAATGGCCGTAAAAATTAATCCGCAGCCGACATAAAGCGGAGACGCTGAAATAATATTTACGAGCTTTCTCATCGGAAGGCCGATTAATGCCGTTAAAAATGACGTGGTTAAAATTGCCCAGCCGTAATACCAGCCGAAGTCCCTTTTGCCGAATAAGCCTGCGGACCATTCACAAAGAACTTGAAAGATTTCGCGCCGGAAATAAATCATTAAAGAGATCACCGTAGCAAAATGAAGCAGCAGATTGAACGCGACCATTTCTTCGCCGTCCGTGTTAAGTCCAAAAAAATGTTGAAGCAGCGCGAGATGGCCGGAACTGCTCACCGGCAAAAACTCACAAAGCCCCTGCACTGCTCCTAAAATAAAAGTCTGAAACAAAAAATTACACTCCCTTAAAAGAAATCTTTTTCAAAAATATTATTCTCGTCATAATATGCCGAGTTCTTCATGGAAATTACAGGCAGTACTACCGCAAAAGATGAATTTCTTTTTCTCAGGACATCGCGCACTCTGGTTTTTACGGCTTTTTTTATGGCCTCAACGTTAGCACGCTTGCCTGCAAGTTCCTGAATGGCACGTTCTGAAGCGGCGTATAGCTCATTGAAAACGCCTTTAGTGTCGTCAGAAATAAAAACGCCCTGCGTCTCAATCGCTACAGGAGCTAAAAGATTTCCATGATCGTCAATCGCTGCTGCTACGATTAAAACTCCGTCCTCTGCAATTTCTCTGCGCTCCTTCAAAACTTCGCTCTTAATGCTTCCTGCTGCGTTGCCGTCAACAATAACCGCGCCCGATTGAACATGCCCGTGCTTTTTAGGCGGCTGGTTCTTCGTGAAAGTTAAAACGTCGCCGTTGACCATCAAAAAAATATTCCGCTGTGATATTCCGACCTCTTGAGCTAATTGCGAGTGCCTTACGAGATGTTTATATTCGCCGTGAATAGGCACAAAATATTGAGGCCGCACTATGTTCATTATTATTTTTAATTCTTCTGCTGAAGCGTGGCCGGAAACATGGGTCTGTTTATCTTTTTCATAAACGACTTCACAGCCCTGAGCGAATAATCTGTTTATAGTGTTGTTAATTAATTTTTCATTTCCGGGAATTACTGACGCTAATAAAATTACAACGTCATGATCGCCGAGAGTTATCGCTTTATTTTCGCCTCTGCTCATCGTAACGAGCCCGGAAAAAGGTTCGCCCTGACTCCCCGTTGTGATTACGACTAATTGATTATCAGAATATTTCCAGATGTCGTCGATAGAAATTATCGCCTTGCTGTCAATTTTAAGATAGCCCGTGTCGCGTGCTAAATCTACGTTCCTAATCATGCTTCGGCCAAGAAAAGCCATTTTTCGGTTGAAGCGCGTAGCTACATCAGCGACTTGCTGTATTCTGTGGACGTTGCTTGCAAACGAAGATATTATTATTCTTTTGCTCTTATAAGTTCTGAAAAGCTGATCAAGAGTTCCTGCAATAATTTTTTCTGACGGAGTGAAACCTTTTCTCTCTGCGTTTGTGCTGTCGGAGCACAGAAGCATAACTCCCTTGTCGCCTTCTTCAGCAAACGCTCCGTAATCCGTAACGCGGCCGTCGACAGGAGTGCTGTCGAGCTTAAAATCTCCAGTGTGGACAATGCGTCCAAGCGGCGTATCAATCGAGAGCGCAACTCCGTCGGGAATTGAATGAGCTACTGCAATAAATCTGACAGTGAACGAGCCTATTTTTATAACGTCGCCCTCTTTAACTTCAAAAGTCGTCGGCCTGTAGCCTGGCAAATCGTCCTGAAGTTTATTTTTTATAAGCCCAAGCGTTAATTGCGTCCCGTATAACGGCACGTCGAGGCGCGGCAAAACATACGGCAAAGCTCCAGTGTGATCTTCGTGCCCGTGAGTTATGATAATCGCGAGTATTTTCTCCTTGTTCGCTTCAAGATACGAAACGTCCGGGACTATATAGTCAATGCCGGGAAGTTCGCTGTCGGGAAATTTCAAACCGCTGTCGATTACTAAAATTTCATCTTCATATTCAAGAACGTACATGTTCTTTCCGATTTCTCCAAGACCGCCAAGCGGAATGAAACTAAGACGCTCTGAAGCATTACTGTTTTTTGGGCGGGGTCTTGAGTGTTTTTGACTCAAATAAAAAGCCTCCTTCATTAAAAATTTTTATTTATATTTATATATAAAGCCCTTAAATTAAAGGGAATAAAATTCAAAAATTTGAAAAATACTTTGATGTTAATAACTATTATATTACACAGCAAGAATGAAAAATTTTGATAAAAATATTAATTAAGCTAAAATTTTATTGATTATTGATTTTTATCACGGAGGTTTAATTTTAATTGCTGGACATTGAATATCTTTTATGGCTTCAAAATTTTCGAGAAGCTACAGGAAATTTTTTAACACCGTTAATGGAGTGGGTTTCAGTTTTTTCAATAAGGTGGCTTTTGATTGTCCCGGTCGTATTGTACTGGTGCATAAATAAAAGAGACGGGCTTTTTTCTATGACTTCGCTCGGAGTCAGCCGCGTGCTTAATGCTGTCTCAAAATTGACGGTCTGTGCTTACCGCCCGTGGATAAGAGATGCCAGAATAATTCCAGCCGGCGACTCAATAAAGACTGCTACGGGCTACTCATTTCCTAGCGGACACGTTATGACAGCTACGCCGGTTTATGCAAGCGTTGCCGCGCTGTACGGAAAAAAATTCAAGCTGATAACTTGGCTGTGCGGTCTGGGACTTTTTTTGACGGTACTCTCAAGAAATTATTTAGGCGTTCATACTCCTCAAGATGTAATAGTAGGCGCATTAATGGGAATTTTTGCTGTTTATCTGACGGCTAAAGTTTTTGCCTATCTTGATAAAAATCCCGAAAAAGAAAATCAGTTGATTATTTTGGGCCTGCTCTGCTGCGTCGCTACGGTTGCGTATGCACTTTTGAAATCTTATCCGATGGATTATGTCAACGGCAAATTAATCGTTAATCCGAAATCAATGATGAATGACAGTTTCGGCGATGTCGGACTTTTTTCCGGAGTTTTAATAGGGCGTTACCTTGAAAAAAAATTCGTAAAGTTTTCGCCGACGGGCCTCAATAATTTCAAGGGGCTTTTAATTTCCGCTGTCGGTATAGCCATTTACTGCTGGATTATGTTTGAATTTCGAGGAGTGATTCGCGGCTTTATGCCCTCAAATATGAGCCGTTTTCTCGCAAATTTCGTCAGGAACTTTTTTGTAATATTCCTCTGGCCTATCGTTATAAAGCTCACGTGTAAAAAATAAAGAGTACTATTTTTTTATTATTTCTTGACAAAAAAAATGTTAGCGATATAATACCCCTCGTTGTGTTCCACAATAGCTCAATCGGCAGAGCGGGTGACTGTTAATCACTAGGTTCCAGGTTCGAGTCCTGGTTGTGGAGCCATTTTTTTTTGTCTTTCGATATTTATTCAGCTTTCCATTTTTATTTTCCCAAAAAAGAGCAGAAATTTTACTCCTAACTTATAATATAAACATTTCAAAATCACGAAAGGAGAAAAATTTTTATGGCATTATTAAATTACAAAGTGCTCGCTGAGTCTGGCTATAAAGGCTATGTTCTCAAGGACGCTCCGGAAAAAGTTATGCAGTTCGGCGAGGGAAATTTCCTTCGCGCATTCGTTGATTATTTCTTTGATGTAGCGAATGAAAAAGCCGTTTTCAACGGCAAAGTTGTATTAGTTCAGCCGATTGCTTCAGGTCTCACGAAAATGATTAACGAGCAGGAAGGGCTCTACACGCTCTATTTACGCGGAAGCGAAAAGGGCGAGAAAATTGACCTCAAGCGCGTGATCTCTTCATGCAGCAGAGGGCTTAACCCCTACGACGCTGGCGGCTGGGACGAAGTTTTGAAACTTGCACGCAGCAAAGACCTCGAATTTGTCGTAAGCAACACTACCGAAGCCGGAATAGTTTACGACGAGGGCAGCACGTTCGATCAGACACCGCCCAACAGTTTTCCGGCGAAATTAACTCGCGTTCTTTATGAGAGATTTAAGGCCGGGCTTGACGGGCTTGTGATTTTGAGCTGTGAGTTAATCGACAACAACGGCAAAGAATTATTAGCCTGCGTCAACAAACACATCGACGCTTGGAAACTTGAGCCTGCCTTCAAAGAATGGGTTAATTCAAAAAATATTTTCTGCTCGACGCTCGTTGACAGAATCGTTCCCGGCAGAATCCGCGACCCGAAAGAACTTGAAGCTCTCAACAAAGCTAACGGCTACGAAGATAATCTGCTTGATGTCGGAGAAGTCTTTGGCGTGTGGATCATCGAAGGCCCTGCCGGACTTGAAGACAAACTTCCGTTCAAGAAGGCCGGAGTTCCCGTTCATGTCGTGCCGGACGTAACGCCCTACAAAAAACGCAAGGTCCGCATATTAAATGGAGCTCACACCGGTTTTGTTCCCGGAGCTTATCTCGCAGGCTTTGACATCGTGCGTGACTGTATGCACGACGAAGTTATTAAAGGCTTCATGAACAAAATGCTCTATGATGAAATTATACCGACGCTGCCTCTTGACAAGAAGGACTTGAACGACTTTGCCGCAGCAGTTTCCGACAGATTTAATAATCCCTTCGTCAATCATGAATTAATGAGCATCTCATTAAATTCAACGTCAAAGTGGCGTGCACGCAACATGCCCAGCTTCTTGGAATATGTCGAGGAGAAGAAAGCTCTTCCTCCGTGCTTAACAATGAGCTTGGCCGCGTACATTGCTTTTTATTCAAGCAACGTCAAAGAATTAAATGACAAGGGCCTCGTCTGCTCACGCGGAACGAACGACTACACGATCAGCGACGACAGATGGGCGTTAGAATTTTATTTCGCTCATAAGGACGACACCCCCGAAGCACTTGTTCACGCGGTCTTGACTAATCAGGAAATGTGGGGACAGGACTTGACGAAAATCGCAGGTCTTGAGGCTCAAGTCGTCGCAGACTTGAAAAAAATCCGCACCGACGGAGCAAAAGCAGCCTTCAAGAGCGTAATTTAATTTTCCTAATTTCTTCACATTAATAATTTATTATGATAACCTCCTCGCCAAACAAGTTTGGCCCTCTCCCCCTTGTCAGGGGGCGCGAGAAATATTGCTATATAACTTGCCGCCCCTGTTAAGGGGAGGTGTCGAACAAAGTGAGGCGGAGGGGTTATTATTGTTTAGAAGGGAGATTTTTTTATGAAGATGTTAAAAATAATTTTATCTTTGTCATTAATTTTAATTTTTTCGGCGCAGTCGTTTGCCTCAACGGCGACGGAGAGCATTAATAATTTTGCCTTCAATGCCGCAAAAATATTGGAATATGAAAACGGCGAATATTTCTTTTCTCCGTACAGTATTCTTTCAGCTTTCGGAATGGCCTACGCCGGAGCAGAGGGCAATACCGCACGCGAGATTGAAGAAAATTTAGGCTTTACTGCGCAGATTCATTCACAGCTCGGAGAATTAATGCAGGACTTTGAAGTTGAAAAAGCCTTCTCAGCTGCAAACCGCGTGTGGCTTCGGAACGGATTGAAACTTAAAGACGCTTACAAAGATATTTTATTGTTGAATTATAAAAGCAGTGCGCAGAAACTTGATTTTCTTAATAAGACTGAAGCGTCGCGCAAAAAAATTAATGCATGGGTCAGCGAAAAAACTAACGGGAAAATTTTGAACTTACTTCAACAACTTGAGCCTGATACTCAGATGATTTTGACGAACGCGGTTTATTTTAATGCCGAATGGGAATCGAAATTTAACAAAAAGTTTACGTCTGAAGAAGATTTTTTTTCAGACGGCTGCATAGTTGATAAGGTTACGATGATGAAAAAGCACGGCGATTTTCTTTACGCTGAAAGAGACGGCAGCAAAATTATAAAAATTCCGTATAAGGGCGGAAGATTTTCGTTAATCGTTTTTCTGCCTCCTAAGACTGCAGGCTACCCCGGGACGCTTGAGGACGGCGCAAAGCCAATTACGCTCGACGCGGATATTTTCAAAAATCTGCTAGACTCTATGAGCGAATATGAAGTTGATTTATGGCTGCCGAAATTCAAAATTGAAAAAAGTTATGAGCTTAAAGATTTATTCGATGCGCTTGGAATTAAATTAGCGTTCTCGGATTTTGCTGACTTCTCAGGAATTACCGGCGACGAGAAATTAAAAATTGACGCTGTAATTCACAAAACTTTTATTGACGTTGACGAAGAGAAGACCGAAGCGGCTGCGGCGACGGCCATAAAAATGATGAAGGCTACGGCGATAGCTCCGGTAAAAAAACCGCAGGCAGAATTTCACGCGGATCACCCGTTCAGATATTTTATACTTGATAATTACACGGGGACGATTTTATTTGCCGGCCGTCAAACCTTTGGGCTATAGGCTCTAAGTTTAAGAAGGAGAAAATTTTTTATGTTAATGTTCTCTCATAATCGCGAATGTGATAATAAATTATGGTTCGGCGAACTTGCGTTGAACGGCTTTGAAAGATTTATTTTTAATGATGAGACAATGCAGCCGCCGATTTTTGACAGCTATGATGATTTTGTAAATCATTCGTGGCCTGAATTTGTTGAAGATAATTCTTTCATGTAAAAATTTTTAGGAGGTCGTTTTATTGAAGAAAGGGAAAATTTTTTTACTGCTGACGTTTATTTTCTGCTCTTTGCTTCCCGTTTTTGCTGAAAGCAGACACGAGGACATAATGGCGGTCGTAACTGCTCCTTCAGCTCCGTTATTTGCGCCCGGCGGAACCCGAAATAATGACGTTGTTTACGGAATGACGGGGAATGTAATTTTATCTGAAGACAGAGTTTTTATTGAGATGTCTTACGGCTATGACCCTATAGACGAAAAAAATATTAAATTAGTGTATAAGAGCGTTGCTGAAGAATGGAAAAATCTAGTAACTCATCAGGTTATCGCCCCGTTCGCCGACATTCAGTCCGAGCCTAGAACTTCGTCTTTTCCGCCTCTGATTACTCTTCCAAGAGGAGCATATCTTAAAATAGGCCAGGTAAATTCCGAAGATGATCGCTACGTGGAAGCTCAATTATTCGGTAAAGTTAAAGGCTGGGTCCGCAGTCCCTTAGTACGTCCTATAAGAACATGGAACGCTTACGGAGAAGAACAGACACGCAAAAATCTCGCCGATGACGCAAAATTATATCTGGGCACGTCTTACCGCTGGGGCGGAAGAACTCCCGAAGGCATTGACTGCTCAGGTCTTGTTCACATGGCTTATAACCTAAACGGGCTTGAAGTTTTCAGAAATTCGAGGCCGAAATACGGTTTTCCTATTGCATTAAAGCACATCGAAGGAACTTCAGATGATAATCATACTCTCGAAACATTAAAGGCACTGAAAACAGGCGATACAATACACTGGAGCGGTCACGTGGGAATGTATCTCGGCAACGGAAAATTTATTCACGCTAACGGCAGGGACTTTAGCACCGTCATAAATTCAATGATCTCAGGCGACGAAGATTACAGGGAAGATCTGGCAAGGCCGTCCGCAATTAATACGTTCGGAACAGTTTTTCCCGACAATCCGGAAAAATTAGAGATAAAAGAATTTTACTCGGCTCCTTTTACTTCAGGCGATAAAACGGGATACCGCTTTTATGTTCGCGTTGACGGTTATGCCCCCAACAGAGCGGTGATTTATCCCGAAGGCATAGAGCATAAAGAAATCTCAATGACTATAAGCGAGGATATAGACCTATGGCGTTTTGTATACTCCGCGAGAGACAGCGAATACGCTCCTAATTATTTTTATGAAAATCCCGGAAAATATAAACCTGCCGTGCAATTAATTAATGATGAAGGTTACAGGCCGTCAGGGAAAACAATAAGCACTGATATTTTTGAAATGAAAGAATATATTATCGTAAATGAATAAAAATTTTTTGACGCTTGGAATTGAGACAAGCTGCGACGATACCGGCGTGGCAATTCTAAAAAATGATAACGAGGTCTTGTGCGAATTTCTTTCGAGTCAAATTAAAGATCATTCGCGCTTCGGCGGAGTTATCCCGGAATTTGCCGCAAGAAAGCATTTAGAAAATTTATTGCCTTTAGTTAATGCCGCGTTAAAAGAAATTAATATTTCAGGCCGCGAATTAAATTTAATTGCCGTAACACGAGGGCCCGGCCTCATGGGGTCTTTAATAGTCGGCGTGCAGACCGCGAAGGCTCTCTCTCAAGTCTGGGGCGTTCCGTTAATCGGCGTTAATCATCTTGAGGGGCACCTGTTCGCTCCGTTAGTTGATGCTCAGGATTTAGAGCCGCCGTTTTTGTCTCTCATAGTGTCGGGAGGACACACGGAGATTATAAAAGTAAATTCGTTCGGAAATTATGAACTGCTCGGACAGACACGCGACGATGCAGCCGGAGAAGCCTACGACAAAGCCGCGAGAATACTCGGATTAAAATATCCGGGCGGCCCGGAAATTGACAGGCGAGCAAAAATCGGAGACCCTCACGCATTTAATTTTCCCGTGCCGCTAAAAAATACTGATAAAATAGAATTTAGCTTCAGCGGTTTGAAGACGGCTTTATTATGGCAGGTAAAAAAATTTGAAAACGAAGGCAAAGAAATTCCCATTGATGATTTATGTGCGTCGTTTCAAAAATCCGTAACGGAGGCTTTGACCGCAAAAATAAATTTAGCTGTAAAACTTACTGGAATAAAAAAAGTTTCTGCTTCGGGCGGAGTATCGGCTAATAGTGCGCTGCGCGATGCTCTGAAAAATAATAAAAATTTCCGCGCTTGGCTCCCGGAATTAAAACGCTGTACGGACAACGCCGTCATGGTCGCAATGGCCGGGAGAAATTCATGGACTCGAAAAAAATTTTTTGAAACTGATGTTATCCCTGACCCTTCGCTTCATGAGTTATAAAAAAAATTAAGGAGCTGAGCAAAAACCCAACTCCCTAATTCCTTCCTAACTCCTCGCGGATAATTATATCATACTTTTAATTTTACGCTTCAATAGGAATTTCTGCTTCGTCCTGACGCGGCCATGTCGATGTCCATGTTCTGACTGGAAGTCCCCAGATGTTAATGAAGCCCACAGCAGCCGAATGATCAAACGCATCGCCTTCCGAGTAAGTTGCTAAATCGTGCCTGTAAATGCTCTTTGATGTTTTCAAGCCGCGTACGACAGCCTGACCTTTGAACAAACGCATTTTTACAGTGCCGTTGACATATTTTTGTGTGTCATCAATGAAAGCGTTTATGGCATCGCGCAGCGGCGAGAACCAGTAGCCCTCATATGTAAGCTCGGCAAATCTTGTCTCAAGTTCGCGCTTTGTTTTCAAGACCTGCTTATCAAGCGTCAAAGTTTCCATAGCTCTATGAGCCGCTAATAAAGCTGTCGAGCCGGGACACTCATAAACTTCGCGGGACTTAAAGCCGACGAGCCTGTCCTCAATCATATCGACGCGCCCTATGCCATGACGGCCTGCAATTTTATTTAGCGTCTGGATTAATTCAACGCCGTTCATTCTTTCTCCGTTGAGCTCGACCGGCAGTCCTCCCTCAAAACTTATCTCAACAAATTCCGGAGCGTCCGGGCCTTCGATCGGGTTTGAAGTCATCTCGTAAGCGTCTTCGGGCGGTTCGTTCCAAGGGTCTTCGAGAAGTCCGCACTCGATTGAACGTCCCCATAAATTATCGTCAGTGCTGTACGGTGAAGCCGCAGTAGCCCTTACGGGTATTCCGTGCTTGGCAGCGTACTCAATCTCGGCCTCGCGTGTGAAGTGCCAATCACGAACGGGGGCAAGAACTTTTATTTTAGGATTTAACGCCGTTGCGCAGACTTCAATTCTAACTTGGTCTTGGCCCTTGCCTGTGCAGCCGTGAGCAACTGCGACAGCTCCTTCTTTATTTGCAATGTCAACGAGGGTCTTTGCGATTAACGGACGCGACAGTGCCGAGACAAGCGGATAAGTCCCCTGATACATCGCGTTAGCTTTCAATGACGGGTAGACATAATTTTCAACAAAAGTTTTTTTGAGGTCAAATATATACGCCTTAACAGCTCCGCTGTGAAGAGCTTTTGATTTCGCCGCCTGTAAGTCTACGTCCTTTTGTCCTACGTCGGCGGTCATTGTTATAACGTCATAGCCCTGTTCGGTGAGCCACATGACAGCTACAGAAGTGTCAAGCCCTCCGCTGTAGGCAAGTACTGCTTTTCCTTTTTTTTCGGACATATAAAAAATCCTTCTTTCTGGAAAAATTTGTTTCTAAGTATGATAATATCACACGAATTTTTCATAGCGAAATCAATTCAGAAATACTAACATGGCAAACGTAATCACAGCGCGAGAAATTTATAAAACACTTATTCTTGATTATAGAATTAAATCGATCGGCGGCTTCATAAAATTTCAGCTCGGCGACATAGACGTTGTCATAAAAAGACGTGATGTTATAGGCGATGTCATTCAAGCGTGGGTCGGCGAGTGGCTTAGAAGAAGCCGTTTTGATTTTATGGCTAATCCGATACCTCAAATGCCACCTGATATTTATCTGAATAAAAAAAATTTGAGAAAAGACTGGCTGGAGATAAAAGCCTTCAACCGTGCCGACAATCCAAGATTCAGCATCGCGGCGTTTGAATTTTTCGCGAAGGATTTAATCGAGCGTCCTTGGCACCTTGATGCTGACTATTTAATTTTTGGCTACACATTGAACGATGCTACCGGCATGTTGAGAATTTCGGACATATGGCTGAAAAAAATCTGGGAGATCACGAAAACTATGGCAGAGTGGCCGCTGACCGTGCAGTTCAGGAACGGAACAGCTAACGAGATACGCCCGTGTAACTGGTACGCACGAAGAACAGGCTCAAAAGTTTTCGACTGCCTTGAAGATTTTTTGTCGGCCTTCCGGGAAAGTTTATACATGGATTCAAAAACGTATAGCCGCGCTCCTCAATGGGAAAAAAAATTTAAGAGGGCTTATAAAAATTATTACGGCAAAGAAATTTTCATGCCGCTGTGGAAAAATATAAAACATAAATATACGTGATATAATCAAGTCATCTGATAAAATTTCTGAAAGAACAGTTCTCGAAAATTTTTTTCGGGACTGTTTTTTTTACCACTACATTTACACCTACAAAAATTTTTATTTTTTTAAGCGTCCATAAATTTTTAAGAGCCTGATAAAAAAAATAGAATCAAAAATTTTTTACTCGCAAAAAAATTTAAGGATTGAAAAATTTTTTAAGTAGTTCTAAAATTAGTCAAAGTTAGTTAAGAATTTTATAAGGGAGTGAAAATTATGGACATGAACAAATTAACGCGCAAGAGTCAGGAGGCTCTGGCGGCCGCTCAGGCTACAGCGTCAGAATATAATCATCAGCAGGTTGACGCGGAGCATTTGCTCTTAGCTTTGATTAAAGACAACGGCGGACTTATACCTCAATTATTAAAGAAAATGGATATTAACGCGGATATGCTGGAAAAATCCGTTGAAGAAGAACTTGCAAAAATTCCGCGTGTTACCGGCGGCGGAGTCGAGCAGGGAAAAATTTACATAACTAACAGACTTGAAAATGTTTTCACGAAGGCCGGAGAGCTCGCGAAAAATCTCAAAGACGAATATATTTCGGTTGAGCATTTATTCATGGCGATGATTAATATTTCAAAGTCATTGAAAGAATTTAACGTAACAGAAGAAAAATTTTTGAAAGTGCTGACCGAAGTCAGAGGCTCTCAGCGCGTTCAGAGCGCGGACCCTGAAGCAACTTATGAAGCTCTTGAAAAATACGGGCGCGATTTAGTTCAAGCGGCTAAAAACGGCAAGCTCGACCCAGTCATAGGCCGTGATGATGAAATTCGCAGAGTGATTAGAATTTTGTCGCGCAAGACTAAAAATAATCCCGTCTTAATCGGCGATCCCGGTGTCGGAAAAACGGCAATCGTTGAGGGGCTTGCTCAAAGGATTGTGCGCGGAGATGTCCCCGAAGGTTTGAAGGACAGGACTGTTTTTGCTCTCGATATGGGCTCTCTCGTCGCCGGAGCAAAATACAGAGGCGAATTTGAAGAAAGATTGAAAGCCGTACTCAACGAAATTAAGAACAGCGACGGAAGAATTTTATTATTCATCGATGAGCTTCATACTATAGTCGGAGCCGGAGCCGCCGAAGGAGCCGTTGATGCAGGCAACATGTTAAAGCCTATGCTTGCACGCGGTGAACTTCACTGCATAGGTGCGACAACAGTTGATGAATACAGGAAATATATCGAAAAGGACGCGGCGTTAGCAAGACGCTTTCAGCCGGTTGATGTTGAACAGCCGACAGTTGAAGATACTATTTCAATTTTAAGAGGCATAAGCGAAAAGTTACAGGCTCATCACGGCGTTTCTATCCGCGATAATGCGCTTGTTGCGGCGGCGGTGTTGTCGAACAGATACATCACGAACAGATTTTTGCCTGATAAAGCTATTGATTTAGTTGACGAGGCTTGTGCCATGATTAGGACAGAAATTGACTCACAGCCTATGGAACTCGACAACGCCTCAAGAAAAGTTTTACAGCTTGAAATCGAAGAGGCCGCGTTAAAACACGAAGAGGACGAAGCGAGCAAAGAGAGATTAAAAGCTCTTCAGAAAGAGTTACAGGAGGCACGCGCCGAAGCCGACACTTTACGCGCTCAATACGAGACAGAGAAAAAATCAATCGCAGAGATTAGAAATTTACGCGCCGAAATTGAAAATATTAAAGCCGAAATTGAAAAAGCCGAGCGCGCATACGATTTAAGCAGAGCCGCTGAATTACGCTACGGAAAATTACGAGAGCTCGAAAATGTTTTAATGGCGAAAGAAAAAGTTAAAGCCGACTCCGCAAAACCTGACGAGAAAAAATTACTGCGCGAGGAAGTTACGGAAGACGAGATAGCCGACATCGTAAGCCGCTGGACGGGTATTCCTGTTAATAGGCTGCTTGAGGGCGAACGCGAAAAATTATTGAAGCTCGACGAAATTTTACACAAGCGCGTTGTCGGTCAGGACGAGGCCGTTACTTTAGTTGCCGATGCGGTTTTGAGAGCAAGGAGCGGAATTAAAGACCCTAAACGCCCGATCGGTTCGTTTATATTTCTCGGCCCGACAGGTGTCGGAAAAACGGAACTTGCCCGGACATTAGCTGAAGCTTTATTCGACAGCGAGGACAACATGATAAGAATCGACATGAGCGAATATATGGAGAAGCACTCAGTGTCGCGCTTGGTCGGAGCTCCTCCCGGATACGTCGGCTATGATGAGGGCGGACAATTAACTGAAGCAGTCAGGCGCAGGCCGTACAGTGTCATATTATTTGACGAGATCGAAAAGGCTCACCCCGATGTCTTTAATATTTTGCTTCAGGTTCTCGATGACGGAAGAGTTACAGACAGTCATGGCCGCGTCGTTGATTTTAAGAACACCGTAATAATTATGACGAGTAATATAGGCTCGCAGGCTTTGCTTGAGGGAATTGTCGGAGGCATGATTTCTCTTTCTGCTCGTGAAGAAGTCATGCGGGCGTTGCGCGAACACTTCAGGCCGGAATTTTTGAACAGAGTTGACGATATAGTTTTCTTCAAGCCGTTAAGCCAAGACGAAGTGAAAGAGATCGTGAAAATTTTGCTCGGTCATCTTTCTGAAAGACTTGCCGACCGTCAGATAGAATTAAAATTTACTGATGAGGCTTTGAGCTTTATAGCTTCGGCAGGCTATGATCCCGTTTACGGAGCGAGGCCGCTGAAGAGATATATAACTCACAACGTTGAGACGAAACTTGCACGCGCATTAATTGCAGGAGGAATTAGGGAGAAAGCTGTCGTTAATGTTGACGTAAAAGCCGGAGAACTTATTTTTAGGTAGGAGTTAGGAGGCAGAAGGTAGGAGGTAAAAAGATATTTTCTAACTATTGTGATTACGTTGCTTTTTGATAACAAGTAACGCATGATTTTTTGAAGATAGCTTTTGCCTAATAAAAACCTCCTAATTCCTACCTCCTAATTCCTACCTGACCAAACGTCCCTCGAAAATCGAGAGCACTCCTGACGCTATTAAAATTCCTGCTAAAAGCATCATGAGCGAGATCGAACTTATTAACGGCGCAGCGAACATCGCGAACGCAAAAATTATTAAAGCTATGCCGTCAATTAACATGTACCACCAGCCGCGAATTTCTGCACCGCCGAGCCAGAACGCCGCGCACATTCTTGAAAGACCCGTCAGCAAAAACCACAAGCCTATTACATAAGGCATAAAGAAAGCTGAAATTCCCGGCTGCGCAATCATTATCACGCCCGCAATAAAATCCAAGAGGCCAAGCGCGATAAATCTTTTAAGCCCAAAAAAATAAAATCCCGAAAAATAATTCAAGCCTGACGCAACAAGGCCGCAGCCGATAAATAAACCGACCGTCATTATTGCTTCAAGCGGATAAAAAAACGTTAAAGCACCGAGAAGAATTAAAATTCCTCCTGTGATATAAAAGTTCCAGCGGATTTTCTGCATTTTTATTTTTCCTCCGTTAAAAATTTATTCAAGTCCTCTTGAACTTGTTTGAATATTATAAACTGAATAGCATGAAAGCCGATTTTTTTCGCGGCGTTTACATTTTTTTCTAAATCGTCAATGAAAACGCACTCACTAGGCACAAGATTATATTTTTTTATTATGCACTCATAAATTTTGGGATCCGGCTTGATTAATTTTACGTCGCAGGAAAAAACTCCGCCCTCAAGCAACGGCAAAAAATCTAAAACTTCGGGATTCTTTTCCATTACGTAGCGTGAATAATTTGAGAGATAGAGCAGTCTGTAGCCTCTTGCTTTCATTTCTTTGAGCCATGCCGGAGTCGAAGTGCGCTTCTTGAGAGTATCGCCGACGTTCTCAAAAATTTTCCGCAACTCTTTTTCGTGTTCGGGGTCGTAGTCAATTATGCTCCTAAAAACTTTTTCAGGTTCGTCGCCTGCGTCGAGCCTGTCCCAGCGTCCGCTGCCCCATACGGCCTCGTCAAGCCTGTCGATTAAATTTCTGTCCGCGCCGGGAAATTCTCTTTCCATGAAGCCTTCCCAGTCGAAGTCGATTAAAACGTTGCCGATGTCAAAAATTATCGTTGTTATCATAAAATTTTTACTCCCAAAGTTTTTAACTCTTCGAGATTTTTACGATGATTCTTTTCATCGACCCAGCCGAGCAGATTCTCATCAACTTCAACAGAACGCCCGGACTTTAACAAAGCTAAGACGCTTTCACGGACGCAGAACTCGCTCGCAATTCCGCAGGCTAAAACATCGCTGCCAATGTCCTGATTAATTTCGCGGCCTGCTTTATTTTTTGCGTTGAAGGCTGAATATTCTTCGAGTGCGTCGTTTTCGCCCTTGTAATAAATATTTTTTTCGTTAGGACGCTGTGAAGGGTCTTTAACGTCAGAATAAAAATCCGCGTGAATTTCTGCGCCGTGAGTGCCTGCCTCGCAGTGTACCGGCCACGTTCCGCCGTTTTGAATATAACTGCAGTGATTTATGCTGTGATTGTCGGCGGAGTAAAAAATTCTTGCGCCGGGTCTTGAATTAATGAGGGCGATTATATTTTTTACAGCCTTGTCAGAATGAAGGCAGGCAAGAGTCCCGTTAATGAAATCATACTGACAGTCAATGACTAAAATATCTTGTGGCATAAAAATTTTCTCCTTTTCAAAAAAATTATGTGTGTGTTATTCAGATAACGTCAACAAAAATGTGATAAATTGATCTTATTGCTCGCTCAAAATCTTCGTTAAGGACTCCCACGATTATATTTAATTCCGAAGCTCCCTGATCTATCATTCGGACGTTAATTCTTGCGTCGGCCAGCGAGCTGAAAATTTTTGCGGCTGTCCCGGCTTGAGACTTCATGCTCCGGCCAACGACCGCTATTAAAGAAATTCCCGACTCGACCTCAAGCGATTCCGGCTGAGCTAATTTTGTGATACGGCGCAAAACTTCCTGCTCATGCTCAATAAATTTGCTCTCGTGAACGATGACCGTCATTGTGTCAATGCCGGATAATATATGCTCAAGCGGAATATTTTTTTCTTCAAAGCACTGCACGACTTTTCTGTAAAAATCCGGCTGCGAGTGCATTAAATCTTTTGCGATTACGATTGAACAAAAATTTTTCCGTCCCGCTATTCCCGTTATTGTATATTTTGAACGGCGTGCTGTGTTTTCGACGATCCATGTTCCGCTGTCTTCGGGTCTGTTAGTGTTGCGGATATTAATAGGTATCCCGGCCTTCTTGACAGGAAAAATAGCGTCCTCGTGAATTACGCTCGCGCCCATGTAAGCAAGCTCTCTTAATTCTCTGTACGTTATGCTTTTCATCACGGCGGGATTTGAAACTATGTGAGGGTCGGCCATCAAAAGTCCTGAAACGTCCGTCCAGTTCTCGTAAACTACAGCCCGGCACGCTGCCGCTACGATTGAGCCGGTTATGTCGGAGCCTCCGCGTGAAAAAGTTTTTATTTTTCCGTCAAAGTCCGTTCCGTAAAATCCCGGGACGACTGCGCGTTCATGCTTTGCAAGTTCGGCCGACAAAATAGAATTTGTTTTAACCGCGTCAAAATTTCCGTGCTCGTCAAAAAAAATCACGTCCGCCGCGTCAATAAAATCATAGCCCAAAAAATTCGCCATTATTAAGCCGTTGAGATATTCTCCGCGTGAAGCAGTGTAATCTTTTTCGGGCGATTGAAGTAAATTATTTTCTATCTCGTCAAAAGTGTCTTTCAACGAAAAATTTAAGCCAAGCCCCTGAATTATCTCGTTATATCTGTCCTTGACGGCCAAGAACGGCTCATAAATATTTTTCCCGGCGGCTGCAAGCTCGTAACATTCGTACAAAAGATCCGTAACTTTTATGTCTGCATCATATCTTTTTCCGGGTGCTGAGGGAACGACAAAAACTCTTGACTCGTCGCTGTGAATTATGTTGCTGACTTTTTGAAATTGTTTCGCGTCGGCTAATGAACTTCCGCCAAATTTAACAACCTTAATCATTTTATTCAGGCAGGAGTTAGGAGGGAGGAGCAGGAGTTTTTTTAATTCCTAACTCCTAATTTCTGCCTCCTAACTGTCTAATACTCTAAATTTTTGTCCTTGCGGTTTTTCAGGTGCTTTGTTGACGTTAGCAGGCTCTAAGTCGGCGAAGTTGTTATTAATATTTTTTCCGATGTTCTTTGCACATTCGATAACGTCAGAAACAACCGCACTCGCTGTCGGAAGTTTTCCTGCGCCTCTTCCGTAGAACATTAAATCGTCAACCATGTTGCCGTGAATTAAAATTCCGTTGAAAACTCCGTTGACGTTATAAAGCGCGTGTTCTTTCGGAATTAGATGAGGAGCAACGAGCACGCTGTTATTTTCAGCGTCATAAACTCCGAGCAGTTTTATTGACATTCCTTTTGCTTCAGCTTCGGCAAAATCTTCGGGAGTAATATTCGTGATGCCCTCGCAGGAAACCTGTTCATAAGAAAATTTTTTGCCTGATACTAACGACGCAAGGATAGCAATTTTTCTCGCAGTGTCGTGGCCCTCAACGTCAGCTGCAGGATTTCTTTCGGCAAAGCCTTTTTCTTGAGCTTCCTTGAGAACGTCATTAAAAGCTCTTCCGGCTTTCATGTTCGTTAAAATATAATTGCAGGTGCCGTTCAAAATTCCTGCGATTTTTGAAATTTTTTCATGTCCGCAGGCCTCACGTATTGTCCTCAAGACAGGAATGCCTCCGCCGACGCTTGCTTCAAATAAATAACTGCAATGATGTTCACGGGCTATCGTGCTTAATTCAACGCCGTGAGCGTCAACAAGTTCTTTATTTGAAGTGCAGACGGAAATGCCGTGCTCTAATGCTAAATGAGTGTAAGTGCAGGCCGGCTCTTTGCCTCCCATTGTTTCGCAGATGACTTTAATATCCGGGTCGTTGACGATTGTGTTAATGTCCTTGACAACGCCGGGCAGGTCTCGAATGTCGAGAATATATTTGACATGCAGATCTTCGCCCAAAACTTTTTTAATTTCGCGCTGATTTTTTTCAACGACTTCAGCAACACCGCCGCCGACTGTCCCAAGTCCTAAAATTGCAATGTTTATCATTTTTATTTTGCCTCGATATATTTCTGATGGACAAGAAGTTCGGCACATTCAACAGCACCGCCGGCCGCGCCCCTCAAAGTATTGTGAGAAAGCCCGATAAATTTCCAGTCGTAAATATTATCCTGACGAAGCCTGCCGATCGATACGCCCATTCCGTGTTCGTAATTTACATCAAGAGCAACTTGCGGTCTGTTATCTTCCTCAAAATATTTTATAAACTGTTTCGGAGCTGTAGGTAAATTAGCTTCCTGCGGAATGCCCCTGAAATTATTTAGCTTTTCGATTAAAACTTCTTTGCTCGGTGGAGCTTTTCTGAATTTCACGAAGGCAGCCGCCGTGTGTCCGTAAAGCACGGGTATTCTTACGCACTGCGCAGAAATTACAGGCTCTTTAGCCGGGATTATTTCATTGCCTTCAACTTTTCCGAATATGCGCAGCGGCTCTTTCTCGCTCTTCTCTTCCTCGCCGCTTATAAACGGAATGACGTTGCCTACCATTTCGGGCCAAGTATTGAAATTTTTTCCTGCTCCCGAAATTGCCTGATAAGTCGTAACGATTGCTTCATACGGCTCAAACTCGCGCCAAGCCGCAAAAGCCGGAGAATAGCTCTGTATTGAGCAGTTCGGTTTTACTGCAATAAATCCTCGCGAAGTTCCTAATCTTTTTTTCTGAGCATTAATAATTTCCGCGTGCTCAGGGTTAATTTCGGGAATTATCATCGGGACATCAGGTGTCCAGCGGTGTGCGCTGTTATTAGAGACTACGGGGGTCTCTGATTTTGCGTAGGCCTCTTCGATCGCTTTGATCTCGTCTTTTGACATATTGACCGCGCTGAAAACAAAATCAACTTCTTCAGAAATTCCCTTAACGTCATTGACATCGTGAAGTCTCATATTTTTGACGTTCTCCGGGATTTTTTCATCGAGAAGCCAGCGGCCCGCGACTGCTTCATCGTAAGTTTTGCCCTTGCTGTTAGGTGACGCGGCTATGACTTTAATATCAAACCATTCGTGATTGTGGAGAATTTGAATAAAACGCTGCCCGACCATTCCCGTAGCTCCGAGAACGCCGACACGTAATTTTTTCTGCAACTTTTCTTCACTCCTAAAAATTTTCTGAAAAGTATAACACAATTCACGGTCTTGCTCTTGATAATGTAAAGACTCAAGAATGCTCAGTAACTTACTTTTTATCCTAGAGTGAAAAATTAGAAAAGAGCTAGGAGTTAGGAATTAATTATTTAGTCATTGTCTTCTGAAATTATTTCTGCTTTGACATCTTCAGATTTTGGCTCGTCCTTAACTTCTTCGACTGCTTCAGAAACTTTCGGAGCTTCTTCGGATTTTGCAGGCTCTTCATGAGCTGCTTCTTCCTTCACTTCTTCGGCTTTGACTTCCGCAGGAGCTTCAACGGGTGCAGGAATGTCCTCTGATTTTTGCTCTTCAGTTTTAATTTCTTCGGACTTGGCCTCTTCTTTAACTTCGTCAACTGCTTCAGGTTTTTCGGGCGTTACATCTCCGCTGATGTCTTCAAGAGTAACTTCCGGCTCTGCTTTTGTGTCGTCAGATACCGCAGGGCGTTCAAATAATTCCTTGTCATTGATGACGAGATTGGCTTTAGCCGTCAAAGTCTCGTTATATTTTGCTAGTCTCACGCGCTGTTCCTCTTGAGTTAAAAGATTTCTTATATCGCCGCTGACTTCATCATAAGGTCTGACAACTTTGTCAACGCTGCTGGTTTTCATTACGACAGCAAAATCAAAACTTGAAACATTAAGCACTTCGCTAGGCTCGGAAATATCAAGCGATGCTAAAGCGGAGAACGTTCCTAATCTCAGCGCGTTTGACGGAAGGAATACGGGCTCTTTTGTAATGTTAATTACATCGCCCGAATTTACGTTATCGTCAGAAGCTATAACGTCCCAGCTTGCGCCGCCGACTAATTTTTCTCTGAAGGCTTCAGCGTCAGCACTCGTTTTGAAGTCTGCCATATGTACCATAAAGCCTTCGGGCTTCGTGAAAAATAATTCCTTCATCGAATCATAAAATTCTACGGCCTTGTCTTCGCTGATGTTAATCTCGCCTACAGCATTATTCATTAAGCGGTCAACCGCTATCTGCCGCGCTAAATTTCTTTTATAATCTTCAACTTTAATTCCTGACTGATCAAGGGCCTGATAAAAAGTTTCGCGTGTAGGATAATATGTGTCTGCATAATTTTTCATGGCCTCTTCAGCTTCAGCATCGGAAACTCTAATTCCCTGTTCATCAATTTCTTTAAGAAGCTGAGACTCAAGCACGGCCTGATTGAGAACTGTCTGATAAAGTGCCGGCATGTCAAGCGAGGCTGTATTGCGCGAGCTGAATGTGCCAAGATAGCTTCTAAGTCTCTGCTCAAGCTCTGAACGCATAAAAGAGCGTCCGTTAATCTGCGCGACTTCATAATCGCTCATAGTGCCGTCGGCGTTGCGGGTCGGCTTGCGTCTTGTTCCGCCCTCATACATAAAAAACGTTGAAAGCAGGAAAGCAACGACGACTATTGCCATAACCCATTTCATTTGTTTGCGCAGGAAATCTAACATGGTATAAAAAACCCTCTCTCTTAATTTTTAATTAGGGATTAGGAATTAGGGATTAGGAATTTTTTATTCATAAATCATCACTAATTTCTTCTCCGTATTTTTTACGAAATAAATTTTAGCATATACTGAAAAAAATCACACATCACATAAAGATTTACCGCTCTTAATTTGCACTTCGAGATGATTTATTTCACCGCCGGAAGATTTCATAATTTCGCTCAATGTATCCGCAATTTCTCCGGCTTCTTTCTCCGAACATTCGCAGACGAGCGAGTCATGAACCTGTAAAAATAATTTTCCCGGAACTTTTTCGGCAAATTTAATCATGGCACGCCGCGCAATGTCCGCCGCAGTCCCCTGCACGGGAGAATTTATTAACGCCCTGTCAAGTGCCGCCCCCCATGCAGGAATTTCATTAACGGGTCTGATTCTTCCTGCTAACGTCCGGGAATAGCCGCGCTCTTTTGCGTCGTTTACTATAATTTCGAGAAAGTTTTGAATTTCAGGCAGCGCGTCAAAATATTTTTTCATGATTTCAGCCGCTTCTCTGCGCGATATTCCAAGCCTTTCAGCAAGTCCGAATGAACTCATGCCGTAAAGCAGTCCGAAGTTAATCATCTTTGCGGCTCTTCTAAGCTCGGGCGTAACAAATTCAGGCGCGGTGTCAAAAACCCATGAGGCCGTCTCCGTGTGAATATCGCGTTGATTTCTAAAAGCCTCTATTAATTTTTCCTCGCCCGACATGTAAGCAAGAACGCGCAATTCGATCTGCGAATAATCTGCCGAGACAAAAATATTTCCAGGCTCAACAGGAATTAATCCCGATTTAATTTTTTCTGCCCAATTTCCGTAAGCAGGAATATTCTGCAAGTTCGGATCTCTGCTGCTCAAGCGTCCCGTCCCTGTTGAGGCCGGCAAAAATGTAGTGTGAATAATTCCGTCAGCGTCAGCGGCTCTTTGAAGAGGGACGACGAAACCTGATAACATTTTTGCTAATTCTCTATGTTCTAAGATTAAGGCTGGAATTTTTCCGTTAGGAAGTTTCGATAATTTTTCAAGCACTGCCGCATCAGTTGAATAAGAAGTTTTGCCCTTAGTTTTTGTCTCAGGTTTGAAGCCGAGACGCTCAAATAAAAGCCAAGAAACCTGTTTGGGCGAATTAACGTTAATGTCAACGCCGGCATCATTTATGACTTCTTCCTCAATTTCTAAAATTTTTTCCTCAAGCTCTTTTTGAACAAGCGAAAATTTTTCGTGTTCAATTCTCACTCCGTGAGCTTCCATGCAATTTAACACGGGTATTAACGGTAAATCAATTTCCGTCATGACTTCGTGAAGCCCGTCATGAGAAAAAATTTCGCCCTCAAGTTTTCCGGCTAAATTATCAATTTCATCTTGGGATTTTAATTCTTCGAGAAGCTCAGGAAATTTTTTGCCCGTTGTATCCGGGTGAAGCATGTAATAAGCAGTCTTTAAGTCCCAAATTTTTGGATTGTCCGCAAATTTTTGTGGATTATCTTTCAGTTCGTTCTTGAAATCAAGCGTCATTAGATCACATTCAGGCTTTATAGCCTCCCCTTGCCACGTTGTGTCCGAACTCGCCTCTCCTGCTAAGGGGAGGTGACTTATGAAGTGAGACGGAGGGGTTTTGTCGTCTTCATCATCAGGATTTTTTTTAAGATGTTCGAGAACTTTTTTAAGCGCGAGGCGTTCAGCAAGCTCAATGGCTTTTTCTATATCCGATTTGCAATTCAGACACTCATCAAGAATATTTACATCATCATCAAAAAGATTATCCCGAAGTTTTGTCAAATTTTCGCGAATCCATAAAGTTTTTTCAATTCCGAAGGCTTTTAATTTATTCTTATTTCTTGTATCGATTTTATCTATATTTTTGTAAATTTCTTCAATGGTCGGAAATTGAGCGAGAAGTTTTTTAGCTCCATCATCGCCGATACCCTCAACACCCTTGATATTATCTACGCTGTCTCCGGCGATTGCTAGAAAATCAGCCATCGATGACGGCATAAATTTGTATTCTTCCGCGAAGGTCGATACATCATAGATTTCTACATTTCCTTTAGAAACCGGGCGCAGCATTGTTACTCCTGTTCCTAAAAGCTGAAATAAATCTTTATCCGATGTAAATATTACAGCATGATGACCTTTGTTTTGTATGTGTTTAGCGAGCGATGCTATAACATCATCAGCTTCAACACTCTCACGCGAAATAATTTTATAGCCGGAAAATTTTAATAAATCTTTAAGTATTGGTAACTGTATTCTAAAATCGTCGGGAGTTTTTTCTCTCTTGGCTTTATAATCAGGTAAAAGCTCATGGCGAAAAGTTTTTCCTGCGGCATCAAAAACTATAACAGTACAATCCGGGTGTATCTCTTTTTGAACTTTGAACAGCGCATTCATGGCACCTACAAGCATTCTTGTCGGCGTGCCGTCAGGGGCTGAAAGATTTGCTTTTATTGCGTAATATCCGCGATACGCCAAGCCATGACCATCAATAATTAAAAAAGTTTTTTGCTCGTTCATCTTTATTTATTTTTGTATAGGTTCAGGCCGTCCGAATAAAAATCCCTGTGCTAAATCACAGCCGACACTCTTTAGAAAATCTAGCTGTTCTTGCGTCTCAACGCCTTTTGAAAGTGCTGGTATGCCCAATTTTTTTGCCATCTCTATTACTGCAGAAATAATTATATTTGCGCGTTTGTTATCGACTGATTTTATCATGTCCATGTCGATTTTCAGGCCGTCCAGTGAAAAATCCTTGAGAACTTTCAATGAAGAATATCCTGCCCCAAAAGCGTCCATCCATACGTTAAAGCCGTGTGCCCTTAATCTGTCGGCCTCGTGCTTCATTGCGTCCATGTCAACAGCGATTAGGCTTTCAGTTAATTCAAACCTCAACATATTGTGCGATATTCCGTTTTTTTCTACGGCATCTTCGATAACTTTCACAACATCAGTTAATTCAAAGTCTAAGCGCGAAAGATTTAGCGACACCGGCACAACTTCTTTCCCGTTATCTTTTTGCCGCTTTAATTCTTCACAGACTTTGTTGATTACGTAACTGTCGAGCCTGTGAATTAAGTGCTGCTCCTCAAGCACAAAAATATAATTTAACGGAGAAAATTGACCGTATTTTGGGTCTTCCCACCGTGTCAGAGCCTCCGCTGAGGCCGTTTTGCCCGTCTTAACATCGATAACAGGCTGAAGATATACTTTAATTCTTCCTTCATCGATAGCCTGCTGAAACGTGCTTACGATATATTCCTGCAAATGTGCCTGTTCGTCCATTTTCCCGTCATAAAATCGCGCTACAGTCCCGTAATCATGTTTGATATTATCACATGCAAGTTTTGCACAATCGCAAATGACGCTTATATCAAGGCTTTTATCTTTTATTGTATAAATTCCGGCCTTTATCTCAACAACAACGCCGCGCCTGATATTATTAACCCTTATGCTCATGCGGTTTATGCGTTCGAGCAAATCGTCCTGCACGGCTATAACTACAAAATGATCCTCGCCAAAACGGGACACTAACCCAAACGGAAAAGTCTCCTGCAAAATTCTTGCGATTGATTTCAACATTCTGTCTCCGCCCGTAAGTCCGTATGTTTCGTTGTAAGTATGAAAGTTTCTGATGTTGAAGTAAACGCAGTGGGGCTGGCCGCCGCGCTTGAAAAAATCCCGTATTTTATCAGGAGCCTGCAGCCTAAACGCTTTCATATTAACAAGGCCGGTCAGCTCGTCTATCATGTTTGCATGAGGCTCAGGAAGGCTTGTTCTGCCGGAAATTTCCGTGAGGTTTTCACGTAAAACCATGTCATGAAGATAAACATAAAATAAATCTCCGAGGTCTTCATCATGGACAAGATGTCCCCAGTCTTCAATTTTTTTGATGTTGCCGTTTTTAGTGATTATCCTGTAAGTTACGTAGTCATAACCGTTGGAGCTTTGAATTTGTTTTTTGATTATGCTTTCAACTTCGTCAATATCTTCAGGATAAACTATCGTTATGAAACTTCCGCCGGTGAATTTTATAAAATCCTGAACGGAACTGCATTCAAAAATTTCTGAAATTTCTTCGCTTGCAAAGATAATATCTTCAGTTTCATTGGCTTTATAGACAAGCAGTGCGCCGGGCATGTTCACGGAGATTTTATCAAGTGTTATACAATTATTTTCATTGAACATATGAAACTTTTTTCCTTTCGTGAAAAAATAAAAATTTCCCATCAGTATCAGTAATTTTTCTCATCTTATTTTCAGATTTTCAGGTAAATACTCGGCTAGGATTTTTCTCATTGCGTCAGATTTTATAGGTTTTGGTAAATAGTCGCTGAAACCCAGCGAAATATATTCTTCTCTCAAGCCCGCTCCAGAATTTGCTGTAAGAGCTATGTATTTAGCAAGCCTCGAAGGGCCGTCAATTTCTCTTGCGGCGTTTAGTGTTTCTATTCCGTCCATTTCGGGCATTTTGTGATCTAAAAATACAATGTCGTAAGCATTATTTTTTAGCAGTTCTAAACATTCTTTGCCGCTTTCAGCCGTTTGTACATATGCCTTAAAATCTTTCAGCATTCCCCTTGCAACAACAAGATTAACCGGCGTGTCATCAACTACCAATATTTTTGCGTTAGGACATGTAAAAGGACGGTCGTCGCTGCGTGATTTTTCGTGTTCATGAGCCAACATGGCTTCGTATTCTTTTATGCTGCCCTGAAAACCCTCCTGAGCTAGCAACTGCGGCAGCTCTACAGTGAAAGTGCTTCCCTTGCCGTATTCGCTTTCAGCCGTTATCTTTCCGCCCATCAGCTCCATTAAATATTTTATAAGCGTAAGACCAAGACCGGCACCTTGAATATTCTGCGTCTCGCTCAAATTTACGCGCTCAAAAGATACAAATAATTTGCCTATGTCTTCCTGCTTTATGCCTATCCCGGTATCTTTTACAGCTATTATTAATTTCACACGCGAATGGCTTTCGGCATTGCCTTTGACACTTAAAATAATTTTGCCTTTATTTGTATATTTTACGGCATTTTCAATAAGATTATCTATAACTTGACGCAGCCTGTCTTCATCGCCATATAAATGCTCCGGCAAATTTTTATCAACGTCAAGGATAAATTCAATTTTTTTATCGTGAATGGCCTCAAAATGGCTCTCTTCAATGTCGCGCAGTAAATGCCAAAGATGATAATCTGTCCTGTAAAGCTCCATTTTGCCGGACTCTATTTTTGAAATATCTAAAATATTATTGATGATTGACAGCAAATGATTGCCTGCTCTGCGAATATCTAAGGCTGCCTGATGAATTTCAGGGTCTTTGCTCTCCTTCAATATCATCTCGTTCATGCCTAAAATGGCGTTCATCGGTGTCCTTATTTCGTGAGATGTGTTTGCAAGAAAATCGCTCTTTGCCCTGTTCGCGGCGTTAGTAATCCTTGTTGAACGCTCAACTAAAATTCTTGCGTCCTCAAGTTCTTTTTCAACTGTATTCATTTGACGGTAGGCAGGAGCTTCGTAGTAAAAAAACGTTACGAATAACACCACGCAAGCGACAGCGTAACTGAATAAAACTGTCCTTACAAAAAGATACTGCACAACGTTCGCTAATATTAAAAGAGCAACGAGAGAATTTAATACTATATACTGCGATTTTTCTGTGTAATACTGCCTATGAGTAACTTGAAGCCATAAAGCCATCGCTACAAAATACAAAACATAAACACTTCTCCACAAAGTATTATATGCTCCGCGAGACAAGCCGCCTTCGCTCGATATTACAAAGAAAAATCCTGATATACCCGGCACTAAATTTAACGCTAACATTACAAGGCTTGAGATAATCAAAACTTTATTGAAAGAGTCAAATTTTTTATCTTCAACTCTCACAAAGGCTTCAACATAGCGCATTAAATGATAAGCATTGAAATTTACAGCCGCATAATAAATCGTCCTGACGGCTAAATTTACAGCGTGCCGATGTCCCCAGCCATCGACTAAAAGCGTTGAGGCAACCTCCAAAAAAGCTGCTGCGAACGTCGAAAAAGCCAAAAGCCTAAAACGTTTATTTACTTCAGCTTTTGTGCCGTAACGAATGTATAGAAAAGCCGCTAAAATTCCTAGAAACGGAATTACTGTGGCTTCTATCCACACGTTATATCCGTATGTCAGCATCTATCTGTACCCCCCCCCTTGAGTAATTTTTTCGGGAGGAATATATTTTGTTAGCATTTCTTCAAGCTCCGCGCCGTTCACGGGCTTACTGAGAAAATCATCAAAACCTGCTGACAATAATTCAGCCCTCACACCAACAAGCGCGTTTGCGGTGCAGACGATAATTTTCGCTTTTGCTCCGGGAGCGTCGGGCATTTCCTTTATGTGAGCTAATGTCTCTTTGCCGTCCATTCTCGGCATCATGTAATCCATTAAAATTACGTCGTATGAATTTTTCTTTATCTTTTCAAGACACTGCTCACCGCCCTCAGCATCATCGATTTTTACTTCAGTTTCTTTCATTAATGACCGCAGGACTATTCTGTTCATGTCGTTGTCATCAACGATTAGAACGTGCGCGTTGGGTGCTTTTAAGATTTTCCGCGCCTCTTTCTTTTTGTGAGTGGCTTCAAGCTCGTAGTCCCTAATAGTTTTTGAGCCTACTATCTTCTGCGGAATTACAACATGGAAAGTCGAGCCGCTGCCGTAAGTAGAAGTTACCTCAACGCTTCCGCCCATGAGCTCGATAAGCCGCCCCGTTATCGCGAGGCCGAGTCCGGTGCCCTCTATATTGTGCGTTTCTTTTGCATCAATTCTGCTGAACGACTTAAATAATTTCGGAATATCCTCCGCATGAATGCCGATCCCCGTATCAGTTACGGTGATATGCAGAACGATTGATGAAGGGTCATCGCCTCTTACGCCGGTTAAAACAAATTTTACGCTGCCTTTTTTAGTATATTTTACGGCGTTGTTGAGAATATTTACCATTATCTGATGAACTCGTATTCTGTCGCCGAAGAGTTCATCCGGCAAAGAGTCGTCAATCTGTGTTATATACTTCAGACCTTTTTGCTCAGCTCTGATTTTTACCATGTTGTCCACGTCTCTGAGGACTTGCCCTAAATCATAATTTCTTGAAGCTAATTCAAGCTGCCCGGATTCAATTTTTGAAAAGTCTAAAATGTCGTTGATAATGTGAAGCAAAGTATTTCCCGCGCTTTGAATGTCTCTTGCGTATTCATAAATCGGGCCGGCCTCGTATTTACGCAAAATTACCTCGTCCATTCCTAAAATCGTTGTCAGAGGCGTTCGGATTTCGTGGGACATGTTAGCTAAAAATTCGCTCTTCGCCGCGTCAGCCGCTATAGCTGTCTCGTTGGCCTCGTCGGCGATTTCTTTAGCCTTGCGGAGCCTCGATAGGGTTTTTTCAAGTTCTCTGTAAGCCGGTGTCTCAAGAAGGAAGAAGTAATAATATAAATTAACCGAAATTATTATGAAATTAACAGGAATTTCCGGGAAGAATTGAGACTGCGCAAATTGAATGCCCCACGACACGATCAGATTTATGACTAAGGCCCACATCTGACCGTTTGTGAAGGCTCTGCGGTATATGTAAAGCTCGCTCCATGTCCACGCGGACCATATTGCTAAAAAACCCTTGCTGAGGAGATCATATAAGGCACCTGTTGAAAGCCCAGAGCGGTCGGGAGAAATTGAAAGATTTGCGCCGGTGAAAAGTCCTATTAATTGAAGATAAAAATAAATTCCGAGTGCGATATTCTGAGCGTAAAGCATTTTTCTTTTTGACGGAGTGTTCATGCCGAAGCCTGCAATGTAGCGCATGAACATAAAGTAAACTCCGCAGTTTGAAATCTGCCACGCGAGCGAGCATAAATATTTTATTTCCAGCGAATAGCCGCCGTTCGCTGCCATAACTATTGAATAAACTACATCGACAACGCCGCTGAAAGCTGCCATGTAACAATAACGCAGCAGACCGCGCTTTTCTGATGAAGTTCCGGAATAAATCAGCTGAAGATATACGCAAAGAATTACGCTTAAAAAAAGTACGGCTATTTCTGACTCTATAATATAATTATTTTCCAAAATTTTTATTGCTCCTTCGCACGAAGATTTATTTTTAGTCTATGTATTATCTATTATCAATAAGCCGCAAGAATATTCCTGCCGTTATGGGAAGGAAACGAGCTGCGCTTTTCCGTATAATATCATACTTTTTCTTTTCCCCCTGCAAACATTTTCAACACTGCCGGCCACAGCACAATGATATAAAATGTCAGCATGGTCTCATAAATCATGCGGCCTAAATGCGCTCCCGTGAAGCTGACGATTATCGGCTTCAGCCCGTAAATCATGAAGGCCAAAGGAATTAAGCCTATTAAGCCGAGCATAACGCCTTTTGGGTTCAAACCGGTTACGGAAAATTTCACGAAGCGTTTTTCTATGTAGCACATAACGATTAAAGCCATCAAGCCGCCTATGTCGCCCCATGCGTCTACCGTCATTTTATTCGGGTCAACTAATAATTTTCCGTTGACGTAATCCATCGGGTAGGACTTCAAATTAACATAGAGCAAGCCTGCGAGGGCTAAAATAAATATTACTGCCATGACTTTATTTTCTTTTTCAGGGTAAGCCTCAATATATTTGAATACGCGGCTCGTAATGTAAATTGCCAAAATTCCCAGCACACAGCCGACTAGAACGTCCTGCGGCGTATGAACTCCGAGATAATTTCTTGAGAACATTGTGAGCACTGCCGCGAAAATAAATAAAGAGCAAAGCAGCTTTCTTTTTTTTGTGAAGATCGCTAAACTTCCGTAAATGGGAACTAACATCATAGTATGACCGCTGGGGAATGAATAGCCCGTCGCCGTCTCTATTGCATTTCCGGCCGGAAGGACTCTCGCGTCCCTAATCCAAGGACGGTACACGCAGGCCGTAAGTTTTACCACTGCGTTAATTAAATGGCTTATTTTCATCGCAAAAAAAACAAAAAGACCTTTTCTTTTATCAATGCACCAGTAAAGAAACGCAGGCAAAAGAATTATATAGTTGATAGCGAAAAACGAAATGGCCTCCATAAACGGCGTCAAAGCGTCGTTAATGCTGTTTCTGAAATTTTGAAGAAAAAGTAAATATTCAATATCCATAAAAATTCACTCCCTAAAGAATAAAATTTATTATATTACAAAAAAAATAGCAGTGCCGCTAAAAAACGACACCGCTAAAATTAATTTTCAATGCGCTAAATTATTTCGTGAGCATTAAAGTTCTTTCCCACTCGTAATAAGGAGTTGAAAGAATAACGCCCTCTGTAGAGTCTTTTATTGCGGCGTTAAGAGGATTTTCTCCCTTGAAGCCGGTTTCTTCAGGAATGTCCATTCCCTTTGTCGAACGATACCAGAAAATTACGTCGGCTTTTCCTGAAACGAGAGCTGATGAACGCGCACCGGCCTCGATGTTTATAACGTTAATGTTTTTCTTCAGCCTCTTGCCTATTTCAGATAATACGGCGGTGTTATAGCCTGCAGGTTTTCCGTCTTCAGCTACGAAATCGATCGGAGGCATGTCGCCGGTAATAGCGATTGTTATTTTTCCTGCGTCCTCGCCGAAATTTTCAAAGGCGACGGCCTCAGGATTTTCAGAAGCGTCCTTGATGTATTTTTCCTCAAGGGCTTTCAAAGTTCCGTCCTCTTTCATGGCTTCGATAACTTTGTTGAAATCTCCGCAAAGCCCCGTGTCTTCAGCGCGGAAACCGAAAGAAATTGCTGAGGGCATACGAATCGTAAAAATTATCCTGTAAGCAGGGTCGCTCCTCATAACGTATCTTGCCGTGCTTTCAGGCAATGAAATTTCATCAACGCGCCCGGAGTTAAGAGCCATTAACATTGAAGTTAAATTATCATAAAAATGAATAACGTGGCGATGATCTCTGAACGCTATTAAAAATTCTACGAACTCCTGAGCTAAGGGACTATTATTTAAGCCGAAAGAGAACGCAGGCAACATTCTGCTGAAATTATCAACGGCAGCCTGAAATTCGTCTTCAGTTGTCCCAAGATAGCCTAAAACGCCGCCGTGAATTGCTCTTGGTGCCAATGCCGCATAAGCCCCTGAAGACATTAACGCGCAGAGCATCAACATCGCAACAACAAAGCGAAAAGTTTTTTTAGTTACCATAATATTGAATCTCACCTTTCTGAAAAAAATTCGTTCTGTTTATTTTAGTTTAGAATTATGGAAAGTCAATGTAAAATTCCTAAGTCCTAAACGTCAAGACAGCTTCCGCCGATGAACTCGCGAATGACTGAATTATTAGGTATGCCGTCATTGTTCAAAGCCGGGACGAAGCGCAGAATATTTAACAGCCTCAAAGCCTCGCTGAAGACCGAAGAATTTTCATCGACAGTATGTAATAAAGGCTCGACGTAAGGTTTCAAGACTCCGAGTTCGTACGGCAGTGCTGAATTAAAAATCGCGTTGGCTCTGCTTCTGTAGGGGAAAATATATTTTTTCGCGCCCCTTATGACTTTCGGATAAACTTCTAAAGTTACCTGCGCACTCTTGCCTCTCGTTCTGTAATCGCGGATTATTCTGCGCAGTAATCTATTGTCGCCGGTGCTTGTCCTGTTGTGAGGGTCAATGCAAATTCCCGTCAAGGGCGAAACAAAAATTCCGTAGCGTTTGTCTTCCGGGAGCATTGCTAAAATCCTGTCATTAAGTCCGTGAATACCCTCCATTATGAGAACGTCGGAGGGCTTTAATTTTATGACTTTGCCCGGTTCTTTCATGCCCTTTATGAAATTATAAACGGGAGTGATAACTTCTTCGCCGGCCAACATTCTGACTAAATTATCTTCGAGCAGATCCAAGTCGAGCGCGTCAAGGCGTTCGTAATCGTATTCGCCGGTTTCGTCTCTCGGAGAGTCCTCGCGTTCTTTGAAATAATTATCAAGCGGCAAAGTTACCGGCGTTTTTCCGCAGACCATTAACTGAACTTTTAATCTTTCTGAAAAAGTTGTCTTGCCCGACCCCGAAGGCCCTGCAATCGTTACGAAATTAACAGACCGCGAGGCTATGTCTTCGGCAATATTTCCAAGTCTCTGCGAGTGAAAAGCTTCGGCAATTAATATAAGCTCCTGTATTCTTCCTTCAGTAACTCTGTGATGAAGTTTATTTAAGTAATTTAAGTCAAGAACTTGAAGCCAGTGGGCATAGTCAAAAAATATTTTTCCCATTGAAGGCTCAAGTTTTAATTCAGGAATTTCTTCGGGTGCGTCAGGATTAGGAAATCTTAATAACATTCCCTGCTCGTATAAAATTATGTCGAACATTCTCAAAATTCCTGTCGATGAAGCCAGAGGCCCGCCGCAAAAATATCCGTAGCGTTCTCCGCAGCGGTAGACTTCAACGGGGTCAAGATTAGCGCGGACAAAAAGCTCTGCTATTTCGGGCTCGCCCTGACGCTGAAAAACTCTCCGAGCCTTGTCTATCGTTAAAATTTCCCGGACTATGGGCGAATCGCGCCGGATTATTTCATTCATTTCGAGTTTTATTTTATCTATGTCGGTTTGAGTTACTGCTCTGTCCTCAAATTCCCAGTAATTGCTCTCGGCGATCGAGTGGCGCAAGATTGCTTTCTTGCCAAGTACACGCGCACACGCTATCGTTAAAATAAAACCTAAAGACCTTTTATAAATTCTTTGTCCCGTCGGAGAAGTTGTCGGTATAAATTCGACTGTTGCGTCCTCGTCAACGATCCAGTCAAGCGGACGGGTATAATTATTCACGAACCATGCTATAACTCTCCGCTGAGGCATGTCGTGCTTCGTTATCATTTCGCTCATAACATCGTGGCCCGTTACGGGAGTTTCTCCTGCTATGTAGCTTGCGACGTAAGTATCTCTTTTAGCTGCCGGCGTTAATACGCAGACTGTAAATGCCATTAATTTAGCTCCTTATAAAAAATAAAATTTATTTGAGATTATAGCATTTTATGATTTAAGAATGAGAAAATAAAAAAATTTTGTGCTAGAATATTTTCATTCTATTCATAAAAAATTAAAGTCAAAAAATTTTCATGAGAAAATTATTTTTGGGGACTACAATGGGGACTACAAAGACTTCAAAATTTTTTAGCTTTCACAAAATTTCACAGAGCAAATTAAAAAAATAGAGTCGCAAGATTTTTCGGGCGTGTCAAAAAAATTTCTGCCTCTTCAAAATTTTCCGGGACCGCGTGAAAAACTTCCTACCTCCTAACTCCTAACTCCTACCTGCTCAAAATGCTATAATGCCTTTTTATGGAAGTCATAGACGAAAGATTAAAATTTTTTTTATATTTAATGACGCTCTCAATATTAATTCTCATAGGGGGCTTATATTTATGTCAGGTGGCACAGGGCGACAAATATATCCGTCTCGCTCACAACAACAGGCTCAGAATGATAAGAACGCCTGCGCCTCGCGGAGAAATTTTTGACCGCAACGGACTGCCGCTGGCAATCAATGACACTACATTCAATATTATGGGCTATCCTTTAGACTTGAACACTCCTGAAAAACTTGAACGCCTCAGCAAAATATTAAGACGGCACGGAATACCGATAACAGTCCCGGATTTAGAAAAGACCATAAAACAACAGAGAATTGCCCCCTACCGCGTAATGAAGATCGTTCCTAACCTGACCATGCCGCAGATGGCGGAGTTAGTTGCCGATTACGAATTTCCTCACGAATTATTCCCGTTAAGCGTGTGGCGCAGAACGTATCCGGCTGGAAGTATGGCCGCAAATATTTTGGGCTACGTCAGCGAAATTTCAGAGAAAGAATTAGAAGCACGGACAGAAGACGGCTACATGGCTGGGGATTTAATCGGCAAGTCGGGAATAGAACGTTCATACGAAGAAATTTTAAGGGGGCAGCCGGGCCAAGAGTCTCTTGAAGTTGACGCACGCGGACGAAAAGTCAGGACGATTGACGAATCTCCGGCGGTTAAGGGCGAAGATATTTATTTAACGTTGGACATGGGTGCGCAGAAATTAGCTGTCGAACTTTTAAGAGGACAGAATGGCGCGATTGTTGCTCTTGACGTAAAGACGGGCGCGGTGCTTGCAATGGCATCAAGTCCCGTTTACGATAATAACCCTTTAACTTGGGGAGTGTCCGGCCGCGAATGGAACGCAATTATAAATAATCCTGACCGTCCCATGCTTGACCGTGCAATAGCCGGAGTTTATCCGCCTGCGAGTACTTTTAAGGCTTTTATGTCGATTGCGGCTCTTGAAGAAAATATCATAACAGCCTCAACAGTAATTTCATGTCGCGGAGGCTTGCGAATGGGCGCGCATCTTTTCAAATGCTGGAAACATTCCGGGCACGGCGGCTTGAATGTACTCGGAGCCTTGCAGCATTCCTGCGACGTTTATTTTTATCAGGTCGGCCTGCGTGCAGGGATTGACAGGTTAATAAAATGGGGAAGAAAATTTCATTTAGGAGAGCCGACAGGAATTGACATTCCCGGAGAAAGCGGAGGAAATATAGCCGGGCCTGAATGGAAAATGCGGCGATTCAAAACTTCCTGGCTGAACGGCGACACGGTTAATTATTCAATCGGTCAGGGCTATGTGCTGATGACACCGTTACAAATTGCGCGTGTATATGCCTGCATAGCTAACGGCGGAAAAATGGTAACGCCCCACTTAAATCAAAAAGGCTATAAACTTCCCGAAGACATAGGAATAGATAAAGAAAAATTAGCTATCGTTCAAAAGGGTCTTGATTACGTTGTCAGTCGCGGAACTGGCTCAAGGGCAGGGCGTTTCGGTGTCCGCGTTGCAGGAAAGACGGGGACGGCTCAAAATTCTCACGGCGATGACCACGCTTTATTTGCAGGCTACGCTCCCGTTGACGACCCTAAATATGTGGCCGTCGCGGTCGTCGAGGCAGGTAAGCACGGAAGCAGCGTTGCGGCTCCCCTAGTCGGACAAATGCTCGCTCATTTACTTTCACATTAAAAAATAAAAATTATCAAGAAAATTTTATTTGACCCCACAAACTTTTTATGTTTTAATTCTCTAACAAATTTTTATAAGGAGATGTAATTTTATATGGGTAAAAGTAAAAAGTTTTTCTTTACAGTAATTTTTATTTTTATTCTCTCATTATCGAGTATCAGCTGCGCAGCAGACCATTACGCAACAACAGATATGACGTGGGCGGAATTTTATGCGGGTGAGACAGGGCAAACTTCAAGCGAGCTTGAAAGACTTGGCCTCGACGCAATAACGTCAGCGACAAGCCATGCGATTTCGCGCTTCCCATTGCTTTTGAGTACTTCAAACGACGCAGGCAGTACCATAACGGGAGTTAAAGCTGTTCAGGTTAAAATGACCGATGAAGTTTATAACGCTCTTGAAAAAATCAGGGTCGGGCGTTCAGATACAGGATTGTCGCGTTTTACTTTCGTTGATGAAACTTTCACAGAGTACAAAGAAGTTACTTCGCTTGACACATTCGGCGCAATGGTTGACCCTTCAACAAAAACTTACACGACAGAAGCAAAGGTAACGCTTAAAAGCGGAGCGGACAGCACGTGGGGCAGCTATATGCTAGAAATTTCCGGCGTACCGATTGACATTGGAACAGGTCAAACAATGGTAACAGGCCGTAACGGCAGTCAAACGCCTGACTCAATAGCCAGATATTTTCTCGGCGGAACTATTAAGACAAGCGACGGAACGGTATATGGCTTGAGACATGACAGCAATTTATGGTCAAGTTCCAAAGATATAGCTATTACAGTTGATGACGCTTACATGGAAATTCATGGAACGGGCATTACACGCGATTATGACTACACGGCAAGCATTGTAGGAAAGACAATCACTGAAATAAAATACATGCTGAAAAATTCTCCTGACGTTGTAATCAGCGGCCTTAATCTTAAAGTTGAAGCTGTCCCGACAGCACGAGCAGTAAATCCTGAAGGCGGTTTAGTTGCAGCGGGCGGAGACTTAAAAGTAACAATTTCTTTTGATAATGTTCCGGGCGGAGTTACCTACACTATAGCTTCCGTTCAGCGCGGAGGCGGAAGAGGAGCCGTAACTTTGTCTGCTGATACTGATTACAGCTACAGCAACAATATTGTAACGCTCAAAAATGCTGGAACAGGATTTTACAGAGTAACATTTAAGTCAAGCGATACGACAAAAGCTCCTAATATCAGGGCTTCTTTTTACGTTAAAGACGCTTACTACGCGACAACGGATATGACGTGGGCGGAATTTTACGCGGGCGAAATTGGAAAAACTGCGACAACTCTCGAAGACTTAGGGCTTGATGCTTACTCATCAGCCACTACGTATAATTATCGCAGTTTTCCGTTAGCTTCTGCTGATGTAATAACTTCGGCAGATAATAAAAATTATACTATGTATTACGGCGTTAAAGATGTTCAGGTTCGTATAAGCCCTGATGTTTATGCGGATTTGAGCAATAAATCGCGCTATACTTTCATTAATGCTTCCGAGACAGCTTTCACTGAATATAAACCCGTTAATGCGGACGGCTCATTCGGAAAAATGGTTACAGAGACTACTGAAGTCAATGACGCAACCGTAACTGTTACGGGCGGAGCTTCAAGCACATGGGGAAGCTACACTCTTAATATTAGAAACGCGGACGTTGATTTAGGAGTTCTGGCGACCGACAGCGGACACGGGACAGCTAGAAATCTTCTTGGAGCTACTATCGAGACGAGCGACGGCACGATTTACGGCATGAGACCCAACAGCAATACTTTTTCAGAACTTGCCATAGCTTTGACAGTTAATGACGAATACGTCGAAGGTCATGGAGCTGATAACAGGCCTTATGAATATACGAAAGATATTTCAGGCAAGACAATCAAAAAAATAACTTACATGCTGAAAAATCTTCCTGATGTTGTTATTAGCTGCGACGTTAAATTAGCAGATTGGACGGACGCAACAGCAACGGTCAAAGAACCTCAAGACGGATTTTTATTGACGGGAAAAGATTTATCGTTTGATATTTCTTTTGATAATCTTCCCAGCGGCGTTACTTATAATAAACTTTCTTCAGTTTATATCGGAAGCGGACGCACAAGAACAGTTATAACAACAAGCTGTGATTATTCGGGAAATGTTTTAACTCTCAAGACACCGACAACGCCGGGAGATTACACCGTAGTTTTCGCAACGGAAAGCGGTTACGTGGACATTAAGACAACTTTTACTCTTTACACTACTGACGCGGCTGATAAAGTAATTTCGAGCGATAAAAACGCGGCTGGTTTTGATTTTTCAACATATCGCGGACTTCAATTTATGATTACTCCGAAAGGCGCGCTATCAAGAACTGATAAAGCACTTGAAGAAAATAACTGGGTAAACGCGACAGATTATGCAAACGTCAATGAAAGCACTTCAGCTTTTTACACAAGCTGAACAAACGAAATTCAAAACTCAGGCTTCACTTTTGATATTCCGTTAAGCAATGTACCTTCAGGAAAAACGGCCGTTCTCGGCTTCAGCATGACTGCACCGATTACAGCCGTAACTTTAGGCAGTCAGGATCTTTATGATAAAATCGCTTCGACAGTGAAAACTTTTGAGAGCGTCGAAGAGGGCGGAATAACTTATTACAAAATTGACGCTGACGGCTTCAAAGAACTTGGAATTAGCGTTAAATCCAACAGTCCCGAACGCGATTTAACGGACAAAGCCAGCGCAGGAGCATTTTTTGTTGACGATGCAACGCTTTGCCTGACTTACGGGGCTATGCTTGCGGACAGCTCTACGGAAACTGAAAAAGTTTATGACCTTTCACCTGAAGGCGAAATGCTGATAAATGACGGGACTGCCGACGGACACATTAAAGCAACGTGGTATTTAGCGACGGCCTCAACAACTGCCAATAACAACAATAACGAGGACAACGGCAGCGGAACACGCACGGAGGCTCTGACAGAACCCAAGAGCGGCACTTCCGAAACGCCGAGCGCAACGGTTACGGAGAATGTAAACAAATCGGAAGCTAAGACAAAAATTGTTACGGCTCTTGAAAATGCACTGAAAGAACTTTTTTCTAATTTTTCATTTCCCAGTGGAGCTGCGGACACAATTTTAACAAACGTCAACAAAGGCACGGCGAAGAGTTACACAGCTTCCCAGTTATCTAAATTTATCGGAACTGACGAAAATAACCCGATAACTCTTGAACCGATGAGCGTCGATAAAGCAGGAATTTATTTATTCAAAGTTAATAGAAATGCTCTCTCATCATTCACGGGCATGAAATTTTTTATCCGCATGATTGTTACAAGTCTTATTAACGGCTCAAGCGTCGATGAAGTTCTCGCGGCTGCTGATAATAACGGTAACAGCGCAGGCGTGTTTGTTGATGATGACGGAAATATTCTTGAAACAGTACCAGCAACTGGCAATATTAACGCGGCTGCTTATATGTCGGCTGACATTGAATATACCCCTTTAATAACAACTGCGGCGGCAAATTCAAATGCTTCTTTAGGAGGAAGCGGCGGAGGCTGTAGTAGTTTTTTTGCTTCGAGCATTCTGCTTGGCCTTGCAATTCTGATTAAACGCAGACGATAGCAAAACTCCTTTCATAAATTCATACACGTACTAAAAAAGCTCCCTTATTAAAGGGAGTTTTTATTATATAATTTTATTTTGGAGGTGTTTTTTCTAAATGAGTTATTATCTTTGCTTTGACGCAGGGACGCAGAGCGTTAAGGTTGCAGTTTATGATGAAAAAGGAAATCAGGCGGCAGTCGCAGTAAATCCCACGACTTTATATTATCCTCAAAGCGGCTGGGTGCAAATGAACGTCCATGAATATTTCGAGCTTGTACTAAAGGGCGCGAAACGCTGTGTTGAAATAATGCGCGAAAAAAATTTAGACGTTAATTCAATACGCGCAATAATGGGCGATGGAATTATCTGCGGCATTGCCGGAATTAATGAGGAAGGCATAGCGATAACGCCCTATATAAATTATCTTGACTCAAGAACGCAGGAGGACGCTGACGAACTCGCAAAATTAAATCTCGACATATGGGCAGAGGAGACGGGCAACCCTGAACCGCTTTGCTTGTTCCCTGCAATGCACGCCCGATGGCTGATAAAAAATTCGCCGAATATTAAAGACGTTAAAAAATTTGTTCATAATGCCCCGTATATTTTGATGAGGCTTGCAGGATTAAAGGCCGATGCAGCTTTCATAGACTGGGGCGCGATGTCTGGCTGGGGGCTTGGCTACAACGTCATTAAAAAAGAATGGTCGGACGAGCAGTTAAAAATTTTAGGAATTGATAAAAATTTAATGCCCGAAATTAAAAAGCCTTATGACATCATAGGCACTCTCTCAAAAGAATGTGCGGAGCTTACGGGGCTTCCGGAAGGGATAAAAATCTGCGCAGGGGCAGGAGATACAATGCAGTCTCTTCTAGCCTGCGGAGTTTATGAGCCGGGCCATGCCGTTGACGTTGCCGGGACCTGTTCAATGTTCTGCATATCGACGGGCGGAATTATTCCGGGCCTGAGCAAAAAAGGGAACGGATTAATTTTTAATTCAGGAACTTTGCCGGGCACTTATTTTTATTGGGGCTTTGTAAGGACGGGCGGACTTGCGCTTCGTTGGTTTAGAGATAATGTCTGCAACAGGCCGGGCGACGACAGCTATTATAAATATCTCAGCGACGGAGCTTCAAAACTTCCGAACGGCTCTGAAGGCGTTAGGTTTTTGGCATGGCTGACGGGAGGCCCTGAAGGTTTCCGCGATGTTCACGGCTGTTTCATAAACATGACCTTAAACACTAACCAATTTATTTTGTGGCGTGCAGTTCTTGAGGCAATCGCAGGAGAATATTCAGAGATCGCTGAACGCTCGCGCAAGGCCGGGACTCCTGTTGACCGCGTTATAATCACCGAAGGCGGAAGCAAAGACCCGTTATGGAATCAAATTAAAGCCGACATGATTCAAGCCGAGACAGTTACGTTAAAGACCGGCGGAGCGTTGGCTCTTAATGCTGTCGTTGCTGCTCACGCCGTCGGAGACTTGCAAGATCTCGAAGGAAAGATTAACGAGAATTTGACTGAAACAGGAATTTATAAACCTCAAGAAAAATTGACGCTTCCTGAAATTCCTTTTAAGATTTAGAGAAAAATAATGAAAAGATTTTTACATTCAAAATTTAACGCGCTCGACCCTTACGACACAAGCGGAGAGCTTGAGAGCATGAACGGCGGCTATATTCGTTTGAATACTAACGAGTCGCCTTTTGAGCTTTCTGAAAAAGTTATGAGCAATGCAGGCGAAGCGGCAAGGGCTTTGAATTTTTATTCTGATCCCGACTGCACAAGGCTGCGCGAAAAACTTTCGGGCTTAATGCAGGTAAACCCCTCCGAAATAGTTTTCGGCAACGGCTCCGACGAGATATTAAATTTTATTTTCATGGCTTTCTGTGAGCACGGCGCGGCCTTTCCTGATATAGCCTACTCGTTTTATAAAATCTTGGCAAAATTTCACGGCGTTGATTTCCTAACCGTTCCGCTTGATGAAAATTTCAGAACAAATCCCGATGATTATAAAAATTTTAACGAACGGACGATTATTATTACAAATCCGAACGCTCCGACGGGAATTTTTTTGGAATTAAAAGACGTCGAGAAAATCATCAATCAAAATCCCGACAGCCTCATAATAATTGACGAGGCATATATAGATTTTGGAGACGGGAGCGCGAAAAATTTAATACACAAATATAAAAACTTAATCGTCGTTCGGACGTTCTCAAAGTCGCGCTCAATGGCCGGAGCTCGTTTGGGCTGGTGCATGACCTGCGAAGAAATTGCAAGGGACATGAACAACATCAAGAACACAATCACGCCCTATAACATTAACGCAATGACACAGGCCGTAGCTCTTGCAGTACTTGAGGACGAAGAAAGCACACAAAAAAATATTGACACAATAAAAAAAATCAGGGACGACACAAAAAATAAATTGCGTGAAATTGGCTTTGAAGTTTTGGACTCGTCAGCGAATTTTTTATTTGCCCGTCATGAAAAAATCAGCGGCGAAGAAATTTTTGAGGCCCTCAAGCGAAAAAAAATAATGATAAGGCATTTTTCACGGCCCGAAAGAATTTCAAACTTCAATCGAATTACAATCGGCACGCCCGAACAGATGAAAATTTTTCTTGAAGCTATTAAAGGAGTTGTGAGCGAATGAGGCAGGCAGAAATTTCACGCGCCACAAAAGAGACACAGATAAAAATTTTTCTCGAACTTGACGGCACGGGACAAAATAAAATTAAAACGGGCTGCGGATTTCTTGATCATATGCTGACGTTGTTTGCGGCGCACGGACGCTTTGACTTAATAATAAACTGCTCCGGCGATGTTGAAGTAGATTATCATCACACGGTCGAGGACGTTGGAATTTGTTTAGGGCAGGCATTTTCGCAGGCACTTGGCGATAAAAAAGGCATAACGCGTTACGGAAATATTATTTTGCCGATGGACGAGGCTTTAATTTTGACAGCGATTGATTTTTCCGGGCGTGCTTATCTTAATTGGGACATTAATATAACGCCACAAAAGGTCGGGAATTTTGATACGGAACTTGCGCAGGAATTTTGGCTGGGCTTTGTGAGAAATTCTCTTTGCACTCTGCACTTCAAAAAATTCGCAGGGACTAACGCTCATCACATAATCGAATGTGCTTTCAAGGCCGCCGCGAGGAGCATTGCCCAAGCCGTTAAAATTAATCCTGAATATAAAAACGAAATTCCTTCAACAAAGGGAGTGATATAAGAATGGAATTGCCGAAGCGAATAACTCTTGACGATAAAGAAATTTTTGATGACGTTGTTAAAGCTATTTTGTCAGTGCTTGGCGATGATGTTGTAAAAATAATTCTTTACGGCTCAGTGGCTCGCGGCGACAACACTTGGGAGTCTGATGTCGATATTGCAGTGTTGACGAAAAGAGAAATCAGGTTAGGCAGTGAAATACATAAAAAACTTTCTCGTACTGTGTGGGATTTAGGAATGGAATGTGATGTGCTTTTTTCTGTAATAACGATTGAAATCAATCATTTTAATGAATGGCTCTTCGCTCTTCCGTTTTATTTTAATATTGATGAAGAGGGAATAGTTCTATGGACACACGACGCGGCGTAGATTTATCTAAATATCGTTTTGAACGAGCTGAAGAAACATTGAACGCGGCTATAAATAATCTTGATAATGGCTTTAATAATGAATCCGCCACGAGGTCTTATTACGCTATTTTTTATGGCATGGTGGCAGTTACGTTACTAAATGGCTTCAACGCTTCAAAACATTCAAGCATAATTTCTTATTTCAGAAAAAATTACATTAAAACAAAAATTTTTGATGATACTCTTTCTGACATAATATGCACAGCCTTTGAAGTAAGAACAGAAGCCGATTATGGAGAATTTTACACGGTCTCTAATGAAGAAGCACAAAAGCAAATAGACAATGCAAAAATATTTTTGGATACAATACGCCCGTATTTAGAAAAATGCTGGGCAGAAATGGAGGAAAAAATTAATGAACGCAATATTTAGCCGAGTAAGCGTCCGTCAGTTTGAAGACAAAGAAGTTCCTAACGGTTTAATCGTGAAAATTTTACGCGCTGCAATGGCAGCTCCGTCGGCAGTAAATCAGCAGCCTTGGGAATTTTACGTTACGACTGACAAAAATATAATCGAAAAACTTTCACAGGTTACGCCCTACGCAACGCCGGCAAAAAATGCTCCAGTCGTAATCGTCCCTTGCTATAGAACTGATAATCTTGCCGCGCCTGCTATGGTTCAAATAGACATGGCTATAGCGACTGAAAATATTTTGCTCGAAGCTGAAGAGCTTGGGCTTGGTGCAGTCATGCTTGGAGTTGCTCCGCACGAGGAGATAATGAAAGCAGTCGAAGAAATCTTAAAAACGCCTGAAAATTTCAGAGCATTCACGTTAATTCCCGTAGGCTATCCTAAAAATAAACACCCTCAGGAAGACCGCTATGAGCCCTCAAAAATCCACGTTATATAAATATGCCGAATTATTAGCGAACTGCAAACGCGCAAGGCTTACGGGAACAAGAGGAGCGGAAGAAATTTTTAATCTTCAAATTCTTGACTGCGAGCCTTCGTTAAAATTTTTGCCTGCATCAGGAAAAATTATTGACGTTGGAAGCGGCGGAGGTCTTCCTGGAGTTGTCTGGGCGGTCTACAGGCCGGACTTGAATATAACTTTGCTCGACAGCATTAATAAAAAATGCGAGGCAGTTCGCGAAATTATTAACGCCCTCGAAATTAAGAACATAAGTATAATTTGCTCGAGAAGCGAAGATTTTGCAGCGTTACATCGTGAAGAATTTGACTTGGCCGGAGCGCGTGCGTTAGCTTCAGCAGGAGTTACAGCAGAATTATTATCGCCTTTAGTGAAAACCGGCGGAAAAATTTTAACTTTCAAGGGCGAAAAAGTTCACGAAGAAATTTCAGAAGTAAATGATAAATGGCGCAGGCTTGGCCTTAAAACGCCGTCATTGAATTTCTACGGCGATGAAAATTCTTCAAAATGCTTAGTAACGTGGGAAAAAATTTCGCCCTGCCCTAAAAATTTTCCTCGAAGGCCGGGACTCGCAGGCAATAAAAAATTTTGGGAATAAAAAATAAGAAAATGAAAAAATTTAATTTTAACGGTCTTAAAGATGTTTTTATGTTCGGGAAAGTTCTATCGGCCGGGCTCGTCATCGCCGGCTATGCTTTTTTGAGCGTATGGTGTTCAGGCTGGCTTTCTGAAAACGGATTTAATATTTTTATTTCGCTCTCTGCAATTCCATTAATAACGGGCTTCGGAATATGGCAGGCGTGGCTTTTCATAAAAAACTTTCAAAAAAATGAAAATCAGACAAAATTTTAGCCCCTCTGCGTACTGCGGAGGGACTGCTTTTAATTTAACGGATAACGTAGCCTTTTCTCTTCAGACTCTCGCGGACGTTATTGTGAACATGCTCGACCTCTTCGTCTTTAAGCGTCCTTTCATGCGAAAGATAAGCCAAAGAATATGCAAGACTTCTGAAGCCTTCAGGAATACCCTTGCCCTCGTAAATATCAAAGAGCCTCAATTTTTCGAGCGTTAATTCATTTCCTGCGGCCTCTCTTACTGATGAGCTGATGTCCCTCATAACTTCGTCGTTGCTTTTATCAATCGAAACTAAAAGCGAAATATCGCGGAAGGACGCAGGGAACTGACTCGATGGCGTAAATACGGGCTTGTTTTTATTCACGAGAAGCGTTAAATCAATTTCAAAGGCATATACGCCGCTAACGTCAAGCTCCTGCTCTATGCTTGGCTTTAACCGCGCAACGAAACCGATTTTATTTTCGTTAATGAAAATATCTGCGGTCTGTCCTGCGTGGGTGAAGGGCTCTTGGCCTGCCTTGAATACCGGCGTAAATCCTCGCGACATTATCAACGCTTCAACGTCGGCCTTAATATTATAAAAATTCTCGGCTCTGTTATCGAACGGCGAGCGCGTGTCAGCACCGTTAAATAAAATTCCTGCGACGTGCTCAATTTCGGTGTTGTCAAATAAAAATATTTTTCCCTGCTCAAAAATTCTCACGGGGTCGCGCCATCCTGATGTTACAGCAGTCTTCAATCCCATTAAAAGTCCCGGCAGCAAAGTTGTTCTCATTGCCATCTGATCGCGGCTTATAGGGTTAGCGATTTTCAGCGGCTTTGCTCGAACGTCATCGCTTGAGAGCCTCAATTTTTCCGGAAAATCTTCGGGCAAAAAGCTATACGTAACAACTTCAGTATATCCGCGTGCGATTAAAGAATTTCTGACGAAGCCTGAAAGCTCCATTTCTGATCCGATATCGGCACGTCTTGGAAGTTCACCGGGCAATTTTTCAGCGACATCGTTATAGCCTATGAAGCGTCCGACTTCTTCGATTAAATCCTCTTCAATCGTAATATCAGGGCGCGAGGTCGGAGGCATGAATATTTTTTCGTCATTATTGCCCTTAATATATTTAATTCCGAAACCGTCAAGAATTTTCTCGGCCTCGCTCATGTTGCCCCATGATAAATAAGTCGATAATTTTTTGCGCGTTAATTTAACGGGCTTGGGCGCACTGATTTCGTTCTCTGCGCTTAACGGCTTATAACTGACTTCAGCTCCGCACCATTCTTTAATTAGATTCGTAGCGGCAAGCAAAGCCGTCTTGCTTAAATTTGGGTCAACAGTTCTTGAAAATCTGAAAGCTGCTTCTGAATTTATTCCTAATCTTCTTGACGTGTGGCCGACCCGGACGGGCGAGAAACACGCGCTCTCGATAACTATTGTGCTTGTGTCGCCGTTAATTCCAGTCTGCTCACCGCCCATTACTCCTGCTAAGGCTATGGCTTCTCCGCCGCTTGTTATTAACATATCTTTTTCGGTCAATAATCTTTCCTTGCCGTCAAGCGTCATCATTTTTTCGCCCTCATGAGCTGCTCTCACGGTTATTTCACGGGCAGGAAGCGTATTTAAGTCGAAGGCGTGCAGGGGCTGTCCCAACATCATCATAACGTAATTAGTAACGTCAACGGCGTTGATAATCGGCCTCATTCCCAAGTGAGCCAAGTCAATTTTTATCGTAAGCGGAGACGGAGCCATTTTCGCGCCGGTCGCGAGGCCAAGACGGTAACACAAGCAGCCTTTATCAGGAAGCGATATATTTCCGAACTCTTCGGGCCATTCTTTATCTTGTTTCAGGGGGGTGAGCCATTCAGGATTTTTTAATATTGACTTAGGATATAAGCCTTTAATCTCGCGTGCCATTCCTAAAATGCTTAACAAATCGCCGCGATTGGGAGTTATCGATACATCTAAAATAACATCGCCGATATGATATAAATTTTCAGCTTTGTCGCCCGGCTTCGCGTCGTTAGGCAGAATTAAAAGCCCCGACGGATCATCAACATCATGAAGGCCAAGCTCTTCGGCTGATAACATCATTCCAGAACTCTCAACGCCGTGAAAATCTCTTGTGCCGAGTTCCATTCCGTTGGGAAGGACTGCTCCGGCTCCTGCATAAAAAACTAAATCGCCTTTTTTGACGTTCGTTGCGCTTGTAACGCAGACATGTTCTCCGCTGCCCGTATTAAGATGAGCAACTAAATATTTTTTCTCTGCCGTGTGATTTTCTAAAGCGTCAACACGTGCAGCGACAACGCCCTTCATTTTGCCGGCGGTGTATGTAATTCCCTCGACTTCAGCTCCGGAAAAAGTTAAACGCTCGGCCAACGCTTCGGGAGTTAAATCTAAAGGCTCAATGTCAATGAAATTTTTTAACAATTCCCATGAAACTAACATGACTTCCTACCTCCTACCTGAATTAAATCCCGACATAAAATAAGAAACGTTGCCGTCAAATAATAATCTTAAATCCGAAATTCCATATTTAAGCATAGCCATTCGGTCAAGGCCAATTCCAAAAGCAAAACCGTTATAAATTTCCGGATCGATCTTTCCGGCGCGTATTACGTTCGGGTGGACCATGCCCATTCCGACGACTTCAAGCCAGCCTGTTCCATGACATACGCGGCAGTGTTCGTCATGCCCTGAACATTCTACGCACTCAATATCAAGCTCCATTGAAGGCTCGGTGAACGGGAAATAGCTTGCGCGAAATCTGTATTTCAGACTGCGTCCGAAGAAGGCGTTTAACATTTCCGACATTGTGCCTTTCATGACGCTGAAGGGGACATTTTTATCGATCAATAACCCCTCCATTTGATTAAACATCGGAGAGTGTGTCGTGTCGTTGTCACGCCTGTAAACTTTTCCGGGACAAATTATTCTAAGCGGCGCACCGTATTTCAGCATGGAACGAATCTGCACGGGCGATGTATGAGTTCGTAATAAAGTTCCGTCAGGAAAATAAAAAGTGTCCTGCATATCGCGTGCCGGGTGCCATGAGGGAACGTTGAGACACTCGAAATTATAAAATTCTTCTTCTTTTTCCGGCCCTGTTGCGACTGAATAGCCCAAGCCCTGCATTATATTAGCTATCTCGTGCATAGTCTGCATTACAGGGTGAAAAGCTCCGGCGGTGCGTCCTTTTTCAGATAAAGTTACGTCAATGCGCTCGTTGATTTCTTTTTTTTCGTTCTCAGAGTCGCGGATTTTTTTGCCGGTAATTTCCAGCTCGTGTTCTATTTCATCGCGTAATTTATTAACTTCTTGGCCGGCTTCTTTGCGCTGTTCGGGCGGTAATTTTCCAAGTCCCCTTAATAAAAGCGTAAGGTCTCCTTTTTTCCCGGTAAACCTTACGCGAATTTCATCAAGTTCTTCGAGATTTGATACAGCCCTCAATGCCGCATCGAAATTTTCTTTTACGGCTTGAATATTCAAATCATTAACTTCGGGCATTATTTCACAGCCTTCACCTTTGCGACAAGCTCTCTGAATGCGTTTGCGTCATGAATGGCAAGCTCTGAAAGCATCTTTCTGTTCATGTTGATACCGGCTTTTTTCAAACCGTTCATGAATACGCTGTAGCTCATTCCCTCAGCTCTGACTGCCGCGCTGATACGTGTAATCCATAATCTGCGGAAGTCGCGCTTCTTGCGTTTGCGGTCAACGTATGCTCTTGACAGTGCCGCTAAAAATGCCTCACGTGCCCTGCGGTAAACGTTCTTGCGCTGTCCCCAGTAGCCTTTTGTAATCTTAAATAGTTTCTCGCGTTTCTTGTCGCTTGCTGATGCGCCTTTAACTCTCATGATTTAATACTCCTTTCAAAATAATTAATCATAGGGGAGCAAATGTCTCATCTGCTCGGTTAAAGTTTCCGTTACGTAGCCTGTTTCTTTAAGTCTGCGCATTCTTGACGGCTTCTTGTGAACAAGAATATGCGACCTGCTGCACTTGCGATACGCGAATTTGCCTGAAGCGGTTTTGAAAAATCTTTTCTTTGCGCCGCTGTGTGATTTTAATTTCTGCTTTGCCATTTGAAAATTTTTTCTCCTTTCAAGATTTTTATGAGTTATTAATGAGAAATGTCAGAGATTTTTAACCTCCTAACTCCTACTTCCTAACTCCTAACTCTTTAACGGTGTTAATAAGAGCCTCATGTAACGCCCTTCCATCATGGGCTTAGACTCGCATTTGCCAACGTCCTCGCACTCTGCCATGACGCGGTTCAATACTTCCTCGCCTCTCTCAAGAAAAGACATCTCGCGGCCTCTGAAGAACACCGACACTTTTACTCTGTGTCCGCTCTCTAAAAAAGTTCTCACGGCCTTCGTCTTAAAATCAAAATCGTGCTCGTCGATTTTCGGGCGCATTTTGATTTCTTTCAGGGCTTGGACCTTTTGCTTCTTGCGAGCGTCCTTTTCTTTTTTCTGCAACTGATAGCGGTACTTCCCGTAATCCATAATTCTGCACACGGGAGGCTGTGCCATCGGAGCAACCTCAACCAAGTCGAGGTTCTGTTCATGTGCCATATTAATGGCTTCGTTCGTGTTGGTGATACCCACCTTGACCCCGTTTTCATCAACTAATAAAACTTGCGGTGAAGTTATTTCATAATTAACGCGCGGGGCGTTTTCTTCGTTGCCGGGCAATATTTCTCCTCCTTTTCATTCTTCTGCCGCAGCGATGCATAAAAAAAATCAGGGCGGCCCTAATCAAGCTACCCTGACGTTATATGCGTATGTATAGATTCAGAGTGATTTAGCTTCTTGATTTACCCCGTCAGTACGAAAACCGATCGGGAGAGCCGTGCGGAAATATATCACAAAATTTAATACGTGTCGAGAAAATTATCTATCAACCTTCGCGCTATGCTTGCCCTGTCGGGAATGTTCATGTTGCGAATTTCATAGGGCGTGAAAAAATCAGCGTGCGATATTTCTGCTCCGTCGGGCTTTACTTCTCCGCTATCGTATTCAGCCGTGAAGCCAAGCATTAATGAATTAGGAAACGGCCAAGTCTGCGAGCCGAAATATTTTATATTTTTGACCTCGATCGAAACTTCTTCGCGGATTTCGCGCCTCACAGCGTCCTCAAGTCTTTCGCCGGGTTCAACAAAGCCTGCTATTATGCTGTACCTGTCGTTGTTCCATGCAACGTTATGAGCAAGCAATAATTTTCCGTGCTTTTCTACCGCCGTTATTACAGCCGGAGACATCGGGGCGTAAAATTCCGTTCCGCATTCATCGCAAATTCTGCCGAAATCCTTTTCGCTCGGTGAGAGCCTTCCGCCGCAGTGAGAGCAGTACGAAATATTTTTGAACCAGTTTCGGAACTGCCACGCCTTGCTGATTGAGGCTTTGCCTTCGTTATCGCATAAGCCTAACATTTCGCGGATTGAGATAAGTTTCTCGCCGTGCAAAAAACTTTCTATCATGTCAACATCAGCCCACGACGGCATAACCTGCCATACAGCCGGAAGATTTTTTGACGTGTTTATTATATTTATGTTGCCGCGTTCAACTATATAATCTTCGTCAAATTCAAACGCTTGGCCTTTGACAAGAATTTTATCCTTGCAAAAAATTATCATGATTTTTTTAAGATATTTTATTTCCGCAGTTCGGGCAGAATTTTGCGCCGGGTATCAAAGCATTTCCGCAGTTCGGACATACAAGCCTCGCTCCGCAGTTGGGACAGAATTTAGCACCGTTAATAACAGGCTGACCGCAGTTGGGACAGATAGATGAGTTAGGAGTTGTAGTTGAAGAGGCAACAGGCTGCGAGGGCTGCTGGGCTTGAACCTGTGGATTTATATACGTGTTCATCTGCGCGGCCATTTGACCGATAGGCCCGGCCATTCCCATTCCTGCGCCGAGTCCCACGCCTGCGCCGATTAATGACGAACCTCCCTCGTTTTTCGCTGCTGCTTCGAGAACGTCAAAAGACCTTTGCTGCTGATAGTTATAGCCGATAACGTTCATGCTTGCACGTTCGCTCATTGCGGCTTTGAGTTTTTTAATGCCCTCGTCGTCGTCAAGAATATTCACCGAGCCAAAATAAAAATTCAGCGGTTCAATTCCGAAATTCATAAACTCAGGACGGATTTTTTCGACGGCCTCGTTCGACATATCCTCAAGATATGCGTTAATCTCGAAGATATTTACTTTTTTGTGGGCTATGTAAGTCGAAATCATATCGCCCATTCGTGAAAGAATTAAACCCTTAAAATAGTTTTCAATATCCGTTCGCGTTAATTCGGTTTTATTTCCGGCGAGCTTCAAAACAAACTGCCTGCTCTCGTTCACACGCAGACCAAACTGACCGAAGGCGCGGACATAAATCGGAATTTGATACTCAGGATCTTTTAACAAAATCGGCGTGGGAGTTCCCCATTTAATATCGAGAACGTTGACTTTATTTACGAACCACACGCCGGCCTTGAAAGCACTCTCGCCGCCCGTAGGAATATTTATGAGCCTGCGCAGCATCGGAATATTATCAGTCGAGAGAGAGTGCCTTCCTGCTCTGAATAAATCTAGAGCCTGACCGTCACGGAATAAAATAGCCTCCTGATTTTCACGGACTATTAACTGCGTCCAGTTGCCCAGCTCGTCGCTCTTTGAGGGATTTTTGCTGTCAACGTAACGCCAAGCGAGAATGTCATTTGAATTTAATTTATCGTCCCATTGAACAATTTGAATTATTGCCATTTTTTATTTTTCCTCCTTACTTAGGTCTTGAGAATTATATAAAAATTTTAATCAGCGATAAAATCAAACACGCGCCCGAAATTCCTGCAACGATTTTCAAAAAAAATAAATTTTTTTCGCTGCGGGTTTCTATTTCTTCATTAATTCTCGAAATTATTTCGTCTGAATGTTTGTTCAGTTCTTCGCTGATTGCTTCTTTAATCTTAAAAATTATTGCCTTGTCGTTTTCTTTATGAAGGGCTGAAATTTCCTTTGAAAATTCTTCAAGCTCATGGCTTTGTGCTTTCTCGTGAGCTTTGACAAGTCCTTCAAGTCCCGGCAGCGATGAGTTCAATAATTTTTCGAGCCTCGTCGCGTTCTCGTCGCTGAAAGTTCCAACGTTCACGGCCTCTGTTTCTTTTTGCTCTTTGTCATGAGCGTAAACTTCGCTGAACATTCTTATGCCGGTTATAAGCTCGTTGATTAACTCAGAAATCCGCGCTAACTCAGCTAAAATTTCGGGAGTATTGTTATCTTCGGGAGCATTATTTTTAATTGCCGTGTCAATGGCTTCGGGAACTTTATCAAGAGTTTTTCTCAACAGCGAAATTTCATCAAATACGTTGCGCATTGACTGCATCATCATGCTTCTTGCTGCGCGGTTGTCATCAATTCCGGAGCGTATGGATTTTTCTATTTGATTTCTTAAATCCTGCGAAATCATGTTAGTACGGTCGATGGCATTTATAAAATCTTCGGTACGTATGGCCGAGTTTAGAGACTTTGAGAGCGTCGGCAGAATACTCGCGCTTAACTCTGAAACAAGCCGCGCCGTAGTCGGGTCTAATTCGTCGGGCATGGTAATTTATTCTCCTGTTAAAATTTATTTTCTCTTTTTATAAAATTATAACAAGAGGAGCAGAAAAAGCAGTGAGGAGTTTGAGGAGTTAGGGATTTTTTTAAGCCTGTTTCTTTTCGCGTAACAATGCACGCATGGCCTTAACTGATTCTTGGCCGTATGCAGAGTCTAACAGGTTGACAGTGAAAGACGTTCCGCCCTTTGTTGTGAGCTTAAAGGCTTCGGGATTGACCGTTATTTCCTTGCCATCAACCGTCGTTTTGATTGTTAATGATGACGTTGAAGCCGAAACAATATCCTGATAAAAATACACGTCCGTGCCTTCGGTCTTTTCATCGCGGAGCGTATTGAATCTCATCGTGTAGCCGTGAAGTTCGTGCGGTGAAAAGAAAAGCGCAACGACTTTATAAATGTTACTGCGCCACTTTCCGTCTTCGCCTTTTTTGACACGGTCAACGCCTTCAAATTCGTAGCCGCCCAAAATAATCGGAGCGACTTCGCTGACTTCGCTTTCATCAACGCCGAGTTTGTCAAGCGCAATCGACTTCAAATTTGACAAATAATCTTTGACCGCTTTGTCATAATCAGAATCGCTCACAGGCCATTTTTGCACGCCTGCGCTGGCTGCCAACATACCTAATGCAAGCAAGACACATCCTGCAATAGGTGCATTAACATCGACGAAACACATCACTCCAAAGAGTGCTAAAATTCCACCAAAAATCATTAAACCAGTACTGCCTTTACCGGTGAAATAAAGCAAATTTTTTGAATAATCCATAAAACTTTTATCGCCTTTCAAAAAAATTTTTATAATTCACTTGGCCTTTCAACTCTCAAAAGGTCAAATAGAATCCCGATGTCATGTTCCGAAACGCCAAGCCTTTGAGCTTCCCTCAAAAGTTCAACGTAATTCGGACTCGTGATTAAAGATTTCCGCTTGAAATAATCGAATTTAATGTAAGCATGAAAATATGCGTAAATGCCTTTATCTTCAATGGCGCGGGCGGCTTCGATAAGTTCCTGAATTTTATCTATCGTTGGGCGTTTAGCAACAAAGGCTTTTTTCCCGTCAAGCAGACACACAGCCGTGTAAAAAAATGTATCGGCGTTTATCAGACCTCCGTCAATGGCCTTTTGAAAACATGTCCGCGCTTGGCTGTACATTTTCAGGCGCATATAGCAGAAGCCTATAGCGTCGTTCAAATTTGGGTCGTCAGGCGCAGAAGTCAAAGCACCTTTATAAGCCGAAGTATATTTATTGATGTCGGGTAGCTGAAAAGAATCCGCAAAGGACGTGATTATAATCGGAGAATTGCAATATTCGCAGCGTTTAACGTCGTTTTCAACGGGCGCACCGCAGTTTGGACACTTGGGGCAGATAACGTTCACCATGACGAAATCCCCCGCAAATTAAGATTTTTGACTGGGAATGAAAATTTATATACAGTTAGTGCTGTAACGGCTGAACCATTTTAGCGATGTTCATTGAAGATGTCAATATTTCCATGTCCTTTCTGAAAAATTTTTATTAAAAATAATTATAAACTTTGAAATAAAAAATTAAAAGTATTTTTTTTACCCGACTGCTAAAATTATTTCTGTTTTTTAATCATAATAAAACAAAGGAAAATAAACTTGAAAATAAAAATCGGAACGAGGTCAAGCCCTCTCGCACTTGCCCAGACAAAAATAATCTCGGACGGTATTTTGAAATTTTACCCGGACGCTGAAATTTCAATAATAAAAATTAAAACTTCCGGCGATAAAAATATGGCTCCCTTCTCGTCAGACCCTCAAGGCATTAAAGGAATGTTCACGCTTGAACTTGAGAAGGCTTTGCTAAATCATGAAATTGATTTCGCCGTTCACAGCCTCAAAGATTTACCGGCGAATATAAATAAAAATCTGCCTGTCGTAGCTTATTCAAAACGCGCCGACCCAAGAGACGCTTTAGTTACAGGCAGGAGGGAGGAGTTAGGAGGCAGGAGGAATTTTATAGGCTCGTCGTCATTGAGGCGAAGATTACAGCTTGAAAAAATTTTTCCTGAGAAAAAAATTATTCCCGTTCGCGGAAATATCAACACGAGATTAAAGCGTCTTGACGATGGGGAATTTTACGGGCTTGTTCTTGCTGCTGCCGGGCTTGAACGGCTTGGCCTTACGGATAGAATAAAAAAATTTTTCAGTGTTGACGAAATTTTACCGGCTCCGGGACAGGGAATTTTAGCTTGTCAGGGAAGAGCCGGCGAGGATTATTTTTATCTTGACTGCGTGAACGACAAAGACTCAAAATTTTGCGCCATTGCTGAAAGAAATTTTGCACGGGCGTTAAACGCAGGCTGTAACGTTCCTGTAGGGGCTTATGCACGTATTGAAGGAGGAAAAATTTTTTTGACGGGGCTTTACATTGACGAGAAGACGGGAAAATTTTATAAAAACAAATTATCAGGCGACATCAAAAATGCTGACATTCTAGGAATAAATTTAGCAGAAAGGATTTTTCAATCATGATCTTTTTAGTAGGCGCAGGGCCGGGCGATGCAGGCTTATTGACGTTAAGAGGGATTGAAGTTTTATCAAGGGCTGACGTTGTGATTTATGACAGGCTCGTAGGCGACGGAATTTTAGCGATGATACCCGAAACGGCTGAAAAAATTGACGCCGGGAAAATTGCAGGCTCTCACAAAATTTCACAGCGCGAAATTGAAAATTTAATTGTCGAAAAAGCCATGAGCGATAAAAATAAAAATATCGTAAGGCTCAAGGGCGGAGATCCTTTTTTATTCGGGCGCGGAGGCGAGGAAGCTCAAGCGATAATTAAAGCAGGATTAAATTTTGAAGTCGTGCCGGGCGTAAGCTCTGCTCTTGCTGTTCCGGCGTGGGCAGGCGTTCCGCCGACTCACAGAGATTTTTCAAGCGGCGTTAATATTTTCACTGCTCACGACAAGAATAATTTAATCCCGGATTTTAATGACGCGACCGCGATTTTTTTAATGGGCGTTGGAAATTCAAAAGAACTTCAAAAAGAACTGCTCGAAAGATTTTCGCCCGACATGCCCTGCGCGGTAATCTCGAACGGAACTACGGCACGGCAGAAAATTATAAAAACTCCGCTGAAAAATTTAAGTCAGTCATGCGAAAAAATTAATCCTCCGGCTGTAATTCTCGTCGGAAAAGTCGCTGAATTAAATTTAGACTGGCGGAAAAATTTACCGCTTGACGGCAAAAAAATTTTAATCACGAGACCGGCCGGGCGTTCTGAAAAATTAGCATTGATGTTAAGGGACGCAGGCGCAGAGGTTGTCATAATGCCGACGATAAAAACGAGCGTAATTAAAAATTCATTGAATAACAAAAATATTTCGGGCTATTCGTGGGCTGCCTTCACGAGCGTTACGGGAGTTGAAGCCTTTTTTGAGTTACTGCGCGACACCGGCCGCGACGTTAGGGAAATAGGTAATGCTAAAATTGCCGCGATCGGTCAGGCTACAGCAGAGGCTTTGAAAGTTCACGGCTTGAGAGTTGATTTTGTCCCGGAAATTTTTGACGGAGAAAATTTAGCACTAGGCTTAGTGAATTTAATTAGGAATGAAAAAATAAAAAATACCTCCTACCTCCTACCTCCTAACTCCTGCCTGTTAATGTTCCGGGCTTTGGACGGCACGCCGGAAATAGCAAAAATTTTTCGCGAAAATAAAATTCCTTATGATGAAATTTGTATTTATAAAACTGATTTCGTAAAATTAAATCACGTTCCCAAATTTATTGACATAATAATATTCACGTCGGCTTCAACTGTGAAAGGCTTTTGCGCGTCCGCAGGCCCCAGCCGCGTTCAAAAGGCCGTATGTATAGGGAGGCAGACTGCCGAAGAAGCTAGGCACTGCGGCTTTGCTGACGTTATAACCGCGAAAAAGGCTACAGTGGAAGAAATTTTTACGGCTTGTGTAAATTCCTAACTCACTTTTCTAATTATCTCGTCGATTATATTTCCCTTGAATTTATATGCAGATTTGTTCGCAATTAATCTCGCGCTTAAATCCTCAATGAAATTTATAACGCTTAAATTATTTTCGCGCAGTGTTGTCCCCGTCTCGACAATGTCAACAATAACATCAGAAAGGCCAAGCACGGGGGCAAGCTCAAGCGATCCTCGAAGCGTGATAATATCAATCTCTCGTCCGATGCTCGAATAATAATTTTTTGCGATGTTCGGAAATTCCGTAGCGACTCTCAAAATTTTTTCCGGGTCGTCCTGAAAATTATTTTTCGCCGCCACAGCCATTCTGCAAAATCCTGCCTTCAAGTCTAAAAGTTCGTAAACGTCAGGATTTCTTTCTAGCAAAATATCTTTGCCGGCCGCGCCGATGTCCGCCGTTCCGCGTTCAACATAAACAGGAACATCAAACGGCTTGACCCAGAAGCAGCGCATATTTAACTCTTCGTTTTCAAAAACGAGTTTTCTGTTATTGTCTAACATGCCGGGAAATTCATAGCCTGCCGCAGCAAATAATTTATAAACTTTTTCACCAAGTCTCCCCTTAGGAAGCGCAATATTAATCATTTTTCATTCCTCATTCCTTATTGTGTCAAGATACACGGCAAAGCCGATAGCCTTTGAATTTTTCTGTCCCATTGAGGCCATTAATCCGTCATACTGTCCGCCGGATAAAATGCTTTCCGGGATACCTTCAATGAAGCCGCGAAAGACAATTCCGTTATAATAATTCAAATTATTTACGGCTGAAAAGTCAATTTTTATTTCGCCGTGATAATTTTCGAGCGAGTTAATAATTTCTGCGGTGCTGCTGTCAATTTCGTTCAAAGAATTTTTTATGCTGCCATCAATTTTCATTAAGTCAATAATTTTTTCGGGCGCGTTGAAATTTTTTAAGCCGTGAATATTTTTTGCGGCGATACATTTCAAAATTTCTTTTTTATTCGGATTTTCTTTTAATAATTCCGCAATTATTCCGGCGTCCGCAACGTCAAGAATATATTTTTTTCCGTCAGCTAAGGTCTTGAGGCTTAACAAAGCGAGCTCTAAAATTTCGCGTATATTTTCGCCCGTCAGGCTTCCGACACATTCAACGCCTGCCTGCGAAATTTCGCGGAATGTCCCGGCATTTTTGGGAACCCTGTAGACTTTTTCATCATAATAAAATTTCTGGACGCTCTCAGAATTTTTTATATGCTTAATTATCGAGAGCGTAACGTCCGGGCGCAGTGCCATTAATTTTCCGTTAGTGTCGGTGAAAGTAAGAATATTTTTTGAAGTCAGGAAATCTTTTTTGTCGGCGTAAAAATCATATTCTTCAAACCTGCTCATTCTGTAAAAAGAATAGCCGTAATTTTCATAAAGGCTCCGTAATTTTAAGGCAGCTTTTTCTTCGGGCCTAAGTCTTAAATTTAACATGCTTTCGTCTCTCCGTTTTTTTTATAAAAATAATATCACGCTCTAAAAGTTTGAAGACAAAAAATTTTAATGGGCCTAAAATTTTTCAAAGAGGCTGAAAAAAATTTTTGATTCTATTTTTGAAAGTTCCGCCGTAAAATTTTATGAGGTCAAAAAAATTTGAAAATTTTTGTAGGTGTAAATGTAGTTGTAGAAAAATGATCTTGTCTGAATTTTGAACTTGATGAAAGTATTATAGCACAAAAAAATTTTTTGCCTCCCCAGTAAATTTTAATTATCCGTAAAAATGCTATAATTGCTTAGAACAAAATCGTTAAAAGAAATTATTAAAATAAAAAATTGTAAAAACGAAGGGAAGGTATCATGAACCTGACGGAAAATGACCGGCACCGCCGAATAATTTTAGCAAGGCACGGACAGACAGAATGGAATATGCAGTATCGCTTTCAAGGCAGAACGAACACGAAGCTGACTGAAGAGGGCAAACGTCAGGCGCACGCCTTAGCAGCGAGGCTTTCATCATGGCCGCCCGAAATTATTTATACAAGTCCTTTAGACCGTGCCTATTACACAGCGTCAGCGATTGCTGAATATCATAACTTAACCCCCGTGATACTTCCCGAACTTGAAGAAATAAATTTTGCCGCTTGGGAGGGCGAGTCGATCCCTCAGCTCCAGAAAGAGCAGAGCAGTACTTTTTCGCGCTGGAGGTCAGATCCGTTCTTTTATCCTCCCGACGGCGCAGAGACTTGGGAAAAATTATATGTGCGTCTCTCAATAGCAGTGAAAACTTTTTTGCAGGGCTCTTATAAACGTATCGTCGTTGTATCACACGGCGGAGTAATGAGAGCTTTATACGCTGTCTTTCTCGGCTTAAATCCCCACAAAGTTTGGAACATGGACGTATCTAACTGCGCTATGAGCGGAGTTGAAATGCGGCACGGAAGGCCGTGTTTAGTCTTCGCGAATGATGATCTTCACGTCCGCGCCGGAAAGTTAGGAGAAAATTTGCCTGTCTGGGGGGAAAATGATTTATGAGCCTCGAACCTGAACGGGAAAAAAATTTGTGGCGTTTATGTTCTCAGGGCGACATGGAAGCACGCGAAGAGCTTATAGTTGCGTACAGACCGCTTGTTTTCTGGATCGCAGGAAAAATTCACATAAGCGATACGGAATTAAAACAGGATATTATTCAAGAAGGAATGCTGGCTTTGATTAATGCCGTTGATAAATTTGAGCCGGAAAGAGAATTTAAGTTTTCAACTTACGCTTATCATAAAATTCACGGGCAGATTATCAACATGCTTGAACGGGGCGAGAAAAGAGCTCCGCTGCCAGTCCCTGATGAATGGCTGCAAATTGCTGAAGACAACGACAACGACGAAGAAAGCGGCGAGGAATGGCTTGATGTTGCCCAGAGCATTTCTAAACTTGAGGGCCGCGAAGCTGAAATAGTCTCGGCTTTATTCTTTGAGGGGAAAAAGCCGAAAGAAGTTGCCGCAGAAAAAAAATTAGATGTAAGTCACGTGTACAGGCTCCGAAGGGCTGCTATCGCTAAAATTCGCGGATGGCTCGCCCTTGAAGGAGCATTTTAGGAGGAAATAATTTTTGAAACAAACCGCTGTTTTAGTTGATAAAAAAGTTGCGGGGATAATCCGCTGGCTTGAAAGATTAAAGAAGTCTTACAGTTCCGGAGCTATGGAGAATGCTTTGATGGACGCTGAGTGCGCAAGGGCTGATCTCGAAAATTTAAGGCTTGATGTCTGGGCAAACTTGGAGCCTAAAAATCAGCCGGGCAGCAAAATTTTTTCGAGAGTCATAAATTTTTCGCGTGTGGCTTCGCTGGCCGTTCTAATAGTTTTGCTGGCTGTGTTTCCGATTTCAAAAGAAGTTCAAGCCCCTGCGGCCGTTAATAAAAAAAGCGAGATAACTCTCGCCGAACCGATAATAATAATCCGCGAGGAAAAAATTAATAATGAGATTAGCGCAGTAAATAACACGAAACCCAAGAGAGTCGCCGCAAAAACTGCGAATATAAAAAAATCTGCTGTTCCGTCATCTGAAAAAATAATTCAGGCCAAGACGAGAGCATCAGAAAGGACTCAAAAGACCGTAGCTTATGACAAAGTTTTCTCGCTCATGCAGACGGGGCAGAGAGCTTTGAAAAATAACAGCTCCGTGATAAAACTTCAATAAAGGGAGAGATTTTTAAGTGGCAGCAAGAAATAAATTTTTGTTTTTAGTAATAACATTGGCTCTGATTTTTATTCCGGCTTGTGCTTTTTCTGATGAAGAGTCAGAAGATGTTGCGCCTAAGGCACCGGAAGTGAAGGTTACGACGGTCGGAGTTATCGGAAATCCCAACATAGCTTCCGAATATATTTTGAATGTCGTTGACACGAAGCCCGGTTCGATTTTGAGCCGCGAAAAAATTCAGACGGACATCGAATCGATTTATAATCAGGGCTTTTTTTCTTATGTTGACGTTGACATAAGGCCAGATGATCTTGGAGCGGCCGTAGTTTTTTCCGTGCAGGAAAATCCTATGATAGCTTCAATAAATTTCACCGGCAACACGTTATACACGACTGAGCAGTTAATGAAAGAAGTTTTTTCGCAGGAAGGGACTGTCTTTAACCGCGTATTCTTCCGCAATGATTTAGACAGAATACAGGAACATTATCACAAGGACGGCTACGTTATGGCGCGTGTGTCTGACGTTCAAATTCAAGAAGGAAATATCTACGTAACTATTTTAGAGCCGCGAATCGGGGACATTATCATTCAGGGAAACAGAAAGACAAAAACTTATGTAATCCGCCGCGAATTAAAACTCAAGAAGGGCGATATTTTCAACGTAACGAAATTCCGTCATCATTTAGGAAAATTGCAGGGGCTTGGATTTTTTGAAGATGTCAACGTCGGTTTTGACGTTCCCGAAGACGACGACAGCACCGTAGATTTAATTTTGACCGTCAAGGAAAAGCGCACGGCTTCGGTCGGACTTAACCTTGCTTACGGAACTGAAAGCGGAATGTCCGGCGGCTTGACTTATAGCGACACAAATTTATTTGGGCGCGGAGTTAATTTTGAAGTCGGATTCAACGAAGGCGACGAAGCTTCATACTGGCTGACGTTCGCAAGCAATTACATGGACTCCGAGACATACGGCTGGAGGGCCGGCGTAAACTACAGAACTTATGACGAGAGATATTATTACAGGCAGGGGCACAGACAGTTCGAGTTTGACGAAAGAAGTTTGGCGTTTTTCGCAGGCTTCGGAAAAAAATTTTCAAACGAGGACTGGAGCTGGTTCTTAACGCTTCGCCGCGAAGATACTAAATACTCTGACGTTAAGAACGCCATTCCAGGATATATTGACGATTTAACCCCTTGGGACGGAATAAACCAGACCGTAGAGCTTTCATTAATGTGGGACAAGCGCGACGAGTACGCACCGCACCCTAAGGGCTTTGTCCTTGACACGAATTTAGAGCAGGCAGTAAAAGTTCTCGGCGGAGAATATGACTACTTAAAATATTGGGCGCAGGCGAGATATTATGCTTCTCTTAATGGCATTTTGAACGGCTTTGCTGATACTGATTTAAGCTGGACTGATGAAAACCCGTTATTATTTGCGGCGCGTCTCCGTATCGGCTCGGCAACAAAGGACGAGCTGCCGGCTTTCGCAAGATATTCGCTCGGAGGCATGAACACATTACGCGGTTATAATTCGCGTTCATTCGAGGGAAGCAACATGTATTTAGGAAACTTTGAGCTTCGAGTTCCCGTAAGTTCGGCCGTATCTGTTGTAGGCTTCTATGACATCGGAAACGCCGATCAAAAATTTGAGTGGAATAATTATCACTATGACTACGGAATCGGAGTAAGAGTAAAAACCCCGTTCGGCAATCTGCGTGTTGATTATGCGAAAGGTGAAGACGAGAACAGAACATATTTTGGCTTCGGCGAAATGTTTTAGCGCAGCTGCTGCGTTAATTTTTTTTGTCTTTTTTGTCCGCCCCTGCCGCGCCATGACCGTATCGGGGATACCGAAGTGGCTTGAGCCTGCCGTTATTCGGAGTCTCAATGCCGTATGGTCGGAAATTCCCGAAGAGGCCAACATCGACAGGGAAGGAACTTTAATTCTTGTTGCCTCAAGATTATTCACAGGCTACGGCGTTGAGATTAAAAACATATCTGACAGCCGCGAGCCTGTTGTTTTTTTTAATGCTGCCGGAAAAATTATTGAGCCCGAAATAAAATTAAACTCTCCCGAACTTCGCGGACTTGCTCTCGAATGGTTTAATAATGACGTTAAAGGCATGGACGGAGAAATTTTTGAGTTAATTAAAAATCTTCCGCAGAGTGCTTTTTCTTGGGCCGATGAAGCACTGCGCGAGGAGCTCGGAAAAATTATTAATAAAAAATTGCCCGGCTGGGAATTTACTTTGCAGATTTATATTTCTCAAGATTCTACGCTCATAAATGTAACGTTCAGGCCAAGCGCGAAAATGATTTTAGCTGTAAAGCCTTCGCTATATTCGCACACAATTCCCGTAATGTTCAGAAGCGATTTAGAGGCGAAATTAATTCCCGCGTTCTCGCCGTTAATAGGAGTCCCCGTCAAATGGGCTGAAAATCACAGAGCCGATATAGAAAAATTTGCGCGTGAATTTTTAGAAGATCGCCACGCCGTAGAAAATTTGCGTGCTGATGTTAAGATAAATTTTAAGCCTGATACAGTTTCAAATCTTGAAGCCAGAGTTGACAGCCGGGACTATATGTTTCAGTTATGGGTGTCTGCTTACGCCGGAATTGAAGGGCGTTACCCGGAGCTGGGCGCGTTCTTCGGCTTTAGGCCGGATTGGAGACTGCACCCGGAAGTTTACGCGGAAGTCGTTTTAGCTCTGGACAACTTCAGCGTAACTCACAGATGGGGCGGAAGAATTGAATTAATCGAAAATCTTTGGGCAGGCGTTGAAAATCAATGGCCGGAAAATAAATATTTTTTCAGAGTTCAATACAGCCCTGTAAAAATCCGAAGACCCTATGCTTTATGGCGTTACAGTCCCGAACTTAACGTTCATGAAGCTGCTCTAGGCTATAGAATAGACGAGCATATGTCATTAGAAGTTTATTATTACAGCGGCGGAGAAGATAAATTAGGCTTAAAAGGAACGTGGAACTTATAACAGGCAGGAGTTAGGAGGCAGGAGGCAGGAGTTAAAAAAATTATTAAATAAAAAATAAATTTTCTTTGGAGGTATTTTTTATCATGAAAATGACTTTGGCTTCTCTTTGTGAAAAACTTAATAACGAAAAAATTTCTGTGTCTTTAGCCGGAAATTCAAAGCACGTCATCAACAGAATTGCATCGCCCGAAGAGGCTGATAAAAATTCTCTTTGCGTAATCTGGGAGAAAAAAGAGCTCGAAAATTTAAGCCGTGATATTCCCATTGCAGGGCCTGAAAAATTATTTTTGAGCGAGAACGGTCAGGGCCGCGACGGTTTAATCACTGACGGGCCGAGAGCTTTGCTGCCGAAATTAATCGCGCTTTTCTCAGAGCCTGTCGAAAAGCCCAAAGGGATTCACCCTTCCGCAGTCATTGCATCGGACGCAAAAGTTAAAGACGGTGCGTATGTAGGCGCGTGTGCAGTTGTTGAAAGCGGCGCGGTGATTGAGGACGGCGCAGAAATTCACGCGGGAGCTTTTGTAGGAAAAAAATCTTTTGTCGGAAATAATACCGTCATTGAGCCGAAGGCCGTTTTGCTTTCCGGCGTAAAGGTCGGGAAAAACTGCCTCATTCATTCGGGCGCGGTGATCGGCTGCGACGGCTTCGGCTTTGTCCGTGAAAATGGAGCGGTCGTAAAAATTCCCCAGACCGGAGGCGTAACGATCGGCGATGATGTTGAGATAGGAGCCTGCACTACGATTGACAGAGGCACAATGCACGACACTATAATCGGCAGCGGAACAAAAATTGATAATCATGTTCAAATCGGTCATAACGTTCAAATCGGAAATCACTGCATAATTTGCTCAATGTCAGGAATTGCAGGAAGTTCAATTCTCGAAGATTACGTTACTGTTTCTGTTCAAGTCGGAATTACTGATCACGTTACAATCGGAAAAGGTGCGACTCTTGCAGGCCGTACGGGAGTTACGAATGACATCGAGGCCGGAGCTTTAGTTTCAGGTTTTCCTGCGCGTCCTCACAACGCCGCAAAAAGAGCCTTAGTCCTTGCCGCCGATCTGCCTATAATGTCGCGGAAATTGCGCTTGCTTGAGAAAAAAGTTGACGCAATGCAAAAAAATGAAGCTTAACGGGAAAATATTATTAAAAGGGCTTGGGCTTCATTCAGGCAAAGAATGCGAGTTATTAATCGAGCCGTATGACTGCGAAGAAATTTTAATGCGGTCGGGAGATAAAGAGCTGCCCTTGAGCAAGTTTACTCTTAACGGAACAAATCGCGGCTCCGATTATATTTTCCCTGACGGCTCAAAAATTAAAACCTGCGAGCATGTTTTGTCGGCTTTAACGGGAATGGGCATATGGTCGGGCGCAAGAATTACTGTAAAGGGCGGAGAGATGCCTGCGCTTGACGGCTGCGGAAAAATTTTAAGCGAAGAAATAAAAAAACATTCTGTTGACCCACTCGCCATTTCATGGCCATCTCCCCATTGTCAGGGGGCGCAGGAAAGTGAGACGGAGGGGTTAATGATCAATAATTCCGTTATCGTATCGACTGAAGATAAAAAAAGATTTGTTGCGGCATTTCCAAGCGATAGGCTTCACGTAACTTACACGGTTGAATATGATTTTATAGGCACGCAGATTTTTGATTATGAGCATTCGCCGGAAAATTATTATGAAAATATCGCAAGCGCAAGGACATTCGCAATGGAGTCGGAAATAAATTATCTGCGTTCTCACGGAATGGCACTGGGCGGTTCGCTCGACAACGCAATAGCAGTCGGTAAAAAAATCCAAGCTAAGGGCGGACTCCGCTGGCCCGATGAATTTGTAAGACACAAAGTTCTTGATTTAATCGGCGATTTAGCTTCAATCGGCAGACCGTTAAACGCTCACATAATTGCATGTCGGGCCGGTCATGAACTTCATTTGAAATTAGCAGAAAAATTAAGGCAAAATTTGAAAGGAGAATAAAAATTTCCATGCCTGAACTTGACATAAAAGAAATCAGCAAAATTTTGAAGCAGCGTTATCCGTTTTTAATGGTCGATAGAATTACAGATTACGATGACACTCACATAACGGGCTATAAAAACGTTACGATTAACGAGGCGTTCTTTCAGGGACATTTTCCGGGCGACCCGACTATGCCGGGCGTAATGATTTTAGAGAGCATGGGGCAGGTTGCTTCGGTCATGGTCGGCTTGAAACTCGGCGAGGAAGCTAAAAATAAAATTGCCTTTTTCGCCGGAGCCGATAAGGTCAGATTTAGGAGGCCTGTCAGGCCGGGCGACAAACTTGTTACGAAAGTCGAACTCCTCAAGCAGCGCAGCACGTCGGGCAAAGCAAAAATCGTCAGCTATGTTGATGATGAAGAAGTCGCGGAAGCTGAATTTCTTTTCATAGTCAGCGACACTCTTAACAAAGAAAAAGAACATGATGAGGAGGCGGACAAGTGAGCGTTAAAATACACCCTACCGCAATAGTTTCAAGTAAGGCCGAATTAGGCGACGGCGTTTCGATAGGGCCGTTCTGTCTGATTGAAGACAAGGTAAAAATCGGAGACGGAACAAATTTACTCGCCTACGTTAGTGTTCACGACTATGTAACAATCGGAAAAAATTGCAAAATCTGCGAATACACAGCGATCGGCGGAGAGCCTCAGGATCACGGCTTTAACGGCGAAGTTTCTTATGTCAGGATAGGCGACAATAATTTATTAAGAGAAAATGTTACCGTCAACCGCGCAACCGGCGAGGGCAACGAGACCGTAATCGGCAATGACTGTTTCATAATGGACGGCGTTCACTTTGCGCATAATGTCCATGTCGGCGATTTTGTAACGATTGCAAATAAAGTCGGCATGTCGGGCTTTGTCGAGGTCGGAAGCCATACAGTTTTCGGAGGCATGGCCGGAGTTCATCAGTTTGTAAGAATCGGCGAATACTGCATGATCGGCGGAATGTATAGAGTAGTTAAAGATGTTCCGCATTATACGCTTGCGTCGGGGGATCCTTTGAGATTAAACGGCTTAAACAAAGTCGGCCTCGAACGCGCAGGAATTGACGAGGCCAAGAGGCGTGAAATTTATAGTTTTTATAAAAATCTTTACGATAAAGAAAAACGCTTTACGGATACATTTAACGAAGCCGTTAGCAGAAAATCAGAGTACATTCCCGAAATTCAAAGAATTATAGAATTTTACGAGGGCACAAAGCGCGGAGTTACTTTCTGGGGAAATTAACACATGAGTGAAAAATTAGGAATGAGGAATTTTTTTCTTCATTCTTTTTTTATGTCAATTTTGCAACGCAGAAAAATTAAATCATTAAAAATTTTTTTAATCGCTAAATCCTGATATAATCTTTTCAATTTCCAAGAATAATTTTTTAGAATCAAGAACGGAGGTTTTTATATTCATGCAGGAAAAAAAAATCGTTAATATTCCGTCATTAATTAGCGACTACTACACGCTTACGCCGGACCCGGCAGAAAAGACCCAGCAGGTTGCCTTCGGAACGTCAGGACATCGCGGAAGCTCGGCACTTCACAGCTTCAACGAAGAGCATATTATGGCGATCGCTCAGGCAGTCTACGAACACAGAACGGCCGAGAAAATTCCCGGACCTCTTTATCTCGGAGCCGACACTCACGCGCTTTCAGAGCCGGCGATGAGGACATGCGTTGAAGTTCTCGCAGCTAACGGCGTTGAATTAATTTTGCAGGAAAATTTTGCGCCCACTCCCACGCCCGTAGTTTCACGCGCAATTCTCGCTCACAATAGAAGCGGCAAAAAGACCGCCGATGGAATGGTCATCACCCCTTCACACAATCCCCCGACCGACGGAGGAATTAAATACGATCCGCCAAGCGGAGGCCCTGCTTCACCGGAAATCACAAGCAAAATTCAGAACAGAGCCAACGAATTAATCAAGAACGGCGTAAGCTCAATTAAGCGCGTCCCGTTTGAAAAAGCAATCAAGCTCGATAACGTTCACTTTGAAGATTTTGTTATCCCTTACGTCAAGGCTCTTGCTAGCGTTGTCGACATGGAAGCAATAGCGAAGTCTGGACTTCATATCGGCGCGGACCCTCTCGGCGGTTCAGGGATTTATTACTGGAAACCGATCGCGGAAATCTACGGGATTAAAAATCTTGAAGTCGTCAATCCGAATTTAGATCCGACGTTCTCATTCATGCCGCCCGACCATGACGGAAAAATCAGAATGGACTGCTCATCGCCTTACGCAATGGCAAATTTAATCAAGCTGAAAGATTCTTATGACATTGCCTTCGGAAATGATACTGACTACGACAGACACGGAATAGTAACTCCGCAGGGCTTAATGAATCCTAACGCTTATCTTGCCGTTGCAGTTCAGCATTTATTCACGTCGAGGACGGGCTGGAGAAAAGATGCCGCCGTCGGAAAAACTGTCGTCTCAAGTTCAATCATTGACCGCGTAACCGAAGGAATAGGCAGAAAATTATGCGAAGTCCCTGTAGGCTTCAAATGGTTTGTTGAAGGACTGCTTGACGGCTCAATGGGTTTCGGCGGTGAAGAGAGCGCGGGTGCTTCATTCCTTTGCAAGGACGGCTCCGTCTGGACGACTGACAAGGACGGAATAATTATGGACTTGTTAGCCTGCGAAATAACCGCAACAACCGGCAAAAATCCTGCGCAGCACTATGACGAGATCAAAGCGAAATACGGCACGAGTTTTTATGCCCGCATTGACACGCCTGCAACGCCCGAACAGAAAGCGGCACTCGGAAAATTATCGCCCGATGATATTAAGGCCGACACTCTCGCAGGCGACAAGATCACCGCGAAGTTCACGAAGGCACCGGGCAACAATGCTTCGATCGGCGGCTTGAAAGTTACGACAGCAAACGGCTGGTTCGCGGCGCGTCCTTCAGGCACGGAAAATATTTGCAAACTTTACGCTGAAAGTTTTGTGAGCCCTGAGCACTTGAAAAAAATTCAGGAAGAAGCGCAGAAAATTATCGCGTAATTTTTTTTAAGTCATGAATTAAAAATTAGGAGTGAGAAAAAAAATCTTGCTCCTAATTTTTTTATTTGCTCCGTGAAATTTTACGAGGACAAAAAATTTTTGAAATTTTTGTAGGTGTAAATGTAGTGGTAAAAATTTTCTCTTCCGTTTTTTTTCGTAGTCTTGAATAAAAATATTTTAGCATAAAAATTTTCGTCCGCTCCGCCCTCAAGCCTCGTACATGAGCTATAATAAGCGAAAAAAATTTTTAAGGAGGAGCAAAATTTTTAATGGAAGCGAAAGATTATAAAGATACTTTGAACTTGCCCGTAACAAATTTCCCGATGAGAGCAAATTTAGCTAAGCGCGAGCCAAGTTTTTTAGAGTTCTGGCACTCGCACGACATCTATCATAAAGCACTCAAAGCACGCGAAAATTCTCACGAACATTTTGAACTTCATGACGGACCGCCTTACGCGAACGGCGATATTCACATCGGAACAGCGTTTAATAAAATTCTCAAAGATTTTATATTGAAGTCAAAGACAATGACCGGCCGTTACACTCCATACGTGCCGGGCTGGGACACTCACGGCCTGCCGATTGAGCTTCGCGCCCTCAAAGACGGCGGATTATCAAAGCACGGGACAGGCGTTGACCCCGTCGAACTTCGCAAGAGATGTAAAGAAACAGCACTGCATTATTTAGACGTTCAGAGAAATGAATTTAAGCGTCTTGGAGTTCTTGGCGAATGGGACAAGCCGTATTTGACTCTTGAGCCTGAGTTTGAGCACTTAGAACTTCATGCCTTCGCCGACATGTTAGAGAAAGATTTAATTTATCGCGGATTGAAACCCGTTTACTGGTGCACGGATTGTCAGACAGCACTCGCCGCCGGAGAGATTGAATACTGGGACGAGAAGTCGCCTTCAGTTTATGTTGCTTACCCGATGCCGGAAGCCGCGAAAAAATTTCCTGAGCTTGAAGGAAAAGACACTTACATAGTAATTTGGACTACAACCCCGTGGACATTGCCTTCAAGTGCCGCCGTAGCCGTTCACCCGAGATATGATTACGGCTTTTATGAGGCTGACGGAAAAGTTTATATTTTTGCTGAGGCATTAAAAAATTCCGTTGCTAAAAATACAGGAATTAATTTCGGCGACGCTTTCAAAATCGTAAAAGGCGCGGAGCTTGAAAATTTGAAGCCTCTTCACCCGTTTTATGAGCATGAATTATTAGTCGTCTTGGCTGACTATGTAGAGCTTGAGACGGGCACCGGCTGTGTACACACTTCACCCGGACACGGCGTTGAGGACTACGAGACGGGCGTTAGATACGGCCTGAAGGTTTACAGCTCCGTTGACCATGCCGGAAATTTTGAAAAGGATATGAAAATAGTCGGCGGAATGTCGCTTGACGAGGGCGGCAAAAAAGCCATTGAGTTAATAAAATCTAAAGGCCGCTTGCTTGGCTTGGGCGAAATCAATCACAGCTACCCTCACTGCTGGAGATGCAAGAAGCCCGTAATTTTCAGAGCTACTGACCAGTGGTTTATAAACGTCGCAAAATTTAAGGACGAGGCACTAAACGCCATCGACAATAAAATTAAATGGATACCCGAATGGGGACACGACAGAATTTTTAACATGGTCAGCTCGCGTTCGGACTGGTGCATAAGCCGTCAAAGAATTTGGGGCGTTCCCGTTCCTGCAATTCGCTGCAAGGACTGCGGAAAATTTACTCTCACCCCCGACAGGATTAGAATGTTCGCTGAAAAAGTTAAAGACTCGCCCGACGGGACTTCGTTATGGTGGCGCGAGAGCCTTGAAAATTTATTCGGCGAAAAAGCCTGCTGTGATCATTGCGGTTCGCACAACGTTGAGAAGGACAGCAATATTCTTGACGTGTGGTTTGACAGCGGAGTAAGTCATATTTCAGTACTTAATGAGCGTTTCGGACTTCAATGGCCTTGCGATATGTATCTCGAAGGGAGCGATCAGCATCGAGGCTGGTTCCAGTCGTCATTATTAACCGCAATCGCTATCAAAGGCCAAGCACCTTATAAGCAGGTTTTGACTCACGGCTTCACTCTTGACGGAGAGGGCCGGAAAATGTCGAAGTCTCTAGGCAACACGACTGCGCCTCAAGAAGTTATTGACGAGTTCGGCGCGGATATTCTAAGGCTCTGGGCAGCGTCAACGGATTATAGAAATGACGTGAGAATTTCAAAGCAGATTTTGAAAACTCTCTCAGAAACTTACAGGCGCATACGCAACACGGCAAGATTTTTGCTTGGAAATTTACACGACTTCGACCCGAAAAATAACGCTGTGAAATATGAAAATCTGCTCTCAATGGACAAGTGGATTCTTGACAGACTTCACAGAATTATTGACCGCGTTTATAACGCCTTTGAAGAGTACGAATTTCATGTGCCCGTGTCTTTAATTCATTCGTTCTGCGTCAACGAATTGAGCGCGTTCTATCTCGACATCAGCAAGGACAGATTATATGTCGAAGATAAAAATTCTCTCACAAGACGCAGCGCACAGACGGCAATGTGGGAAATTCTTTCATGCTTAACGAGAATGTTGGCACCGCTATTAAGTTTCACGGCCGAAGAAATTTGGCAGGAGATGAGAACGACAGACCCGGAACTCCCTGAGAGCGTATTCCTTTCAGATTTTCCGAAGCAGGATAAATCGCGCCTCAATGACGAATTAAATAATCTCTGGAGCGAAGCTGAAAAGCTCAAGGGCGCGGTCAGCCGTATGCTTGAGACAATGAGAGCCGAGAAAACAATCGGGACATCTCTCGAAGCTCACGTGCAGGTTAAAAAATCAAAAGAGTTTGAAAATCTTGCAAAGTCATTTACTCTCGAAGAACTTGCAGATATTGTCATCGTCTCGAAATTTGAATTTGTTGACGAGCTGACGCTTCCGAAAATTTTTAGCGACTCTGAAACAGGCTTTGAAATAGCAGGAGGTTTTGCGCCGGGCAGCAAGTGTCCGCGCTGCTGGAAATATGACGAACACCCGGACGAAAACGGACTTTGTAAACGCTGTGCTTCTGTAATTAGGAGTTAGGAGGTAGGAAGTAGGAGGTTTTTGTGTTTAACTTTCTGCTTTCCTAGTTCCTGCTCAAATTAAAAATTAAATAAGAGTTAGGAGTGAAAAAAAGCGATGGACAAAAAACTTTACGAGAATTACACCGCGATATTGCGTGAGGAACTTATGCCGGCTATGGGCTGCACTGAACCTATAGCTATTGCTTATGCGTCCGCGAGGGCTCGTGCAGTGCTTGGAAAAATGCCCGAAAAAATTCACGTATCTTGCTCAGGAAATATTATCAAGAACGTTAAGGGAGTTATCGTGCCTAATTCAGGCAATCAAAAAGGGATTGAAGTTGCCGCGATTTTGGGAGCTGTCGGAGGGAACGAGTCAAAAGAGCTTGAAGTTATCGCCGGAGCTACTGACGAAGCAAGAGCAATGACGAAAAAATTAGCCGCTGAAAAAATTTGCTCCGTCTCATTGGCCGAAAACGTCCCTAATTTATTTATCGAGGTCGAAGCCGAAGCGGACGGCCATAAATCCGTCGTGAGAATTGAAAATCATCACACTGATATAACTCTCATAACTCTTGACGGAAAAATTATTTTTGAAAAAGCTCCGAAAAAGGACAAGCCTAAAACTTCGACAGCGCAGAGAAATTTAATGACATTGAGCGGCATTATTGATTACGCCAACGAATTAAAAATTGAAGACGTGAAAGAAATTTTAGAACGTCAAATTGAATTTAATTCAAAAATTTCTCAAGAGGGCCTCGATAATAAATGGGGCGCACGTGTCGGCAAAACCGTTCTCGAAAATTGGGGCAGTGATGTCCGCTCAAGGGCTTGTGCAAGAGCGGCGGCAGGTTCTGACGCTAGAATGAGCGGCTGTCCTTTGCCCGTTATAATAAATTCAGGAAGCGGCAATCAGGGCATTACTGTCTCATTGCCCGTCATTGAATACGCTGAAAATTGGCACTTATCACGCGAAAAATTATATCGTGCCTTAGCCGTCAGCAACCTCGTATCAATTTACATTAAGCACTATATCGGCTCTCTCTCAGCATTCTGCGGAGCTGTCAGTGCCGCCAGCGGTGCAGGAGCAGCTATAACTTACATGGCGGGCGGAGATTATCAGAGCATAGGCGGAACGATAACGAACACCCTTGCGAACGTCGGAGGGATTGTCTGCGATGGAGCAAAACCGAGCTGTGCCGCTAAAATTGCTTCGTCAGTCCACGCGGCTTTGATGGCTCACTACATGAGCATGAGCGACAAGGAATTTTTAGGCGGTGAAGGCTTCGTCAATGACGACGTTGAAAGAACTATAAAAAATATGGGCTACATCGGCAAGATCGGCATGAAGGAGACGGACAAAGAAATTTTGAACGTCATGATTGATAAAATTGATGTCGATTCGTGCCTTAGCAATTAAAAAAAATTCCTAACTCCCCATTAAAAATTTAACGAGGTGATTTTTTATGAGTAAAGGTTTCACGTCAAGTCTGCCGTTTAAGTTAATCGTAGCGTTAGTACTTGGCATAGTGGTCGGGCTTGGCCTGACTTCGATTGAAGGCTCTGCACTCTGCACGGCATTGCTGAATATCATCGTAACGGTGCGTTTCATTTCCGGACAGTTCATTAACTTCTGCGTGCCTTTAATCATCATCGGCTTTGTAGCTCCTTCAATAACGAGGCTTGGAAGCAATGCTTCAAAGATGTTACTGCTTGCCTTGACGCTTGCTTACGTGTCATCAATCGGCGCGGCGTTCGCGGCAACGGCGGCAGGGTATTCAATCCTTCCGTTCATGAACATTGTTTCGGAAGTTGAGGGCTTGAAGGCTCTTCCTGATGTTCTCTTCAAACTTTCAATTCCCCAGATTATGCCGGTTATGTCAGCGTTGTTCCTTTCCGTAACTGTCGGACTTGCGGCGGCATGGAACAGAAGCAAATATTTTATTAATCTGCTTGAGGAATTTCAGAAAATCGTTTTGAGCATCGTAACGAATTTTTTAATTCCTGTTCTTCCGTTATTAATCGGCACGACGTTCTGCGGACTTGCCTACGAGGGCTCAATAACAAAGCAGTTCCCTGTTTTCGTGATGATAATTTTAATCGTCATGATCGGGCATTATATTTGGCTCGCGCTTTTATATTTTATTGCCGGAGCATATTCAGGCCGCAACCCCTTCAATATTATTAAGCATTACGGCCCTGCATACATGACGGCAGTAGGTACGATGTCTAGCGCGGCGACGCTTTCAGTAGCTCTTGAGTGTGCAAGAAAATCAGAGCCTACTCTGCGCGATGACATGGTGAACTTCGGCATTCCGTTATTCGCAAATATTCACCTTTGCGGCTCGGTAATGACTGAAACATTTTTTGTAATGGCAGTGTCGAAAATTTTATACGGCGTTTATCCGTCCGTCGGCAACATGATTTTATTCTGCCTGCTGCTCGGAGTCTTCGCAATAGGCGCACCCGGCGTGCCCGGCGGAACTGTTATGGCCTCATTAGGATTAATAACGGGCGTGCTTGGCTTTGACGCGACAGGAACGGCGTTAATGCTGACGATTTTCGCGCTTCAGGATTCATTCGGAACGGCCTGCAACGTTACCGGCGACGGAGCATTGACTTTAATATTAACGGGCTACGCTGAGAAGCATAATATTGCGGAACAAAAACTTGAAAATATTTTAGGCTGATAAAAAAGTTAGGAGCTTTTAATTTTTCTAACTCCTCACTCTTAATTTCTAACTCCTGAAAAGATATAACCCCCCTCGCCATTTCATGGCTATCTCCCCCTTATCAGGGGGCGCGAGAAATTCGCGTATCAAAAGTATTTATCTTGCAGCCCCTGTTAAGGGGAGGTGGTCTGCCTCAGGCAGACGGAGGGGTTATAAATTAAGCGTATTTACTATAATTAGAGAATGAAATTTTTTGCACACGCCAGCATTTTTTCGCGGTCGAGTGCTTTTACGTTCTCAACAATCCATTCACGCATTGAAGCTCCTTCGGGGGTGTCCTGCGAAGCTGAAAGAAATTCTAAATTAATTCCAAGCCCCTTTGAAACTTCGTGAGCAATTAACGGCCACACCTTGCCTATATCGCCGACAATCGGAATACTTCCTTCATGACGGGCAAACGCTGACATTTCCATTCTAAACGGAATTTTCGCGGCCTTCGTCTTGGGCAGTCCTTTGTCGATTGCTTCCTGAACAGTTGCGTTTAATTCAACGGCACGGCGCAGATTTTCATCTAAATCAATGCGGATTAAATTTTTCTCACGTAAGTTATATGTCGCTTGGCCTGACCACCACGCCCAAATTCCATGTCCCGTATAACATTCAAAGGGCCCGTCGTGAATTTCTTGAGTAAGAGCTACTGCGCTTTCAATTATGACATCGCACGAAGCTAACATTCTTGAAATTCTCATTGAACGCTGCGAAACAGGAATTGAATCGCCTATCGACATTCCTACAGCTCCGCCGCCGACTAATTGAGGAATTGTAACAAGAACGGGAATATTTTTTTTCGCCGCTGCTCCTAGCATCGTATGCTCATCACAGCCCCAGCCCGCGACAGTCTCAAAGGGAAGCCCGTACATTCTCGCAAGTCCGAGAACTTCATGAGCAAGTCTTTCAGTTCTAAGACCCATAGGGTAGGCCATATTCCCTGCGGCTTTTATTATTTCATTTTGCTTGGGAAGTTCAGAGCCGCGTTTTAATATCTCCTCGTCGAGCGGCATTTCTTTTCTTAAAGCGTCAAGTTCTTTTTCGTTCATGCAGGTAAACTCAAAGACATCGCCGCGAGGCATCTTTGACATATCCATTCCTAGTGCCTTAGCGTCAACGCGGAACACTCTGTCGAGCGAGCCTGCCATTTCGTGAGCAATGACCGCCGAGCTTGTAGAGACAGCGTCAACAATTCCCACGCGGATTAATTCAGCGATTAAAGTCGTAACTCCTTCGTGAATGTTCGGGCCGCTTCCTGTAACGACCATAACTTTTCCGCCGCGCTTTTTAGTTTCGATGATTTTATTTACTGCTGATGTTAAGCTCTCGCGTGAGCGTTCATCAAGTGAAGAGCGGAAGGTCTCAAGCTGATTGAGGCCGAATAATTTTTCTGACATTAAAAAAACTCCTTTAATGCACTAAAACTTTTCGTAGCCAGTTTCATTCTTCTTTACTTTTATTACTCCCGGAGGTGTTATGTGCATTCCGGCTATTTTAACATTATTTTCAGCGGCGTAATCGAGAATTTTTTTGCGTGTCTCTCTTGCCTTGTCGGGGTCAACGTCATATTTCACGGAAATATCCGGGACGGGAAGCTGAATATCAATGAAGTGCATAATATCTCCGACGATTAATAATTCTTCGCCGTCAGCCTTTATATCAAAGACCGTGTGCCCGGGTGTATGGCCTGAAGCGTCGATAGCTTTAACTCCGTCAAAAACTTCGTCATTAAATTCAAAGAGATGCAATTTTTTTTCATAAAGGCCAAGAGCTTTTATTACGTTCTCGTTTTTTACATCATTGACCCAGTAATCGCGCTCAATCTTTGAGACGTAAACTTCAGCATTCGGATATGTCGCTTTGCCGTTCTTAACAAGTCCGCCAAAGTGATCCGGGTGTAAATGAGTGAGCAAAATTATTTTCACGTCCTCCGGCTTTATTCCGTTCTCTGAAAGACGCTTTGCGATATTTCCGTTTGGAAGTCCGGTATCAAATAAAATTTCGCGTCCCGGAATTTTTACATAGAACGCTAAAATCTGACTGTTTAATTTTCCGTCAGGCAGATATTTTTCTTTCTGCTCTTCAGTTGCGCCGATTAATAGTGCCGGGTCGCCCTTGCCTTGAGTTTCGAGAAGCGAAATAACTTCAATCGAAGCGAACGCCGATGAAGCAGACATTAAAAAAATAAATAATCCCGTCAAAAAAATTTTTTGCATAATCTTTTTACCTCCTGCCTCCTAATTCCTAACTCCTACCTGACCGACATAGCCGCGCCGATTAACCCGGCCTTGTAGCCAAGCGTACAGCTCACGATTTTCGGAAGTTTCATGCCCTTATAAATTTCGCGCTCAACCTTCACGCGCAGGGGAGCTAATAATCTTTCGCCCTGTTTGCCGATGCCTCCGCCGATGCTCACGACTTCGGGCTGAAGTCCGTTAATTAAATTCGCAAGTCCGCAGGCTAAATAGTCCGTGTACTCGTCAATAACTCTCTTGGCCTCTTCGTCGCCTTTGTCCGCTGCGTCAAAGACAGTGTGTCCGCTGACGGTGTTTTCTTTTTTCGCGATGTCCGCCATAATTCCGCCGGGATTGCGTGCGATTGCTTCCTTAGTCGAGTTAATTAATCCCGTTGCCGAAGCGTAAGCCTCAAAGCAGCCGTGCCTTCCGCAGGTACATTCGCGCCCTCCGTAAGCTATGACCATGTGCCCGAACTCACAGCCCGGAAAAATTTTTTCGTTGATAACGAAGCCGGAGCCGACCCCCGTCCCAAGCGTGATGATTAACGCACTCTTAGCTCCCTTTGCACTTCCTGCGACAACCTCGCCGAGAGCAGCAGCGTCCGCGTCATTTTCTAGCCTTGCCGGTATTCCTAAAGCCGCGCTCATTTTTTCGCCGATGTGAAAATCGCGCCAGCCTAAATTATTGTTGTAAATAACAATCCCGTTTGTCGTGTCGATCATGCCGGGCGATCCCATTCCTACAGCTTTAATTTCTTTTGCGTCAACGTTCGCGCCGTCGATTGAAGTTTTCACAGCCCCTAAGATGTCCTGTAAAACTACGTCCTGCGGTCTGTCCGCTCCTGTCGGTACGCTTGCCTCGCTGATGATTTTTCCGAAACCGTCAACGACTCCGGCCTTCAAGTTTGTTCCGCCGATGTCAACGCCGATGTAATAAGCCATTTATAAAAATTCTCCCCTCGTTAAAAATTTTTAGTCTTAACGAAAATTATATAATAAACAAAAATTTCAGACGGAGTAACTTTTATGAGAAAAAAAATTTTTTTTGCGTTAATTTTAATTTTATGCGGTCTTGTATCTCTTTCATTAAGAAGTCAGGCAAACGAACGTTATACACGCGAAGGCTTTTCTATGAATACTCTAATTCGCATGAGCGTTTACGCGAAGGACGAAAAAATTTTAGACGATGCTTTCAATTTATTAAGCAGACTCGATAAAGAGCTTTCAATGTACAATTTATCTTCGGACATTTCTAAAATAAATTCTATGGCCGGAGCTGAATCGGTCAAAGTCCCGTCAGAAGTCGTTGACGTTGTGAAAAATTCTTTGCGTGTTTATGAACTCACCGGCGGAGTTTTTAATCCTCTTATCGGCCCCGTAACGCGCTTATGGAAAATTAATCAGGGGGGCAGTTTCATTCCAAGCCCGGCGAGCCTCGACGCGGCTGTAAAATTGAGCGGCATTAAAAATCTTGAAATTGACGGCGAAAAAATTTTTTTGAAAAAATCCGGCTGTGTTTTAGATTTAGGCGGAATAGCTAAAGGCTACGCGAGCGACAGAATAGCGGCACTGCTCAAGGAAAATAAAATCAGCTCGGCTTTAATCGACTTGGGCGGAAATATTTACGTGATCGGCAAAAAACCTGACGACTCAAACTGGAACATAGGCGTTAGAAATCCCACGAGCCCCTACGGAGAGCCTGCGCTGGTCTTGAGCGTTCACGACACGTCAGTAATAACTTCGGGAGGCTATGAAAGATTTAAGACAGTCAACGGAAAAAAATACACTCACTTTTTTGACGCAAAGACGGGAAAATCCATAACGAATGATTTACTTTCAGTTACTGTCGTTACGCCGGACGGGAGTCTAGCGGACGGACTGGCTACGGCGTTTATGGCTTCGGGTTATGAAAAATCAATCGCAATGTTAAAAAATATTCCTGATGAACTCGGAGTGATATTCATTCGCTATAACGAAGGAGGCGCGGAAATTTCAGCGAGCGAAAATTTACGCGGAGTTATATCGCACGCAAAATATAAAATGAAATTTAATATTTAAGAATTACAAAAAGACCCCCCTGAAAAAAATTCAGAGGGTCTGCATGTGGAAAGTGGAAAGGCGCAACAGAAGTTGCTAATTTATTTATGAATTACACGGAACATCTTTTCAAGCCCCGTAAATTCCCGTTATCAAAAAAAATTCCTTTTACCGTTATTATTTCGCCTTCGAGAAGAACTATAGGGAAGTTTGCATATTTGAAATAGCAGTTAAAATCAGGGTAAAGTGTCATGACATATTCTTCGCCGTTGTATGTAATTTGAGAAATTTTCCCCGTAACTTCGAGAAATTTATTATTAAATTTTTGCCGTGCTAAATCTTTATTTGAGCTATATTCATAAGTCAACTGCTCTAAAGAAATTTCGAGCGGCCTTTCGTCAAATTTATCAAGTCTTCGATACACAAAAAAATAAATGAAAAAAAATACTCCCAGTGCAACAGCGATAAAAAGTGCCGTAACTAACATAATATCCAAATTAAATACTTCCATTCCTTTTACACAACAACGTTTTTATAATAAGCAACAATAACACCGCCCACACGCTTCTAACGTCGCGTGTGGGCTTCTAACGGTTTTCTGCATTATAGCATAAATTTTTATTTTCAAAAAATTAGGAGCAGGAAATTTAACTCCTCACTCCTAATTTTTTTTTAGCTGTTAATATTTTCGAGTCTTCTGAAAAGTTCTTCCTTATCGTGCCCAAGAATTAAAGTCAACGATGTTGCCGTTCTGTCCGGGTGGACTAAACGCTCGTTAGTAATTCCGCAGAGTTCCGCGAGAGCCGCCGCGCCTTCTTTCACAGCGTCGTCGCCGTCGGGCGGATAAATTATATTACATGCTCTGTAGTCATAGTGCCGGGCGTTGCCCGTGTAGGGGACTTCAATTCCGATTTTCTGAAAGATCTGCGAGGCTCTTTTGCCTATTCCTTTTTCGCCGTCGCCGTTCAAAATTCTGATGCTCATGATTTTGCTTCTGAGTTCGTCAAGTTTATCGCTGTCAAAATAAACTGATGTCCTGTCAGCGGCAGGCGTTAAGTCAAGATTTACAGGCTCTGTCGTCTCTGCAGCTTCGCTCGGCGGAAGTTTCGCGGCAAGCTGTAAAGAAAAAGCATTGTTATCTAAAATCCAGTAGCTTATATTTTTGCTGAAGCCCGTCTTGCCCGGAGCCATGAACATTGTAATTCTGTCGGGCGGAAGAGAATTTGCAAACTGAACTAATTTTAGAGCGTCTAGCGGCGCAAGATCGGTGTCCAAAGCATTGATTATTTCAGCGACAAGCGTCGGGATCTTCGTAATTATCGAAGGCGATTTAATTTTCTGCATGACTATGTCAATAAATTTCTGCTGTCTTTTCACGCGCCCGATGTCGCCTAGCGGGTCATGTCTAAATCTCACATAGCCTAATGCCGTTTTTCCGTCCATATGCTGCTGGCCCTTTGGAATGTTAATAAATAATTTGCCTGAGTAATCGTTGTATTGCAGTTTTTTTTCTACGTAAATGTCAACGCCGCCGATAGCGTCAATAATTCTCGGAAAGCTGTTGTAACTCACCTTCACAAAGTAATCAATCGGAATACCCGTCAAATTTACGAGTGTCTCGCGCAATAAATTAATGCCCCCGAAAACGTAAGCGTGATTAATTTTATCCCAGCCGTGTCCGGGAATATATACGCGAGAGTCTCTCGGTATTGAGGCAATTCGCAGGCCGGAATTTTCAGCGTCAAAGATAGCAAGCGCGATAGCGTCGGTCCGTGAGCCTCCGTCAACGTTATCAAGCCCCACGACTAAAACATTAACGCTGCTTCGGGGTGTTCCTGACTGCGTTGCTGCCTCCGGTGCTTCAGCTACGGCTAAGTTATCATCGCCGGATATAATTTTTCCTGCGCCGGGCTTGGCCTGAACGTTATTATTTTTCGGCTGAAGTTTTGGAATAGGAAGCGGATTAGGGTCGTTCAAGACTTCCATTAAACGGAAAGCCGCTCCTCCTATGGTTGACGCAATCACCATAAAAATTATTCCAAGAATTTTTAATGTTCTCATTGAATTTTTATAACTCCTCACTGCTTTTATTTTTTATAAAGATTATTTGACTCTATGTATATCTCGACGAGGTGCGGCACTAAAAATCTTATGCCCCGTCCGTCTCTTGCGCGTTCGCGGATTTCTGTGCTTGATATTGCGAACTGCGGTATCTCGATATATTTTAACTTATCTCTTATAAATTTGGGCAGTGTTTCAATTCCGCTGACGGGGTAGCCGGGTCTCCGAGCCGTAACGAGCGTGCAGAGCTCAGGAATTTTTTTATATTCAAACCATGAAGTTATCGAGAGCATAGCGTCAAGGCCCGTTATAAAAAATAAATTCTCCGGTTTTGTCCCTGCGCTTATAAATTCTCTCAAAGTATCTACCGTGTGAGTCTCTTCTTTCCTATCGATTTCAAGTCTTGAGACTGAATACTCAAGCACACCGCCCGTAGCTAAAAGTGTCATCGCGTATCTGTCTTCAGCCGGCGTTATATTATGATCGCGTTTATACGGCGGATCGCCCGTCGGGACAAAAATAATTCTGTCGAGCGATAAATTTCTCCGCGCCTCTTCAGCTGCTAATAAATGTCCGTAGTGTATCGGGTCAAAAGTTCCTCCCATTATTCCCGTTTTCATGTCGTTATTTTAATTATTAAATTTTTTACGGCAGCTAATGAAGAGAAAATTTTTTGTCCTTCTTTCATTCCTACCTCCTACCTCCTAACTCCTACCTGACAACCGTTTCCGGCTCAAAATCAAATTCAATATCGCCTATATAAACTTTGTCGCCCTCCTGCGCTCCTGCGGCCTCTAGTGCTTCCTCAACGCTCAAGGATTTTAACAAGCGCGAGAATTTTTGAAGAGCGTCCTCGTGTTCAAAGTTAATGCGCGACACGGCCTTTTCAAAATTTTCATGCTCGACCCTGAAACTTCCGTCGGACTGTTTAATAATTCTCACGGGCTCGCGTGATGCTCTGCGCGAAACTTTTTTCGGCGTAAGCTCTATTAATTCATTGACATCGTAATCAAGTTTTACGGGCGGAGTTTTTCTCACGAGGTCAGCAACATTTTTTATTAATTCCGGGATATTTTCGCCGGACAACGCGCTGACGGCCATATAACTCATGGAATTTTTTTCGGCTTCGGCGCGTAATAATTCAGAATTTTTTTCAGTGCCTTCAATGTCGATTTTATTGCCTATGACGATACACGGCCTTGAGGCTAAATTTGCTCCGTACTCTTTGAACTCGTTAATAAGCGCGTGAAAAGTTTCAACAGGATTTTCCTGCGACAGGTCTATGACGTGCAATAAAATTCTCGTGCGCTCAACGTGCCTCAAAAATTGAAGGCCAAGCCCCTTTCCCTCGTGCGCTCCTTCGATAAGTCCGGGCAGGTCCGCTATAACGACTTTAGCATCATCGACAGCAAGCACGCCTAAATTAGGCGACAGAGTTGTGAAGGGATAGCCTGCTATTTTCGGCTTTGCTCCGCTGATAGCCGCGAGTATGCTCGATTTTCCGGCGTTAGGGAAACCCGCAAGCCCGACATCGGCAATTAATTTGAGTTCTAGAATTAAATTTCTTTCTTCGCCCGGATCGCCCTTCTCTGCAAATTTCGGAGCGCGTCTAGCTGAGTTAGCAAAATGAGCGTTGCCCTTGCCGCCCCTTCCGCCGTGAGCCGCTATAAAATTTTGTCCGGGCTCTACTAAGTCGGCTAATATTTCGTCATTGTCCGCGTCCTTTATTAAAGTTCCGCAGGGCACAAAAATTTTCAAATCCTCGCCGTTCGCTCCCGTCCTCATTGCACCTGAGCCGTGCCCGGCGTGTCCTGCCTGAAAGCGTCTGTCATATTCAAAGTCTGCAAGGGTTACAACACCGCCGACCGCTTCGATAATAACATCGCCGCCCTTGCCTCCGTCAGCACCGTCCGGGCCTCCCTTAGGGACAAATTTTTCACGGCGGAAACTTAATGCACCGTTGCCTCCGCGCCCGGCCCTTACAAAAATTTCTGCAATATCTACAAATTTCATGTTAAATTAAAAAAAATACCTGCCAAAGGCAGGCTCATCACTCATTCCTAAATTATTAATTCTCTTCAGGTACGATTGAGACGAATTTTCTTGAACGGCTTGTGTGATAGCTGACCTTGCCGGGAACGAGCGCAAATAAAGTGAAGTCGCGTCCGAGTCCGACATGCTTGCCGGGGTGTACCTTAGTTCCGCACTGCCTGACTAAAATGCTTCCGGCGTTGACGGTCTGACCAGCGAAGACTTTAATTCCGCGATACTTCGGCTGGCTGTCGCGTCCGTTGGTTGAGCTTCCCTGCCCCTTCTTGTGCGCAAAAAACTGTAAATCAAAAGTAAATTTCATTGTTAAAATTCCTCCGTATGAACTTTCACATAATCGGGATTTTCTTCGGCAATAACCTTTAATGATTCCGCCGCAGTCCGGGTTAAAAGCGAAATTTTTTCGCTCTGTTCCTTAGGCCAAGCTAAACGTATCAAAGGAATTTTTTTATCAACGTCGCAATTAAGCCCGTTGACCTGAGCAATAGCCGACAGCCCTAAAATTAAAGACTGCATCAAAACACTCACAGCAGCACAAACAACATCACTGCCCCTCTCGGCGTAACCTGAATGGCCTTTGCTTTCAATCCCGATTAAATTTTCTTCCTGATAGAAAAGAGTTATTTCAATCAAGAGACTTTACGCTTCGATATTTCTAATTACGACTTCGGTGTAATACTGTCTGTGGCCGCGCATTTTTCTGATGTTCTTTTTGCTCTTGTATTTGAACACGAGAACTTTATCAGCACGAGCCTGCTTGATTATCTCAGCCGTAACTCTTGCGCCCGTTACGTAGGGATCGCCGAATTTTGTTTCAGTGCCTTCGCCGCCGACAGCGAGAATTTTATCAAAAACAACTTCGGTGCTTGTCTCGCCGGGAATTTTCTCGACTCTGAACTTATCGCCGACACTTGCGCGGTATTGTTTGCCGCCTGTTTCGATTACTGCGTACATAAAATTTTTCCTCCTTACGCTGAAAAAGGCTCACGGGGATTTTTTATCCGAATGATTATAAAACTGCCTTGTTCATGCGCGAATTATTTGCGAAAGAATTATAACAGAGAAGTTTAATTTTTATAGCATGATTTTTTTAGAGAGCGCGAAAAAATTTTTGATTCTTATTTTTTTTTGCTGCCTCGTAGAAATTTATGAAGGCTGAAAAAATTTAAGATCTTTGTAGTCCCCATTGTAGTCCCCAAAAAAATTTTTCCCCCGCGATTTTTGTCGCAAGGGAAAAATCTAAACGTAAGGATTATATAACACAAATGTAAGTTAACAATAACAACAACATTTTCAAAGTAGTACGCGCTTATTATATCATGCCGCTTCGATTTTCGTTACGTCGTAGCCTGCCTCGTCAATCGCAGATTTGATAGCTTCGTCGGAAATTTCTTTTGTGAAATTAATGACCGCTGTATTTTTTTCGAGGCTGACTTCTGCGCCCGTAACGCCGTCAAGATTTTCAAGAGCCTCTTTCACGTGTTTGACACAGTTCTGACAGCCCATGCCCTCAACATAAATTATTTTCTTCATGATTTATTACGCCTTTTTGGTTTCAGGGAGATATACTCTCACCATGTAGATAGCGCAGAATAACGCAGCCGCCGCTATGCCGATGCCGTAAGCCGTCATTCTCGGAAGCATTAAGTAACACTCAGGCGCAATGCAGAAATATGTAACGCTTACCGCGCTCATGAACGTTGCAGGGATTGCCGCGATAAAGCCTGCGCCTGCGCTGACGTTTCTGCAAAGATATACTGCACCGGCCCACAAAGCTATCATTGCAAGCGTCTGGTTAGACCATGAGAAATATCTCCATACGATGCTGTAATCAGCTAAAGAAATGAAATAGCCTGCCGCTAATAACGGGAACGCAAGAATAAGACGCGGTGCAAAACCTTTCTGATCAATCTTGAACCAGTCCGCGATTGTAAGTCTTGCGCTTCTGAAAGCCGTGTCGCCTGACGTGATCGGGCAGGCAACAACGCCGAGAATTGCAAGAATACTTCCGATGGGCCCAAGAAGTCCGATTGAAATTTCATAGACTGAGTTGGGGTTGCCGCCCTTAATCTGAGCAAGAGCCTCTGTTGTGAATTTCGTTAAGTCTCCGCCTATACCTGTGTTATAGAACGCTATACCGGCTGAAGCCCAGATAAGAGCAATAATTCCCTCAGCTACCATTGCGCCGTAAAATACAAAACGACCCTGACGCTCTGAAGTTAAGCAGCGTGCCATTAACGGGGACTGCGTAGCATGGAAGCCGGAAATAGCTCCGCAGGCAACAGTTATAAACATTAACGGCCATATGGGCTGATTAGCTGCGTCCGGGTGCATGTTATAAAGCCCCTCCCAAAGTTCGATCATGGGCTTTGCTCCGGCAACACCCTGCGTGAATTGAATATGATTGTAAACTGTCATTCCGCCGATTCCGACCGCCATGAAGATTAAGCAGAGTCCGAATAACGGATAAATTTTTCCTATAACTTTATCAATCGGAAGAAGCGTAGCAAGGAAATAATAAACAAGAATTACAATCGTGAGAATTTTTGTCCAGTCTGCAACACTGTAGCCCCAAAGTTCTTTAGCAACTGCAGCACCGCCGGAGACAGCTCCAGTCCCCTGAACGAATAACCTTGCAAGAAGACCTGCCGGGCCGACCATGAAGACAACGCCGACCATGACGAGCAGCACGACAGAGAATAATCTCATAACCTGAAGCATAAAGCCGCCGAGATATTTACCCGTTATTTCTGAGACGCTCGCACCGTCATTTCTGATTGAGAGCATTCCGACAAGATAATCATGAACTGCTCCGGCAAAAATTGTTCCAAAGACGATCCATAAATAAACCTGCGGTCCCCAGATTGCTCCGGATAAAGCTCCGAATATCGGGCCAAGTCCTGCGATGTTAAGAAGCTGAATTAAAAACGCTCTGCCTGGTGCGATGGGTACGTAGTCAACTCCGTCCGGGTGTGATACGCAAGGTGTGGGGTTGTCGGTAGGGGCGAAAATTTTATCAACTATCGCTCCGTAAATAGCATAGCCAAGTATTAAAATCACAAGGCCGCCTAAAAACGAATACATAAAAAAATCTCCCTTCATAAAATTGTGATACGATAAATAAAATTTTAGTCATTTAAGAATTTTACGCAAGGGGGAAATTTTTTATGATTTACGAAAAAATTTCTGAATAAAACTTTTAGATTTTTCAGAAGTCTCTGGGAGGTTTTGTTTTCTTATTTTCAGGAGTTCGTTTTTTGCCGGTCAATTTTTATCCGTGCTTCCTTTTAAGCCATGCTGCCACAATTTCTTTTGCTTCTTTCATTGCCGTCAACGTTTCGGCGTTCGGTATTTCGTCATGCTTTCTTTCATCTGAAGGCTCGTAAATTAATAAATGCTTCATTAAAAATTACCTCACATATAATATTATTTATTATATTAGTTTTCAGAGAGGAAAATTTTTTTATGAGGCTCGATAAATTTTTGAAACTCGCAAGGCTTGTCAAGCGTCGCACTGTCGCTCAAGAGATGATTGAACTCGGAGCAGTAAGACTCGAAGGCAGGGAGTGCAAACCGTCAAGCGAAGTAAGAGAAGGAAACATTATTGAAGTTGCGTATATCAACCGCGTGTTAAAAGTGAAAGTTCTCTGCGCCGATGAAGCGATTTTAAGACGGCCTAAAACAATTTCTTGGGAGCAGTTAGAAGAGAGACCGGTCAAGCCCGATGAAAAACCTTTTTAATTCAGGCAGGAATTAGGAGGCAGAGTAGTTAAAAAAATAAAAAATTCGTTCATATAGTTTATAATTAGTTAGATTTGAAAAAATTTTATTCAGGAGGTTTTTTTAATGGCATCAATAATTGGCATTCATGCCCGTGAAATTCTTGACTCAAGAGGAAATCCGACATTAGAAGCTGACGTATATCTCGAAGACGGTTCAATGGGAAGGGCAGCTGTACCTTCAGGAGCGTCAACAGGCGTTCATGAAGCGTTAGAGCTTCGCGACAAAGAAGCGCGTTACAACGGCAAAGGCGTTCAGCACGCTGTCGAGAACGTCAACGAGAAAATAGCTCCCGAAATTTTGGGAATGGACGCAGACGATCAGGGCGCACTTGACAGAGCAATGATTGCTCTTGACGGAACAGAAGGAAAATCAAATCTCGGTGCGAATGCTTTACTCGGCGTATCAATGGCAAACGCAAGGGCAGCCGCAGAGTCTCACGGTCTGCCGCTTTATACATGGCTCGGCGGAGTCGGCGGCGGACTTCTTCCTACTCCGATGATGAACGTTATAAACGGCGGAGCTCACGCTGACAGTACGGTAGACTTTCAGGAATTTATGATCGTTCCTCATAATTCAAAGTCATTCGCCGAAGCTCTTAGAATGGGCGCAGAAGTTTATCACGCTTTGAAGAGCTGCGTTAAAGGGCGCGGATATTCAACGGGTGTCGGCGACGAGGGCGGATTTGCACCGAACCTCAAGGACAACAGAGAAGCTCTTGACTTGCTCATGGAAGCCGTCAACAAAGCCGGATACACTCCGGGAAATGATGTAAGCTTTGCGCTTGACGTTGCCTCATCAGAATTTTTCGACACGAAGCAGAATAAATATATCTTCACGAAGAGCGGCGGTTCTGAATACACTTCGGCAGAGCTTGTTAAACTCTATGAGGATTTAGTTGCTAATTACCCGGTAATTTCAATCGAGGACGGCTGCGCTGAAGACGACTGGGAGGGCTGGGCGGCTCTTACTGCATCGCTCGGCAAAAAAATTCAGCTCGTCGGCGATGACCTTTTCGTTACCAACCCGAAAATCCTTGAGCGCGGAATTTCTCAAGGCATAGCTAATGCAGTTCTCGTAAAGCTCAACCAGATCGGAACAGTCAGCGAGACATTGCAGGTTATTCAGATGGCGGCCGATTCAGGTTACGCGGCTGTAGTTTCACACCGTTCCGGCGAGACTGCCGACACGTTCATCGCGGACTTGGCAGTAGCTACACGCGCAGGCCAGATTAAAACGGGAAGCATTGCACGCACCGACAGAATAGCGAAATATAACCAGCTTCTCAGAATTGAAGAAGAGCTCGGCGACACTGCAAAGTACGCAGGACTGAAAAAATATTCGCCTATGTGGAAGTAATTTTTCAGGTAGGAATTAGGAGTTAGGAGGTAGGAGTTAAAATAACTTCTATTTCCTAATTCCGTATTGCAAAGTAAAAATAAAAATAACGAAGGGAAATTTTTTAATATGGCTGAATCAACAACAGCAGTATCACCGTGCGGAAGTTCCGCGCCTTCAAGTTCAGGCGGCGGAGCAGGCACAGGCACAGGTGCTGAAGGAGCGGCTCAGGGCGGATTAATGGGAATGTTTTTCCCGTTAATAATTTTTATTGCTATTTTTTATTTCTTCATTATCCGTCCTCAGAAAAAACGCGATAAGCAGCACAATAACATGATAGCCGGAATAAATCGCGGCGATCAGATTGTAACGATAGGCGGATTTTTAGGAACAGTCCGTGAAGTCCGCGATGACACTTTCCAAATTGAAATAGCCGAAGGTGTCAGAGTAAGAATATTAAAATCAGCAGTACAGACAAAACGCGCTGCATCTTCAAACGAAAATCAGGGGGCAGCTTCTTAATATGAATCGTACCGACAAATTACGCCTCTTTATTGTTTTAATCGTAGTAATAGGGGCGTTGTGTTTTGCGTGGCTCGAGAGGGACGGGCTTAATCTTGGCCTCGACCTAAAGGGCGGAGCGCATATAGTTTTACAGGCAAAGGACACTCCCGAAAATCCTTTGCGCGATGACAGCATCGACAGATTATTAGCAGTCTTGAGAAATCGTATTGACCAGTACGGTGTCGCAGAGCCTATTATTCAGAAAAGCGGAACAGACAGAATTATCGTTGACCTTCCGGGTATTCAGGACCCTGCGGCGGCACTTGAGTTAATCGGGCGCACCGCTCAAATGGATTTCAGGGAAGTTCTCAACACGACAGGACGCAGCCTTCCCGTTGAGCCCCAGAGAAGAAATTATGACAGCGATATTCAGTTCGTGAACGCTCAGGAACGCTGGAAGGAAGAAGTCGCAAAGGCCGGCAACGCCAGCGCGGATTTAATTGAACGTTCAAAAACTACTGAAGGCTCAATCGTTGTGCCGGGCGAAGAGCAGGGAACATTTTATCTTTTAGGGCCAGTCGTACTTTCCGGAAAAGATTTAGTAAACGCTGAAATGGCTCCCGACAGTCTTGGCCGCATGGGAGTATCTCTTGAATTTAATTCCGAAGGCGCAAGATTGTTTGAAGAAGCTACGGGCCGCATGATTGGAAAACAGTTAGCAATCGTTCTCGACAACGTAGTAATCTCTGCTCCTGTTGTTCAGGATAGAATTTCGGGCGGACGCGCTCAAATTACCGGGCGTTTCACGGCAGAAGAGGCAGGAAGGCTCGCAATTATGTTAAAGGCCGGAGCTTTGCCCGTTGCAGTAGAAATTGCAGAGAACAGATCCGTAGGGCCGAGCTTAGGAGCTGACTCAATCAAGCAGGGAGTTGAAGCAGGTTTGTTCGGCGCGGCTATGGTTTTAGTTTTCATGCTGCTGTTCTATCATTTTAGAGGGTTCGCGGCGGACTTGGCCTTAGCTGTAACGATAATTTTAATTTTTGCGGGCTTGATTGCTTTCAACGCAACGTTGACGCTTCCGGGCATCGCAGGAATTATTTTGACGCTTGGAATGGCCGTTGACGGAAACGTTTTAATTTATGAAAGAATACGCGAAGAACAGAACGCAGGAAAAACTCCTATGGCTGCTCTTGACGCAGGCTTCAGAAAAGCACTTGTAACGATTTTAGACAGTAACATCACGACTTTAATAGCCGCGTTAGTTTTGTTCTATTTCGGGTCTGGATCAGTGAGGGGCTTCGGCGTTACTCTTTCGGTAGGACTTGTCGCAAGCGTATTCGCTAACGTCGTAGTAACACGCGCAATTTTGCAGTTATTCATCAGGCGCGGAAAGGAGATTGTAAGAAGATGAGCATGTTGAATTTTAATTTTGACTTCATGAGCCGCAGGAAACTCGCTCTTACTATCAGCCTTGTGCTTGTAATTGCAAGTATAGTGTTGCTGCTCACACGCGGCCTTAACTTAGGAATTGATTTCACCGGCGGAAATGTTATTCAGGTTGAATTTGATAACCGTCCCGATGTTGCCAACGTCCGCAAAGTAATTTCGAGCATTGTCGCAAAGGGCGCAATGATTCAAAATTTCGGCGAGAAGGGAATAATTATCCGCACGAACGAGGACACCGAAGAGAGCCGTGAGGCCGTAATTAAAGCGTTGCAGAAAAATTATTCTGACGTAAAAGTTACAGGCTTTGAAAAAGTCGGCCCTGTCGTCGGCGGTGAGCTGCGTCGTCAGGCCATTATCGGCGTGAGTATCGCGCTCGTTGCGATTTTGATTTATATCACGCTGAGATTTCAATTTAGGTTTGCCGTTGTCAGCGTTGTCCCGTTAGTTCATGACGTTTTAATCGCGCTAGGATTTTTCAGCGTAACTCAAATGGAAATAAGCTCGTCATTTATCGCGGCAATTTTGACGATAGTCGGCTACTCGCTCAACAACACGATAATAATTCTTGACAGAATACGCGAGAACTGGGGCACGCTTTCAAGAAAAGGCATCGTAAATCTTGTGAACGAGGCATTAAATCAAACCTTAGGCCGAACAATCAACACGACATTGACAACTTTATTCCCCGTTCTTGCGCTTTGCGTATGGGGAGGGCCTGTGCTTGCGGCGTTCAGCTATGCAATGTTAGTCGGAATTATCGCAGGTACTTGGAGCTCGATGTTCGTAGCTACGGGTCTGCTTTGCGAATGGCAGAATAAAAGATAATTAGGAGTTAGGAATTAGGAGTTAGGAGTGAGGGATAATAACCTTGCTCCTAATTTTTTATATTTTTTTAAGAAAGGAAATTTTTTTATGTTCAACGGGAAAAAAGTTGCCGTCTTGTGCGGAGGCGACGGAAAAGAGCGCGAAGTTTCTTTGAGAAGCGGCAAAGCTGTCTGTGATGCTTTGAACGAGGGAAAAATATTTAATGCTGAATTAATTGACTTGCACTCAATGAAAGAAATTGACTGCGTGAAAAATTTTGACGGCGTTTTTATCGCAATGCACGGCGAATGGGGCGAGGGCGGAATTTTGCAGGAGGCTCTCGAAAAAATGAAGATACCCTTCACCGGCTCAGGCTCAACAGCAAGCGCGTTAGGCATGAATAAAATTAAATCCTGCGAGTTATTTAAGCGTGCAGATATAAAAATTCCTGATGGGCTTGTGTGGTGCGGAAACTGCGAAGAAATTTTTTCAAAACTTGGCCGTGACATTGTAGTCAAACCCAGCGAGGGGGGCAGCACCGTCGGAGTTACTATCATAAAAGACGCAACGCCCGAAAAAATTTTAGAGGCCGTGAAAGTTGCTGAAGAGAATTACGCGGGCGAAGTCTTGATTGAAAAATATATAGCAGGGCGCGAAATTACTGCGGCAGTGTGGGAGCATGAGGGTAAAATAAAAGCACTGCCATTAATTGAAATTGTCCCTCATCACGGATTTTATGACTACACGAATAAATATACAAAGGGCGCGACGGAATATTTAGTTCCTGCAAAACTTGACAATGAGACCTCAAAAATAATTTCAGAGATGGCCGTGAAAGCTCATGAAGTTCTAGGCTGTTCGGGCTACAGCCGCTCTGATTTCAGATTAGCTCCTGACGGCACTGCTTATATTCTTGAAGTCAACACGGCTCCTGGAATGACGGCAACAAGCCTCGTTCCGAAGGCCGCCTCCGCTGTCGGTGTATCAATGCCGATGTTCGTCAGCGAGATTATGAAGATGGCGCGATAAATACCTAAAAATAAGAAATCTCCCCTGCCGTTAAGCAAGGGAGACTTTTTTTGAGAAGTTTTTTTAATTAGCTTCTCTTTTTAATTAACGCAAACATTAACATGACTGCTGATAATGCACCTAAACCAAATCCTGCATCGCATCCGCCGCCGGAGCTGCCGAGTGTCGGTGACTCTTCGTCGTCGGTGGAGGAACCAACTGTGCCGAGTGTTACATCCATTCCCGTGTCGTCCGCTGCGACAACGGAAGCTGACTGTAAGCTGCTGCCCGTTGAAGGTCCAAATCCTGATGTATCATACTCATACGCTATGCCCGTCGGTGTTCCGCTAAGAGTTACATCTCCGCTTGCGGGCACATCGGTACTTGTCGTCGTTGTACCTACCGTATATGTAATTACAGTAATTCTTGTGGGTTCAAACGTTGCTGTCGTCGCGCTGAAGGCAGTAGTCTTCCCTAAAATAGTCTGCCACAGGAACGTCCAGAAATTGAAGGAAGCTGAAGTGAACGTATGAGGTCTCCTCTGATTGCGTGCCTTTATTGCAACGGTATTCTTCAAGCCTGTAGGCTTCTTGATACCTAAGAGCTTGTTCTTCGTCAATGTGAGGTTCTTGAGGTTTACACAACCCTCAATATTGAGCTCTTCAAGTGAACCCTGACCAGTCGTACCGCTGTTATCGACCTCAAGGTCTTGAAGGTTCGTGCAGCCTGCAACGTCTAACGAAGCTACCTTCGTTTCGCCGATGTCAAGCGATGCTATGGACGTGTTGCCGGCAACGTTGACACTCGTTAGCGCAGAAGAGCCTTTAGCGTTTACGACCGGAATCTGTGCGCCTGAAAGGTCAACTGTCGTAATGTGAGTGTTGCCTGCAAGGCTGATTGAGTCTAATTTTACGCCGTCAAGGTTATCAATCTTTGTGAGCGAGCTGCCCATATCTGCAAAGTTCAGCGATTTGACATTACCAAGATTCGTTAAGAGAGTTGCAAGTCCCTCGAGGGAAGTTACGCCGTTAAGAACGCTCATGTCTAACTCGCCGGTTGACGATACGGTCTTACTTATTGCTGTAATGGCTGCCGTGCTGCCCAAAAGATCAGTGACGCTCGGATTTGTTTTTCCTTTAAGAGCTTCCGTTACGGCTTCCTTCGCGTCCTCTTTGGTAACATCGCCGCTAGTAACATCACCGCTGGTAACATCACCGCTGGTAACATCACCGCTGGTAACATCACCACTGTCAGGGGTACCGCCGCCACTACCGCCACTCTTAGAAGCTACGATTGTGTATGTAACTGTCGCATCATCGCTTACATCGCCGCTCGTTACCTTTACGGATACAGGGACAGTGTACGTGCCTTCCGTAATGGCTGAATCAATATTGAGCGTGTTTGTCGCGCCGCTGTTGTTCTTAAGCGAGAACACAGTTGTTGTCGGTGAGACTGTTCCAAGCGTCCACGTAGCCTTTGCACCTAAAGTTGAGGTAACGTCTGTTGCTGTTGTATCGCCGCTGTAAGTTGCCAAGACTGTCAAACTCAGGTCGATAGTGTCGGCTGTGCCTACTTTAACAGCGTATTCTTCTGTATTACCAAGATCGGGCGAAATCTTTACCTCGAGTTTGCTGAGCGTCTTTGTGCCGCTGGTGCTGCTGCCTTCTTCTTTGCCGCCGCTGCCGCTGTCTGCGCTAAGGATTGTTACGGTTGCATAAGCATCATGCGATACCGTGTCGCCGCTTGTAATTGTAACAGTTACATAGAAATCGGCTGACGGATACATTGCGCTCGTGGCTGTTACATCGCCGCTGTCTTTGTCGAGTGAAAGCGTCTGTGCCGTCGTAGTTGTAGCGTTCTTCCATGTCCACGTATACTTCGGAGTAACCTTATCTAAGTCAATAGACGTTACCGTAGCGGTAAGTTTGAATGTCTTATCAACGGATACGCTTTCCGGGTTTGCGGTTACTGTAACTTTGAAGTCGAAGCTGCCATCGCTGGTTTGTTGCTGTTCTTCTTCGTCTGCACTCCAAACTGCTACGATTGTCATAGCTTTCGTAGGAATTTTAGTGAAGTCAAACGACGTTTGATCATCGCTGTCAGCCCAGCGCAAGAACGTATAACCGCTCTTTGCGAGATCTGATGACGCAGGCTCTGTAATTAACCATGTGTCAGGGCTTGCAAATTCAACAGTCTGCTTGAGGTTCACATCGCCCGAATAAGTTCCGCCGTCAAGGTCAAATGAAACATCAAAGCTGTCCGCCGTCATTACATAACGCTTGAACGTTACTGTTGGCGACATTGCGTCATCGCTGGCGTTGTAAACGGTAATCTTGACTTCAGCCTCATCGCTCAATATTGGCATCGGGTTAATCCAAATCTTGTCTGTCGAAATAACATCAGCTGAAATATCGCCGGAGTAAATAATTCCGTATGCTACGTTTCTTGCAGAGTCTTTGCTGGTTACAAACTTCGTAATTACCAAGTCGCCCATACCAAAAACATCACTTGAGAAAGCGAACTCGACAAAATCTTTCGAGGCCGTTACATCTCCGCTTGTAACGATAACAAAGGTTGATGTAATAGCAGGAAAATCGCTACTGTTTGTCCACGTCTTGTACGTTTTATCGCTGCTCAGGTATGCGAGCTGAACGACATCACTGCTTACAGCGATATTGTCAATGCTAACGTCAAAGCTGTAGTTCTGGCGGATTGTCATCGAGCTGATTTTCTTACTTTCCGATGTAACCTTCATATCACCGCTTGCCTTCTCGAACAAAACGACCGGGAACGCTACTAATAAATCGGTACTCTTAGTTGTGGTATCCTTGCTAAGTTTGAAAGCATCGAGCTTTATAACATCACCGCTGCCCACTACAAAGACATCGATTGACTGATTTTTCTCGAACGTCTCAAGGACAGAATTATCTTTTGATGCTATAACTTTAACAGTTGCGAAACTTGAATCCCCTGAATCAATGGAAGCTACCGCGTCGATTGAAAGTTTTACCATAAAGACAACATCGCGAGAATCCTCAGAAATTACATCTGCGCTAATGTCAAAACTAATCGCCGCATTGACAGCTTCATCAAACGACAACAGGTCTGCACTGACAGTAAAATCATCAGCCCACGCGCTGCCCGTCAACGCCAAGACAAACGCACACAATAACATAAAACACTTAATACGTTTCATGATAAAATAGAATTACTCCTTTCAAAGAATAAAATTTTTTTGAAAGCACATGGCATTTCTATCGCTATGAAAAAAACCTTGCGTCATTGCGCTCTTCCCTCAATCGAATGGGCAGCGACAGAAGCGGTAAGCTCGCTCCCAAAACAATGACCAAAGCAAGAGAAACAAGAAACGCAAGGAACTTTTATACCTCCAAAAACGCAACGCGCTTCACTTTTACTACATTTATATAAAAAAACCTCCCCATCGCCAAAGGGCGCGGACTTCCCTTCAGCAAAACGAGCAGATCCGTTTATATCTTTAATTTTAATGGAATCTATGGAAAAATTTGCTATATTTGAACTTTTTGTGATAGAATTAAAATTTATACTCGAGGTGCGCAAATGCAGATGAGCAGACAAAATGAGTGGTGATGAGTGATGAGTGAATTATATAGCTTTTTTGTGTTATCTGTCAACATTTTTGCAACCTCTCTTTCTTTTTATTTTTTCTAGTTTTTACTTAAAAAATTTTTCAGAATTTACGGAGGAGATTATATCACTTACCCTCGAAAATTTGTCAAGTGGGTAAAAATTTTTTTTCTCCTTAAAAATATTGCTCAAAAGAATTATAGCAAAAAAGGAGCAGAAATTTTTTTAATTCCTAACTCCTAACTAAAAAATTACATTTCTCCGCGCTCAATAGCGACAATTCCCGTCCGGGCAAGCTCGATAATTCCGAACTCTTTTAATAAACTTTCAAAGGCCGAAGTTTTTTGATCGTCGCCCGTAACTGAAAGCGTAATGCTGTCGGGCGTGATGTCAATGACGGATCCCCTAAAAATATTTGCGATCTGAATAATCTCGTTCCTTGCTGACCTGTCGGCGGCGTGAACACGAACGAGCATTAATTCGCGCCTGATTGATTTCGATGGGTCTAAAATTTCCACGTAATGAATCGGCACAAGTTTTCTTAATTGAGCGCATAATAATTTTATTCTGTCATCGTCAGAAAAAATTTCTATCGTGAAGCGCGTAACGTTTTGGTCAACCGTCCAGCCAGCTGCTATAGTCTCAATGTTATAGCCCTTGCGTGAAAATAAATGAGCAAGCTGTGAGAGAACTCCGGCCTCGTTGTCCATTTCCGTAACGATTGTATAACGCTTCAAATTTTGAGTATTTTCTTTTGCCTGCATGTATAAATAAAAATCTCCTTTCAGCTTTTTGGATTCGTGAGGATTGAAGCGAGAACTTTTACCTCCTACCTCCTACTTCCTAACTCCTACCTGCATTAATCAAGCATAAAGTTTGCGATGAAGCTGTTTCCGCCGACCATCGGCCTGACCATTTCGTCAATGTCTATTCGGCAGTCAATGATCCAGCCTTTTCCGTCAGCTCTCGAAGCCACAGCCTCTTTAAGAACTTCGCGCAGTGTAGCAACGTCCGTTACTTTGCGCCCGTGAACTCCGTAAGCCTCCGCGAGTTTTTCAAAGTCAGGACCTCTGTCCAAAGTCGTCTGAGAATATCTCTCGTGGTAAATTAAATGCTGCCATTGCCGAACCATTCCAAGCGTCGAATTATTAAATAAAAGCGTGATAATCGGGAGCTTGTAATATTCTTCCGTGCAAAGTTCGTGGCAGTTCATTCTGAAACTTCCGTCGCCTGTAACATGTAAAACTGTTTTATCAGGGTTGCCGACCTGCGCTCCGATCGCTGCGCCGAGCCCAAAGCCCATTGTCCCGAAGCCGCCCGAAGTAATTAACTGTCCGGGATAATCAAATTTGAAGTGCTGAATTGCCCACATCTGATGCTGTCCCACGTCCGTAGTAACTATAGTGTCCTGCGGTAAAATTTCAGCTGCTGCCGATAAAATCTGCTTAGGCGTTAAATTTCCTTCTTCAGGGTCGTCGTATTCAGTCTCACGTTTGAAAGAGAAGACGTAATTTTTCCAAGCATCATTTTTTTTGTCGCGTTTTAATTTTGCCAGCAGAAGGTTGAGAATTTTTTTAGCGTCTCCGATTATGCTCAAGTCCGTCATGACGTTCTTATTAATTTCTGAAGCGTCAATGTCAATATGTACGATCTTCGCATTTTTCGCAAAGCCCGCCGGATTTAATGTAACCCTGTCGGAAAATCTGCAGCCTACCGCGATTAATAAGTCGCAGGCGTCGCACGCCATATTAGAAGCCTGTGAGCCGTGCATACCTATCATGCCGGTTTTTAACGGACTGTCGCCCGGAAAAGCTCCGCCGCCCATTACTGTAATTGCTACGGGCGAGTCAATTCTTGCCGCGAGCGTTCTAAATTCTTGAGAGGCTTTAGCGCGGACTACACCGCCTCCGCAAATTAATAAAGGCTTCTCGGATTTGTCGATTAATTCCGCAAGTTCGTCGATGGCTTCGAGATTAATATCAGGGTAGCCGACGCTGGGGTGATGAGTTGATTTAAGACGCTGTATTCTTGTTCCTGCGGTCATGAAATATTCTTCGGGCGTTACGGGATAATATTCGCACTCGCTAGCGGTTACGTTTTTTTGAATGTCAATTAAAACGGGGCCGGGTCTTCCTGAACGCGCAATGGCAAAAGCCTCTCGTACTGTGTCCGCAAGATTTTCAACATTGCTGACGATGTAACTGCATTTTGTGATCGGCAGAGTTACTCCGGTTATGTCGACTTCCTGAAAAGAATCGCGGCCTATTAAATCGCTGTTGACGTTGCATGTGATAAAGACCACCGGCGAAGAGTCCATATAGGCTGTAGCTACTCCGGTCGTTAAATTTGTCGAGCCCGGCCCGGAAGTCGCGAAGCACACCCCGACTTTTCCCGTTGATCGTGCGTAACCGTCGGCTGCGTGGGACGCTCCCTGCTCGTGAGCCGTTAAAATATGTTTAATTTCTTTATGGTCATATAATTTGTCGTAAACGTTGAGAATTGCTCCGCCCGGATAGCCGAAGATCGTATCAACGCCCTGTTCTATGAGGCACTGTATTAAAATTTCAGAGCCGTTTAATTTTTTGCTAGTGTTGTTTATGTTAGTCAATGAAAAAAATTCCCCTCAGAAAAAATTTTGCATACAAGTTTAACACGAAAAATTTTTCACGGAGAAAAAAATATCGCTTTAACCGCAAATTATATTAAAATAAGCCTTGTGAATAAATAATTATTGAAGGAGGAAATTTTTTTCATGTATAACGCTATACAAGTTAATAAGGATACATGGTGGACGGGCGTTAATGACCACGACACAGATTTATTTGAATCCCTCTGGCCTCTGCCACAGGGTGTTGCTTACAATGCTTACGTAATAACTGGAACGACGGCAACGGCGGCTATTGATACGGTGAAAGGCCCATATCTTGATGAGTATTACAATAAATTATTGCAGGCTCTCGGCGGAAGAGCATTAAATTATCTCGTCATTAATCACATGGAACCCGATCACGCAGGTTTAATCGCTCAATTAAAAAAGCAGTGGCCCTCGCTGAAATTCATAGGCAACGTAAAAACAGTTCCGCTGCTTAAAGGCTATCACGGGATTGAAGAGGACGTTATAACAGTAAAAGACGGGGACACTTTAGATCTTGGCGGACACGTCCTGAGATTCGCGACGGTCCCTATGCTTCACTGGCCTGAAAGCATGGTAACGTTTGATACTACGACTGGAGTTTTATTTTCTAATGATAGTTTCGGAGGTTTCGGAGCTCACGAGGGCGGTTTATTCGATGACGAAAAATTAACAGCCCGCTGGGCCGGAGAAATGCTGAGATATTACGCCTGCATTGTAGCAAAATATTCAAACGTCGTCCAAGCGGCATTAAAAAAACTCGGCGCACTTGAAATAAAAAATATTTTCCCGTCGCACGGAACTTTATTTAGAAAAGATATTAAGCAGGTAATTTCTCTCTACGATAAATGGAGCAAACAGGAAGCCGAACAGGGGGCGGTCGTTGTCTACGGTTCAATGTACGGCAACACGAAACGAATGGCCGAAGCCGTCTGCACGGGACTTGCCGAAGCAAAAGTTAAGGACGTGAGAATTTATGATGCCTCAAGAGCTGACATGTCGAACATGCTGCGCGATATATGGCGTTTCAAAGGGCTCGCGCTGTTGAGCTGCACTTATAATACTGTTTTATATCCGCCTATGGAGGCTCTGTGCTCAAAATTATTAAACAGAATGCCGAAAAATAAAGTTCTTGGCCTCGCCGGAAGTTACAGCTGGAGCAAAGGAGCTTTGACGGCGTTGCAGGACTTTGCAGAAAAAATTAAGCTCGAAAAAATCGGGCCGGAAGTTGAAGTTTATACTTCGCCGACTGACGAGGATTTGAAAAAATGCTGCGAGCTAGGCAAAAATCTCGGCGAGGCGGTCCTTTCATGAGCGAATACGTTACGGCTCCAAAGCGCATGAATGAGCTATGGCTCAGTGAATTTAGCTCCGATAATCTGAAACTTTCAATGCGCGTGAAAAATTTTCTTCACTCCGAAAAAACAGAATATCAGGAATTATTAATCGCAGATACATATGAATACGGGCGCGTCTTAATGCTTGACGGGGCGTATCAGTTGACCGAGCGCGACGAGTTCACTTACTCGGAGATGATGGCTCACGTGCCTTTATGTGCGCATAAAAATCCCGAAAAAGTTTTAATCATAGGCGGAGGCGACGGCGCGATCATGCGTGAAGTTCTCAAACATGACTGCGTTAAAAAATGCACGCTCATTGACATTGATAAAAGAGTGGCGGAATGTTCTCAAAAATTTTTGCCCTTCGCAGGAAATTCTTTTAATAATCCACGCGCTGATTTCAAGTGCATGGACGCGATGAAATTTATCAAAGAGACTGACGAACGCTTTGACGTTGTCATCATTGACAGCACTGATCCGGTAGATTTTGCGGCAGGTTTGTTCCAGTCGCCGTTTTACGCTGACGTTAAAAAAATTATGAATGATGACGCAATGTTATCTGAATTAACTGAATCGCCGTTCATTGATAAAAAATTAATGTGCCAGGCAATCAACGAGATGCGAAAAATTTTCCCGATAGTTAAAATGTATTGGGGCGTTGTTCCGACTTATCCGTCTGGAATGTGGACTTACGGGCTTTCTTCGATGAAAGATGATCCGTCAGTTCCCGTCAGAGACGTAAAAAATACGAAGTGGTACACGAATGAAATTCATAAAAATTCTTTTGTGCTTCCGCCTTTTTTGAAGGAGTTAATAAATTAGACCGGCCCGGAAAATTTTTCTGCTCCTCTGATTTTTTTAGTGATATAATTTTTTAAGCAGCTCTGAAAAATTTTGCGGAGCTGTTTTTTTGCAACTACATTTACACCTACAGAAACTTTTATTTTTTATAGCTCTCATAATTTTTCAGGACGCTGAAGGAAAAAATAGAATCACAAATTTTTTTTGACTCGTTTGCTTAATCCCTGCTTCAATGAGTTATAATGACGCGAAAATTTTTGAAGGGGGATTTTTTATGATTTATCGTGAACTTGGCAGCACCGGCCTCAAAGTCAGCGAGATCGGCATGGGCTGCGAGGGAATGACTGAAGAAAATTATTCAATGTGCAAAAAATTATTTGACTGCGCAGAAGAAAACGGCGTGAATTATTTTGACCTTTACTCTTCAGACCCGGATCTGCGCACTTCAGTCGGCAAAGCGTTAAAAGGACGCAGAGAAAAATTTATAATTCAGTCGCATTTATGTTCGGTCTGGAAGGACGGACAGTATACGCGCTCAAGGAATATTAACGAAGTCAAAGCAGGCTTTGAAGAAATGATGAAATTGCTCGATGTTGATTATATTGAGGTCGGAATGATACATTACTGCGACGCTCTCGACGACTGGGACGCAATTATCAGCAACGGAATTTTAGATTATGCACGCGAATTAAAATCACAAGGCCGTATAAAACATATCGGGCTTTCTTCTCATAATCCGCAGGTCGCATTAAAAGCCGTAGAAAGTAATTCAATCGAAGTTTTAATGTTCAGCGTCAACCCGTGCTATGACCTCCAGCCCGCAAGCGAGGACGTTGAAGATTTATGGGCCGATGAAAATTACGCTCATCATTTAACGAACATGGACCCCGAACGACAGAAATTATATGAGACGTGCCAGCGCACCGGTGTCGGAATAACAGTAATGAAATGCTTTGGAGGCGGAGACTTATTGAACGCTGAACTCTCTCCGGCCGGAGCAGCCCTGACCGTCAATCAGTGCATAGCTTACGCCTTGAGCCGTCCTGCCGTTTCGTGCGTTCTTGCCGGAGCTCATTCGGTCGAACAGTTGAAGGAAAGCATAAATTTTGAAAACGCTTCCGACAATGAAAGAGACTACGCGCCCGCCCTTGCGTCATTCCCAAAAATAAGCTGGAAGGGTCATTGCATGTATTGCAGCCACTGCGAGCCCTGCCCGAAAAAAATCGACATAGCTTCGGTAACAAAATTTCTTAATCTTGCTCAGGCCGGAGGAGACTCAAAAATCCCTGAGACTGTCCGCGAACATTATAAAGTTCTCGAACATCATGCCGGCGAGTGCATCAAGTGCGGGGCCTGCGAAAAACGCTGCCCGTTCGGCGTAGAAATTCGCAGTAACATGGACAAGGCTAAAAATTTATTCGGATATTAACTGAAAACTTTCGCCTCTTGGAAAAAATTTTTTTGCTATTATTTCGATTTAAGGTTAAAATTAGTCAATAAAAATTTTTATTTTTAACGAGGGGAGAAATTTTTAATGGGAGTTCAATATAAAGATTATTATGAAATTTTAGGTGTATCGAGGGATGCAAAGCCTGATGACATTCGTAAGGCTTATAGAAAACTTGCGAAACAGTATCACCCTGACGTATCAAAAGAAAAAAACGCAGAAGAAAAATATAAAGAAATTAACGAGGCCTACGAAGTTTTGAAAGATCCTGAGAAGCGTCAGAAATATGACACGCTCGGAATGAACTGGCAGAGCGGTCAGGATTTCACGCCTCCTCCGGGCTGGCAGCATGTTGAATTTGGCGGAGACATGGGAGGCTTCAGCGATTTCTTCCAAACTATATTCGGCGGAGGAAAACGCGGAGGCTTCGGAAATTTTCAGGATATTTTCTCCGGCTCGTCCGGCTATCGCCAGCCCATGCACAGCGACAGCGAAGTCAGCGTAACTCTTTCTCTTGAAGAAGCAGTGCGCGGCGGCGTTCATAATTTTGTTTTCAGCGGCTCTAACGGTAAAAGAAATTTGAAAGTCAATCTTCCGAAAGGCATAACCGAAGGCTCAAGGATAAGACTTCCGGGCAAAGCTGAAGGCGGCGGTGATATTTACGTAACAATTCACATTGCGCCGCATAAAATTTTTGAAGTCAGCGAAAATGATTTGACACGCGAAATAAAAATTCCGGTTTATGATGCTGTGCTGGGCAAAGATATTACGGTCGGGACGCTTGACGGCGAGGTAACAATCAAAATGCCTCCGGGGATACAGGACGGGCAGAAATTGAGAATAAGAGGCAAGGGGCTTCCCAAACGCGACGGAACGAACGGAGATTTATACGTAAGAGTGAAAATTGAGATACCGCGACATTTAACGCAGAAGCAACAAGATTTATGGCAGGAGCTAGCGAAACTGGGTTAAAAATTTTTGCGTAAAAGTATATAATTTTTTAATCCAACTTCGGAGGTGAAATTAATTTGCGCTCAAATATTTTTAATGTACCTAACACGCTAAGTTTGATCCGTGTTTTTCTTGCGCCGCTTGTTTTATTATTTTTGTCATTGAGGATTGACGATAAATTAATTCCTGCTCTTCCTGATGTAAGCTGGGGGGACGCATTGGCCGCTTTCGTTTTTATAATTGCCGCATTAACTGACATGTTCGACGGCCTGATAGCGCGAAGATATAAGTTAGTTACGAACTTAGGAAAATTTATCGATCCCCTCGCAGATAAAGTTCTTGTCATTGCAGCTATGCTTGCGTTGATTGAGTTTCAGCGTCTGCCTGCATGGATTGTCATGGTAATAATAACGAGGGAATTTATAGTTACGGGGCTGAGGCTCGTCGCGGCGGCTGAGGGCATTGTTATAGCTGCCTCAAAGGGAGGAAAGCTCAAGACAGTAACTCAGATAATTGCTCTTACTATGCTGATATTAAAAATTCCCGGCGGAATGGCCGTAATGTGGGTGGCAATGATTTTAACAGTATGGTCGGGAATGGATTATTTGATCAAGGGAAGTAAAATCATTACGGGATAAAATTAGGCAGAAGTTAGGAATTAGGAGTTAGGAGGTAAAAAAAACTTCTTAGCTCCTAATTTTTTATTTCTTTGCTTTGCTCTCGATTGCCGACATCAAAGACTCGAACGATTTATTAAACTGAATCAGTCCTGCCTCAAGGAGTTTCGCGTTCACGGCGTTAATATCAATGCCGATCTCTTTTAATTTTTTCAGCTCGGCTTCAGCTTCTGCGACATCTTTTTCGAGAGTGAGCGCGGCTTTTCCGTGATTGACGAACGCCTCAAGGGTTGCAGGCGGCACCGTGTTCACCGTGTCAGGCCCGATAATTTTTTCGACATATACAACGTCGGAGTAAGCCGGATTTTTTGTGCCTGTGCTTGCCCATAAAGGACGCTGTTTAGCGTTGCAGCCGGCAAAGAGTTTTTTGAAAGTGCCGTAAATAATTTTGATCCCGTCGATTGCAATTTTTCCGCAAAGAGAAGTCTCGCCTTTCTCTGCCAAAAGTTTATCGACCGCGCCGTCAACTCTGCTGACAAAGACAGAAGCGACAGAAGCGGCCTTTCCTCCGCGTTTAACGCCTGCTAAATATGCCTTCGCTACGTTCTCGTACTGTTCGTGAGAGAAAATCAGCGTTGAGTTTACATTTACGCTTGAGGCTATGCACTCTTCGAGAGCTGAAACGCCTTCGGGGGTTGCCGGAATTTTAATCATTACGTTCGGACGGTTGAGAAGGGCAAATAATCTCTTGGCCTCCGAAATTGTCGTGTCTCTGTCGGACGCTATGAGAGGGTTGACCTCAAGACTTACATAGCCGTCTTTTCCGTTGGTCTTGTCATAAACCGGGCGAAGAATATCAGCCGCTGCTCCGACCTCGCCAAGAGTAAGAGCCTCATAAATTTCCGCGCTGCTCTTTCCTGCCTTTGCCATTGCGCTAATCTCCGCGTCGTAGTCAGAAGTTTTAGCGATGGCATTTTCAAAAATTGACGGGTTTGTCGTTACTCCGACTACGCCCTTGTCGATCCATGCCTTGAGGCCGCCCGAAGCAATTAAATCGCGGCTTATGTAATCGAGCCAAATGCTTTGTCCTAAGTCAAACGCTTCGTGAATTGATGTTCTCATGAAAATTTTTTTCTCCTTTTTTTATTTTTAATTTTTTCATTATAAGAGGCTAGGAGTGAAAAATATAACCTCCTACCTCCTAATTCCTAACTCCTAACTGCTTTAATTGCGGCTTTTTCAATCTCAAGCCCTTTAACGTAAAGCTCCGTAAATTTTTCAAAGCCTTTTACTTCTTCCGGGTCAGGCTCAACAGCTTCGCCGGCAAGGGACTTGAATATTCTGTTATTTAGATAGTCTTCGAGTTTGCCGTCCTTTTTGCCGTCAGCCAGATACGCCGCAAGCAAAGCAATTCCCCACGCTCCGCCTTCGGACGCTGTAGACATTACGGAGACGGAAGTATTTACGGCCGCCGCTAAAAATTTCTGCATGACTAACGGAGTTTTGAAAAGTCCTCCGTGTCCCATAATGCGGTCAAGTTTAACGCCCTCGTCCTTTAACAAAATATCCATGCCGAGCTTCACTGCTCCAAGCGAAGTATAAAGATTAACTCTTATAAAATTCGCAAGATTGAACGCGCTGTCGGGTTTTCTGACGAATAACGGCCTGCCTTCGTTAATGAAAGTAATATTTTCGCCTGAGTAATAGCCGTAAGCCAGCAAGCCTCCGCAGTCCGGGTCGCCCGTCATTGCGTGAGTGTAAAGTTTTCCGAACAATTCGCCCATGTCGGCTTTAATGTTCATTAAGTCGCAGAACTCTTTGAAAATTCCGACCCATGCGTTTAAGTCCGAAGTTCCGTTATTCGCGTGAGCCATTGCGCATGGGAATCCCGTCGGAGTTGTTACCATGTCAATTTCTCTGTGAAGTTTCTTGAGCTGTTTTTCAAGAACAATCATAGCGAACGTGCTTGTGCCTGCCGATAAATTACCCGTGCGCGGAGCTACTGAATTTGTTGCGGTCATTCCCGTTCCTGCATCGCCTTCGGGAGGACACATGGGAACGCCGGCTTCAAGATTTCCAGACTCGTCGAGAAGTTTTGCGCCCTCTTTCGTCAAAAATCCGGCGTTGTCTCCAGCCACGAGAACCTTCGGGAAAACTTCGCGCAATGTAAAATTAAGCCCTGATTTTTTCAGAAGAGCATTAAATTTTTCTTCCATGCCCCCGTCATAATCGAGTTTATCTGAATCAATCGGGAACATTCCTGCCGCGTCGCCGATGCCGATAACTTTCTCGCCCGTTAATTTCCAGTGCATATAAGCCGCGAGGGTAAAGACCGACGCGATATTTTTAACGTGTTCTTCTTTGTCGAGTATTCTCTGATAAAGATGAGCGACTGACCAGCGCAGGGGAATGTTAAAATTAAAAAGTTCAGTTAAAGTATCAGCGGCCGGGCCCGTGTTCGTGTTGCGCCAAGTCTGAAAGGGTGCGAGCTGTTTTCCGTCTTTATCGACAGCTATATAGCCGTGCATCATTGCGCTGATTCCGATAGCCCCGAAAGTTTTTGGAGTTACGCCGTATTTTTTCTCTATGTCAGAGCGCAGAGCCGAATAACAAGCGCGTAAACCTGCGTCAACTTCTTCAAGAGAATATGTCCATACGCCGTTAATTAAAGAATTTTCCCATTCGTGCCAGCCGGAGGCCAAGACGTTCCCGTCAAAATCAACGAGAACGCCTTTGATACGTGTAGAGCCAAATTCAATGCCGAGAGCAGTTTTTCCCTGAGCGATTAAATTTTTTGCTTCCATAATAATTTTTATCTCGCTTTCAAAAATCCTGCGGCGATACCTTCAGCGGAGATACCCATTTCGACTCTTACAGCGTCGGAAGTTCCTGAAGCTCCGTAGTGATCTACGCCGAGAGTTTTAATTTTGGGCAGTGCAATTCCTGCGCGTGCGGCCTCGATAATCATTATTGAGCCCATGCCCGTGTCAACATGATGATCTTCAACCGTGATAATCGGCCCGGATTTTGCGGCTTCTTTCAACGCTTCCATGTCCGGCGCAAGAGGACTTGACACAGCGTAGACGCTGACTTCGAGATTATTTTCTTTTGCAAGAATTTCAGCGGCCTTCAAAGCTATTTGAGCCATGTAGCCAAGCGCGAAGATTGAACCGTCTTTGCCCGAACGAAGTTTTACAGCCTTGCCGTATTCAAATTCGTAATCGCCTGTAAATTCTTTGAGGCCGTCAACTTTGCTGCGTCCGACAGCGAGGCAGATATCGCCCGAAGTTTTCAACATCCAGCGCGTTGCTCTGTCAGTCTGGTTAGGATCAACGGGTACAACGAGCTTCCAGCCGAACATGTTGCGCATAAGTCCGACGTAGTCAATGCACTGGTGGGTCTTGCCGTCTTCACCGACATCAAGTCCGACGTGAGTTAATACTGTTTTATTTCCGGCGTGGTTAATGTCGTTAAGTCTCTGCTGATTGAAAACCTCATCAATTCCGAAAACGCCGAACTCAGCCCAGACCGGGACGACTCCTGCGATGCTTGCCGTGCCTGACATTGTAGCTACGCAGTGTTCCTGAATGCCGCACTGAATGAAATTATCCGGGCAGTTTTCCTTAAATCCTTTAGTCATAACTGAAGGCATTAAATCGCAGTCGAAAACGATAATCGGAGTTTTGTCAGCCTTGCCGTAATTCAATTTGCCGACATCAGCGAGAGCCTTTCCGAATGCTCCTCTGTTGTCTGAAACTTTCACGCCCTCATAGTCAAAAGGCTTGCCCGTCTCAATCGAAGGAGCAGGCGGAAAATCAACCTTGCGGCCTTTATAAACCGGCGGTGTCTTGCGTCTTGCAAGAGCCTTGTCGAGTACTTCGGGGCTGTCTCCTAAATGCTTGACTATCTCGTCATACATTTCGCGTGCAGGCGGTTTTCCGTGATAGTCCGGAATATCTTCCATTCCGAGACCGTCTTTGCCGATTATCGTGTGGCATAAAAGGACAGTCGGCTTTCCGTTTTTGCCGGCATTTTTGAGAGCGTCATAAAGTTTTGGGAACGAATGACCGTCGCACTCTACGACTTCCCAGCCGTCAGCAGCCCATAAAGCAGGAAGGTCGCAGGGCATAACTTTTCTTCTGTCGCCGGAAATCTGAATATTGTTCCAGTCAACGAGCGCGACAACGTTCGTTAATTTTTCTTTGAAGGCAATGCGTCTTGCTTCGGCTATCTGTCCTTTTGTCTGACCGCCGTCGCCCATTAAGACGTAAACTCTTCCCTTGCGTCCGTTGGCTCTCTGTGCAATAGCAAAGCCCACGCCTGCGGAAAGTCCTTGACCTAAATTTCCCGTGCCCCAGTCAATTCCCGGTACTTCACGGGTTACATGTCCCTGAAAAGCACTTCCGCAATTTCTGAAATGCGCCATTGCTTCTTCGCGGTCAACAAAGCCCCACTCGGACAAAGCCGCGTAAACTCCTGCCGAAGTGTGGCCGTGAGAGACGACAACAAAATCTCTGTCCAAAGAGTCGCAGTTTTTCGGCGTTAAGTTAGCTACTCCGAATACGCTCATGAACATTTCCATGCTTGAGAAAGCTCCGGCGGGGTGTCCGCTTTTTGCTGCCGTTACCATTGTGAGGGCGGCAACACGTGCGCGTTTTGCTGCTGCTGCTAATGAAGATAATTGCTCATCGTTAAGATGTTCAACAGGAAAATTATTGAGAACTGGTAAAGACATAAAAAAATCACCTCTTAATAAAATTTTTATTATTTAATTACTTTCAGTGCCTTGCGGTCAATCGTAAGAGCAACAAAAATTAAGAATACAATTCCCTTTATTAACTGCTGTGTAGCCGACTCAAAGCCAAGCATGACAAGCCCGTTATTAAGAACCGTATACATTGAAGTTCCGACAATGATATTTGAAAATCTGACTTTCGCTCCGCCCGTTATGGGAAGTCCGCCGAGAACGAGCGAAATTAAAATTTGCGTCTCAAGCTGATTTCCTGCCGTCGCCGTGATCGAACCGACTTTGATAACGTTCACGAACGCCGCCAAACCTGTTAATGCTCCTGCAACAACGAACGTCAAAAATTTTACCTTGTCGGTTTTTACGCCCGAAAATACTGCTGCAGTTTCGCCTGAGCCTACAGCTTTGACATCATTGCCAATTCTCGTGAACTTGAATAAAAAGAAAGCAACAAGTAAAACCGCAACCGTTATTGAAATTTTCAGTGCGTCGCTGTCAAGTGCTTTAATAGCCGCGCTTGCCGGAATTGCTGTCTCTGTCGTCATGTACGCGCAGACACCGCGAAATAAATACATTGTACAGATTGTAACTATGAAACTTTGTAACTTAAATTTAACGTGAAAGAAGCCGTTTATAGCTCCAATAGCCGCGCCCGTTAAAATTCCTCCGATAATCGCAAGGGGAATGTTATAAAAAGAAAGCATCGAAATAACGATTGAAGCAACTCCGAGCGTTGAGCCTTCGGTGAAGTCAATCGAGCCTAACGTCATTATAAAAAATACGCCCGTTGCAACTATCATCGGGTAATAAACCTGCGACAATAACAACCTTAAACGCTTAGGCTGAAATATTCTGCCGTTCGTCAAATAATACATGACTACGAGAATTACAACAAGCCCGATAAAAGGCAGAAGCCCTTTGAATAAATCGCTGTTCAGGAATAATGAAAGTTTTGACGGTTCTTTATCTCTGTGTGCCATTATATTTTCACCCGCCTATACCATTTTTGCTATCAAATCTTCCTCGCTCAAAGTTTCAGAGCGATTGAAAGTGCCGTTAATTTTTCCGTCCTTCATGATAAAAATTCTGTCGGACATTCCCAATAATTCAGGAATTTCTTCAGAAATCATGATGATTGATTTTCCCTGCGCAGTTAATTCTGACATCAAAGCATAAATAGCCTGCTTGACTTTAACGTCAATTCCGCGTGTCGGTGAGTCGAGAACAAGAATATCGCTTCCCTTGCCAAGCCAGCGGGCCAAGACTACTTTTTGTTTATTACCGCCGGACAAGTCAGAAATAAATTGATGAATACTCTGCATTTTTGTCTGCATTTTGTCCGCGTATTCCTGAGCAAATTTATTTAACTTGCCTGATTTCAGAATATGTTTCTCCGCTAAATCATCAAGCGACGGAAGAACTACGTTATTTCTGATGCTTTCATTCAAAATTATTGACTCGTTGTCCCTGTCCTTTGAGGCATAAGCGATTGAATGTTTTATTGCGCTTGGAATGTCGTCAATATTCGTGCCGTCAGCAAGAGTTACTGTCCCTTTTCTGCCCCATGACGCGCCGAAAATGGCCTTGCCGATTTCGTGCATTCCGCATTCAGAAAGACCGCCGAAGCCTAAAATTTCGCCCCTATGAAGATCAAAATTAACGTCCTCGATCTGACCGTAAACGCTGACATTTTTCACGCTCAAAACAACTTCATCGCTTATTGGCTTTCCGTAGTCGGTTCTGTAGTAAGCCGAGCCTATCTCGCGTCCGACCATTAAGCGTTTCAAATCGTCCTCATTGACATCTTTTGAGTTTACGGTGTCGATATACTCGCCGTCTCTTAAAATTGAGATTGTGTCGCAATGTTCAAGAATTTCGCGTAAATCGTGGCTGATGAAAATTACGCTTCGTCCGTCAGCTCTCACAGCGTCCATAATTTTATAAAGCTCAAGCCTTCCGTTTTGAGAAAGAGCCGTTGTCGTCTCGTCAACGATTAAAATTTTCGGCTTCATGTATGTTGCTTTCACGATTTCGACTAATTTTCTGTCCTCGAAATTGTAGCTGTCAATCATTGCACCGGCGCGAATATTATTAAATCCGTACTCGTCAAGAAGTCTCTGCCCCTCTTTAATCATTGCGTGAGTGTCTTTAATTCCGTAGTGCATGAACGGGTCTTCATGGCCTAAGAAAATATTTTCGGCAACAGTCAAGCCCGATAACGTTCCCATTTCCTGAACGATGATAGACACTCCGAGCTTGTTCGCTTCGACCTGATTTTTAACGTGCATTTCCTGACCGTCAAGAGTGAAAGTTCCTCCGCCGATTGAATAAATTCCGCAGAGCATTTGACAGAAAGTACTTTTTCCTGAGCCGTTCTCGCCGATTAACGCTCTCGTCTCTCCTGCATTTATAGTTATGCTAACGTCATTGACGGCGTGAGTAATTCCGAAGCGTTTATCAATGTGTTCAGCTTTCAGCAAAATTTTATCGTTACTCATGAATTTTTCACCGCCTTATTTCACAACAGAACCGCGTTTCCCGCGTGCCGTAAGAGTTACTATTATCAAGAGCGCGGCACCCGTAACAACGTTCTGAATAGTCGTGGGTGCGCCGAGTGCGACAAATCCGTTAAAAATTATAGCGATTATAAATTCGCCGATAACTATCGCGCTTATGGGTGTTCCGTACTTTCTAAAAGCAACGCCGAAGAACGTTCCCATTAAAGGCTGGAAGTTTCTGCTCATCGTGCTCATTCCTGTTAATGCCGTCATCGTTGTTCCGTATGAGACTGTTAAGATTGCCATAATTCCGACAAAGAAATGAAGAAGAGCGAAGCCGATTAATTTATATTTTTTTACGTCAATGCCCATGTTCTTGGCCGTAAATTCGTTTGAGCCTATAGCGTTGCAGTAAGTTCCAATTCTTGTGTAATTGAGAATGAACCACATTAAAGCAAAGGCCAGAGCCGCAAGAATTATATTTCCCGGTGCGCCTGAAAAAAATCTTAATTCAGGGGCAAGCGTCTGCTTAACTCCTCCGGCAACAAAGACAGCTAAACTTTCAAAGACAAGCATTAATCCGACCGTAACAATCATTGACGGGACGTTTAATTTATTGTAAAGGAAGCCGATTAAAATTCCGATTAAAGTTCCGCAGCCCAGACAACCGACAACGAAGCCAAGATAGCCGAATTTTTCGGATAAAATTACTCCGATAATTGACGACAAAACTATATTGGAGCCGACAGCAAAATCAAACAATCCCATGACGACTATAAAATAAAGTCCGCAGCCTCCGACCGAATAAATTATTGATGACTGAAAGTATGAATATAAATTTGCGGGGCTTCCGAAATTTGTCGGGCTTAAAACTTTGAACAGAGCGTAAAAAAATAAAACCATCGCGCCTAAAATAAAATAACCAAAAAGGCGGCTGTTCTTAAAATTTTGCATGAAAAAATCACGTTCCTTTTTATAAATAAAAAAGTGAGGAGCAAACGAGGCTTTTAATCCCTCACTCCTCACTCCTGATTCATAACTGTCTTATTTAGTGTGGCGCGAGACAACGTCTTCAACCGAAAGTTTTGCACAAGCCGCCGCGAGGTCTTCATATGAAAGCTCCGCAAGTGCTTTGATTTCCTCTTCAGTGTAAGGAAGAGCGTTGCCCGTGAAGTACTGTGAATATTTCTCGTAATCTTCCGGTGAAGCAACGTACATATACGGGAAGACCATATCATGGAAGCTGGTCGTGCTGGTCTCGTATTTGCCTCTGATTGTGTTATAGACCATTAAGAACGCGAAGAACGGGTCTGCATAATGTCCGCCGCTCTCAGCCGCCATTGCTCCTGATTTTAATTTTGCGTCAAGGTCAGGAAGGAAGTCTGTAGAAACGACTGCGATTTTTCCTGTAAGTCCTTTTGCCTCGATTGCCGCGATTGCTCCGAGAAGGGTATCACCGCCGCCGCCTGCAACGATAAGGGCATCGATGTCGGGGTTAGCGTCGATAATTGCCTCTGCTGTTGCGCGTCCCGTGTCGGTCGTTGTACGTCCGTACTGGGGGTCAAGCAATACGACTTTGTCATTGGGGTGTTCAGCGTTCCAAGCCTCTACGCCGGCTTTGTAGCCTGCCCAGCGTCCTAAGAATGTAGCGTCGCCGGGTTCCCAGCCTTCGAGACCGATTTTGCGGCAGCCCTTCTGTCCTGCAAGGATTAAGACAAGATTTTTGCCGTTGTCAAATTCTGACTCGTGAACTGCTCCGACATAATATTTTGAAGCCTGAGCCTGTGCGTATTCGTCAGGGTTAGCGTCCTTGTCAATAACTCTGAAAAACTGAGCAACATAAACTTCGTTTTCGTCGCAGGTCTTAATTACTGAGCCCATTTCCGCGCTTGCGGAGTTGCAGATGATAATTCCGTCGCAGTCAGCAAGAGCTAACGTCTCTGCGCTTGCCGTAACCTGCTCGGAAATATGAGCCTGGTCAACCCACTGTGTCTCAACGCCGAGTGCCTTAGCAGCTGCGTCAATCATTCTTTTGCACTCACTGCCGAGCGTGTCCGTTGAACTCCAAATCGAAATGCCGATCTTAATGGGTGCTGCGAAAACTGCCGGAGCCATTGAGAAAACCATTGTGAAAGCGAGCAATGTTGCGATAAATTTTTTCATGGTAAAAATTTTTTCCTTTCGTTTATAAAATTTTGAGTGAAGGAGCAGAAATTCTTTTAACTCCTAACTCCCTGCCTGTCCGGCAGACAGGCTCACTCCTAATTCCTTATTAATACTGGCGTGTAGCGATTACATCAGCGGCTTTGATTGATTTAACAGTTCCTAAATCGATTCCGCCGTCCATGTCGAAAACGCCCTCTTCAGGGTGAACGACAGTCTTGTCAAACTTTTCGCCGCGAATAAGAGCCTCGATTGTCGGGACAACGAATTTGCCATAAAGCGGAGTGCATTCGACGGTGCAGTTCATTTCGCCGGCAACGATTGTGTCAAATGCCGCTTTAACGCTGTCGCAGCCCACGATGATAATATCTTTTCCGGGAACTTTTCCGGCGGCTTTGATTGCGTCGATTGCTCCGAGTGCCATGTCGTCATTCTGAGCAATGAGTACATCAATTTTGTCGATTGACTTCAGCCAGCTCTCCATAACTGCCTGACCCTCAGCGCGTGTGAAGTTTCCTGACTGCTGGCCTACGAGTTTGAGGTGCGGATATTCTTTCAAGGCTTTGAGGTTTCCTTCGGTTCTTCCGGTCTGTGCGCTCGCGCCTGTTGTTCCTTCCATGATTACGATATTGACATCAGTGTCGCCTTTGCCGATTTTCTTGAGATATTCGCCGGCCCAAGCAACCTGACGGCGGCCCTCTTCGACAAAATCTCCGCCGAATGCTGCGACATAATCAATTTTGTCTGCGCAGTCCGGGATACGGTCGATTAAAAGCAAAGGAATTTCAGCCTCGTTGACTTCTTTAAGAACTTCGTCCCAGCCTGTTGAGACAACGCCGGTGAAGAGAATGTAGTCAACGTTCTGTGTGATGAAGTTTCGGAGAGCCTTAATCTGATTTTCCTGCTTCTGCTGTCCGTCGTCATAGACGAGTTTCCAGCCGGGGTGGCTTTCAATCGCATGGCGTAAATCGTCAGTGTTGGCGGTGCGCCAGTCGGACTCCTGCCCAATCTGCGAGAAGGCAATGACTACATCTTTAGCACTTGCCGCAGAGACACAGAAAAGCACTACGAGCGCAATGGTAAGAAATAAAACTTTCTTCATAATAGAAAATTCCCTCCATTCGGGCTTTACCCGATATAAAATTTTTGAAAATAGTATAATGTGAATTAATTAAAATCTTACACTTAAAATTCAATTTTTAGGGAGCGTAAAATTCATGATTTCTAAAATTTTATTTGGAACTACGCCGGAGGGAAAAAAAGTTTTTAACTACGCCCTGACCGACGAAAAGGGGCAAAGCGTTGTAATATCTGAATACGCTTGCGCAATTATTGAAATGAATGTCTTTGACAAAGACGGAAAGCTCCGCGATGTTGCACTCGGCTACGACACACTCGAAGAATATTTGAACGACACGAGAAACTTCGGAGCGACTGTCGGACGCTACGCAAACAGAATTAAAGACGGCAAATTCGTTTTGAACGGCGTAACCTACCATTTACCGCGCAACAACGGAAATAACACCCTGCACGGAGGTTTTCACGGCTTCGGGAAAAAAATATACTCGTCAGAAATTTCAGGCGACTGCGTAATTTTCAAACTTCACAGCCCTGACTTGGACGAGGGCTTTCCGGGAAATTTTGATTTAACAATCAAAACGACCTTCAAGAACGGCGCATTGAGATTTGATTATGAATATGTCTGCGACCACGACACGCCCGCGAACATAACTAACCATAATTATTTCAACCTCAACGGGCACGGCAAAGGGAGCATATTAAATCACAGCATGAAAATTAACGCGGAAAAATATTGCAAGGCTGATGACGGTATTCTCGCGCTTGCTCCGACCGTGAGCGTCGAGGGAACGTCATTTGATTTCAGAACCGAGAGAAAAATCATTGACAGAATTTTAGAATACTCGCCCGAAATCATAAGGGCTAGGGGCGGCTTCGATCACTGCTTTGAAATTAAGGACTCGAAGCGTCCTGCGGCTGTTGCTGAAGGCGATGTCAGCGGCATTAGGCTGGAAGTTTCTTCGGACATGCCCGCGCTTCAATTCTATACGGGAAATTCTATCGGCCACACGCGAGGCAAAGGCGGAGCATTTTATAACGACCATGACGGCTTCGCGCTTGAGTGTCAGCAGTTCCCGAACGCAGTAAACGAGCCGGCCTTCCCCAGCGCAATCGCTAAAGCCGGCCAGCCCGTTTCATGCTTCATTGAATTTAAGTTAAGCGTGGGAAAGTAAAAGTCTTTATAACTCCTAACCCCTTACTCCTCATTCCTAACCCTATAATCTTAATGTTTTCCCTGTCCGTAGTAGGCGTTAGGCCCGTGCTTGCGCATGTAGTGCTTGTCAAAAATATACTGCGGAGCTTCAGGAGTGTTCGGGGCAATCGTGATTGTATACATCGCCATTTTCGCGACTTCTTCAAGAACAACGGCATGATAGACGGCCTGCGCGGCATCTTTCCCCCACGTGAAAGGCCCGTGATTACGGCAGATAACTCCGGGCACTGCAACAGGGTCGAGCTTTCTTTCATTGAAAGTCTCAATGATTACTTTGCCCGTGTTAAATTCGTAGTCGCTGTTGACTTCGTCCGCAGTCAGACTTCTTGTGCAAGGAACGCGCCCGTAAAAATAATCGGCCTGTGTCGTTCCGAACGCAGGAATGTCTTTTCCTGCCTGTGCCCAAGCAACGGCGTGCGAGCTGTGAGTGTGTACAATGCCTCCGAGTTTCGGAAAAGCCTTGTAAAGTTCAACGTGGGTCTTTGTGTCCGATGAGGGATTGAAATCGCCTTCAACAACATTGTTATTCATGTCAACTACAACGAGGTTTTCAGGCTTCAGATTTTCGTAGTCAACCCCTGACGGTTTTATGACCATGAGATTTTTCTCGCGGTCAATTCCGCTGACGTTGCCCCAAGTGTAAGTTACAAGACCCCTCTTGGGAAGTTCCATGTTTGCGATATAAACTTCCTCGCGTAATTTTTCAAGCATCATAATTATTTCAGCCTCCAAGCTAAATCAGATAAAAATAAATCGTGTTCCAGTTTCTCCGGCGTTGTATCCTTGTCAATGTGTACAAACTCAATGTCCATGATACGCGCCCAGTCCTTCATTTGTTCCGCATCAACATCATAAGATAAAACTGAATGATGTGCGCCGCCTGCCAGTATCCAGCATTCAAGCCCGGTCTTCAAGTTGGGCATTGCACGCCACATTACACGGGCTACAGGCAAGTTAGGCATAGGCATAATCGGCTTGACGCATTCAATATCCTGACATATTAAACGCAAACGTCCGCCCATGTCAATTAAACTCACGACAACGGCTTTTCCTTCGTGCCCTTCAAAGACAAGACGCGCAGGGTCTTCTCTGTCGCCGATACCTAACGGGTGAACTTCAATTCTAGGTTTAGCGGCCGCGACTGACGGACATACCTCAAGCATATGCGCCCCCAAGCTGTATTCGCTGCCCTCAACAAGATGATAAGTATAATCCTCCATGAAAGCACTTCCGCCCTTTTGGCCTTCAGTCATGAATTTTATAATAGCAGTCATGCCGGAGACTTTCCAATCTCCCTCAGCTCCGTAGCCGTAGCCCGACGCTAATAAATGCTGTGATGCAATGCCCGGTAACTGCTTCATTCCGTAAAGGTCTTGGAAAGTATTTGAGAATGCCTTACAGCCTTCCTTATCCAACATCTTTTTCATTGCTATCTCTTCACGCGCCTGATAGCGTACAGTCTCAATATCATCTGTCGCCATTTCGTAAAGAGTTTCATACTCTTTCATTAGTGCGTCAATTTCTGCTTCAGTTACTTCGTTCATGACTTTAACAAGCGTACCGACGGGCCAAGTGTTGACCTGCCAGCCGAGCTTGATTTGTGTCTCTACCTTATCACCCTCAGTAACTGCAACTTCGCGCATGTTGTCGCCAAAGCGCATAATCTTGAGAGATTTTGAAAACTCCGCGCCTGCGGCGGCTCTCATCCATTTTCCTAAACGCTTCTGAACGTCCTCGTCCTGCCAAAATCCTGCGATAATCTTTCTCGCGGCTCTAAGCCTTGCACCAATGAAGCCGTGTTCCCTGTCGCCGTGAGCAGCCTGATTCAAGTTCATGAAGTCCATGTCGATCTCTTCGTTAGGGATTTCGCGGTTATACTGCGTTGCAAAATGACACCAAGCCTTTTGTAAATTTGCAAGGCCGTTGATCCACATCTTTGACGGGCTGAACGTATGACACCACGTGATAATTCCGGCGCATTTCTTGTCGTAATTAGCTTCGCGGATTACGTCCGTTATTTCTGCGTTTGTCTTGGCTGTAACTTTGTAAACTACTTTGCAGGGCAGATTTCCCGAAGCGTTTAACTTGTCCGTCATTTCCTGCGCACGCTTGGCAACTGTCTCAAGAACTTCCGGGCCGTACAAAAACTGACTGCCTACTACAAACCAAAATTCATAATCTTTGATACTCAAAAAGTTCACTCCTTTTTATTTTCGTCCTGATGATGATGTTACTACAAAACGCTGTATGCAAATAAAAAGCAACAATAATAATCCTGTTGCAATTTTACCCCACCATGAAAGTAAATTCCCGTTGAACGTAATCAATGCCGGTATTATTGACTTCAACAAAACGCCGAACAACGTACCAATCATATAGCCTACTCCGCCGGTTAATAACGTTCCGCCGATGACCGCGCATGTTATGACTTCAAGCTCTCCGCCCTGCAAAGACAAATTCCAGCCGCTTTTAACATAAAGAGCGTATGAAATTCCTGCAAGCACTGAGCATAATCCGTTGAAACCGTACACTAAAACTTTTGTGCGCCCGACGGGAAGCCCCATTAACGAAGCTGACTGTTCGTTGCCTCCGATTGCGTAAATGTTGCGTCCGAAGCGCGTTTTTTGAAGAATAAAAGTCCCGATCGCTATCATTACCAAAAATAAAATTACGTTGAAATTTATAAACGCTATCGGCTTTATTCTCACCCAATGCCCGTCAGCGTAACGCATGAGATAAATTTTCCAGCTTGCCAGCGCATCAAAGAACGGGTGATGAATATCTATCGACTCACGGCTTATTAATGAACAGACACCGCGAGCGAAAAACATTCCCGTCAATGTCGTTATAAATGCAGGGACGTTCAAGTAATGGATTACCCAGCCCATTAACAAACCAAGACTTACGCCCATTACGAGAGCTGCCGCGATACAAGTTAAAGGGTGAAGCCCAAGAACTGAAGTGCCGTAAGCTATGAACATTCCCGTCAATGAAGCTACCGCGCCGACTGACAGGTCAATTCCGCCCGTGATTAATACCATTGTCATTCCGACGGCTGAAATTCCAAAATAGGCGTTGTCAATGAAAAGATTTACAAAAGTTCTGACGGTAGTGAAGCCCTTATCGCCGTAGACAAACGCTCCGAAGGCATAAATAATTAAAAATATTCCTATCGTTGCGTAGACCATTATATATTTTGGATTTGTCAGCTTGTTGAATAATGTCTGCTTATTTTTCATGCGGCTTGGCCTCCTAATCTCGCGGCTTTGAGAGTGGCCCGTTTTGCAAAATATTTTCTCACGGGCTCTGACTGAAGGACAATGACGACGGCAATTATTAACGCTTTGAAAGCCATCGTGGCCTCCGCGACAATTCCAAAGTAATATACAAACGTTACGATTGTGCGGATTATCAACGAGCCTACGACAGTTCCGGCAAGGCTGAAGCGTCCGCCTGCCATGTTCGTTCCGCCGATAACGACCGCTAAAATTGCGTCCATCTCAAAATTTAATCCGGCGTTGTTAGAATCGTTTGACATTATACGGCTTGAATAAATCAGTCCTGCAATTCCCGATAACAAGCCCGTAATCATGAACACGATTAATATTACGGTGTCTGCTTTTATTCCTGAAAGCCTGCTCGCGCTTGCGTTGACACCGACAGACTCAACGAATGCTCCGAAGGCCGTCCTGCGTGTGAATAAAGCTACGGCGATAACTACAACTATCGTGATTATAATCGGCATCGGCAGATAAAGAAAACTTCCCTGACCTATTATTCTAAACGGCGAATAACCTGTTGTAAATTGTTTTCCGTCCGTCAAAATCTGCGCAACTCCGCGTCCGCATACCATTAATATTAACGTCGCTATGATTGGCTGAATACCGCCCTTAGCTACGAGAAAACCGTTGAACAGTCCCATTAAAGCACAGACTATCAGCGGCACTGTTAATACCAAAATATAAGGGCATACGCTGTAATCGCCGGGAGTGTTATAAGTGAGGACGTCCCAGCGCAAAAATTTTAACGCTATTGCTCCGGCGACTGCAACTAACGCGCCGACTGAAAGATCCGTTCCGCCCAACGCGATAACTAAAGTCATTCCCATCGCAATAATAGTTATTTCTGCAGATCTATTCACGATGTCAATCAAACTTCCGTATAACATTCCCGTTGACGGCTGATAACTTATGCTGAAAAAATCCGGGCGTATTAAAAAACATACCAACAAAATTAACGCTTCCGCAATCACCGCCCAAGTTACTTTTGACTGCATTAAGCCTGATAAATCAAAATTTTTCTTTTTCATTTTTTTTTAACTCCTACCTCCTAACTCCTAACTCCTACCTGTTAAGCGGCTCCTTCTGCGATTATCTTCAAAATATCCTGCTGAGTGCATGAAGAGCCGTCAACTTCGGCAACTTTTGCACGGTCTCTCATGATTACGATCCTGTTTGAGCAGCGAATGATCTCGTCAAGTTCAGAGCTTATGAAAATTACAGACACACCCTCGCCGCACATCTCAAGCATCAATCTTTGAATTTCTGCCTTTGCTCCGATGTCTATTCCGCGTGTAGGCTCGTCGAGAATTAAAACTTTCGGCTGAGCTGCCATCCACCGCGCTAAAATGACTTTCTGCTGATTGCCTCCGGATAATTCGCCGGCTTTCTTTTCACAGTCGGGCGTGGCAATTCCCAAAAGTTTTATGTATTTATTTGCGAGGTCTGTCTGCTCCTGACGAGTCATGGGCTTCATGAAACCTTTTCGAGACTGCACGGCGAGCATGATATTTTCGCGGATTGATAAGTCGCCGATTATTCCGTCGCGCTTGCGGTCTTCAGGGCAGAAAGCAATGCGGACTTTTATAGCGTCAAAGGGTCTGTTCAAATTTATTTTTTCGCCGTCAAGGAAAATTTCGCCTGTCGCAATTTTGCTCGCTCCGAAAAGCATCTCGGCGGTCTCCGTTCTTCCGCTCCCTAAAAGTCCTGCGAAGCCTATTAATTCGCCCTTCTTGAGAGTTACGGAAATGTCGTTAATTCGTCCGTCGCCAATGTGTTCAGCGTTGAGCATAATCTTTGAATCGGGAGCAACGTCGGCGCGTTTCAAATTAAATATTACGTCCATGTCCTTGCCGACCATTTTCGTAACGAGTTCAAATTTTGTAAGCTCGTCAATGTTATACGTTCCGATTAAATGACCGTTGCGCAAGATCGTCATTCTGTCCGATACGGCGTAGATCTGATCTAAAAAGTGCGTTATGAAAATTATTCCCATGCCGCCGGCTTTAAGTTCGCGCATGACGTTGAATAATAATTGCACTTCGTTTTCATCAAGGGAGCTTGTCGGCTCATCAAGAATTAAAATTTTTGCCTTGATGTCAACCGCGCGGGCTATCGAAGTCATCTGCTGAATGGCCGTAGAATAATATGAGAGCGGCCTCGTTACGTCGATGTCAAGATGAAAGCGCGACATTAACTCCGACGCTCTCTTGTTAATTTCGCGCCAGTCAATTTGTCCGTGCTTCATGGGCTGACGGCCAACGAAAATATTTTCAGCGACGCTTAGATTAGGGCAAAGGTTGACTTCTTGGAAAACTGTCGATATTCCGCACTCGATAGCTTCGCCGGGGTTGGAGGGGGCGATTTCTTTTCCGTCGAGAAAAATTTTTCCGCTGTCCATATAATTAACGCCCGTGAGGCATTTTATAAGCGTCGATTTTCCTGCGCCGTTCTCGCCCAGAAGAGAATGAATTTCGCCCTCTCTGAGTGAAAAGTTTACTCCGTCAAGAGCTTTTACTCCCGGAAACTGCATAGTTATATCCTTCATCTCAAGGATATTTTTTTCCGGCAAAATAAATCTCTCCTTTCTAAGAATTTTATTTTTTACTTTTCTAGTTTGTTTGGAATGAAATTAATTTTAATTATAATACACTTAAGGGATAAATAAGACATGAAAAAATTTTTTTGATTTATTTTTTGCGCTTCAATAACAAAAAAACCGCTTTCAAGGCGGCAGAATGACTTTTTCTATGAAATACTTAAAATTTATTTTTAATTTCTGGAGCCGATTTTCGGATTTGAACCGAAGACCCCATCCTTACCATGGATGTGCTCTGCCGGCTGAGCTAAATCGGCTTTATAAAAAAATGGTGGTGGAACATGGATTTGAACCATGGTAGACTCCCGTCGACAGATTTACAGTCTGTTGCCATTGACCACTCGGCCATTCCACCGTAATAATCTTCTTTCACTGGAGCCGGCGAGGGGACTTGAACCTCCGACCTGCTGATTACAAGTCAGCTGCTCTACCAGCTGAGCTACACCGGCCTTAACGAGAGAGAATTTTACAAGGCATTTTTTATTCTGTCAAGCCGTTATTTTTTCGTAGCGCGGTCCGTTCAATATTGATAACATAAATTCTTCGGGCGTAATATTTCCGGCCGTAAGCATTTCAAAAATTCTCGGCGATGTTCCGCTCACCAGAGTTACTCCCTGCTCGTTTTTAGTAACAGGCTGTTGCGTGTTGCGGTTGTCAACGTTCCAGAAAACTACGTGCGGAAGTTCGTAGCCGTGTTCATTAAAAATTTTTTTCGCGTATTCAAAATTCGTTAAATCAGAATTTTCAGCGCAGTAATCAAATTCCATGTCGGAAATTATATAAAGCGTCGCGGGCAGATCGCTTTGAGGCAGATTATTTTTTATTGCCGTGTTCAAAATTAATTCAAAGACTTTTTGAATGTCAGTGTTTGCCATCTCCTTGAAAGTCTTGCAATAATTTACTTTTTCAAAAATATTATCGCCTTTAATTTTTATTAACTGCGGATTTTTAGAGAAAGTTATGAAATAATTTTTGAACTCTCCCGAATTTCTCTCGGCAAAATAAATTCCAAGAGATACAGCTACCGCAATCGGCGACAAAAGTCCCTCAGTTCTGTACATTGAAGCTGAACCGTCAACAACAACGAGAGCGTTCTCGCCGCGCGTAAAATCTTCCTGAGCGTTCCATGTAGTGTCGAGTGCTTTTATCTCGTCTTCGGAAAATTTATTTTCCTCTTCCTCCCATTGCCATTGAACGAGAGGCAAAATTATTTCATACGGTGCTAAAGTTCCCGTGTGAAGCGTCGCTTTGCCCGCTGAAACGTCCTCTAAAAATTTTTCGTAGCGTTCGCCGTCATTGCGTATAAAAGCCTTGCGGTATTTCAGCATTGCCTTTGAGGGCTGTTGAGAATAATCGAATGTGTAATCACGCTCGCGCAGATTATTTTCAAGAATTTTTATTTTAGTGCGTAATTTTGATAGCGTCTGACGATAATTTTTATAATCCATGCCCAAAAATTTTGCCAGCTTCATTGCTTTTTGCCGCGTGTTTTTGTCGGAAGCATTTATCGACGGCAGCCACTTCGCCAAGAGCGATGGATTTTCGGAGCTAATATCTTCTTCGAGCCGTGATTTTATAAAGTTCAAAGCAAATTCTTCGCACTGCGTATCGAACAGCGGCAATAAATCATCATAGCGTCCGTATTCGGGAATGAATGAAATATTTTTTTTAACTGTTGATTTTGAATTTTGAGCGAGCCATTTAAGAATTATTCTGAATACTTTACGCTCACCGAGACCGCCGCGAACATCACGGGCATAAAAAGCAATTTTCACGGCTAAGTTTTTATCTTCATAGAAGGCGCGGATAAATCTTTGTATAATTTCTTCGTCGTCGGAATTTCTCAACGCTCCGACGACTGCGAATAAATCAAGACAGTCAGACAAAGTTGACCTGTAAGTCGCGGCTAAATTTTCAGTAAAAGTTTTGTCGGCTTCAAATATAAGTTTATTAAGCATAATTAAAACTCCTTAATTAAAAGACAAGGCGCATGATAATTTAGGATATCAATCCGTATGCCTATTTTTTTTGCTGTTTGCGCCTTTAAGATTTTCAAAGCACGCTGGACAAATCGAATGTCCTTACAAAAATTGGCCCCATGTAAATTGCTGTACGTGCTTTTATGAAAAAATTATAGCACGTCCGAAAAAATTTTTGTGCTAAAATATTTTCGCTTTAACTAAAATAAATTCATTCATAAAAAATCTGAGAGAAAAATTTTTTGGGGACTACAATGGGGACTACAAAAATTTTGAAAATTTTTAGCAATCACAATTTTTCACGAGGCAAAATAAAAAATTAAAGTTACGAATTTTTTTTCGTGCTTTCAAATTTTAACTATTCACTAAAAATTTTAATTTAATTAGCATATTCAAAAAATAAAAACGAATGAGATAATATTTAGCCGGATAAGATTTGAGAGTTAGAAGATAAAAAATTTTTTTCTGGCTCTTGTAAATAATTTTGTAAGAAGGAATGATATTTTTGTTTCAAGGAACTACGATAGTCTGCGTCCGAAAAGGATCACGAGTCGCAATGGCCGGGGACGGTCAGGTAACTTTAGGCTCGCAGGTAATAAAATCGGGTGCAAGAAAAGTTAGAACTTTGTTAGACGGAAAAATTTTGACCGGTTTTGCAGGAAGCACTGCGGACGCGATGACGCTGCTTGAAAAATTTGAGGACTGCCTCGAACAGGAAAAAGGCGACTTAATGAAGGGGGCAGTCAAGCTCGTAAAAGAATGGCGGCTCGATAAAGCACTGCGCAGGCTCGAAGCTATGATGCTTGCGGCTAATAACGAAACTACTCTATTATTGAGCGGGGCCGGCGATGTTCTAGAGCCCGAAGGAAATGTCGCCTCAATCGGTTCGGGGTCGGGATATGCTCTTGCTGCCGGGCGTGCCTTGTGTGAAGCTACGGACATGCCGCCGGAAGCAATAGCAAGACGGTCGATCGAGCTTGCATCGGAAATTTGTATTTACACGAATAATAATATTATTGTTGAAGTACTTGGAGAATGAAACATGGAAAAAATTATTAAATCAGATTTAACGCCGTCAAAAATCATTGAGCATCTTAACCGCTATATAGTCGGTCAGGATAAGGCCAAGCGTGCTGTTGCGATAGCGTTGAGGAACAGAATACGCAGACGCGCTTTACCGCCGGAACTTGCTCATGAAATTATGCCGAAGAATATTTTAATGGTCGGCCCGACGGGTGTCGGAAAAACTGAAATTGCGCGAAGGCTGGCGACTCTTTCTAATGCTCCGTTCGTGAAAGTTGAAGCTACAAAATTTACGGAGATAGGCTACGTTGGCCGCGACGTTGAGACGATTATCAGAGACCTGACAGAATTTGCCGTCTCAATGGTCAGAAAAAAAATGATTGAGAAAGTTCAAGTCCCTGCCGCTGAACATGCAGAGGAAAGACTGCTTGACGCATTGCTCCCGAAGCGCGAGAAAAAATTTTCGATGCCTGATTTCATGAAAGTTTTTTCGGATAAGCCCGTCGATGGAGATGATGATAAAGAAAGCGAAGAGCCGGAAGAAACGCAGGAAGAAAAAGCGAAGTATGAAAGAACTCGTGCGCGTTTTTCAAAAATGTTAAAGGACGGCAAACTTGACGACAAGGACGTAGAAATTGAAGTCAACGAAAACGCGGCGGCAGTTCCTATTTTCGGCACGCCCGGAATGGACGTAATGGGAATTAACATAACTGAAATGCTCGGCGGGATAATGCCCAAGAGAACGAAGAAACGCCACATGAAAGTTAAAGAGGCCATGAGGATTTTACAGCAGGAAGAGGCCGAGAAATTAATCGACTCTGAAGCAATGGCCAAAGAAGCTCTAGATTTAGCGCAGGAGGACGGCATAGTTTTTCTTGACGAGATTGACAAAGTTGTCGTTAAGGGCGGAAGTTCTCACGGGCCTGACGTAAGCCGCGAGGGAGTTCAGCGCGATTTACTGCCGATCGTCGAGGGATCTGTCGTTCAAACGCGATACGGCCCGGTTAAGACGGATCATATTTTATTCATTGCTGCCGGTGCCTTCAGCGGTGTCAAGCCTTCTGATTTAATTCCCGAACTTCAGGGACGTTTTCCGATCAGGGTTGAGCTTGAGCCGTTGAGCTGGGAAAATTTACAGCAAATTTTGACCGAGCCCGAAAATAGTTTAATCCGTCAGTACGAGGCTTTAATCTCGACTGAAGGAACGGAGCTTGTATTCACGAAGGAAGCTACGGAAGAAATTGCGCGTCTTGCACACAAAATGAACTCCGAAATGGAAGACATAGGAGCGCGAAGACTTCACACAATGATGGAACAGCTGCTTGAGGAAATAAGTTTCAGCGTCAGCGACATGGACGTTGAAAAGATTGAAATCACTCCGGCAATGGTGAAAGAAAAATTAAGCGGGCTCGTCGAGAATCGCGATATCCGGCGTTACCTGCTATAAAGTAATTTAATGAAAGGAGTTTATTAATTGATTATGGCTGAAATTTCATCGCAGACAAACACTAACAGCGGCTTGAATGAGCTCTTGAAAAAAACCCGGCGTGTAGGAAGGGCTTTTCAATCTAAACGAGAGGGAGAGCCTCTTAATTATTACAAACTTTCTGAGATGCTCTCGGAATTTTCTACGGCAAATGTCTATATCGTTGACAAGTCCGGCCGTCTGCTCGGCTACTTTTGGCTGCCTGAATATAAATCAAAAGCTCTTTTGGACAGTTTCAAAGACGGAGTTATGCCCGAAGAGTTTGTAGTTCGCATGAACAGGTGCACGGATTCAGAAGTCCATGACGAGGACGCTTTTTTATTTGACGATGATTATTTAGGCGAAAGGCCGGAAAAACATTTAATGTATGTGCCCATAATCGGGGCAAGCGCGGAAAGACTGGGAACGATCATGCTTGTGAGGTTTCACGCTCCGTTCCTCGTTGAAGATGTTTTGCTTGCTGAATATCTCGGAATGATAGTCGGCATTCAAATTCTAAACGAGCGCGCAAAAGTTCTTGAGGAAACATCGAGAAAACGTCTAAGTGTTCAAATGGCAGTCAGGGCTTTGTCATATTCCGAGCTTGAGAGCATGAAGTGCATAGTTACTGAACTAGGAGGCTTTGAAGGTGTTGCTATATCCTCCCACGTTGCAGAGCGGGTCGGCGTTACCCGAAGCGTTATTGTTAGTGCTCTCAGAAAATTAGAGAGTGCCGGATTAATTGAGAGCCGCAGCCTTGGCATGAAGGGAACTTATATAAAAATTTTGAATCCCCTTCTTCTTGAATATTTTCAGTCATTAATGAATTAGTGCAAAATTTCCGCACGTTTCTAACTCCTCATTAAAATTAAAAAATAATTAATGCTGTATAATTTACTCAACTTATTCAAAATATTTTTAGAGGGGATTATTCATGAAAGTAGTATCTGTGATTAATTACAAGGGCGGGGTCGGCAAGACTACACTTACTGCAAACCTTGGCGCATACGCAGCAGCGCAGGGCAAGCGTGTACTCATGATTGATTTAGATCCTCAGACGCATTTAACTTTTAGCTTTATGACTCCCGAATATTGGAGCGAAAGATATGCCGATAACCAGACATTAAAAAATTACTTTGAAAATGTAATCAAGGAAGACGATAACATTCCGCCGCTGTCGTCGCTCGTTATACACATGAACGTCGGCATCGGGAGCGAGAAGCTGGATTTGCTTAGCTCTCATCTCGAATTAATAAATATCGACGTAGAACTTGCAGGAAGCATATCGGGAGTTACCCGCACGCAGTTGGCCGCAAAATTTTTGAAACTGCACAGTTATCTCAAAAAAGAAATTGAAAAGATGAGCGATGATTATGACTTAGTACTCATAGACTGTCCGCCGAATTTTTACGTCATGGTCAAGAATGCTCTGTTAGCGAGCGATTATTATATCGTTCCGGCAAAATTAGATTATCTTTCTACGCTCGGAGTCTCTGAACTCAGAAAAAAAATAGAAGAATTTTTGTCGCAGTATGACGAGTATCGGCTTTTACTCAATGACAACAGGTATCAGCAAGTCTCTCTTTCGCTACTTGGGATTGTGCCGAACATGGTCAGCATTTTGAAGGGCGATGAGCTGATTAAAGCGCAGGCAGATTATATGGAGGAGCTTAAAAAAGAAGATTATTATATTTTCAAATATATCAGGAACAACGGAACGGTTTTCGGCGTAATTCCTTTGAACGGCGTTCCGGCTGTGCTGACCCGTCCGAAATTTAACTTGACGGCACGCAAAATCGTTAAAGAACTTAAAGAACTGGGCGATGAATTTTTAAGCAAGTTATAAATTATTGCCCTCTTCATATTTCAGAGGGCAGCTTTTAACTCTTCCATAAATTTATCAATTTCTTCATTCGTATTGAAATATCCCGGCGATACTCTCAAAGCTCCCTGCGGAAATGTTCCTAGCGTCTTATGTGCCGACGGTGCGCAATGAAGTCCGGGCCGCGTCTCGAATCCCTTTAATGAAAGCTCATCAGCTAAAATTCCGTTGTCAATATTTTTTACATTGAACGAAAAGACAGAGAGCCTGTCCTTCATTTCTTTTTTGCCTGTCAACATGACTTCATCAAAATTTTTTAATCTTTCGAGAAAATATCTGCCCAGTTCATTTTCTTTTTGCGCGATATTTTTTATTCCCGTGTCTTTCAGCCATGTTAAGGCCGCGTTAAGGCCGGCTATTCCGGGTAAGTTCGGAGTGCCCGATTCAAATTTATCAGGCATGTCTTCGGGCTGATATTCAAGATGCGAATAGCTCCCCGTTCCGCCAGTGATGATAGGCTCGACACGTGCGGCAAAGTCAGGCTTCCATACTATCCCGCCCGTGCCTTGAGGCCCCATTAAGCCTTTATGGCCGGTGAAGCACAGAGCCGCAAGTCCAAGCTCTGACGCATTATGCTCAATTAATCCCGCCGTCTGCGCCGTATCGAGAACGAGCGGCAGATTATTTTTCTTGCAGATTTCCGCGATTTCTTTCAGAGGCTGAACCGTTCCGCAAACATTGGAGGCACTTGCAAAGACCATAAGATCAAAATTTTTTTCGCTCAATAATTTTTCTAAGCCGGACGGATTTAACGTGCCTTCACTGTCGGCTTTCAATACTTCAATATTAATTCCCTTTTGTTCTAAGGCACGCAAGGGACGCATGACGGCGTTATGTTCCATTGAGGAAGTTATAACGCTCATGCCCGGCTTCAGGAAGCCTCGAAGAACAATGTTAAGAGCTTCGGTTATGTTCGACGTAAAAGTTACGAGCAGCGGATTAAAATCTTCATAGCCTCCGAAAAATTCCGCGAGCTTCATTCGACAGTCAAGAATTAAATTCATCGTGCCCATGTCGCGCTCTGAAGATGTGCCGCGTGATGAATTTGCCCCGCCCTTGAGCAAAAAATCTCTCATTGCGTCCGCGACACATTCAGGCTTTGGCCAGGTTGTAGCAGCGTTATTAAGATAATATGTTTTCATGTCTCAAAATTTTTTAATATAGAAATATAGATTTTTAAGGATTTCTAAATTATAATACGAGGCCGTGAATTTAATAAATAAATTTCGGAAGTGAGATTTGTCTGGTGATGGGCCCGGGCTTCAAACCCGGTGAGGGGCGGTTTAAGCTGTCTCTGGTGGGTTCGATTCCCACACACTTCCGCCAAAAATATTCAAGCCAGAAAAGAGACTTTTCCCAAAGAAAAAAATCAAAAAAAATTTCTTTTTCATATTTTCTTCAAAATGCTGTGTTATTAAATTGCTATGTTATAATGCACAATCGCTTAATAACATGAGAAAAATAACTCAGGGGTGATTTTATTTAATGATTAAATTTTTTACACGTATAAGAATTTTATTATGGATCTTGGCCTTAGTCGGCGTTGGCGTTCTCGTTACTACACAGGTACGGGGCAAACTGGCGCAGGCTGCGGCGAATCTTCGTTCTTTAGAAACTCAGGAAGTAGATACATATCCTGTAGAGACAGAAAAATTAAAAACTTCGGACTGGGAAACATGGCGCAGTTATTACGGTCAGGCCAAGAGTGCCCACACGCAGAATATTACGACTTACGAGCGCGAGATAGTTCAGAGCGTTGCTGTTGATGTCGGAAGCCCCGTAAAAGCCGGGCAGACTTTGATTACTTTGCAGGTTGCTGCACGAGGTGCGCAGGTTCAGTCAGGTAAGACTGCCTATGACGAAGCAAAATTAAATTACAACAGATTAAAGCAATTAAACGCGAAGGGCGGAATTTCTCAAAGCGAAGTTGATT
>CAJOGI010000001.1 GCA_905234075.1 uncultured Synergistales bacterium | reverse complement strand
AATTTTGAAGGAATGCTAGAAGAAATATTGAGATATTTCGACATCGAAACGATCGTTCAAACTTTAGAAAATGCCCGAATTTAAATTTAAAAATTGATGAGTTTATCCTGTAACAGAATTGCGGACGTTGTTTTATCATCAAGAGGAACAAGTCGTGACGGAGAATTGATTAAATATATTCAGGAAAAATTATTCCCGTATCCGCTTAATAATATTAATCAAGCTGTTTTTGAAAAAATCACAGCTAAAACTGCTCCTTCTTGGGATATGTTACAGCTCGCGGATGTTTGTGCTACCACAATATTTTCAGCATATGAGGCTAATGGATACGGATTCCGCTCCCCTTGTTTCTCTTACATCCTGAATGTTGTAAAAACGTCACTCGAAATAAGTAAATTTGCTTATTTTATAAAGAATAATTAATCTGAAACTCCTTGTAAATGCTATGTTTCAATTTTGGGAAATAACGAGTTATTATAAATAATATAGTCACTAATTATTTTTAGATATGATTTATATATCCTAAGCATGAAAAGTCTTAAAAACAAGGTGTTCTTAGCGGAGTTAATTTTTAGAATATTAAAAATGGTTAAATCATTTATTTCGAGTGACTATTACGCAACATTCAGGTTACATGCTGAAGGAACATTTATTTAATATCAACGGGAAAATTGAAAATCATGGCATTAAGTTTTTTTCGAACAGTATACTTCCCGATCTCAATGAACTATACAAAAAAGAGTATGTGGGCAATGCACAAAAAATTAAGAATTACTGGTGCGACTGCCACGTAGCAGAACACTTCGCTAAAAATGACGCTACGCTGGTTAGAAAACATTCGCATTCTCCAGCAAAGATTATAGCAAAATTTTTGAATAAAGCAAGGAGAAATGTAACCGTACAAAGAACCGTACAAGAAAAATCGATAATTATTGTGTAAATTATTTATAATTAGCTTTGGGCTGTTTTATTCGGAGTTCCCCGCCTCCACCAGAATGCAATTCGGCAAGTCCGATTAAATATATAAAAACCGCCCACAAAGGCGGTATTTTTTTCGTTGTAATGTGACTCATGCGAAAATTTTTTAAGGGATCCTCGAGACCTCTCCATTTGCTTTTTTTCTGTTTTCGCTTTCTTTTTTATTAATCTTCTGCTGATTGTAAATCGAGAAAAGAATTGTAGCAACAGATACTAAGAAAAAGCCGACAGCGATTGGACGATGCAGAATTTCCCAGAAGTTGCCATTATTTACGTCTACAAAGCGTACAAAGTTCTGCTCACACATTGGGCCTAAGATTAAAGCAAGCAGGATAGGAGAAAGCGGGAATTCAAATTTATTCATGAGATAGCCAATCACGCCAAAGAGGACGCACACGCCGACATCAAAGACGTTTTTATTAATCGAGAATGCGCCTAGCAGCGATACGACAAGGATAATTGGATAAAGCATTTTTTTATCGAGCGATACAATCTTGGCAAAAAACCGCACTCCTGCACAGCCTACAATCAGCATTGTTAAATTTGCAAGCATGAGCGCGGCAAATACGCGGTAAACTGTAGGAAGCTCGTTGACGTACATCATCGGCCCGGGCTGAATACCCTTCATTATGAACGCTCCCAAAAGAACAGCTGTAACGGCATCACCTGGCACGCCTAAAGAGAGCAGCGGGATCATAGCACCGCCGGAACAGCCGTTATTTGCAGACTCTGTCGCGGCTACACCGTTTGGAATGCCTGTTCCCCATAGCTCAGGGTGTTTGGAGGAGCTCTTATTGAAGCCGTAAGATACAAATACGGCAATATCGCCTCCGGCACCGGGAATAGCTCCGATTAATGTTCCAATAAGGCCGCCTGAAATAATATTAGGCCATATCTTTTTTATCGTACTGAAATCAGGCAGAACGTTTGTAATTTTTTCTTCTGATTTTTGCTGTTTCTCTTCGCCGTTGATGATTCTTTCAACGCCTGCAATGACTTCCGCAATAGCAAACAAGCCGATTAATGTCGGGATAAACGAGAAGCCTGACAAAAGAGGACGAAATCCGAAAATAAATCTCTTTGCGCCGTACGTAGGGTCTTGGCCGACTGTAGCAAGCAAAAGGCCGAAAAATGCTGAAATTAATCCCTTAGCGATTGATTTGCCGGAAATTGATACGATAACTGAAAGCCCGAAAAATGCTAACATCAGCATTTCAGCACTTGTAAATTTCATGGCCATCTTTGCGACCATCGGTGAAAGGAATGTCATAACCAAAGCACCCAGCACACCGCCGCAGAATGATGCGAACATCGCTATAGATAAAGCTCTGCCGGCCTGCCCTTTTTGACACATGGGATAACCGTCCAGTAACGTAGCGGCTGCACTCGGCGTACCCGGCGCGTGAATAAGAATGGCTGAAATAGATCCGCCGTACATGCCTCCGCAGTAAATGCCGAGTAAAAGAGCTATTGACGGGATTAAATCCATACCAAATGAAAAAGGAATGAGCAATGCTACTCCCATTGTTGCGGTCATTCCAGGCACAGCTCCTAATAAAATTCCGCCTAACGAACCCAAGAACGCCATGCCAATAACTTGAATGCTCGTAAAAACATTTGCATAACTTTCAAAAAGCAAACTCCAATTCATGCTGAGGCCCCCTTAGATTTTATCTACTAAGTCGCGAAGAGGCTGAAACACGCCCATCGGAATATTTACCGTAAGCAATTTATAGAAAATAAACCACATGATTAAAGGCACTAATATTGATACAGGAATAATTACTTTCAAATCCCGTTTGCCGATAAGCCACATAATAATGACACTGACGCACGCAGAGACAAGTACATAACCTAGTTTGTCAAAAAGCAGCGTATATAAAATACACAAAATAATTACAAATAACGCAGCTGCCACGCCGCGATTTGTAAAAGGATTGATACTTGCGGACATCTCATTTTCCGGGTCTTCTGGCTTCATTCCGCGAGTTAATTTTATGCAGGATTGTAGAAATAATATCACTGTAAATATTGCCATGCCGCAAATCATAATCTGCGGAAATGTTGCGGGCTGGACAAACGCACGTTTATGAACTTTGAAGTCCATAGTCTCTGTATAGGCCCATATTTCAAAAATCAGCAGGATTATCGAACAGATTAGATTCGTAAAAGCTTTTGTTTGTGTTTTTTTCAAGAAAATTCACGTCCTTAATATAAAAAATGGGCAAGACATGCTCGCCCATCTCATAAGCAATTATTTTTATATTTCTATGCCTGCGGCTTTCATAGCTGCCGGGACATCTCTTTCTTCCTGTTGTTCAAGGAAAGCCTTGAAATCAGCGGCTTCAAGATATGCAATGCCAAGTCCGGCGTTTGTCATATACTGCACAAAATCAGGGTCTTTAACAGCGGCCCTGCAGGCATCTGCTAACTTTGTACGAATAGCATTATCAACACCGTTAGGCAGGCCAAGTCCGCGCCACGTCGAATAGAAAGCGTTTATGCCCTGCTCTTTGCATGTAGGAATGCTGCCAAAAACTTTATTGTTAATGCGTTCTTCGGCCATAAGTCCAAGACATATAAGATTTCCAGACTCTATAAATGAACGGGCCTCTGCAAGAGAAACGGTTACGCCCTCAATGTCAACACCCTGCGCAGCGGCTTGAACAGCCGAAGCAGCTCCGTCAGGATATGTAACCATTTTAAGCTCAACGCCTGCAACGTTCATGAAGTAACCGCCGGCGATATGCCACACTGAATTTGCGGAGGAACCGCCCATACGGACTTCACCGGGATGAGCTTTGCAATAAGCGATGAAATCTGCCAAGTTTTTAATGCCGTTCTTCTCGGCCCATGCTTTATTCACGGTAATTCCGGCAGGGTCTGCGTTCAAACGGCACAGCGGGTCATAATTCACATAGGATTTGTAATCAGAAACATCAAGGGCTTTGTAAGTAACAAACTCAAAAGTAATCATGCCAAAGGTGTAGCCGTCAGGGTCTGCATCTGCAATAGCCTCGTGTCCGGTTACTCCGCCTGCTCCGGTCTTGTTATCAACAATGATAGTCTGGCCAAGCTGTTTTTCAAGGGCCTGACAAAATGCACGCAGACATGAGTCAGTACCGCCGCCGGCACCCCACGGACAAATAGCAGTAAGCGATTTCTCCGGGTATTCAGCCATCGCTGCAGACGCACACAATACGAGAACAAGAAGCATCACGACAAGAAACGTTTTTTTCATAAGTGTTCCTCCTCCATTGTTTTGCTAAAAAATTATATTAAATTGAGAATTTTAATGATTATATTATACTAAATGCGAAGATGTCAATAAAACCTCAAAGCGATACCCGGCCTTTGTTGTTTTTTGTGTCCGCTTATGCTATGCTCTTAAAAGTTTTCATAATCTTTTCATAATTTTAGGAGGTTAATTTGTGTTATGGATATAAGATATTCATGCGGTCCAAACGATGTAAAGCGATATACCACTGACGAATTACGCAGAGAATTTCTTATTACAGGGCTGTATAATCCCGATAAAGTTACGGCCGTATATAGCCACGTCGATAGAATGGTTACGTTAGGAATAATGCCGGTGAGCAAAAAACTCGCAATCAATGACGGCATAGACGTATGGGCCAATTTCGGCACGCATTATTTTCTTGAGCGCAGAGAAGCAGGAATTTTTAATCTTGGCGGCGCAGGGACGATAGAAGCTGACGGAAAAACTTATGAACTTGGCTATAAAGACTGCCTGTACATCACTAAAGGCACGGAAAAAGTATTTTTTGCGAGCAAAGATATGAATGCTCCGGCAAAGTTCTATCTGGTTTCAGCTCCTGCACACACAAGCTATGAGACGCGATTAATAAAAATTGCCGATGCCGCGAAAAAACCTTTAGGAGATCCGGCAACATCAAACAAGCGCGTAATCAATCAGTTTATTCATCCGGCCGTCTTAAAGACATGCCAGCTCTCTATGGGGCTGACGGAGCTGGAGTCGGGAAGCGTATGGAACACAATGCCAGCTCACACTCATGAGAGACGCATGGAGATTTACACGTATTTCGAGATACCTGAAGGCAATATAGTCTTTCACTTCATGGGACAAGGACAGGAAACACGGCATATTGTTATGAAAAATTTTGAGGCGGTAATCTCACCTTCATGGTCGATTCATGCCGGAGCGGGAACGAGTAATTATTCTTTTATCTGGGCAATGGGCGGAGAAAATCAAGAATTTGATGACATGGATACAATTCCGCCGTCCGAAATGAAATAAGGGAACAAAAAACAAAGCCCCTCGCAACACAAGGGGCATTTTTTTATTCATTATGCTTTTGCTTTTTATTCAAAAAAAATGGTGGAATGTGAGGGACTCGAACCCACGACCCGCTGATTAAGAGTCAGCTGCTCTACCAACTGAGCTAACAATCCACTATAAGTATGATACATGGCGCACCCTGCAGGATTCGAACCCGCGACCTACAGATCCGAAGTCTGTCGCTCTATCCAACTGAGCTAAGAGCGCATAAACCTGCTCTATGGGGTGAGTGAAGGGACTTGAACCCTCAACCGCCGGAACCACAATCCGAAGCTCTAACCAATTGCGCTACACTCACCATTTGATACACATGGCGCGCCCTGCAGGATTCGAACCCGCGGCCTACGGCTTAGAAGGCCGTTGCTCTATCCAGCTGAGCTAAGAGCGCGTTCTTAAATTATTTGGAGCGGAAAACGGGATTCGAACCCGCGACCTACGGCTTGGAAGGCCATCGCTCTAGCCAACTGAGCTATTTCCGCTTTTCACTTTCATTCTGGTCGGGGCGAAAGGATTTGAACCTTCGACCCCCTGCTCCCAAAGCAGGTGCGCTAACCAGACTGCGCTACGCCCCGCGATGCTGTCGTTCACGGTGGGTAATTATACCGCTGGAGTTTTTTTTGTCAAGCGTCTAAATCATCGACGAGCACTTTTGTTAAAGAAGGCTCAAACGAAAGAGAAACTTTTTTCCCTTCGTCCCATATCTTTTTTACATCCGGGTTATCAATCTGGACGAGAACATTGCCTAAATCGGTTTTTACCCAAGTTTCAACGCTGTTGCCAAGATAAATATTTGCGCTGACAATTCCGTCTTCAACTCCTGAACCGGCTTCACCAAGAGAGAGCGACTCCGGCCTCGCCATTATCAGAGCTTTACCGCCGGCCTTTAATTTTTCAGAATAGCGCGGCGAGGTAAATTTTTTCCCTGCAAGCTCAACAGTACAGGCAGAATTTTCAATCCCTTTGACCTCGCACGGGAAGAAGGCAACTTTGCCGACAAATCCGGCAACAAAAGTATCAACGGGGTCTCTATAAATTTCGCTTGGCGTTCCGACTTGCATTATATGTCCGCTTTTCATTACGATTATTCGGTCGGAGAGGCTCATAGCTTCGACTCTGTCGTGAGTTACGTACATTGCTGTGATGCTCAAAGATTTTTGAAGTCTGCGGATTTCTACTCTCATCTGTTCACGGAGGAGGGCGTCAAGATTTGATAAAGGCTCATCAAGCAGCAGGACTGACGGCTCGACAATTAAACTTCTTGCAAGCGCAACACGCTGCTGCTGGCCACCTGAAAGCCTTGAAGGCGGACGCTGTCCCATTGCTTCCAGTCCGACCATTTCAAGAAATTTATTAACTTTTTCATTAATCTCAGCAGCAGGAACTTTGCGAAGTTCCAAGCCGTAAGAAACATTATGAAAAACATCCTTATGAGGGAAAAGCCCGTAGCTTTGAAACACCATTGCGGTATCGCGTTTGTTAGGCGGAGTAAACGTTACGTCGTTGTCGCCAATCATTATTTTTCCTGAGGTTGGCTGTTCAAATCCCGATAACATGCGCAAAATTGTTGACTTGCCGCACCCAGAAGGCCCTAAAAGTGTTACAAGCTCGCCGGGCTCAAGCCTGAATGAAACATTATCTACTGCCTTAACGTCCTGTTTTGACTGGGTGTCGCGGAAAATTTTAGTAATGTTCTCAAAAGTTACTGATTTAGATTTTGTGTTTGCCACTTAAATATTCGCTCCTTTCGCTATTAAACCCCCTCGCCACTTCGTGGCCCTCTCCCCCTTGTCAGGGGGCGCAAGATTTCGCGTATCAAAGACATTTTCTCGCCGCCCCTGTTAAGGGGGCAATGACACCTAATGTGTCATGCGCGACGCGGGGAATCGCTTGCGGTGGAGGGGTTTTGTTTATTTAATTAACGCTCTTCATCAAGTTGACATTCTCGCGTACTAACAGCCGCATAAGCCCAAACGCACTGAAAACTATAATTATTAACACCGTTGACAGAACGCTTGCAAGGCCGAATCTTAGATTTTCAGAGAAATTATAAATTAATACGGTCAAGTGATACCATTTCGCTGAAATTAAGAATATAACCGCGCTGACGGCCGTCATTGAACGCACAAAAGTATATGACAGACTTGATAAAAACGCCGGTCTGACTAACGGCAACACAATCGTTCTGAAAACTGTAGCCTGGTCCGCGCCTAAATCCGTTGCGGCCTCTTCGATTGAGGGGTCAATTTGACGTAATGACGCTATGCCGCCTTCAATGCCGACGGGTAATTCACGGATTACATAATTAATTATGATGATTGCCGCAGTTCCTACGAGGATAATTGGAGCGTGATTGAACGCTAAAATATAGCTTATGCCTACAAGCGTTCCAGGCAGTGCAAACGGTGTCATTAATAACATCTCTAATAAGCGTTTACCGTGAAATTTTCTGCGAATAATTAAAAGAGCCGCTATCATCGCCGTAATTCCTGCGATTGGCGTAGCTATTGCCGCAAGCGTTACTGTATCAAATAATGCGTCCCTTGAGCGTGTTACAGCTTCAGTGATATTTTCAAGACTGAATGTGTAATCAATGCCCCAGTTTTTGACGAAACAGCCCGCAAAAATCGTTCCGTAAAGCAAAATCAAAAGGAAGACTATAACAAAAATTATTCCAGTTAAAATTCTTCGTACTAGCGGCGTAGTTAGTTCCGTAATGCGTCCTGAAGGCTTGCCCGTTACCGTTACATATGAACGTTTAGATACCCAAAATCTTTGCGCCAAAAAAGCCGTCAAGGTCGGCAATAATAGTAAAATTGAGAGAGCCGCTCCGTGTCCTAGCCTGTTCATGCCTGTAACTTCGATATAACTTTCCAGCGATAAGACTTTCAAATCTCCGGCGAGCAGCAACGGGTTTGCAAAGTCTGCTAATGAGGTCGTGAATACTAAAAGCCACGAGCTTAATAAGCCCGGCACAGCAAGCGGAAATGTTATTGATGAAAAAGTTTTGAAACGCCCTGCGGATAAATTCAGCGAGGCTTCTTCATACGTCGAGTCGATAGCCTGCAAAACTCCGCTTAGAGTTAAAAATGCAATAGGGAACATTCCCATAGTCTGCACTATTACAAGTCCTGGAAGTCCGTAAATTGAAAAATCCAAGCCGATAACACGAAGCCACCGCGTTATTAAGCCGTTGTTGCCGAATAATAATATAATTGAAAGCGTCAACGAGAACGGCGGTGAGATTACCGGCAAAACGCCCATTGTTGAGATTAATTTTTTGCACGGCGCATTAGTTCTCGCGACAACGAAGGCAAAAAGAAAACCGACTATTGTTGAAAATGTCGCTGTCCAACAGCCTAATTTGAGACTGCCCCATAACGCAGATAAATAACCTTCGGAATTTAGTATTGTTTTCCAGATTGAGAGAGAAAATTTACCGTTCTCAACGAATGAAAGCCTCAAAGCCTCGAACAAAGGATAAGCGACAAATACTAACGTCATTAAAAATAATCCGGCAAGCGCAAAGCCTACTATAGGGTCGCGGCTCAGCATTAACTGCCAAATGACGACGGCAAATAAAATAAACGCACCAAAGAACAAAGTATTTAACATTCTCATGAAATTTTGTTCGCCTTCAGTGTTGAAAGCAAAGACTAACGCGCCTTCAATCTCATGAGTTTTCAAGCTCACGGCCGGAGCAAAAAATATCGCCTGCTTTTCCTTTGTGCCGACTGTCCAATTATTTGAAGCTCTGTAAATTTCTTCATAGGCAGCATTGTCGAAGCCCTTTGAAAATTCCAGGTCAAGTGCTGATTTTTCAGTCAATTCCGCAAGCTCTTTATCGCCCTTAGGAGCTGCATTTAATTTTTCGCCCGGCATTGGTATTTCAGAAACGAACACGACAGAATATTCTCTAGCTTCGTCAGCAAGACGCTTTAGCCAGTCATCAACGTCTTCAGGCTCAGGATACCCGGCAGCAACTGTCTCAACTGTTCTGCGCTGTGCCGTTCTTGACTGTTTAAGAAATTCATCGCGGACGCTTGTATAAATCCATGTGCCGACGAGAATAACAAATAACAGTGTTAGTAAAAAATTTATAAAGCGTTTGTTCAAATTCACACCTCCGTTCTTATTTCAGGTAGGAGTTAGGAGGTAGGAAGTAGGAAGCAGGAGGTTTTGTCTCATGCTTCCCCGTTCCTAATCCCTAATCAAAAATTATTTTTTTTCCGAGAAAGTTGAAATTTCTGCGTTCCAGCGTTCCAACAATCTTTCTTTGTTAGAAGCGTCCCATTGGTCGTCCTGATTTACTAAATTCATGTTATTAAGAGAGAAGCCGGTGTTTGTCGGGGTTGCAAGGTCTGAAAGCGGAATGACGTACCAACGTGCGATTATGTCCATAGCTTTCTGACCTAAAATCCAGTCATATAATTTTTTAGCGTTCAAAGGCTCCGGGCCGTCTTTAAGAATTGACATTGAGGCAGTCTCAAAGCCTGTGCCATCTTCGGGGATTGCGATTTCAATTTTCGCGCCCTCACGCTGTAATTTAATTTGGTCATGAAGGTAGCCGATAGCAATGGGAATTTCACCAAGCGCACAGCTTTTTCCAGGTGCCGAGCCTGAGCGAGTGAACTGTTCAACGGATTTTGCAAGCTCTTTGAAGTATGCAAAGGCTTTGTCCTCATCGCCGCCAAAAATCCTGATTACTGTTGTAATCATGTTGTAGGCTGTTCCTGAAGTGCTTGGGTGGGCGACGCGGATTTTCTTAGAATATTCCGGCTTGATTAAATCCGACCATTTTTTAGGCATAGCTAGGCCGAGTTCTTTCGCTCTGTCGGTGTTCATGCAGAAGGCTATAGGCCCGACATAAAGCCCTGTCCAGTAATTTTCTGCGTCCCTGTAAAGTGACGGAATACTGCCTGCAAATCTCGAACGGTAAGGAGTTGAAAGCCCGCGCAATTTTGCTTCGATATGTTGAGTTCCGACACCGCCGACCCAGATTGAAGCCTGCGGATTAGCTCTTTCGGCCTCAAGACGTGCAATAGCCTCGCCGCCTGAAAGCCTAACCCACTCAACTTTAATGCCCGTCTCTTTCTCAAATTCATCAAAGAGAGCTTTTGCAAGCGGTTCTTCCATAGTCGTATAAGCCTTGACGGTTTCCGCACTGAAAGCCGCGCCTGCGAACATCATTACGCACACAGCAGCAAGAATGATTTTTTTCATAACAGTAAAAATCCTCCTGAATTATAAAATTTTGAAAAATTAATTGAGATTAAATATTATTTTATCCTGTATTCAATTTTTTCACAGCGTAATTCACTTGACAAATTTTAATGAATAAGTGCTATACTTACTAGAAGTTTTTACCGAACGAAAATTATTTTTCTGAAATTCTTAAAAATTTCTTAAAAAATTAAAATAAAAAAGGGGAATTGTTTTAATAAATGTTTGCAAGAACGCAAAAAACTGTGTACAATTCGCTCGACGCTCGACGCTCGGACTCTGTCTTACTTCAATAACTTTTCATTATATCACAGAAAAAATAATTTCAATAACACATACAGATATAAATCGGCCTTCTGTATTTTCATGGGGAACTTTGCGTCCCAAGAAAGCAGAAGGATTTTTCGTATAAAATTTTTTAACATTTGAGGGGGATTGTCTTGCCATGAAGCAGGTTAAATGGGTGATTGTGCTGTGTGTCCTCATAGTTGTAGTGTGCATTGCCGTGCGTTTCTCCTTTAATTGATTTTTGTTTAGAGGAGGCATTACTTTATCTATGTTAAAGCTAAAAAATTTTCTTTCGGCTGTTTTAATTCTTTTGTTGATTCATGCCGGAGTGTATGCTGCGGTTCCGACTGCTCAAACATCTTCAAGGCCGCAGTCATCGCCCGGTTATTATCCCGCGTCAGATTCGGCTCCGTATGGGGCAAAAACGGGAACAGCAGCGGCGCAGGGGTACTTGCAGAATGAGCCGTCAAATTTTGAAAATGATTATTACGATTCGCGTCGTCCGGGCGATTTTAATTCTGAGTTAGAGACGGAGCGTCAGGAGCTTTTCCAGGAGAGAGAAACTGATACACCGTTTAATGATAATAATGTTCAGGATTATGAAAAGCCTTTAACTGAAAGCGAGATAAACGATTACTTCGATGAGATTTTAGAATCGGGCAATGCCGCTGGAAACGCTATCGGACGGTTATTTCAAAGGCTTCCGCGTTATGGAATGTCTTTTTTCCGCAACCCTCCTTCGACTTACGCGCCTTATGATGCCGCCCCAGTAGCTCAGGATTATATAATAAATGTGGGCGATGAAATGACTTTAAGCATGTGGGGAATACCCGAAGAAGAAACTTATAATTTTGTCGTGAGGCGCGACGGAACTGTCAGACTTCCAAGACTCGGAACAATAAGGCTTGCAGGCTACACGTTCACCGAAGCTGAAAGAATTTTAGAACGAAACTTAAGCAAATATTACACGGGCTATAAAATGCACCTGTCGATGGGGCGGTTAAGCTCCATTATGGTTTACGTTACCGGCAACGCGAGAAGGCCCGGCGCGTATATGATTTCTTCTTTTTCGACGCTGGTCAATGCTTTGCTTGCGTCAGGAGGCCCTAACTCTAACGGAACTTTACGGAAAATCGAACTTAAACGCGGAGGAAAGACAATAGCCGTCTTTGATATGTATGCAATGTTGATGAAGGGCGATAAGACTCAAGACGTCAGGCTTCAGACGGGAGATGTTATAAATATTCCGCAAGTCGGGGATTTAATCGGAGTTGCAGGAGTTATTCAGCAGCCCGGAGTCTATGAGCTGAACGGCACAACAAAAGTTCATGACCTGCTTTATACGGCAGGAGGATTGAACGCCCGGACGTTTACGGGGAGAATCCAATATTACAAGATAGTCAACCACACATACGCAAGCGCGATTGAAGGCACTATCGCTGAATTTGAGGATACACTGCTTCATGACGGCGATATTTTGAGGCTTTACCCAGTATTTAATTTTACGTCGACCGTGTTAATTTCGGGAGCGTTATTCAATCCCGGAACATACGCGATAGTTCCAGGCAAAACGAAAATTGCGGAAATAATCCAGCGAAGCGGCGGACTATCTTCAACTTCATCTAAAAAGGCTATACTCACACGCATAACGCCATCGAATGACGGGCCTATTCACAGACGCTTCACTATAGATTTAGAAAAGGCCATGAAGGGCGACGCTGAGCATAATAAAACTTTAGAGGCCAATGACAGAATTAACGTCATGATTATTCCTGAGTGGCAGGGGCATGTTCAAGTAACAATAGCCGGAGAGGTGAAGTGTCCGGGCACTTACGATATGTTTCCGGGCGAAAAAATTTCTGACCTTATAGAACGGGCTGAAGGTTTTACTTCAAAAGCATTTTTGCGCGGAGCTATTTTTACAAGAGAAAGTATTGCGGAGCAGCAGAAGTCATCGCTTATCAGCATGGCCGACCAGCTTGAAATCGATTTGCTTCAGGCAATGCAGAACACTGAGCAGGGAACAGCGGCGGAATTTCAAAGGCGCAGGGAATTAATAAACAGATTGAGAACTATTGATATAATGGGACGAATTGTTACAGTCATCGATACTCCGAAAAACATCAGGGGAACTGAATGGGATTATGAACTTCAAAACGGAGACAGGCTTATTGTTCCAGAAAAGCCGCTGACTGTCAACGTGCTTGGTGCTGTGTATTCGTCATCATCTCACACTTATAGAAGCAGAATGAGCATTAACAGTTATATTAATGCTTCCGGCGGAGCTATTAAGACGGCGCACAAGAGAATGCTGTATTTAGTTAAGTGCGACGGAACCGTCATAAAATTAACGAGGAATACGGCAATGCTTACGAGCAAGCAATGGAAGGCTCCTCCAGGTTTCACGGCGAATATTGAGCCCGGCGATACTATTGTAGTTCCTGTTAAATATACAGACCGTCAGAGCATTGAAAGCCTGCGCGATACTATTGACGTGATGTATAAAGTTGCAATTACCGCCGGAGTAATTTTAAGAAACTAAAAACTAAAGCAAAAAAATGCCTCCTAACTCCTAACTGAATTTAATATTTTTCCCGAGTGCTTTCAAATATTTTTTGAACCTGTCAGGAACGCCCTCGCCCTTGTGCTCTCACGGCTAGAGGCTCGAAACGGCCCGTTTAATTTTTTCTTTTTCATTATTATAATATTTTAAGAGTTAGGAGTTTAATTAGGAGGCCATGAAAAGTATGAGTGATTTTAATTATTGGATTATTGTTGTTGATGACGATGTCGCTAACTTAATGCTGGCGGGCAATACCATGAGCCGTAACGGGATGCGCGTAACCGCTTTGAAGTCAGGTAAGGCACTGCTTGAATACATTGAAAAAAATGACGTGCCTGACCTATGCCTGCTCGATATTAAAATGCCCGACATGAACGGCTTTGAAACTTTGAAGGCTTTGAGGGCAAGTGAAAAAGGCAAAGACATTCCCGTTATCTTCTTAACGGCTGATGATACTCAAACGGCAGAGACTAAGGGGCTTACGCTCGGCGCAATGGACTTTATAAAAAAGCCTTTTGTGCCTGAAATACTCGTCCTGCGTGCAAGACACATTATAGACTTAGTACGGCTTCAAAAAAATCTCGCTCATGAGGTTGAAGTTAAGACAGAAGAGCAGCGAAAATTTTTTGTCCATGTCCTGTCGGAATTAATACAGCGCGGGAAGATTACAGCTTCTGACGTTAAGGAAGTAAGCGGATATGATTTTTCAACGGATTAGGGCACTTTGGCGGCTTCTGGGGATTTCCATTTATAACGACGGCGAACGGCGGAGGCGGAACTTAAAGACCATTTCCTGTATTGCGCTTATTATGGAGATACCGGCGTTATTTGGAGCTGTTGTTTATTTTTTCACACCTTTACGGCCTTTCGCAATAGGGTGCATGATTTATTTCGCCTTCAATATCGTGATTTTTTATCTGGCTGCCGTTAAAAAAAATCGTGAATTAGCCGTCAGGTTTACCGTTATTCTTGCGTTAGTAGCCTCTACAAATATAGCGTTGTTTGCTAGAAACGGTTTTGCGGCTCATTGGACGCTTCTTTTTCCGCTCGTTATCTGTTATCTTTGCGATGTTCGTTTAGGGATTTTGAGTTCTTCCTATATGACTTTTCTTTTTATGGCGTTGTATTGGACACCACTGCGGGTCTTTATGAAGGGCATGGGCTATCCTCCGATATTCTTTTCACGTTTCCCGTTATTTTATCTGATAATGTCGCTGAACACGATTTATATAATGATTGAATATCATGTAAACATTCTGCATCAGATATTATATGAAAGACAGCTTGAAGCGGCAAGAGACGAGGCGCGGGAGGCTAATCAGGCGAAAAGTGAATTTCTTGCAAGCATGTCCCACGAGATTAGAACGCCAATGAACGCTGTATTAGGAATGAACACAATAATTTTGCGCGAATGTCAGACAGCTCACGAGTTGCTGAAGGGAAATTCAGAGGCGTTGAAGATTTTAGAGAATATAACTTCGAGTGCAGGAGACATTGAGAACGCCGGAAATAATTTGCTCTCACTGATTAATCAAATCCTTGACTTCTCAAAAATCGAGGCCGGAAAAATTGAAGTTGTAGAGAGCAATTACAAATTAAGCTCCGTTTTGAATGACGTTAGCAACATGATAGCCTTTAGGGCAAAGTCTAAAGATATAGAATTTAATATTGATGTTGATGAAAACCTCCCTGACGTTTATTTCGGCGATGAAATGCGAATGAGGCTCATAATACAAAACCTCCTTACTAACGCCGTAAAATATACTGACAGCGGGAGCGTGGATTTTTCAGTCAGCAGAGCAAAATCAGAAGTCATTAAGCCCGGCAGCAATATTTTATTGAAGATTGTAGTTAAAGATACCGGCATTGGAATTAAGAAAGAGGATATCGACAAAATTTTCAGGCGTTTTGAGCGCGTAAACCTCGAACACAACAGCACGATAGAGGGCACAGGGCTTGGCCTTGCTATTGTCCAGCTGCTTTGCAGCAAGATGGGCGGAAAAATTAATTTAGAGAGCGAATACGGCAAAGGCTCAACGTTTACTCTGACAATTCCTCAAAAAGTTATCTCGTGCGAGCCTGTTGGAAATTTCCGTGAAAAATTTGAGCAGAGCATTATCAATAAAGCGCATTATCACGAGTTATTCAAAGCACCTGACGCGCATATTTTAATAGTTGACGATACTAATTTTAATTTAGTTGTTGCTGTCGGCCTGCTGAAAAAGACTGAAATTAAAATTGACACGTCATTAAGCGGTGCGGACGCTGTTGCTTTAGCTAAAGAATGTTCCTACGATTTAATTCTCATGGATCAGAGAATGCCCGAAATGGACGGAACGGAAGCACTGCATAAAATTCGTGAGTTTGATAAGAATACGCCCGTAATCTGCCTGACAGCCGACGCGATTTTAGGAGCAAGGGCGCGGTATTTAGCTGAGGGCTTCACTGACTACCTGACAAAGCCTATCGACAGCGAAGCTCTTGAAAAACTGCTCTTGAAATATCTTCCGAAAGAAAAAATTATTTTGGTTAAAGAGACCGAAGAAAAAACTACAGCAGACGAAGCCAACGACTTCATTAAGCTTAAAGAAAGCGGGATTGACGTTGAAACAGGGCTCGGATATTCGCAAAATGACGAGGCATTGTACCGCGCTTTATTGAGCGAATATGTTTCAAGCTACGATGAAAAAATTAATTCCCTCAAAAAATTCTGCGAGTCCGAAGATTGCCGGCAGTATGCTATAGTCGTTCACGCCCTCAAAAGTTCATCACGAATGATAGGAGCAAAAGACCTCTCCGGCGTCTGCGCACAACTCGAAAAATCAGCTGACAGCGGCGACATTGAAACACTCCAAAATAATACCCCCGCCATGCTTGAATTATATGAGAAGATTATCAGCGCGATTAAATCTGCCGATATCTATCAAGAAAAAACTCATGAAGACGATGAGATTTTAGAGTTTTTCCCCTCCTAACTAAACTTAATGTTTTTTCCAAGTAATTTAAGATATTTTTTGAAGCTGTCGGGAACAACCAAGCCCTTACAAAAAATTTTAACCATGCCCTTTTTAACTTCAACGCGCTCAACGCCGAAATCATGACCGAATTTCCTAACCGCGATTAATCCGGCCAAGTAATTTACTTCAGACGGAAAAGGCCCGAAACGGTCAAGCATTTCATTAATTAATGCCTCGAACTCGTCAAGGCCGAGTGCGTTTAACATTCTCCTGTAAGCCGTAATTCTCACGTCGTCCTGCGGAATATAACTTTCCGGAATAAATCCGCTGCCCTTGTCGGAATTTATTTCAGTCTCTGAATTTTCACTGACCCCGCGAAGTTTATTAATCTCCTGCTCAAGCATTTTATAAAATAAATTGAAACTGCTGTTGCCCGCGTTGCCGTGCTGATGAGTTCCGCCTATCTCGCCGCCTCCGCGAATGTCTAAATCCCGTCGCGCAATCTCATAGCCTGAGCCTAAGTCCGTCATCGTCGCAATAGCCTCAAGCCTGTCCGCAGTGTCTTGATTTAACGCGGCTTTATCGGGATAAAAGAAATAAGCGAATGCCTTTTCGCCGCGCCTGCCGACCCGTCCCCTTAACTGGTACATTTGAGCAAGGCCGAGTTCTTCGGAGTTGTCGATAATAATCGTGTTCGCCCGTCCGACATCAAGGCCGCTCTCAATAATCGTAGTGGCTAATAAAATATCGATATTGCCCGAATAAAATTCAAGCATTGCCGCTTCAAGTTCTTTTTCAGGCATCTGCCCGTGTGCATGTTGAATTTTAGCGTCAGGGAAAAACGCCTTTAGCATTTTTTCATATTCGGGAATACGCGAAATTTTATTTGAAAGAAAATAGACCTGGCCTCCGCGATTTAATTCATAAGTAATTGCGCGTCTGATTGTGCCCGGATTAAATTTGCCCGTGAAAGTCGCTACCGGCAGTCTGTTCTCAGGAGGCGTTGACAAAACAGAAATAGTCCTAAGGCCGCGCAATGACATCGCCAAAGTACGGGGAATGGGCGTGGCGGATAAGCTCAAAATATCAACAGAGCCGTAAGTTTTTTTTAATCCTTCCTTGTGCATGACCCCGAAGCGGTGTTCTTCATCAATTATTAAAAGCCCTAAATTTTTGAAAGATATTCCTTTTTGTAAAAGTTTATGAGTGCCGATTAAAATGTCCGTCGTGCCTTCGGAGGCTGATTTAATGACTTCTTTTGACTGTTTAGGAGTGATGAAGCGCGACAATAAACCGACGTTAATCGGAAAACCTGATAATCTCGATTGAAAAGTAGCGTAATGCTGCTGTGCTAATATCGTCGTCGGCACGAGCACGCAGACCTGAAAGCCCGACATCACGACCCTGAAAGCCGCCCTCAAAGCTACTTCAGTTTTTCCGAAGCCGACATCGCCGACTAATAATCTGTCCATAGGATAGGGGCTCGATAAATCCTTCATGATTTCATTGACGGCCTTCAGTTGGTCGGCAGTCTCGTTAAACTGGAACGACTTTACAAAATCGTCGTACATTGCATCAGGCTCGTTGAAGGGCTTTCTTCTTTCAAGCTCTCTATGAGCGAAGATGTCCATCAAAATTTTTGCTTCTTCTTTTGCTCGTTCGTGGGCCTTCTCCGCGTTCTTTTTCCATGTTTTGCCCTTGAGGCTGTCAAGCTTTACTGCCTCGCTCTCGTGTTCGTTTAGGCCCGTAATTTTATTTGACTGCAGGACGGGAATTAAGAGCCGCTGATCTCCTGCGAACTCAATAACTAAAACGTCCATAGGAACGCCGGAAGCGTCGATAGTCTCAATGCCTCTGAAAATTCCCGTGCCGTAATCGTCATGAATAACGAGCTGTCCCGGCGATAATTTTTCAGCGTCGTTCCATTCGTTAGGAGCACGCCACTGCGTTAATGAAACATTCGCGTTAATTCCTGAAAGCTCGCGGTCTGAAATAAAAGCGCGATTGGAATTTCCGTCAATGAAGCCCGACGATAAAACGCCCTCTTTAATTTCATACGGCAGTTTCTTAAAAACCGGATTGCTCGTAAAAACTTGAATATTAAAATTATTTTTCTCAAGCTCCGTGCAGATTTTTAATATATTTTCCGGGCTTCCTTTGAACGCCGGCAGAGAGTCCGTCATAAATTCCGCGTCAGCCTTTGCCGGATCGCTTGTAATTCTTATTACGGGGAATGTCGCGAGCTTATGAAAGACACTGTCCCACAAGCTGATTTCTGAAAAGTTTTTTGCCTCGTCGTAAATTTCGTGCCACAGCCAACTGAACGAATCCGCCTGAGTTTCGATTTTTTCCGGCTCGTTCAAGATTATCATGGTGTCCGACGGGATTAACTCGACGGGCATTTTCATTTTCGCTGCCGTCATTCCGTGAAGAATAATTTTATCGAGAGCCATTAACTCGCTTGAGCTTTTCTGTGTGTCGGGGCGGTATGCTCCTATGCGTTCGACTTCGTCATCAAAAAATTCTATTCTCAAAGGCAGAGCGTAGGCCGGGTCAAAAATATCGAAAATAAAACCGCGCTGAACATACTGCCCCGGTGCCCAGACTAAATTTGAGCGTTTATAGCCGGAAATTTCGAGCCATGATTTTATTTTTTCAGCGTCGAATTTTTCGTCGCGTCTGATTTCAAAATCCGAAACTCCCAGCATACACGAGGACATCAGCGCACCCGGAGTCGATACTAAAATCCCTTTGCTGTCTGCCCATCGTCTTAACGTTTCTCCGCGCTCGATTAATAACGCTCTTACGCTGTCGTTCTGCGTACTCAAAGGCAGCTCGTTAAGCATAAAAATATTTAGTTCCGGGTAAAGAGTTTTATAATCCTGTAAGAACGTAGCGGACTGTAAAGTATCAGGAAAAATTGCGAGCGTATGAGCCTGCGAACGTGCAAGCCACGCTCTAGCAGAAAGTCCGGCACGCTCAAAAATAACTTTATTTCTTAATGAACGGTTTAATGTTTTAATTACGGGTCTTTTTTTCATCTGTGCAGGACTTTAGACAAAAATTCCTTCGTTCTTGGCTTCTTAGGATTATTAAAAACTTCGTCGGGAGTTCCCTCCTCGCTTATAACTCCGCCGTCAATAAATAAAACTCTGTGAGCGATTTTGTAAGCAAATCCCATTTCGTGAGTAACTAAATACATCGTCATTCCAGAGTCCGCAAGCTCCTGCATAACGTCAAGAACTTCTCCTATCATTTCGGGGTCTAACGCGCTTGTCGGCTCGTCAAATAATAAAACTTCCGGATTCATTGCCATTGCTCGTGCTATTGCAACTCTCTGCTTCTGACCGCCTGAAAGCCTGTCGGGCCACTCGTCGATTTTATCAGCAAGTCCGACACGCTCTAATAATTCTTTTGCTTTTGCGTCGGCTTCGTCCTGCGTCATGATTTTTAAGTGAACGGGCGAGAGAGTTAAATTTTTCCTGACCGTCAAGTGAGGGAATAAATAAAAGTGCTGAAATACCATTCCCATTTTGCGCCGCACGAGATTTATATCGCAGGCCGGTGCGGTTATATCTTCGCCGTTGAAAATTATTTCTCCGCTCGTCGGCTCTTCCATTCGGTTTAAGCACCGCAGAAAAGTACTCTTGCCCGACCCTGAAGGGCCGATGACTGCAATTTTTTCGCCCTTTACGATTTGCGTGCTGATGCCCCTGAGGACTTCTAATTTAGTTCCGTCCTGACGAATGAAAGTTTTATGAAGGTCTTTAACTTCGATAACTGCCATTGAAAATTACCCCCTTCTGCCGCGACTGAGCCATTCTTCGAGCTTGCGGACGACATGCGTCAAGAACAGCACGATAACGAGATAAATAATAGCAACCATTACTAAAGGCTGTGAGTGTTCGAGCGTCAACGCCTGAATATTTTGTCCGGCCCTCGTCAAGTCGTCAATGCCTATGTAGCCGGCGACTGACGTTTCTTTTAACAGAGCTATGAACTCGTTAAATAACATGGGAATGACCGTGCGCAAGGCTTGAGGCAGAATTATTAACTTCATTGAAGTCCCGTAAGAGAGACCGAGCGAACGCGCTGCCTCCATTTGTCCCGGATCTACTGCTTCAATTCCGCCCCTGAAAATTTCTGCGATATACGCGCCTGAATTTAACCCGAAGGCTAAAATTGCTATGTATTGAGTGTTGAGATTTCGAGCTGACGCAAAAATCGTGAAGTTCCAAATTAATAACTGCACCATCGCCGGAGTTCCGCGCAGGACGGTTATATAAGCGTTTGCCATAGCATTGAGTACAGGTATCGGCGCACCGCCTTTATAAGCCACGCGGATAACACTCAAAATCAAGCCGACTACAAGTCCGATTAAAGTTGCTCCCGAAGTCATAAAGAGCGTAGCCTTCAGACCGTCAACGAGCATCATATAACGGCGGTCTTTAATGAAATTCTGATAAAAACGCCTGTTGAAATCCTGCCACGCGGCCGCCGTGAAAAATCCAGAGCTATACAATAAATAAAGCAGGAAGAGGGCAAAAATTCCTAAAACTAAATTGCCCCTGCCTGCTCCGTCATGCCTTGTTAAATTATTTTTCATAGTCGTCTGCTCTTACTAAAGCGACCTGCTTTGCTCCGACAACGTAATTTTCTGAGAAGTCCATGTTTTCCTTGCGCTCTTCCGTTACTGTGATGCCCGCGCATATCATGTCAACTTTGTTCGTAGAAACCGCCATAGGCAGTGCGTCAAAGTTCATGTTCTCGATTACTAATTCCCTGTCGAGTTTCTTGGCAATCGCTGCGCACATCTCAACGTCAATTCCGATAAAGCCCGTTCCGACTTTTAATTCATAAGGTGCAAAACCTGCTTCAGTTCCGACGACTAACGTGCCGCCCTTTGCGCCCTTGTTGAAGTCAATATCTTCGGGCTTGATTGACGAAGCGTCGCCCGTTAAAAAAGTTGTGTAATACTTCTCAAAAATTTTATCAAGAGTTCCGTCCGCTTTAATTTCCGCGAGGGCCTTATTAACGGCCTCAACAAGTTCTTTATTGCCCTTTCTAAAACCAATCGCGTAATTTTCTTCTGAAAGCGCGTTTTCCATGATTGCAAGCCCGTCAACTTCATTAAGGAATCTACGCGCAGGCATTTCGTCCATGACAATAGCCCTGACCTTTCCCTGACGGAGTGCCGCGACCGCGTCCGTGTATTTTTCGTACGTCGTGAGTAAAAGACTTTTATTATCTCCTAAAAGGTCTTCAGCGATGAACTGTCCGACTGTTCCGCGCTGTGCCGCAAGTCTTTCAGTTTTAAGCTGATCAGTCGTTTTTAACTTGGCCTCTTCAGCTCCGAAAGCACAGGCACAAAACACGAATAAAAATAAAACCGTCAAAGCTATAAAAAATTTCTTCATGATGAAAAAATTAAACCTCCTGAAAAAAAATTAATTTCCTGTAAATTTTTTGAACAATTATATAACAGTCGGGCAAAAAAAATTTAAGTGCCTCGAAAAATTTTGAAGTTTTAATTTTTGAAAGCCGCGCTGAAAATTTTTATGAACGCTGAAAATTTTTGAAGTTTTTGTAGTCCCCAGTGTAGTCCCCAAAATAAAATTAGCTCCCGGATTTTTTAGCTTTTATTTTTCCGAGAGCTAACATACAAAATATTATAGCATTATTTTTTCATATATTCTGCGCCTGCACGCCACGCTTCAGCGATTTTTTTGCCGGTCGTGTAATAAGTATTCTGGAACTGATCGAACATAATCGCGTTTAATTTTCCTGCGTTGATTTTTCCGTTCTCGTCCAAAACTTTTTCATCTGCGCTGACATTTACAATAGTTCCTGTAACTTTTACCTCGCCGAAGCTGTCGCGGATCTCTTCGACTTTGCACTCAAGAGTAACGGGAAATTCCTCGATAATCGGCGCGTCAACATGCTTGCTTTTCACGGCGTGAAGGCCCGTTCTCTCAAACTTGTCTGCCATGACATTTCCGCTCGCTGTGCCCAAGAAGTCGGCTTCTTTAACGTGAGCTTCGTCCGCAAGAGCCACTGTGAACGCATTTTTAGCGCGGATATTTTTCAAAGTCTTGCGCTCTGTTGCAAGGTTAAGCGCGATTTTGTCCATTCCGCAGATATTTCCCCACGCAACGTTCATAACGTCAACTTTTCCGTCCTCGCCGTATGTTGCAACCATTAAAACAGGCATAGGAAAAACTCCGGGTAAAGAACCTAAATCTTTACGCATTACAAAATTACTTCCCTTCAAGAATTTTTATGAAAATCACGCGTTATTATAGCATCGGCCGGCCGTTATCAGCTTACATTGCTAAAATCTTCCATAATTCTTCATGCGTGCTGAAGGAAATTTTTTCTCCGCCGGTGAATTTTCCGATTATCTTTGAAGGAATGCCGGCAGCCCGTAATTTTTCCTGAGCTTCTGAAATTTTTTCCGGCTCAATGACGGCTATTAACATTCCTGACGAAATTAAATTCATGTAATTAAAATTTAGTTCTCTAGCTGCGCGTAAAGTGAAATCAGATACAGGCATGTCGTAAATTTCTATGCCCAAGTCCGCGCCCTGCTGGACTTCGTACAATGCCCCGCTGATGCCGCCTTCGGTCGGGTCGTGCATGTAGCGCGAGTATCCACGCAAAATTCTTGCAGGTTCGACGACTGAAAAATTATTTCCCCAGCTTTTTATAATTTTTATTTCATCGTCATTAAAAATTTTCGTTAATAAATCTTCGCGGTCATTAGCAAGTATGCTCATGCCCTCAAGCCCTGCGTGGCCTGTCGCTAAAATTAAATCGCCCCTTCGGATTTTTTTCGCGCTTAATTCATAGCGTGTTATTCCGAGCATTGTCCCGGATATTACGGGAGAATTATATTTTTCTGTCAGCTCCGTATGTCCTCCGGCGATGGCGATATTTAATTTTTTGCAAGCCTCGTGAATTTCCTGCATTATTTCTTTTATGAACGGCACGCCCATTTTGTCCGGCACTATCAGCGTTACAACGAGCCAAGCGGGGTCAGCTCCTTTGCAGGCTAAATCGTTAGCGTTTATGTGAACAAGCAGCGAACCGGCATTTTTTGACGCGCCTGTTACGGGGTCGGAGGCCGCTACTAAAATCCCCTCAGGAACTTTTATTAATGCCGCGTCCTCTCCTATGCCTCCGCCGACTAATAAATCATCTCTCAATGCTCCTGTGAAGTCTAAAACGCTTTTTTTTAATATGTCAGGCTGTAATTTTCCCGGCATTTTTATTCATCACTCCATAAAATTTTTCTTAATTCATTCAAGCCCTTTTCCAGTCCCAAGAGGGAAGGACGGCTTAAATATTTTTCGGGAACTTCTCGGACTTTTACGCCCTTTAATGCTCCGCTCCATTCGCGTTTATAAAAATCGTCGAGCGTTGCGCGGTTCATAGCTCCCGTTTGAATTATGTAAACATCAAGATTTTTATTTTCGAGAGATTTTAGCACACGTTCAACGCCCCACGCGGCTATTGAGCTTCCAGAGCGTAAGGGCTTAGCGTCCTTTGCCGTGTTAATTCCGCCTGCAAGAGCGATTAAATTTGCCGCCCATGAGTCAGGAGCGCACGTATGAATTTCTTTTGACGTTGCCTCAATAAAAACAGTTAGGAGGCAGGAGTTAGGAGGCAGGAGGCAGGAGGTTTTTATCTCGCGTAGTTTTTTTATAGCGGCTTCGTAATTGAGGCCGAGTGCTTTTCCTAAAGTCTCAAGATAATTTTCAAACTCATTCCATTTAGGAGGGTCAAGGCTGATTATTTTCACTCCGGCTCGTTCGAGAACTTCATATAAATTCGGGTTTAGGCGTTCGGCAAAACTTCGAGTAACAACGACATCAGGCTTCAAAGCTAAAAATTTTTCAGCTCCGGCCCTCAAAGAAATTCGCGGCAGTTCCGGCAGTAAATCATCGTCATCGTTTTCTGAAACTGCGATTAAAATTTTCTCTCCGCCCATAGCAAAAATATTTTCAGTGTGTCCGGGATAAAGCGATATAACTCTTAATTCTTCGCCATAAACAGGAACACACAAAAAAATAAAAATCACGAGAATAAAACCCCTAACTCCTAACTGATTACGCGCCACATTAAGTCATTCCTTTCATTATTTTTGTACGAAATAAAATCAGCATCGTATAGTTCGCTCAAAATTTTTTGATTTAATTCTTTTCCGTTATAAATTAATCCGCCGTTTTTAATTGCGACATAAAAATCTGAATACGCTGCCGCAGTGTTTATATCGTGAACGGCTGTTATTATGCTACGCCCGTCATCGGCGAGCTTGCGCAAGATTGAAAATATCATCGCGGCTTTGTCCGGGTCCAGCGATGCCGTCGGCTCGTCAAGCAAAATTATATCCGTGTCCTGAGCAATAGCGGCGGCAATGAACGCGAGCTGCCTTTCACCGTCCGAGAGCGTCATTATATCCCGGCTCATTAGGTGCGGAATTTTCAAAAGCTCTGCGGAACGTTCGACTAAATTAAAATCTCTTTTCGTCATTCGTCCGAACATGCCCATAAAGGGAAGCCGCCCCATAGAAATTATTTCTCTTGCAGTAAAAGAATATGACGGCCTGAATTTTTTGTCGCTCATTACGAAACTTACGGAGCGTGCAATTTTTTGTCGCGGAATTTTTTTTACTTCAATGTCGTTTAACAAGACATTCCCTTCATAGTCATCAAGCCCGGCCAAGACGCGCAGTAATGTAGTCTTGCCCGACCCGTTCGCGCCGATTAACGAGACGAGCCCTGAAGGAATTTCGAGCGAAATATTTTTTAAGATTATTTTTTCTCCGCAGCGTGAGATTAAATTTTTTATGGTATATAATTTTTTCATATTCCAAATAATTTTATAACGAGACGAAGCAAAAAAACTCCTAACTCCTACCTCCTAACTCCTAACTTTATTAAAGAGGTGGTTAATATTGAAGAAGGCTAACCCTTTAGTCAAGACGCTGTGCAATCTCGATTTAATCATAGCATCGATAGCTTTAATTATTCTGACGCTCGTAACAAGCGTAGGAGTTTTCAAGCGTTATGTAATGCAGGACCCGATTTTATGGCAGGAAGAAATCTGCGCGTTCTGTCAGGTCTGGCTGATTTACATGGGCGCGAGCGTTGCTTTCAGGACGGGAAGCCATGTTGCTATTGAAATGCTTGTTGACGCACTGCCGGCGAAGCTTCAAAAATTTATGGGTTATGTGATTGATTTAATAGTTCTGTTCGTGCTTGTGTTCCTGCTCGTGAAGTCGCAGGCTTATGTAGCTCAAGTATTCGGACGTTCAGGAAGGCCCACGCCGATTTTAAGAATACCCTACACTTATATTTACGGCGTTGCCCCTTACGGCTGTGCTTTGATGATAGTCAGCTACTTTGTCTCGAAGTACGCGCCGCTGTTCGTGAAGTCGATTGAAATCCCGGAAAGGAAGGTTGAAGAATAATGGACACCGCTTTAATTTTAAGCATAGTCGGAGCAATAGCCCTCGTGATTTTATTGCGCGTGTTGAAAGTTTCTTGGCTCTTCGCGGTTCTTGCGGCTCTCGTGCTTTTAATCGGCGTTAATATTCAATGGGTCAAGCCTTTCCTTGAAGAGTTAGGCAAGGCATGGGGAACGAATACCGTTTTAGGAATTTCAGCGACAGCCATGTTAGTTCTGTTGTTCTTAAAAGTCCCGGTATTTATTTCAGTTTTCGGAGGCTCGTTAATTTATTTCCTCTTCAATCCCGGAATAAATCAAATTATTTTTGGACAGCGTTCAGTAATCGGCACAGAAAATCCGTCGCTCTTGGCCATTCCGTTTTTTGTCTGCGCAGGAACTTTCATGAACTACTCCGGCGTTACTAACAGGATTATGAATTTCTGCTCGGCCATAACGGGAAGAATGCCCGGCGGTCTTGCTCAAGTTAATGTTTTGCTTTCAACGTTAATGGGCGGTTTGTCAGGCTCGAATTTAGCGGACGCGGCAATGGAAGCGAAGATGCTTGTGCCGGAAATGGAGAAGCAGGGATTTTCAAAAGAGTTCAGCTCCGTCGTAACTGCGGCTTCGGCAATGATTACGCCTTTGATACCGCCCGGAATAGCTATGATTTTATACGGCTGTATCGCTGACGTTTCAATCGGAAAATTATTCATGTCGGGCATCACGGTCGGCGGCTCTCTGTGTATTGCTATGATGCTGCTTGTTCATTTTATTTCAAAGAAGCGCGGCTATCTTCCGATACGAAATAAAAAATTAACGGGCAAAGAACTCTGGGGACACTTGAGGCCGGCTCTGCTGCCTTTGTGCTTGCCTATAATCATAATCGGGGGAATTAGGCTCGGCGTTTTCACAGCAACTGAAGCCGGAGCTATTGCAATTCTCTACGCGATAATTCTTGGCCTCCTTTATAGAGAACTGACGCTGAAGGGAATTTTGCAGGCATGTAAGGAAACCGTAACGACGACCGGCGGAATTATGTTAATCGTGTCGGCGGCTTCGGTCTTCTCGTGGGTCTTGACGAAGGAAAGAATACCGCAGCAGCTCACTGAATTTATCGTCTCAATCTGCCCGAATAAATATGCGTTTTTAATCGCCGTTAATATTTTTGTCCTAATCGTGGGAATGTTCATCGAAGGCAACGCGACAATGATTGTTTTAGTTCCATTGCTTGCTCCTATTGCCAAGCAATACGGGATTGATGAAATTCAGTTCGCAATGATTTACATCTTTAACAACGCGATCGGCGCATTGTCGCCTCCTATGGGGACGTTAATGTTTGTTACATGCTCTGTAACGGGCTGCAAGACTAAGCCGTTCATGAAAGAAGCTATCCCGTTCTACTTGCTGCTCATCAGCTTATTGCTCCTAATTACTTTCTGTCCGCCCGTAACTACAGCGATAGTGAGCCTGACTTACGGAGGCTGATTTTTTGCAGGAGTGAGAAAATTTTTTCTTGCTCCTAATTTTTTATCGTAAGGGAGGAATTTTTTATTATTAATTTTTTTATAAAAGTTCTGCGTTTTCTTCCGCATAATATTGCGCTTTCATTCGGAAGATTTTTAGGAAGGCTGGCTCGTTTAATTCTCTGGAAAAAAGTTGACCGCTGCGAGGCTCGCTGTGTTCAGGCACTTGGTGTCGGCGTAACTGAAGCACGCAAAATTATTAAAAAATCTTTTATCAATATGGGAATGTCAATAATCGAGTTTATAAGATTTCCTGTTATGAAGCCGCGAGTTGAAGACTTTACTATTTTTGATGACGCCAGCAAAAAACTTTTAACCGAAGCAATTTCACGAGGCAGGGGCGTTATTTTAATGGTTGCTCACATAGATAACTGGGAGCTCGCCGCAATGCGTGCCATAAGCGACGGCTTTCCCCTTTATGTTGTCTATACGCCGCAGCGAAATCAAGGCGGTGTCAATGACATAATAGCTAAAATCAGAACCGAGACCGCAGGCATGGTTTTAATCGGCAACAAAGGGCCGGGACTTCGGGAAATTTTCAGGGCGTTAAAATCGGGCGGCGTTGTCGTAATTATGCAGGACTTGGACGCACGAGACGGAATTACAATGAAATTTCTTGGGCTTCCTGCGAAAACTCATGACGGCATAGTAAAACTCTATCAAAAATTCAAGTGTCCCGTTATCCCCGTGAAGTTATTGAGAGATGATAAAAATCCCTCGCTCCATCACATAATTTTAAGGGAAATTTTGAGCGACAGGCCCGGCTTCGGTGAAGACTTAATGTCATCGCTCGAACTTTGCAATAAAGCCATTGAGGACTTGATAAAGAAAAATCCTGAGCAATGGTTCTGGATCATGGATAGGTGGGAGTTTGCGTTTCGAGAATTAGGAATTAAGAATTAGAAATGGAAAAAAATTTAATTTTAGCTTTCGATCCCGGACGAGACAAAACGGGCTTTGCTCTCGTGAATTTTAACGGCGGTCTAATTTTTTCGGGAATGTTTCCTTCGCAGGAGCGCGAAAAATTTTTCGACATGTTATTAAATAAAAAAAGCATTGAAGAATTTATCATTGAAGGAGAAGATAAAGAATATAAAAATTTTTTTTCAAGAATAAAATTTATAGCGGTCGGCAACGGAACGCACAGCAAAGAATTTTACGAGAACGCAAAAAATAAATTTCCGTCCGAATTTGAAATTAAAATCGTTGACGAAAAAAATACGACGCTCGAGGCGCGAAAACTCTATTGGAAAATTCACAAGCCCGGATTTTTTATAAAAATTCTGCCCGAAGGTTTAAGAGTTCCGAAAAGAGTTCTTGATGACCTTGCGGCGTGGGCCATAGCTTTACGCTGGGTGAATAAAAATAAATAAATGAAAATAATATAGAGATATGCTTGCGAATAAGTTATAATATGCTAAATTCTAATTCAAGTCATAAATTTTACAGGAGGGGATTAATTTAGATGGCCGGTATGGATAAACTTGTCGCTCTTGTGAATAGTTTTGCGTCGGCTGTTCTTTCAGTAGGGCGAGAAGTGGGGCTTAATATCACCCTCAACAAAGCAAAAGTCGCTCAAGGCATCAAGGTCGATAATATATGCACGGTTGCTCTTATAGGCGTTGTGGGCGTGGGTTCTCGCGGCACAGTAAATATAATGCTCAATAAAGACGGCTTCGACAATATAATTAAAGCTATGTCGGGCGGAATGATCGTGCCTCAGATCGGCGAGGACGTTTCGATGAGCGTTATCGGCGAACTTTCAAACATGATCGGCGGACGCGCTTTAGTTCAGAGTGCGCTGGGGACTGTCGATGTAACGCCACCGCAGCTCATATTCGGAGAAAATATCAAGAACGTTACAAAAGAGGACGGGGGAATGAAAAGTTTTACGCTTCCTTTTTCACTTCAGCCTTCCGGAGGTCTTTATTTAGTGTTGTCATTCAAAATTGACTAAGATTTTTATTTTTTAATTTAATTTTATTTTTTAGAAATTCACCGGCGGTTCTGGTCGTTAAGGCCGGAGCCGTTTTTAATTTAGGAGTTAGGATTAGTGATTGAGTAAGAATGAAAAAATTTTTATGCGCTTTAATCGCGGCATTTACGATAATTTTTAATCCCGTCTCAAGCGAGGCCGGAGTTATTTTAGTTTTGTCCGGCGGAGGCACAAAGGGCTTTGCACACTTGGGCGTTATGGAGACTCTCGAAGAGAACGGCATACCCATAATAGGCATAGTTGGCACGAGCATGGGAGCTTTGATGGGCGCGTTGAGGGCGAGCGGCTATTCAACGCAGGACATGCACAGAATATTGCATGAATTAGACCTGCCTGCGCTGTTGTCAGAAAATACCGGGCCCATGTTCGTTTTCACCGGCAACGACAGACGCGCAAAGACAAGCACAATTCCTGCGCTTACTTATAAAAAAAAGGACGGACAGCGCGGCCCTAAAGGAATTTTGACGGGCGATAAACTCTACGAATATTTTTCCCAGCTAATGCGCCACGTAACAGAGACGGATTTTTATCACCTCCCTATACCGTATGCTGCAGTCGCTACGGATATTAACAAGGGCGAAAAAGTCGTCCTGACCAGCGGCAACTTAGCGGCAGCCATGAGAGCTTCAATGTCAATTCCCGCACTGTTCGAGCCTTGGGTCATTGACGATCATCTTTTAGTTGACGGCGGAGTAGTTTCAAATCTTCCCGTCTACACGGCAAAAGAACTTTTCCCGAATATTCCCATAGTTGCCGTAGATATCTCCGACAATCTTTCATCGGCGGGCATTAATTCATATCTTGACGTTGTAGGACGATCCTTGACTATCTTAATGAGAAAAGCCACTAACGAAGAAGCTAGGGCCGCAGATATTTTATTAACTCCGAATATTGAAGGACTAGGATTATTAGAAGCGTCGGATCCCGAAAAAATTATTGCTCTTGGACGCGAGGCGGCTATCGCAAAAATTGAAGAGATAAAAGCACTTTCGGACACCGGGCCGGGACTTTTCACTTTGCAGGCTGAAAGAAAATTCAGCGACACCGTAGCTGAAATTGAAGTTCATGGACTTCCTGAAAAAATGGCCGAGCTTGTCAGAAAAAAAATGCTTGTCTGGGTAGGCAAGCCTGTGGACACAAAAAGAATTGACGAATACATGGAAAAACTTGCGACAGCTCCAGGCGTTGAATTTGCGGACTATCAGCTGGGGCGGACAAATTCAGGCGATATTCTTGTCCGCGTTGACGTGAGACAGTCGCCCGAACTTAAATGGGGCATCTCCGGCTACACAACTAACCTGCACCCAAACAGATGGCTCTATCTAAAAGGCGAGGCACGCGGAATTTTTTCAGAGTATGACTCTTTAATGGGCGTTCTCAAAATCGGCGAGCAAGCGGGGATTGATTTATCCTATCAGACAGCACCGCAGCCGATGAATGCGTGGCAGTTTACATTGTCTGCTCAAAACTGGCAGCCGTCAGGTTCCGGCAACACAGTCAGGGACTGGGACAGATACGCAGTGGGCGCGAGCAGGTTATTCACATGGGGAGATGTCAATGCGTCAATCGGAGTTGCTTATGAACACGTTGACGGTGTTCCGGTTTCAAAAAAGGACAGCACGGAAGCAGTCGGTTTAACTTTTTCGGCAGAGTATGACACTCTCGATATACCCGGCGACCCGACACGCGGCTATTTATGGAGGGTCAACGCATGGTGGCCGGACTTCGACGAAATTAATTACAGGTTCAGTTATTTCAAGCCGCTCGAAGTTTCAAAATCATGGCGGACTTATTTTAGAATAGGATTTGCTGAAGGCGATCTGAACAAACGAAGCCACGCCGTTTATTTAGGAGCTGCCGAAGAATTATACTCAATCGCAAGAAATCCTATTGAGGCCGAGAGAATGTTCTGGACTAATCTGGCAGTCCGCAAAATTATTTCACGTACCGCTATGGGAGTCATAGCCGGAGAAGTCTTCGCAAGCTGGGGCTACGCGATGGACAAGGGCTGGCACAAAATAGATGCTCCCTATGAAGTCGGGCTTGCCGTGAACTTCCCGAACAATCTTGTTGATATGAAATTTGCGGTAATGTACGGCTCAGAAGATTTTAAGGCCGGATTCTTCTTGGGCGTTCCGATATGGGATCATTATCCGCTGCCCTAATTAAAAATTAAAAACGAGGTTAAAAACCGCCGGTCAAACCGGCGGTATTATTATCACTGAAAGGTATTACGAAAAGATTGTTACGAAGTAAATATATATTCTGAATTGCATTGAGCCGAGATTTTACACCACGAATTAAAATGTGTCAAACTACTCATAAAAAATTACTATAATTTACGAACTCGCGGAGTTGTTGTTATTGTTCCCGTTCCCCGACAACTGCTGAAGAATTGCAGAAATCGCGCTTGCCTGTTGAGATAATTTTGAAATCCGCTGCTCGGCGGCGGCGTACTTCGTTCTCAAATTCTCCTCCATGCGGTCGATCCGCTCCTGATATTTTTCGAGATATTCATTAATGTTGTTTATCTGCTTGTCAATGTCTTCGATCTGCCGCGTCAATGTTCCTGACGTTGCACCCGATGAAGAACTATTCAGCATTGACTTTGTCCACTTGTCCATAGCCGACGCATATTTGAGCATTAACGCCTGAACTTCGTCCGGGTTATCTTCGAGGGCGGTCATAAATTTTTCACTATCAAATTCAAGTTCGCCGCTCTTGCCGTAATCCGTCGAAGTCGTCGCAATTCCAAGCTGATAAACGCCTTTATAAGTGTAATTCACTTTTAGGGCATTCATTGCGGCAGTGCCGGACATTGTAATTTCAGCGTTCGATGATGAAGAAATAACGAGCTTGTCGCCCTCGACTTTAGCCTTGATTAAAGGGTCGTCAAGTAAATTTCCGTCAGCGTCATAAAAAATATTCTTCATTGCGGCGTTTGAGCTATCGCTGATTTTTGCAACGATGTCCTCTAATGTATCGGTCATTAAAACAGGAACGTCAACGTACGTGGAATTTATGCGCAGTCTCAAAGTCGAGTCGGTCTTGAGGCCGTTATAAGCCATTGAGCCGTAAATTTCATCGGAGCTTGTGCGCGATGTGAATGAGTACGTGAAATTTTGCGCCGTGATGTCGCGCATTTGGCTCTTCGTGTTACGTAATAAAGAATTTCCATGAAGAAGTCCCCACCTCATTCTGAAGTCGTCAGAGTCAATCGTCGCGGCTGTGTCATCGTCAACCTGGCTTTCAGTCATTCGCGTATTAATCCATGACATTAAACTGTTGTAATTATCGACGAACGTTTGAATCGATTCGACTGCCTTCTCCGCGTCGTGCGAAACGTCCATCGAAACTTCGCCGGTGCCTTTTAAGTGAAGCGTCATGCCCTTAATTAATTCGTTCTCGTAGCTCTCGCCGATGTCGTTTGAGTCGCGCTGAACTTCCTCACCGTCAAGAACTAAAATCGCGTTTTGAGCTTCCGTAATGTCATCATTGAGGCCAAGCGCGTCAATCACCCCGTCGCCGTCGTCGCTCAATGAGAAAGTGTTGACGTTATATTCGTAGTCAATCGAAATATCGTCGCCGTAGCCCGGCAGATTATCACGGCTCGTCAAAGTGGAATTAGTCCAAGCGAAATTAAAGACCCTCACTCCGCCGTTTGTGCTTTCAGTGAGATCTATGCCTAACTTGTCTCTTACGAGGTCGGAAGGCGTTTTCCCGTCGTCGTCCGTGCTCGTGTTCGTCAGGTCGTAAGTCGTACCGCCGTATGTAATTGAATTTAATGTTCCGTTGTTAGACATCTTCGTAAATCCAAGACTGCGGAGGTCTAAAGTATCTTCATAGCCGCGTGTGGCCGTGTAAGTTTTTGTTTCGCCCTTCTCGGTCGTTAAATTGATCGTGTACTGCGAAGTTGACCTCGAAGCCGGGAAATACCATTCGTAATTTGTGCCGGTCTTCCAGTTTATTAAGACGTTGCCGTCATCGTCCGCTCCGACTTCATAATCAACGCCCTCATAAAAAATTTTTGAACCCTGATTAATTGTTGTCGTGCCCGTTTTAAATTCATTATAATCCGGAGAGCCCGAAACAATCACGTCGGAATTTGAGCGCGTTACAGCGTCCTTAATCTCAAAAACTTCTCCGCCCCCTTTGCCTCTGCCGGTGTAAGAAATCGTGAACTTTGTGTTATTTGCAGGAGCGTCGCCGCCGTTTATCCATTGCAAAACCGCTGAATGATTTTCGGCTTCTTTGTCCTTATCATCTTCAAGCATGGCAATTCTATAATCAACGCCGTATGTGTAAGTGTTGCCTTCTTCATCGGTGAGCGTGAAAACTTCTGCGAGTGCGTCATCAATATCGTTAATGTCTGAGTCAGCCGTGAGCTTGGAATTAGCATCTTTCAAAATTTGTTCGTAGCTCAGATAAGAATTTGAATTATCAGAAATTTTCCCGTAATCGTTGAGCAGTTTAACCTCAAAATCTTTGTCATCGCTATAATTATACGTCGCTTCTACTTCAGTAGGTTTGAAGCTTTCATATTTGATCGTGTATTCCGTGCCCTTGTCGGGTGCGCTTGGCTTGTAAGTCTCTTTTGTGTCGAGCCATACAATTTTGCCGTCAGTTATTTTGAAGTCAGTTCCGTATGTATATTTAGTGCCGTCTGAATCTTTAATGACAATATTTTTATAATCGTCTTCGTCAAGTTTTAAGTCTTTACCTAAAAGGCCCGTTAATGTTAAGTCTTTGTCATCGTCCGACGATTTAACGCTAGCTGAATATTTTTTTGTCTGAGTCCCGGATAAGGCGAACGTATAGCTCTTGCCTGTGTCAGGCGCGGTCTGTAGTCCAAGCAGGCTGATATTTTTTTCCTGCGCGTAAGTTGAGGCGGCTATGTTAGCGTCAAGAGCATTTATTGAGCCGTCGCCGTTCGAGTCCGTCGCAGCGAACCATGAAACAACATAACCGTCCCCGTCATCTTTAACCCTTATGACATAGTCGCGGCCGTATTCATATTCTGTTCCGTCCTTGCCGATTAATTTGAACAGCGACGTGTCCGCAGGGTCAAGGTATGTTCTGATTACTTTGTCAGAGCCCGTTAATGTCAGTGTCGGAACGTCCGAGCCCGTAGCCTTTTTATATGCCTTGCTAAATTCATCAACGTCAATGTTAATTTCATCATCATCTGTAGAGCCTCTGGTAACTTCGCTCTGAATCGATAAGCTGAAAGTATAGCTCGTGGCTGCGTCAGGCGCGGCCTGTACGTCAAGCAGGCTGATATTTTTTTCATCAGCGTAAGTCGAGACAGCTGTATTTGCATCATATTCATCTATTGAGCCGTCGCCGTTCGAGTCCTTCGCCGCGCACCATGAGACAACATAACCGTCCCCGTTATCGTTCAAATTTATGACATAGTCGCGGCCGTATTTATATTCTGTTCCGTTCTTGTCAGTTAATTTGAATAAAGACGTGTCCGCAGGGTCAAGGTATGTTCTGGTTACGTTGTCAGAGCCCGTTAATGTTAATGTCGGAACGTCCGAGCCTATAGCTTTTTTGTATGCCTTGCTAAATTCATCAACATCAATATTAATTTTATCTTCAGTTGTGCCGGAGCCCCTAGTGCCCTCGACAATGTTTTTATAAGTCGGATAATAGACGGTCGTAGCATCTGTCGAATAGCTCACGGTGTAGGAGTCCGGCTCGTTCGTCGTGCTTGCCTGTTCGAGCCATGTAACAGTGCCGTCTTTGAAAGTGAAATCTTTTCCGTAATAAAAAGTTTTCGTAACCTCGACAGTCGTCTTAACGTTATACGCGCCGTCCTCGTTTTCAGTTATTGTTGTCGTTGTCGTCGTTATTATTTCGTTGTTATAGTCATCTTTCTTTGTGGCAGTGTCTGTCGTTGTCCCGACCTCTTCGCCGGAACTAAGAGAAGTTTTTGTCTCCGTCGTTGTAGTTACATTTTTGCCGGTGATTGACATTCGCTGCGATAAAGTTCCGTTGTCAATGACATCAAAGCCTAGCGACACGCTGTCCGTAGTGCCGGAGGTTTTTTTGCCGGTCTTGGCAAAAACGTCGCCGATCCCCATTGTGTACGACGCGGAAAGACTCTCGCCGAGTTTTACGTTGTCAGTGTCCTCGTACTGCTTCCAGCGTATCTGATTATTTACGACCTCGTAATCCGTATGAAGGGAATAAGTTTTCGTTCCGCTCATAACTTTCAGATTATCGAGATTATTTTCATCTACCACTATGTTAGTATATGCTCCGCTGTCAGCGTTAGTTATTATCGTGCCAAGATCAGTGAAGCCGCTGGAGTTATATTTATCTCTTGTCGTGCCTGTAACGGAAGTTGTTCCAAGCCCGGTGTAATCGCTTTTGAGAATTAATTTATTATCGACGACCGAAGCCGTAACAGCCAGAGGCGTGCTTAAAGTTTTCAGAGTCGTGTTAATCCGCGACTTAAGAGACTCAAGCGTGTCGGTGTTGTAAACGTCAATCCCGATCTGCTGACCGCCGGCGTTGATATACATTTTTGAGCTCTCAATATTTCCGAGTGTGCTTTTAAGAGTAGATGAAGTAATCTGCTTTGACCTGTTCGCTTGCGCCGTAGCAAGCTGATTAACTTTCAGATCATAAACGTTGACTTCAGCGTCAGCGTTGACCGTTGCCGTTAAGACTCCTTTATAAGAGCCTGACGTGTCAATTCTCTCAATCTCAATTTCTTTTGCCTTGTAAGTCGAAGCAAGTTTCAAAGGCGACAGAGATGTTTGAATGCTGTTCATAGTAACTTTCATTTCCTCGAACAGACTTTTTTTATTCGTCAGGTTTGTTTTTTTATTCACCTGAACCATAGCGGGCTTCTGAGCAGATTCAAGAATGTTATCGATCATGCTCTCCCAGTCCATGCCAGAGACTACGCCCGAAACGCTCATTGATGCCATAAAATTTTAACCTCCTGTTCATTTAGAGACTATCCTAAAAAATTTATCGGTGTTTTTGAAAAAAATAATTAGAGAGAAAAAAATTTTTTTTGAAAAAATGACGGCCTGAAAAAAAATTTGTGATTCTATTTTTTCAAACGGCTTTGTAATTTTTGATGGACGTGAAAAAAAATAAAAGTTTTTGTAGGTGTAAAAGTAGTTGCAAAAAATTCTCTTTGATTTTTTTGAATGGAATAAAAATATTTTAACACATGAAAATTTTTTTGAATAAGCACAAAAAAAATTAAAGCCCGGCAAAATCCCTAAGGACTTTGTTCGGGCAGCTGTGAAAAAATTTTAGCGTTTCGGATTAATTAATAACCCCATAGCCGGATAAATTGTATTCATTGTCTCGCGTGCAACTTTTTCGGCGCGTTCAGCACCGTCCGCAAGAATTTCATCTAATAAAGATCTCTTGCCCTCATATTTTGCTCTGCGTTCTCTTACCGGATTCATCATGTCCTGAATATGAGCATTTAATTTTTTCTTGCAGTCTATGCAGCCGATGCCGGCATTTTTGCAGCCCTCGCAGATTTCTTTCTTCTCGTCCTCGTCATGATTAAAGACTTTGTGCAAATCCCAGACGGGACATTTTTCCGGGTCGCCTGGATCCGTGCGTCTCATTCGTGCGGGGTCGGTCATCATCGTTCTGAGCTTCTGCCACATTGAGTCGGCAGGTTCTGAAATTTCAAGAGCATTGCCGTACGACTTGCTCATCTTGCGGCCGTCAATTCCCGGAACTTTCGGTGTCTGAGTGAATAACGGTTGAGGCTCGACTAATAAATCTTCGCCAAAAAAATTATTGAAGCGTCTGACGGTCTCGCGGCTTAATTCTAAATGCGCACTTTGATCTTCGCCGACTGGAACGAGCGAAGCACGGTAAAGCAAAATATCAGCCGCCATTAAAACGGGATAGCCGAGAAAAGCATACGTGCCCAAGTCTTTATTTCTTATGTTAAATAATTGTTCTTTGTACGTAGGATTTCTGTAGAGCCAGCCTAACGGTGTGATCATTCCTAACGCTAAGGCCAGCTCCGCGTGCTGCGGTACATGCGACTGAATAAACACCGGGCTTCTTTCAGGGTCAATGCCGACTGCCAGCCAGTCAAGCAGAGCTGTGTAACAATATTCGCCCGTGTTCGCCGAGTCCGCGTAATTTGACATTAGGGCGTGCCAGTCCGCTATGCTGTAAAAACATTCATAATTATCATCATTCTGAAGCCTCACGAAATTGCTCAAAGCTCCGGCCATGTGTCCAAGATGCAGTGGGCCGGTCGGACGCATTGCGCTTAAAACTCTTTTCTTCATAATTTTTTCTCCTGCTTCTTATTATTAATTGCGCCACATAGTATAACCCGATTAATTATAATCATGTATAATTCAAAAAATTCACGAATAGGAGGTAATTTTATGTTCGTAAAGATCGTATGCACGATAGGCCCTGCTAGCGACAACTTTGAGACTCTAAAGTCAATGGCTGAAGCCGGAATGAATGTCGCAAGATTAAATTTTTCACACGGAGATTATGAGGGCCACGAAAAAAAATTGAAACTAATCCGCCGCGTTGAGCGTTCGACAAAAAAACCCATTGCAGCGTTACTTGATACAAAAGGCCCGGAAATCAGGACCGGCCATGTAAAAGACGGCGAGGTGCCGTTGAAGCAGGGAGCAAAAATAATTCTTTCATCATGTGAAGAACCTTTTGAGGGCACTTCCGAAAAAGTTTGGGTGAATTATAAATTACTGGCTAAAGAAGTTCAGCCCAAGCAAAATATTTATATTGATGACGGAACATTAAATCTTGAGGTCGAAAAAATTGAAGGCGATGACGTTCACTGTAAAGTTATCGTCGGCGGAGCACTGCGCAACACAAAAGGAATAAATCTTCCCGGCTCCGATATAACGCTCCCGGCTCTTTCAGATAAGGACAAGGCCGATATAGCTTGGGGCATTCAGCACGGCATGGAATATCTCGCGCTCTCGTTCGTAAAAACCTGTCAGGATATTGTCGAGGTCCGCAGGCTCATTCAATCATACGGCGGAAGCATGAAAGTTCTTGCAAAGATCGAAACGCGCCAGGCCGTTCAAAATATTGAAGAGATAGTCAACGCTGTTGACGGCGTAATGGTAGCACGAGGCGACTTGGGCGTGGAAGTAGCGACTGAAGATGTACCGTTAGTCCAGAAAAAAATCATAGAGATGTGCCGCGTTCGCGGAAAGGTTGTCATCGTTGCCACGCAGATGCTTGACTCCATGATAAGAAATCCTAGACCGACTCGTGCCGAAGCCAGCGATGTAGCTAACGCCGTACTCGACGGGACAGACGCTGTCATGTTGTCGGGCGAGACTGCGTCAGGGCTTTATCCTGTTCAGGCCGTAGCGACGATGCGGAAAATTGTTGACAGAGCCGAAAAAGATCTTGGCCTCTGGGGAAATCATTTGACAAGCCGGAATAAAAATAAACCTGCCGCAGAAGTTGAGAGCATTCCCGTTCCTGATGCCGTGAGCGGAGCGGCCGTGTTAATCGCAAAACAGATAAAAGCCCCCGCGATTATTTCATTAAGCAGAAGCGGACTGACCGCGAAAATGATAAGCAAGCACCGTCCCGAATGTCCTATCTTAGGAGTTACTCCGAGCCAGCAGACTTGGCGCGAGCTTTCTTTATGGTGGGGAGTTCAGCCCGTGAGGCTTTCAGAAATGTCGGACATCAACGTCGCTGCGCGTGAGGCAATCACAACATGCGTCAACATGAAATTATTGCCTGAAGGAGAGCTAGTCGTAATTACTGCCGGAGTCCCCGTAGGCCGTCCGGGCTCTACGAATGTAGTCGAAGTTTTGACAACGGGAATAATTTTATTATCAGGCACTCCGCTTTCAAATAAAAATGCTACGGGAAAAGTCTGCATAGCCCGAACTCCTGAAGAGGCTCTTGAAAAAGTTACGCCCGGCTGTATTCTCGTCGTGAGGCAGTTAAGCGAGGACTATCGCCCCGTGCTTGGAAAGGTCGGAGCGGTTTTGTTCGAGAGCGGTTTATTATTCTCCGAAGGCAACGCGCTCGCAATGGATTACAATCTGCCGTGCATTGTCGGAGTTGCGGACGCTTTCTCAACTTTAATGGACGATGACGTTGTTTCGATCGACGGAACTCGCGGACTTGTCTATCGCGGAGTCGTAAGGCTCGTAGTTTAATAAGAGGTGAAGAGGCAGGAAGTAGGAGGTAGGAAGTAAAGCCTCCTAACTCCTGCCTCCTAACTCCTACCTGAAAAAAATATGTGGGCAAATATACGAAGTTTAATAGACATTGCGATTGTCTCGTTAATAATTTATAGAATTTTAGTTTTGTTAGTCGGCACGCAGGCAATTCAATTAGTGAAGGGAGTTTTCTTCGTCTTGCTGCTGTCATTGCTTGCCTCGTTTTTAAGACTGCGCCTTCTAAGCTGGTTTCTAGGAAGTTCTTTGCTGGCTTTAAGTTTTGCCGTTCCGATTGTCTTTCAGCCTGAGGTCAGAAAAATGTTAGTCGAGCTTGGGCGCGGTCATTTTTATAATCGTCCGATGTCTGCGGACGAGGCCGAAGTAAGAGTTAATCAGATTGCCGGAGCTCTTCAATACCTCAAGGCTCATAAAATAGGAGCGTTAATAGTCCTTCAAAGAGAAGACTTGCTCACGAAATATACGGAAACGGCCATACACTTAAACGCTAATATAACCGCAGAATTAATCGAGTCAATCTTCTGGGTCAATAATCCTCTTCACGACGGCGCGATAGTTTTAGATAAATATAAAATAATCGCCGCAGGGTGTTATCTGCCTCTTGCCGATGCTCCTGAAATTTCACGCTGGTACGGAACAAGACACAGGGCCGGGCTTGGAGTTACTCAGGTCTCTGACGCTTTAGTCTTTATAGTTTCGGAGGAGCGCGGAGAAATTTCTTTAGCGGCTTCGGGAAGACTAGATAAAAATATAAAAGACTTCCAAGTCGAAAGATTATTAATGCACTATTTTGTGGGCGAGCAGGTTATAAAAGGCTGGAAGGGACGTTTGCATGAGCTTAAAAAAATATTCTGGACAGATACTAACAATCAAAGGCCGGAAATGGGATCAGGGGGCGATCTTGTAAATTGATACTGAAAAATTTTGACATTGATAAAACTTTATCTTCGTCGTGGGCTTTGTGGCTTATCTCAATAGCTATGGCCGTTTCTATGTGGGTTTACGTAACAGGCATTGAAGAGAGCGAATACATCACGAGGAAATTTACATGCCCGATTGAATACAGAGGGCTTGACGCTCAAGCAATTTTAAGAGGCCGGCGCACTGAAGCTGACGTTGAAATACGAGGCACGGAACAAGCCATGATGAGGCTCGATTATAATTCGATTTCCGCATACGTTGACGCAAGAAATTTAGCACCTGGCAAAAAATATACCGTTAATCTTAACGTAGATATGCCGAATAATATAAATCTTGTTTCATGTTCGCCTTCGCAGGTAACTTTAGATCTAGTCCGGCAGGTTACGCGCTTGATGGCTGTCGAGACGGTTCTGCCGCAGAATATTCCTGAGGGTCATTATATTGAAGGCGTCGAAATAATTCCCAAAGAAGTCGGCATAAAAGGCGCGGAAGATGACGTTGTGAAAGTCGGAGCCGTCCGTATAATGCCCACCATAGAAGAATTGCAGGAGGGCGGAGAACATTTAATGGCTGTAAAATTTGCGCAGTCGGAAGCCTTTGAGGGCACTGTCAACGTCGAGCCGGCGCAGGTCAGATTTCACGGTACTTTAGTTCGCGGCCTCCCCCGTAAGAGAGTGCCTGTTAATGTCAGGCTGACAGGTAAACTTGACAGTGATTACGAGGTCCGCGCAATTACTACAGACCCGTCAGAAATTCAAGTTGAAGGAAGTGCGGAAGACCTTGAAAAAATTGAAGCCGTTGACACTGAAGTTATAGATGTGTCTTTAATGGCGGCGGATAAAATTATTGTCGCTCCTTTGAAGCAGCCGGAGATTCCGGGCGTTTCGATCGTAAGCACTCCTTCAGTGCGCGTTAGTTTGCAGTTAAGCGAGATACGCGCTGAAAAAATGCTCTCAAATATTCCCATCGAACTTAGAGAACTTTCAACTCCTCCGGAAGAATGGGAGTGCAACCCTAAAACCGTTTCCGTAACTATAGAGGGCAAGCCGTCATTAATTGCAAATTTCCCTGAAGGCGAAGTCATAGTGAAAGCATACGTTGACATGACGAATATTTTTATGGCTCCCGTAACTCTTCCGGTGCGAGCAGAAATTATTTCCGGCGATGCTTTCAAAGTAACAAGAATTTCACCTGCTAACGTAACAATCAACGAAACAGAAGAATAAAATTTTTATAACTAACTCCTCAAATTCTAATCGCGGCTTTTCAGAATACCGCAATAAAATTCATTTTTTCCCCAAAAAATTAAGATAAAATTCTAAATTATTTACACGGAATTTTTTTTCGGGAAGTGAGATTTTTTAACATGTTTGAAATTTTTAGGACAGCAATACGCTCATTGTTTGCAAACAGAACGCGCTCTATTCTTACAATGCTGGGAATAATAATCGGTGTCGGAGCTGTTATCACTCTTGTAGCCATAGGCAACGGGGCCTCAAGTCAGATGCAGGGGCTCATGGATAGCTTCGGCTCTAATTTAATTATAGTCATGCCCGCACCGCCGAACACGACAGGAGCAAGGGGAGCGGCAGGAAGCGGAATGAATTTAACCCTTGCAGACTCTACGGCGATCGCCGGCGAGGGCTTTTCAGTTTTAAGAACAGCACCGGAAGTCAACGGCTCGGCCCAAGTTATTTACGGGAACAATAACTGGAGCACAAGCATAACCGGCTGCACCCCGGATATTTTGCCCGTCAGAATGTGGGAGATCGGCACGGGCGTTTTCTTTTCCGATTCTGAAGTCCGAAGCGGCGCAAAGGTCTGTGTTATCGGCGCGACCGTAGCAAAAGAACTCTTCGGCTACACCGACCCCGTAGACAGCACGATAAGAATCAGAAATATTCCTTTTCGAGTCTGCGGCGTAATGAAAGCTAAAGGAGCGAGTTCCTTCGGCGAAGATCAGGACGATTTTGTTTTAGTCCCGATAACGACGGCTCAAAGACGTTTATTTAGAATGGGGACTCGTGTTGACACGGTCAGACGGGTAAATGTTCAGGCAAAATCGCGCGAGCTGCTCGACACGGCAAAAGAAGAAGTTACTTCAATACTTCGCCAGCGTCATAAATTAACTGAAGGCGTTGAAAATGATTTTCAGATAAGAGATTTAACGCAGTCCTTAGAGAATGCCGCAAGCATGGCCAACATAATGAGCCTTCTTTTAGGCTCAATAGCGTCAATATCTTTGATAGTCGGCGGCATAGGAATTATGAATATTATGTTAGTGTCAGTCAGCGAACGCACACGCGAAATCGGAATAAGAATGGCTATTGGCGCAAGGCCCTCCAGCGTCCGTATGCAGTTTCTAACCGAAGCCGTAGTATTATCAATTTTAGGCGGCATAATCGGAATAATTATAGGATTTGTAATTTCTTCGGCAGCGTCATCATTCTTGGCCTTTAATGCGATCGTCTCAATGAACTCTGTTTTTATAGCCGTAGGATTTTCAGCGGCTGTGGGAGTTTTCTTTGGCTTCTGGCCCGCGTGGAAAGCCTCAAATCTTGATCCCATTGTCGCGCTGAGAGCAGAATAGCAGTTAGGAGTTAGAAATGAAAAAAATTTTTATAATTGTGTTAATAATATTTTGCTCGTCGTCTTCGTTTGCTGCCGAAAAAATTACAAGCAGCGATGTTCCCGGGCTCTCACTCGAAGAATGCCTGAATATCGCGCTGACAAATCACCCGTCATTGAAAAAATCAAAGGGCGCGGTCCGTGCCTCCCGTGCTGCTCTTGAGCAGACGAAATCTTCAAACAGGGTTAAAGTTAATTTGACGAGCCGGACAAATTTTGCCGGAGATTATAAAACTTGGGACAGCCGCTCAGCGTCTCAGATGTTCGGAATAAACGCGACAAAAACTCTCTACGATACCGGCGTGAACAGATTAAACCGCGAGATAAATATGGAAAGCCTCAGCGGTGTTCTTGAGAGCGAAAGACAAACTCAAATAAACGTCGCCGCCGAAGCAAAAAAAGCATATTACGATTTAGTATTAAAAATTCTTAACCGCGACGTTGAACGCGAAAAATTAAAAAATCTTGAGGAACATTTAATCACGGCTAAAGGACTTTACGAGGTCGGCAACAGTCCTTTTATTAACGTTACGAAGGCTGAAGCCGATGCCGCGACGGCCCGTGTATCTTTATTGAAAGCCGAGAACGATATTTTAACGTCGCAGGAAAGTTTGAAAGTCGCTATGGGCGTGAGCGATTATGAAATTTTAGATTTAATGCTCTCGACAAGTCTGCTCCTGCCGAAATCCGCCGGAGAGATCTCAAAAATTTTAGAGACAGCCATGAATGACAGAGCGGACTATAGAAAAATTCTTCACACCTTGAAACAGCGCGAACTTGAAATAAAAGCTGCGGCTCGCGGAAATTCTCCGACAATCACAGGCTCAATCGGCACTGACTGGGGCAAGAGCGAAGGCTCCCCGACGACGACGGACTATACTGTCGGAGTAAGTGTTAATGTTCCTGTTGAGGACGGCGGTTTGACTGCGGCAAAGATCGAAGCAGCCCGGGCGCAGTTAGATCAGGACTTGGCCGATGAAGAAAGCCTGCGCCAGACAATCGCTCATGACTTGAGAAGCGCGGCTCTGACTCTTACGAATGCAATAGAGCGCGCAAAATCTTCAGAGCTTAGCGTTCAATACGCCGAAGAAAATTTAACGCTTGCACGCGGCCGTTACGAAGTTGGTGTCGGCGACCCCCTCGAAGTCAGCGACGCGGTATCAACTCTTGCAAGTTCACGCTATACTTTTTATCAGGCTCTCTATGATGCTCAAATTGCACGAACTAATTTAGATCAAGCTATGGGGCATTTACCGGAAGAGTTAGGAGTTAATAATTATGGCAATAATTGAAGTTGAAAACCTCGTTAAAATTTATAAGACCGGCGATGTGGAACTCCGTGCCCTTGATGATGTTACATGCTCGATTAATAAAGGCGAATTTGTCTGCATAATGGGGCCGTCAGGTTCGGGCAAGTCCACGATGATGAATATTTTAGGCTGCCTTGACGTTTTGACTTCTGGAAAATATATTCTTGACGGCTTGAGCATAAAGGGACAGAGCAAGGCCAAGCTCGCTGACATTCGCAATCATGAAATAGGCTTTGTCTTTCAGGGATATAATCTTTTACAAAAGGCTGACGCTCTCGAAAATGTTGAGATGCCCTTAATGTATCGCGGAGTGCCTTCGTCAAAACGAAAAAAAATGGCCGAAGAGGCTCTTGAAAGCGTCGGGCTTGCCAGTCAAATTCATAAAAGGCCCGTTCAAATGAGCGGAGGACAGCAGCAGAGAGTTGCAATAGCCCGCGCCATTGTAGGCAAAGCTCCGATTTTGATGGCCGATGAACCGACCGGCGCATTAGACACAAAAACCAGTGTCGAAATTATGCAGATTTTTACAGCCCTTCACAACGAGGGCACTACGATCATTTTAGTAACTCACGAGCCGGATATAGCCACGTGGAGCGAAAGGGTTTTAAGATTTCGAGACGGAAAACTCGTATCTGACGAGGCCGCACCAAAGGACGTTTCAAAAGAAAATGAGGCCAAGCCGGGAATTTAATAAACATTAAAAAAAATTTCATAAAAGGAGAAAAAATCTTCATGAGAAAATATTTATTGCTTTTCATATTTTTTATTTTTTCATTCTTAACGCCTGACCCATTACTCCTAACAGAAATAAATGCCGCTGAAATTCCGCGAGCAAACCTTGACGAAGCAGAAAGATTTTTTAATAACGCCTATGTTCATTTTATGCGCCGCGATTACAGAGAGGCTCAACTGTATCTCGATCACGCTATAAACGAAAATACCTACATGGTAGATTATTATTTGCTGAGCTCGTTAAATCTCAGCCGCATGGGCGACACCGAAGGCGCAATGTCAGCCATTAAAAGTTATCTCGAAGTCAGACCGATGGACGACTCCGCACCGCGCATAAGAAATTATTTTGAAGAACAGGACAGAGTTTTGAGAGCTGTATTAGACACCGTGCCTCTCCCCGTCAGCTGGCGTTCGGCAGAGACCACAGTACAGACTGAATGGGATACGGGATATACACGTCCGTTTAGCATAAAGGGGCTTGGAAAAATCAGCACGCTTGGCGAAATAGTCAGCATACCAGACACATTTGGAGATAAATTATATGTCCGTAACCCTTCTAAAAATTTAGTAGCAGGATCTTTCGGCATCGGAGGCTCAATACGCGAGATCGATGTTCCTTCGCCGGTGATAGCTTTGCCGCTTGGAGACGGAACTTTCAGAGTTTTTACCAGCAACGGAGATTTATACTTGCTCAAAAATCTTGACGCTGACGCTGACGCAAAATTAACTTCGGCCGATTATTCAGAATATATTGCGACTTTGCCGTCTATGGTCGTGGCTGACGCTGAAATTCTTGCAGAAAATTTTTTTGCCGTCGCGGACCCTGCCGACAGAAATATAGCTTTTTATGTAATTACGCCTTCGGGGCTAAGTGTAAGGACATGGGAGCCGCCGCTTGGAGTCGGAGATTTATTATTCGAGCCCGTTGCTGTTGAGGGCTACGCGGATTGGCTTGCCATTGCCGACAGGGCAAACGACAGAATTTATTTATTAAATGCTGTAAGCCATGAATATTTTGACATTCGAGGAATATCAAAGCCGCGAGATTTAATCTGGACTTCGTTTGGAAATTTATTTGTCTTGACGGAAGACGGAGATATTTTTGACTTCACGATAGACTTCGGCACGCGCACATATGCGAACAGACATTCAGGGCCGTTATATTCAGGTTTGAAAAATATATGGTCATTCTTTCATTCTGCTTATGGCGACATAAACTGGATGGACATCGGGGCATCAAGAATTTTTAAGGCCGTTATGATTCCTTCACGCGAAGACGTGCCGGGCTTTTTAAGCATTTATAACCCCGTCATGGCAACTAATACAGAAAACAACGAGAGCTTTATACTTGATGCTACGTTAATAACGCCGTTCGTGAATTATTCACATAACACAAGAATTATAGCTCAATCAGTTTGGAACGAGCGAAATATGCGCTGTAATGTAATATGGCAGAAACCGAAAAATTTTGATGCTCTTCTAATTCACGGGCCGATGCCGCGCGGTCAGGCTTTTCCGCTAAACGTCAGACCGGCGCAGGTTACCTCAGGACTTGATATTAATTCAGTCTTATCTTCTTTCTGGCTCCTCCACAAGGACACACTGACAAATATAATCGTTGACGCTTCAATACCAATGAGGATAGATGATTTATTGATGCTCTTAAAATTCTGCGTGCTGAACGGCCTTGAACTTGATATATATGCGCGTGATGTGCCTTCGCTGTCGCTAAAACGTGCAAGCGCGTTCACAGGAGGCAGAACGATATATTCAATGGCGAATACGATAAGCCTGCCGGTAAAGATGACGCATTTACAAATTCAAATTCCTCTGCCTCAGGAATTATCTTCGTCAGGTTATCCGGGACGCTCAATGCTTGCAATGTTCTTAGATGCCGGGTTAATTCAGTCAAGAGCGTGGATCCCACTATATCCCGATATGTTTGAACGATAAGCCGCGAAAAAATTAAAGTCTCTCAACTTCGTTCCGATATTGAATATAAAACGAGAAAGTCAGCAAAAAGACTTTGTAAAAATCTTTATCAGAAGGAGGAGCGTAAAAATGATTGGCAGAATATCAGGGCAGTATAACCTCGATGCCCTGAACGGTAAAAAATCAAGGCGAAATGTGTCATACAACGGAAACTCAGCGGCTGAGTCGGACAACGCGAATTTCAGCTCATTCGGGACTTTGCTTGCGAAAGTCAACGCCGAGATAAAAAATATTCCCGATGTTCGTGAAGATGTTGTGGCAAATTTTAAGGCGCAGGTTGAATCGGGAAAATACAATCCCCCGCTGGATAAGCTGGCTGGTGCTTTGATAATGGCCGGAATGTTAGACGTTGCGGCAGAGTAGGAATAAATTAAAAAATGCGAGCTGAAGTCGAGAAATTAATCAGCGCGGTTCTTGACGAGGCCGACTGTATAGATGATTTGATTGACGTAATGCGCGAACAGCGTGATGCTATGGCTGAACGCGATACCGAAGCGATAAATTCCCTGATGGACGAGTCTAGGGATATTTCTTTTGAAGTCCAGACCCACGAAAATATACGCGACGATTTAGCAAAAAAATTAGCCGCTAAGTTTTCGTGTGAGCCAAGAGCCAGTTCGCTTGCGTCAGTTATGCAAGATGATGAGCGCGATGAATTTAACAGGGCTGCTGATAGGCTGTCGCAGTCCGTTTTTTTATTAAAGTCAGAAATAATGATATTAAACGGCCTTATAGACCAGAACGAAAAATATACTTCAATGCTGCTTTCGGAATGGCGCAGACTTAACGGGGATACTATTTCGCAGTCTGGTTCGGCTGATTTCAGGGGGTAAATAAAAATGAGCAGCACTTTCGGCGGTCTCGAAATGGGGAAATCCGCGTTAAATGCCTTTAGGCTGGGAATGCAAACCGTCGGGCACAACATATCCAACATGAACACTGAGGGATATTCCCGTCAGCGTGTAATTTTTTCGACTGTTACGCCCGAAGATATTGCACACGTCGGACAGCTCGGTCAGGGCATGTATGCAAGCACTATTGAGCGTATCCGCGATGAGTTCTTGGATTTTCAATTTAGAGATAATCAAGCGACTTTAGGATATTGGGAAAAGATTAACGATTTATATGACTCTATTCAGAATTATATAGCAGAGCCACAGTCTACGGGCTTACGTTCTGCTATGGATACATTTTTTACTAATATGCAGACGCTGCAGAAATCCCCTGAAGATACAAGCGCAAGGACAGCTCTTGTCGAGTCAGCTAACTCGATCGGCGGAATGTTATCTAATTTAATTTATAATTTTAATACTTATAACGAATCCATAAATATGCAGGTTCAACAGTCCGTCGCCGAAGCTAACCAGATGCTGTATGATTTAGCTGCTCTGAACAAAGAAATTACTAAAGCTGAAGCCTTAGACCAAAACGCTAACGATTTATATGATAAAAGAGATTTAATTTTGGATAAGCTCTCTAAGATGATGGACATTGAATACAATGAGCCTCTTGAGAGAGACGGAGTTAAGGGCGAATTTTTCCTGTCCGTAAACGGCCGCGTGCTTGTGCAGGGTGTTCACGTCAGAGAGCTGAAAGCACATGCTTTCATGTGGGACAATCAGGTTTATTACGATGTCCAAGTCGCTGAAAATGAATTTGATATAGTTGACGATATAAACGTAGCTGAGGCTCTAGCAGCAGGCCCGGAAGGAACGTATCAATTAACGGTTGACAGAGTCGCTAACGGCGTGGAATGGACCGCAGGCGGCGGCAATGCTCACTGCTTGGAAGTTACAGCCGCAGTAACATCTGAATTTGATACAAAAATCACTGTCGGCGGAGCTAACGTCGGACTTTTGCCCCCTGTTGAGCTTCAGACATCAAAATTGGGGGACGGAATTATTCTTGATAAAGATGATACCGGGCCTCATTCGCTTTCTTTTGCAATTACGGACAGCAACGGCACAGCTTTACCTCCTCTTAATATAGGTATTACAAAAACACAACCTGTTGAAATTCAGACCGCAAGAATAAAGAACACTGTAACGGGCATTGACAACTCAAATATCCTCGACAGGTATTCAGGTGACGGGCCGTACACGCTCACTTTCACAACGAATAGCGGCACGTCTACAATCACGATACAAAGAGTGGCCAACGGCTGGGAATTAACTGACGGCACAAACACGACGACAGTTAATTCTACAAATTTAGATATAAGCTCGCTTGCAAGTTTTCTGAACGGATTAAACGCAGGTTTTTCAGCGACAGTCGATACTTCTTCAAATACAATGACCTTCAAAGTAACTGACAGTCCGATAGATGCGTCAACCTCAATGATTTCTATAAGCGACCCAAGCAATTTGCTTGGAACTCTGACAGAAAAAAAATACTGGCAGCTTAGCGACGGCACCACGTCAACATTGGTAGGAGAAGAAAATTTAACAATAGAAGATTTAGCTAACTTTATCAACAGCAACGGCGCAAACTTTACGGCGACGGCTGACACTGAAAATAATTTGATGAAGTTCAAGTTAAACAGTCCGCTTAGCGTAAATTCTTCGATTGCATTAACTGACACAGACGGAATTTTAGGAGACGTAGCAAAAGTCAAGGACCCGGAAAAAACAGCATTAAATTTATCCGGCAGTTTTGATATTCAGTATGGAGACCAGACAATTTCAATTACTGTTGCCAGCACGGATACTCTTGCGACAATTAGGGATAAAATCAACAATCAGGCCGCGTCTAATACTGTGCTTAAAAAGTCTGATTTCACTGCTTCGACGGACAGAGGCTATCTGACAATCAGCGCGGACAGCAACAACGGAGAAACTATCACGATTACGAGCAGCAGCGATGCTTCTATGCTTGAAACGCTGGGCCTTGTATCGTCGGGCACAACAGTCTCGACTGAAGGGAATTTTGTTTTAGATTCTTCATCAGCCGATATACCATATAAATTATCGTTCAGAGTTCTTGATGAGAACGATGTTCCGTCAGTATTGACAATAAAAATTGACAGAGCTGAATACATCAATAATGATAATAACCGCGTCAATGGCTGGACGTTACGGGCTGAACTTAACGGAGAACCGATTTATTACGATACAGACTCAAAGGGCAATATAATTTATCATCACACCAACGGCGAAAATTTGACGCTTGAAGAATTACAAAACTTCATTAATGACGCAGCTTCGGACGGCGATGTTGCGCTTGAGGCTAATATAAGCAATAACTCTCTTGTTTTTACATCGACTGCTGAAAATTCCTTAGAAATTACTGACTATACGGGCATGTTGGGCGTATTGACGAAGATCAAGCGCGAATTGCCGGGCGTAACAATGAGGGCGGAGCCTGCTGAAATAACGGACGCGCTGAATATTTCAGGCTCGTTTAGAATACAGGTAGGCACGCAGGGAACTCGCGTAACGTCCGAAGTTTTTAGAGAGAACAAAGCGAAAAATCTTGCTGAGGGCGATATTCTTGCGAAAGGCACGGCAGGCGAGAAGCATACTTTCAGAGTGGGAGTTGCAGGAGATCAGGTTGACTTTACGGCAACTTGGAACAGCTCAACGGGGAAATGGGTTTTAAGCTCTGACTTAGGAATGAGCGCGGCCGCAGGAGAAACCCTCACGGTAAAAGATTTAACGGACTTTATGATGAAAACTTTTTCAAACGCCGACAGAGCGGACAATCCTGCGTTAATCGGTCTGAACGTAACGACCGGAAAATCATCAACGGGAGCTTTGACGCAGTTTTACGTTGAGAGCAAGGACAATCATTTAATTTCAATTTCAGATGTCGAGGGTAATTTAGCCGAACGCTTAGGAATTGTAAATAAAAATCCCGTCATTACGATTGACGTTGAAAGCTCTGACAGCTTAGTAACAATCAGAAATAAAATCAACGAAAAATATCAGGCTGAATTTGGCCTTACAGAGCCTGAACAATGGGTACATGCTTCAGTTGACAAAGGCTATTTAGAAATTTCAGCAAACGTTGCCGGAGAGGCACAGCGCATTACTTTAATGGGCTCTGAGGACGGAAATATGCAGGTCTTGCGCCGTCTTGGACTTACAAGAAATCAGCAGATAATTTCTGAACTTAAAAACGACGATGACGAAAATCTTGTAAGTTTCAGAGAAATTGCTTACATTCCCGACACAGGGATCGCAGAGGACGCTTCATTCAGCTTAAACGGCGTTCGTTATCTCTCGTCTGATAATAAATTTAACATGGCTAGAAGAATCCCCGCGCTTACTGGCGATACACGAAGCCGCTACAGTGCTTCGGAACTTAGCGAAGTCAGCGAAGGAATGTGGCTTAATTTGAAAGGTGCCGGCAGCACGGTAATAACGGTCAGGCATCATATTCAAGAGGGGTCAATTAAGGCACTTGAGGAAGCTCGCGACGAAATGATACCGAACTTAAAATCAGAACTTGATGAGCTTGCATACGGGCTTGTGAAGCATATAAATGCTTTGCAGTATTCCGGCTACGGCGTTGCAAGCGATATAACTTCGACAGGCGTTGCGTTTTTTAATGCGCTAGGCTCTCAGTCGGGAGCTTCTGAAAAGTTAAAAGTTAATGACAAAGTTGTCGATGATCCCTCATTAATCGGCGCAGCTATGGGCTTGAAAGATGAAAACGGTCTTGCGCTTAAAGGCGTGAGCGGCGGTTCAGGCGACGGCACTAACGCTTCGAGAATGAATGACTTAAATTTTAATAAAATTCTTGAACACGGCACTATGACAATCAGCGGAATTTATGATGCTATGCTCGCTCAAATAGGTACAGAGGCAGGGCACGCAAAACTCATGTACACGACGCAGGCAACGGTCAGCGAGCAAATTGACAGCCAGCGTCAGGCCGTCAGCGGAGTTAATCTCGATGAAGAATTAATGGACATGGTCATATTAAACCGCGCATTCGGTGCAATGTCGCGCTACATAACAACTATGGACGAAATGTTGAACACAATAATTAACGGCATGGGCTTAGTAGGCCGATAAATAATGTAAACCGTTGAATGAAACCCCTCCTGGAGATTTTAACGGGAGGGAATTTTTTTTCAAGGAGTTACGCACAGAAAGCAATTTAATTTTTTTAAGGAGAGTATATAAATAATGTACAGCCGTCTTACAACAGCAACAATGTACGGAAGCATGATGAACTCTTTACAGTCGGCACAAAGAAATATTCAAGACTTGCAACAGCAGATAGCTTCCGGAAATAAATATACGAAATTATCTGATAATCCTGCGGCGATATCGCGTTCTCAGACAGTCCAGTCGGCTATCAATGCGAATACCCAGTATCAAGAAAACACCAGAGACGCTTTGACTATGCTGAAACATGCAAACAGCGCACTGCAGAATGTTCTTGACGCAGCAAAAACGATAAGAAATTTGATTATAGAGGCCGGAGACGCTGCGCTGGACTCAAGCCAGTTAAAAGATATTACAGCACAAATAGAAGCCAATAAAAAAATCATGCTCGATAATCTTAATACAAAAGTCGCCGGACAATATCTTTTCGGAGGAACAAAAACAGGAACGGTGCCGTTTGTTGAAAAATCTGACGGAAGTATAGAATATCAAGGCTCCGATGAAAGAATTAAATATGTATTAAGCGAAAATTTATTGGGTGATATTTCTTTTGCAGGGAGCGACATTGTCCCGGAAAATGAAGACACTTATTTCATATGCTCTCACCATGTGCCTTTAGATTGGAAATGGACAGGGCGCGAAGAAAAAGTTCAGATTACTGTCGGGAACCGCACGCTTTCAGTTTTTATCCCGGAGGACTGGAGCGATAACGACATCAGCAAAACTAACAAACATACTGATGAATATATTGACGAGGAAAATATACAGAGCTTGAATTTTTCTGACGCAAACGGTTTCAGAGACCCTAACGAACTTTCTGGAATAAGTCTTGAGGATTTAGCAACGATTATTAACAACTCACTTGAGGAACAAGGCGCGGATATGCTTGTCAATGCTTATATCGAGAGAGATTATGACAGCGGAACGCAGCAGCTCATCATAAAATCCAATACCGGCGAAAAAGTCGGCATAACAGGCTGGCCCGACACGGATTATATGCCAATGCCCGCGACTATAAAGAGTCTCGATCTAAGCAGTAAGGATTGCGAGGGCTGGAACGATGAAGGCTCAACTATTACAATATCCACCCTTGACGGTGAAGTTACGCCTGTAACGATTGAGATAACAGAAGATGACACGCCCGAAACCCTCGCAGGAAAAATAAATGCCATTGAGGGAATTTATGCACGTCATTCAGCGGACGGCAACAGCATCGAAATTTTAGCAGAACGAATCGGCGATATTCCTTCCGATAAACTTGCAATTAATGAGGCTGAAGAAGCTTTGCACTATCCTTCGCTTGTTGTTGCGGCTGAGGGCGGAGCGTTAAGAATGTTTGGTGAATTTTTAGACGAGAGCGGAGAAGTTGCTAGGAGTTCCGTAATTGTAAAATCTACAGTCAGAAATACAGATCAAAGCCACATAGATATTTTTGACTATCTTGGAATGGAAACGGCGACAAAGAGCCGAGAGTTTGCTCCTAACGAAAAATTAACCGTTGTGGACGGAACACAATTACATTGGCGCGTAATAAGCGGAGGCCGGAGCGTTGATATAAAATTAAATTCCGGCGAATACACGATCGATCAACTGGCTGAACGGTTAAAAAACGCCGGTGCAGGCTGGCTTGAGGTTACAGTGGAGCCCGGCGGGCATGACGTAACAGAATCGACTCTTGAAAATCATTCCGACGACTACGAAGAAGAGACAAAACGAATTGTAATGCGCGGCTATAACGGCGAGCAGGTTATATTTTTGGATATGAACGAATATAACTATGCTGATAAATTAGGCGTATCGACGGCTTTAAGAACTGACGCTTACGGAGATTCTTCGGGAACTGGCATGAAATGCGTTAATTTCCCGTCCGCCCCGTGCGTTGATGATAACGTCGGCGTGCCGATGCGCGTACAAATGAACTGCGGAATGTATTACGATGTTAATATAAAACGCGCCGATGTAGTTGACAGCGCGACAGGTTTTGTTGATAGAGCTTTATTAATGCATGAAATTGTTGACCAAGTAAATGAAATCGAAGGCCATAATATTATGGGATTTGCCCAGCACCTTGACAGCACGGGGCAGGATATAGAAGGCTCATGTTCCATGTATTTTTTATCCGGCGAGGCTTTCACAGTTGTTGACATGCCTTTTGACGATCCTGAATGGGACGATTATTCCGGCGGTCTTGCCGCTCAGTTGGGCATTCACGGCGGTGTTTCTTCAAATTTACAGCAGACCCACATAAAAATGCTTGACAATGCGACATTTGCTGAAGCATATAACAGCGACCCGGATAAATACGGCGATGTTGAAGCAAACCCTGATAATTTGGACTTTAGGGAAGGCACTATACGCTTTTCAAATTTAGCTCACAGCGTTGAAATTGACGTAAACGCCAACGATACGGTGAAAGATGTCATGGATAGATTAAGAGTGCAGGCAGGCGACTGGCTCTACGTGAACTATTATGACGCTCACATGGGACAGGCTGCAACGCGCAACACCGGCGACTATCCTTTAATTGCAATTTCATCAAAAGACGGCTCGGCTGTAAATGTTTTAGATGTTAAAGGACATATCGCCGAAGACGCGCTCGGACTTTCAACCGGCATTCAGAGCAGATTGAATTATAACGGCAACGGCATCGGCATCATGGACTTTGAATGGGATGTCAATGACCAAGCATATGACGACGGCGGCTCTATTGATTTTCCTGCCGACGCTCTGAATATTACTGTTGCAGGCTATACTCACACGCTAGATTTAACGACCATTCGCGACGTTACAAACGACGACACAATAAAAGCTAATGATGTCGTAGAATTTATTAACTCTCGTATGCAGGACTATGACGTTAGAGCAGAAATTAACTCTGATAGCGAACTGATGATTTACTCGCCTCGCGGTTATTCTGTTGAAATTTCTTTCCTTGCGAATGTTACGGATAATTTTATCGGCGATGTCAATTCCGGCGCAGCTAGAAACGGCTCTGCTGTGTCGTCAAATCTGGCGCAGACAAGCAAAAAAATTACAACGACACAAACATTTGCTGATATTTACGGCTCTGATTTCAGAGACAGCACTATAAAATTTGCAAGTGCGTCTAACAGCGTAGAGATTGACGTTAGCTCAACTGATACTGTTGAAACTCTCATGAACAGATTAAAAACAGAAGCAGGAAGCTGGCTGACAGTTAATTACAACGGCACGGCTGATTATCCTGTTATTTCAGTTGCTGCGTCCGGCGACTCTGCTCTCAGCGTCATTGACATGAGGGGGCATATCGCTGAGGACGTTCTTGGAATTTCAACAGGTATTCAGGGAAGGCTTAACGAAGACGGAACTGGCGACGGGGCTATGGCTCTTGCGTGGGATTTAGAGAATAAATCATTCCCTGCTGAACAAGTCAATCTCACCGTCAACGGCATTACACACTCTGTAGATTTAACGAAGATCGGCGAATTTATTACGGATAACGACGTAACGACTGATGATGTTGTTGACTACATTAACTACAAAATGCAGGATTACGACATCAGGGCGGCGATCAATGCCGACAAGGAAATAGTAATATATTCGCCCGGCGGTTCATCGGTCAAAGTAAAATTTCTCGACAACGCTAACAAAGAATTTTTGGGCGAAGATGATTACGTTCTGAGCAGGACGCATTATCGCGGAGGCTATGACCTTGAGGGCAAAGCATATTATGACGGCGAAAACGATCCTCGCGGAGTTGACAGCGATAATTTATATTCAAGCGGAATGCACACTCAAAACGCCACAATAAGAAGCGGAGCAAACACCGCGAGACAAAACGCCTTCGGAACAATTAATGACGTTATCGCGGCTATTAAATCAGGCAACAGAGACGACCTGCAGAATAAAATGCTCCCCAGAATTGATAGCATGATTAACGATATTCTCGCTGTCATGGCTGAGGACGGAGCTTTACAGGCGCGTTATAACTACAACACCGAAAGACTTACGACTGAAAATGCAGTCATGACGGAAGATTATGACAACCTCATGAAGATTGACCCCGCCGATGCAATTTCGCAGTTAATGATAGCTGACTATATGTATCAGGCAAATTTGGCAGTCATCGCGAGATTAATTCAGCCGAGCCTGTTAGATTTCTTAGGATAAATTTTAGGTGGGAGTTAGGAGGCAGGAGTTAGGAGGTGAAGGCCTCCTAATTTTTTATTGCTTCAGGCTTTCTAAATTTGCTTTCAATCTTTCAATCTGCGCTTGGCCTTCAGAGACTTTTGCGCGTTCCTTCTCGACAACTTCAGCCGGAGCGCGTGAGACAAAGTCCGCTTTATCGAGCCTCGCCTGACTCTTCGCAATTTCTTTTTCGATTGAAGTTATTTCGCCCTCAAGCCTCGTTATTTCTTTGGGAACGTCAAGAACATCGCCGACGGGTAATTTAATTTCAGCTTCGCCCGTTACTGATGAAAGCGACGCGCCGTAACTCCATTCGCCCGAAGGCTCTTCGAGAATTACATCATGGATGCGGCAAAGATTTGAAATTTGATTTAATGACGCTCTCAAAATTTTTGCGGCCTGCGAGTTTGAGCTTACGCGGATAACTGCCTTGTTAAGCCACTGCTGCGGAGCTACGTGGGCTTCAGCGCGAAGATTTCTCAAAGTTCTAACAGCGTCCTGCAAAATTTTCATCTCCGAAGTAACGCCCTCGAAAATAAATTCCTTCTTTGCTTCCGGCCACTTTGAGCGCATTATAAATTCATCGCCGTACCCGAAAGCCGACCATAGCTCTTCAGTTACAAAAGGAATGAACGGGTGCAGCAAAGGCAGCGTAGTTTTGAAAACTTCTTCAAGAACTCCGGCAGTGGTCTTGCGTCTCTCTTCTCCCTCGTCGCCTTTTAACGCAGGCTTTGACATTTCGAGATACCAGTCGCACACATCGCCCCACACAAAATCATAGAGGCTCCGCGCCGCCGTGCCTATGTCGTAGCTGTCGATTAACTCACGGACTTTAGAGGCCATTTCCTGAGTACGAGTTAATATAAATTTGTCGTGCATGTGAAGCTGATTTATATCAATCTCGTGAACTTCGTCATCAAGGTTCATTAAGGCGAAGCGTGAGGCGTTCCACAACTTGTTCATGAAAAATCTGTAGGTCTCGATTCTCGTTGACGATAAAAGAATGTCGCGCCCCTGCACTGAAAGAGCTGCTAACGTCATTCTCAAAGCGTCCGCGCCGTATTTCTCAATCATTACTAACGGGTCAATGACGTTGCCTTTTGTCTTGCTCATTTTCTTGCCGTGTTCGTCGCGGATTAACGAGTGAATATAAACGTCCCTGAAGGGTACATCGTCCATAAACTCCAAGCCCATCATAATCATTCTTGCGACCCAAAAGAAAATAATATCAAAGCCCGTTACCATTAACGAAGTCGGATAGAAATATTTTAATTCCGGCGTATCATCGGGCCAGCCCATCGTAGAGAAAGGCCACAGGGCAGAGCTGAACCAAGTGTCAAGCACGTCGCTTTCCTGCTCAATATTTTTGCTGTGGCAGTGTTCGCACTCCGTCGGGTCTGTCTCGGCTACTGTTATGTGTCCGCAGTCGGAGCAAATCCAAGCCGGTATCCTGTGCCCCCACCATAACTGACGCGAGATGCACCAGTCGCGGATATTTTCCATCCAGTTAAAATAAGTTTTCTCCCACTGCTCCGGCACCCATTTAATGCGCCCGTCCTTGACAGCCTGCACGCCTCTTTCAGCAAGCGGCTTTGTCTTGACGAACCATTGCTCGGACAAATAAGGCTCGACTGTTGTTCCGCAGCGTTGGCAGTGGCCGACAGAGTGAGTGATTTTTTCGGTCTTTAATAAAAGGCCGAGCGATTCTAAATCTTTCACTGACTCTTCACGCGCCTGCTCAATGGTCATGCCTTTATATTTTCCGGCGTTCTCGTTCATTATGCCCTGAGCATCAATGACTTGTATTTGTTCTAAGTCATGATTTAAGCCGACTAAAAAGTCATTCGGATCATGGGCAGGAGTGATTTTTACACAGCCCGTTCCAAATTCCGGGTCAACCATGTTATCTTCAATAATTGGTATTTCGCGCTCGGTCAATGGAACTTTCACGTGCTTTCCGATTAAGTGCTTATATTTTTCGGAACGAGGGTGAACGGCAATAGCAACGTCGCCGATTATAGTTTCGGGGCGTGTCGTGGCAACGAGAATAAAATCTTCTTCGCAATCCTTTTCAACTAAGGGATATTTGACGTAATAAAAATTTCCCTGCGTCTCTTCGTACTCGACTTCTAAATCAGAAATTGCCGTTGCACATCGCGGGCACCAGTTGACGATATATTTTCCGCGATAGATTAAGCCTTTTTTGTATAACTTCACGAAATCAGCGCGGACTGCTTTGGAAAGTCCCTCATCAAGAGTAAATCTTTCGCGCCTCCAGTCGCAGGAGTTGCCCAAGCGTTTCATCTGCTCGATAATCCTTGAGCCGTAAACTTTTTTCCATTCCCAAACTTTTTCAACAAATTTTTCGCGGCCTAAGTCGTAGCGTGAAATTCCTTTTTTCGCTAAATCTTTTTCGACAACGTTCTGAGTTGCTATGCCTGCGTGGTCAGTACCGGGCAGCCATAAGACGCTGTAGCCCTCCATGCGCTTTGTCCGGCACATAATATCTTGGAACGTGTGATCGAATGCGTGTCCAACGTGAAGAGAGCCGGTTACGTTCGGCGGAGGAATCACGATTGAAAATGCTTTTGCTTCGGGATTAATTTCAGCATTGAAGAGACCGTTCTCAAGCCACTTAGCGTACCACTTCTGCTCAATATTATCGGGCGAATAATTTTTTTCAAGATTTCTGTTGCGAATTTTCGTAGTCATGTTGTCATTCCTTTTTATAAATTTTTTATTGCATTTATTAATTTTTCGACGTTCTCATCACTTGTTGCCCAGCTTGTGCAAAACCTCACGGCCATTTTATTATCTTCAAGCGGCTCCCATAATTCGTAATCAAATTCCGCGCTTAATTTTTTATTCTGCTCAGCCGTCAAAATCGGGAACTGCTGATTAGTAAATGACTCAAATAAAAATGGAATTTTTGAATCTGTGAAAGCCTTTTTAATTTTCATTGCCTGCTTATTCGCGTGGCGGGCATTTTCAAAATATAAACCGTTCTCAAATAATACTTCAAATTGAAGGCCAAGCAAACGTCCTTTTGCCAAGAGTCCGCCCTGTTGTTTTATGAGCGTCCTCATATTTTTCAGCTTAAATTTTTCCGGCGCAGTGAATACTATTGCTTCACCGAATAACGCGCCGTTCTTAGTCCCGCCGATATAAAACACATCGCATAAATCAGCAAGGTCTTTAATGTCCATGTCAGACGCTTCAGAAGTTAAAGCAGTTCCAAGCCTCGCACCGTCAACGAATAACGGCAGGTTATATTCTTCGCAGACGGCTTTAATATTTTTTAGAATATTTTTCGTATAGACCGTCCCGTATTCTGATGAGTTAGAAACGTAAACCATGCCGGGCTGCACAGTGTGCTCGTAGGTCGGATTAGCATAAAAGGCTTCGAGATATTTTTTCAAGTCCTCCGCATCAAGCAGGCCGTTATGATGAGGAAGAGTCAAAACTTTATGCCCTGTTGCCTCGATTGCGCCGGACTCGTGAACGTTAATATGCCCTGACGAAGTAGCGATAACGCCCTCGCAAGGATCTAAGATAGATTTTATTACGATTGTGTTCGACTGCGTTCCGCCGACAGCAAAAAAAATTTCCGCGTACGGTTTATTTATTGTCCTGCGGATTAATTCTCTTGCGCGTTCGTTGTGAACGTCAACGCCGTAGCCCGAAGTCTGTTCGAGATTAGTATTAAAGAGACGCTCAAGAATTTTCGGGTGTGCGCCTTCCTGATAGTCAGTTTCAAATTTTATTTTCTGCAATTATTTTTTCAGCTCCATTCGTTTTTAATTTTTTTGAAGGTAATTATATTACACGAAATTTTACGAGTAATGAAAAATTCATGATAAAATATTTTTAATCCATTCAAAAAAAATTTTTTGAGAGAGAAAATTTTTTGCAACTACTTTTACACCTACAAGAAGTCTTAAAATTTTTAGTGCCGTCAAAAATTTACAGAGCCGATTAAAAAAATAGAATCACGAAATTTTTTCACGAAGCCTCAAATTTTGTAATATAATAAAAAAAATTCATGGGAGCTTGTTAAACAGGCTGAGAGGGAATTAAATTCCGACCATCATAACCTGATCCGGGCAATGCCGGCGTAGGAAGTCAAAATATTTTCGCCTTCAGTCTAAATTTTTACAGCCGCATGAAAAATTTTAGAAGTCTGGAGGAAATTTATTTTGTTAGGAAAATATCTTGAGAACGTCCGAAAAAAATCACCTTTAATTCACAACATCACAAATTATGTTACAGTCAACGATGTCGCTAACGTCCTTTTGGCCTGCGGAGCGAGCCCGATAATGGCGGACGAGCCCGACGACGCTGTAGAGATTACGGCAATTTGCAACGGCCTGAATATTAATATCGGCACCCTTAATTCACGAACGATTGAAAGCATGTTCAAAGCCGGAAAAAAAGCCCGTGAGCTTGGCCACTTTCTTTTGCTTGACCCGGTCGGAGCAGGCGCGAGCAAATTACGGACTGACACGGCCGTAAACTTGATGAAAGAAATAAAATTTGATGTCATTCGCGGCAATGCTTCAGAGATTAAAACTCTTGTGCTTGGCTCAGGAACTACTCACGGGGTTGACGCTGACAAGGCCGACGCGGTGAGCGATGAAAATCTTTCTTTCATGATTGATTTTGTTAAAGGCTTTGCAAAAAATTCCGGCTCTATAATTGCTTTAACGGGCGCGGTAGATTTAGTTGCTGACGCTGAAAAATGCTTTGTGATCCGCAACGGACGGCCCGAAATGGGACGCATTACGGGCACGGGCTGTCAGCTTTCAGGAATTATGACGGCGTTTATTGCAGCAAATCCCGAAAATAAATTAGAGGCTTCGGCTTCGGCGGTTTGTTTAATGGGGCTTGCGGGCGAGATTGCTTTCAAAAATTTGCAAAGCGGCGAAGGAAATTCAACGTACAGAAACAAAATCATTGACACGGTTTATAACATGAGCGGCAAAATTCTTGACGAGGGCGCGAAATATGAAGTCAGGTAGGAATTAGGAGGCAGGAGGTAGGAAGTTATGAGATTAAATAAAAAAGATTTAATTCTTTACGCCGTAACTGATAGAACTTGGCTGAACGGAAGAAAATTATACGGAGACGTTGAGAAAGCTATTCGGGGCGGTGCGACGTTAATTCAACTGCGCGAAAAAAATTTGACTCACGAAGAATTTAAGGCCGAAGCCCTAGAAATTCAACAGCTCTGCAAAAAATACAGCGTGCCTTTTATCATTAATGACGATGTTGAATTAGCGCACGAAATTGACGCTGACGGAGTTCACGTGGGCCAAGACGACATGGAAGCCGGGAACGTAAGAAATTTAATAGGCTGTGAAAAAATTTTGGGCGTTTCCGTTCAAACTCCTGAGCAGGCAGTCTTAGCCGAGAGCAAGGGCGCGGATTATTTAGGGGCAGGCGCGGTCTTTCACACTAACTCTAAACTTGACGCGGCTGACGTTTCTCACGAGACACTGAAAAAAATCTGTGAGGCTGTAAAAATTCCCGTTGTCGCTATCGGCGGAATAAACGCGAAAAATATTAATCAACTCGCAGGGACAGGTATTGCCGGAGTCGCTATAATAAGCGCAATATTCGCCGCTGACGATATAGAAAAATCAGCGCGTGAATTAAGAAACTTATCTGGAGACTTGGGGCAATAAAAATTGAACAATTTATTAGCAATTATTTTTGACGCTGACGGGACAATTTTAGACTCGATGTATATTTGGCACGAGCTTGGCGGAAGATACCTGCGGAGCATTGACGTTGAGCCGGAAAGAAATTTAGCCGAAATTCTTTATCCTTTGAGTCTTGAGCAGGGCTGTGTGTATCTCAAAGAAAGATACGCGCTTGAGCAGACTTTGCCGGAAATCCGGGAAGGCATCGTGCGGATTATTCAGGATTTTTATATTGACGAGGTTGGCTTGAAGGCAGGCATAAAAAATTTTCTTCAGTCAATGCTTGAAAAAAATATCCCGATGGTCATTGCCACGTCGGGCGACAGAACTTTATTAAATGCTGCTCTCGAACGCAACGGCATCGCAGGATATTTCAACGCTGTTTTCACATGCTCGGAACTTGAAACTAACAAGCATGAGCCGAAAATTTATCTCGAGTGCGCAAAATTTTTCGGTCTTGAGCCGTATAACATTGCCGTCTTTGAAGACAGCTTATTCGCTCTTGAGACGGCGAAGGCTGCAGGCTTTATCACGTTCGGCGTTGAAGATGATTCTAATATTAACGACCGCGAAAGAATTATTGAAGTCGCGGATTTTTACACGGACTTTTGTTAAAAGGATTTTTGAAGCATGAAAAAAATTTTTGCCGTATTAATAATTTTATTTTTATTTTTTAGCGTTAGTGCCGCGCCGGTTTATTCTGCTGAAAAAAATGAGAAGAAGAGCGGAATAACTTCGGCAAAAAATCTTTACCGCGAGTTAAAACAACGTTTCAGCAAGGACAGAGCCTACTATAAAAATCTCAGCGACGAAGGCTTTGCAAATTTCCGCGAGGTCAGCACGACAGGAATCGGCAGAGGAATTTTGTATCGTTCGTCATCGCCAATAAACGACTGGGGCAATAGACATTTAACGGCTGATAACCTTTCGCGCTTGGCAAAAATAAAAACTTTTGTAAATCTCGTAGATGATTATAAAAAAATGACAGGCTACAAAAATTTTTCGCAGACTTACTACAGCACGCAAAAAGCAATAGCGTTAAATTTTGACTTAAAATTTATGTCTAAAGATTTTCAGAATAAACTCGCACGAGCCGTAAAATTTATCGCTGACAACGAACCGCCGTATTTAATCCACTGCAACTTGGGCAAGGACAGAACGGGTCTTGTCTGTGCTGTGATTGAGGCCGTAACGGGTGCGTCGTCTGAAGAAATTGCTGAAGATTTTATGCTGTCTTTTTATAATTATTTCAGCGTCATGCCCGGCTCAAAAGAATATGAATTTATTGTCAGTCATGAGATACGCTCTTTTCTTGCGTCAATGCTTGGCGTAAAAAATATTGACGACGTAAATTTATATTTAGCCGCTGAAAAATATTTGTTAAAAATCGGCGTTGCTTCGGAAGATATTGAGAAGGTCCGCAAAAAACTTGGAGGAGAATAAATTTATGAAAACAGCTTTAACAATCGCAGGAAGCGATTCATCGGGCGGCGCAGGTATTCAGGCCGACATAAAAACAATGACGATGAACGGCGTTTATGCAATGAGCGCGGTAACGGCTCTGACGGCGCAAAATACTACGGGCGTTACAGGAATTTTGGAATCATCGCCGGAATTTTTGAAAGCCCAGCTTGACGCGGTATTTACTGATATTTTTCCGGACGCTGTGAAAATCGGCATGGTCTCAAGTTCGGAGCTTATAAAAATTATTGCCGACGCTCTGAAATTTTACAAAGCTAAAAATATTGTCGTTGATCCCGTCATGGTATCGACGAGCGGAGCGAGATTAATAAATGAAAATGCCGTAGCAACTTTAACGGAAGAACTTTTGCCGCTTGCTCTCGTTGTTACGCCGAATATTCCCGAAGCTGAAATTCTATCGGGCATTAAAATTGATAATCAAGACGATATGCCCAACGCCGCGAAGATAATAAGTGAAAAATACGGCTGCTCTGTTTTATTAAAGGGCGGTCATGACGTGAACGACGCGAACGATTTATTATTTACGGGCAAAAATAATTTCAAATGGTTTTATGGAAAAAGGATTGACACGCGCAACACTCACGGCACGGGCTGCACGCTCTCAAGCGCGATTGCCGCGAATTTAGCAAAAAATTTTTCGCTCGAAATTTCCGTCGAACGCGCAAAAGAATATATTTCGGGAGCGTTGGGCGCGATGTTGGATTTAGGAAAAGGCTGCGGACCTATGGCTCACTCGTTTAATTTAACGGGAAAGTTTGCAGAAAATCAAGGCCTTATTGAAAGGCTCATGGCTTCAGTGAGCGATGTATGGCCTGAATATAATAATCACCCGTTCGTAAAAGGCATTGAAACAGGAACGCTTGATAAAAACAAATTTAAGAGATATATAATTCAGGATTATTTATATCTCAATGAATATTCAAAAGTTTTTGCGATCGGCGCAGCTAAGTCAACAAATCTCGAAACTATGAAGTTATTTGCTTCAGTCATTGAAGCTATTGCCAATGTCGAAATGGATATTCATAAAGGCTACATGGGGCGGCTTGGCGTATCCGAAGATGACATAGCAAACGCAAAAAGAGAACTTGAAAATCTTTCCTACACTTCATATATGCTGAGGGTTGCTTATGAGGAGGGCGAAGCGGAAATTTTAGCGGCAATACTTTCATGCGCTTTGAGTTACGAGGACATAGCAAAGAATATGCTGAAAAATAATCCAAACGCTGATAAAGATGAATTTTACGGTCATTGGGTGAGCTGTTATTCAGGCGAAGAATACTGCGCCTTGAATAAAATTTTTGTATCTGCCCTTGAGAACGCCGCGAAAGATTACAGCGAAGAAAAATTAAATCACCTTGCCGAAATTTTCCGTGCCTGTTCGCTCTATGAGATGGGCTTCTGGGACATGGGCAGCAAAGAATTAGGAATGAAAAATTAGTAATGAAAGAGCTAAAAATTACCTCCTACCTCCTACCTCCTAACTCCTGCCTGAAAAATCGCTGCGTGATAGTCGGCGGAGCTGAAATAAAAAATTATGAACTCATAAAAAAATATTTCAGCCCCGAAGATTTTTTTATTTACTGCGACTGCGGATTAAGACACGAAAAAAATTTATGCGCCAAGCCTGATTTAATAATCGGCGACTTTGACTCGCACGACATGCCCGAAGACTTGAGCAACGTTATAGTCTTGCCCGTTATAAAAGACGACACGGACACTATTTTTGCAGTGAAAGAAGCAATGAAGCGCGGCTTTGATGATTTTATTTTAGTCGGCGTTACGGGCGGACGGCAGGATCATAATTTAGGGAACATATACGCGCTTTTAATGCTTGCCGAAAAAAATAAAAACGCCCTGATAGTTGACGATTACTCCGAAATAAAATTAATAAGAGCAAACGAAAAAATAAAAATTAAACGGGGCTGGAAATTTTTTTCGCTGATTAATATTTCCGGCATCGCGAAGGGAATTTCTATAAAGGGTGCTAAATATAATTTAGAAAACGCGGAGATCACACCCGACTTTCAATACGGAATAAGCAACGAGGTTTTAGGCGATTACGCCGAAGTTTTTTTGAGCGAAGGCAGTCTGTTATTAATCTGTATCAGGTGAAAATCTTTCCGCCGGTTTACAATTTCCGGGACTTCATATAAAATTTTATCGCTTTATCACACTAAAGTATTTTCTTAAAAAATTTTATACGAGGAGGAAAATTTTTCTGATGAAAAAAATTCTCGCATTAGTGCTCATCTTAATCATGGCGTTTTGTTCATGCGCTTACGCTGAAAGCGACTTGGAGTACGTAAAGGGCAAAGGCGTTCTCGTCGTCGGCATAACGGATTTTCAGCCGATGGACTATAAAAACGAAGACGGAGAGTGGATAGGCTTTGACGCTGACCTTGCAAAGGCTTTCGCAGCCTCTCTGGGCGTAAAAGTTGAGTTCCAGGAAATCGAATGGAACAATAAAATTTTAGAGCTCAACGGAAAAAATATCGACTGCGTTTGGAACGGAATGACATTAACGAGCGAAGTCCTTGCGGCTATGGAATGCTCAAAGCCTTATTGCAACAACGCTCAAATAGTTGTCGTCCCGTCGTCTGAAGTTGCAAAGTACAGCACGCTTGAAAGCCTCAAAGATTTAACGTTCGCTGTCGAACACGGTAGCGCAGGCAATGAACAGGCAAAAGCTCATAATTTCAAAGTCGTTGAAGTTCAAGACCAAGCCTCTGCATTAATGGAGGTAGCGTCAGGAAGTTCCGGCGGAGCGATTATCGACTCGTTAATGGCTGCGGCAATGGTAGGACCGGGAACGGGCTACGAAAATTTAGCTTACACCGTCGGCCTCAACAGCGAAGAGTACGGCGTAGGCTTCAGAAAGGGCTCTGACCTTGCGGAAGCTCTCAATAAATTTTTCGATGCAGGCAAAAAAGACGGAAGCATTCAAAAAATCGCAGAGCTTTACAAAATTCAAGCGGCTCTGATAAAATAATAAGTTGATGAAAAATTAGGAGGGTAAAAAAATTAGCCCCTCCTTATTTTTTTGCAACTACATTTACAATTACAAAAATCTTAAAATTTTTTAGTGTCAATAATTTTTCACGAAGAAAAAAATAAAAATAGAATCGCAAAAAAAAATGGATTTAATTTTTCAACAGATGCCGATCGTAATCGGTGCGTTAAATGAAGGTTTTATTCAAACGTTAAAATTATTCGCGGTAACTTTGCTCGGAGCTCTTCCGCTCGGACTCGTCATAGCGTTCGGAACTCTCTCGAAAATAAAAATCATAAGCTACTTCGCGCAGTTTATAATCTGGATAATTCGCGGAACTCCGTTAATGATTCAATTATTAATCGTCTATTATTTTCCCGGCCTCGTCTTAAAAACTCCGATATGGGGCGGCGGCGAGTCAGGAAGATTTTTAGCGGCCTCGATAGCTTTTATAATTAATTATGCGTGCTATTTTTCAGAAATTTATCGCGGCGGCATTCAAAGCGTCCCGATCGGTCAGCAGGAAGCCGGGCTTGTCTTGGGAATGACGAAGCGGCAGATATTTTTTCACGTTACCCTGCTCCAGATGATAAAGAGAATTGTTCCGCCTATCTCAAACGAAATAATAACTCTCGTAAAAGATACGGCACTCGCAAGAATTATCGCCCTGCAGGAAATTATTTGGGCCGGTCAGGCGTTCATGAAGGGCTCGCACGGAATTTCAGGAGCTATATGGCCGTTATTTTTCACTGCTGTATATTATTTAATTTTCAACGGCATTGTTACGCTTTTATTAACGAAACTCGAAAAGAAAATGGATTATTTCAGGTAAATTATCATGGCAATTTTAGAAGTAAAAAATATATGCAAAACTTTTGAAAATACAGAAGTCCTCAAGGGAATAAATTTTTCACTTGAAAAGGGTCAAGTGCTGTCGATTATAGGCTCGTCGGGGAGCGGCAAGACGACTTTATTGCGCTGCTTAAATTTTTTAGAAACTCCGGACGAGGGAATTATAAAGGTCAAAGGCGAAATTTTATTTGACAGTAAAGACCCTTCGACACGGCTTGAGCGTCAGATACGTCAAAAGCGTCTGCACTTCGGACTTGTTTTTCAGTCGTTCAATTTATTTCCGCAGTACACGGCTCTTGAAAATGTAACGCTTGCGCCCAAATTAATGGCAAAAGATAAAAAAACTTATGAGGCGGAGAAAGAAAATATAAACTCCCGCGCCCGAGAACTGTTAAATCAAGTCGGGCTTTCAGACAGAATTAATAATTATCCTCATCAGCTTTCAGGCGGACAGCAGCAGAGAGTCGCAATAGCACGTGCATTAATTTTGAAGCCGGATATTTTATGTTTTGACGAGCCGACGAGCGCGTTAGACCCGGAATTAACGGGCGAAGTCTTAAAGGTCATCAAAAAACTTTCAGATAAAAAAAATACTATGATAATCGTTACTCACGAAATGGAATTTGCGCGCGACGTTTCGAGCCACGTAATTTTCATGGACGGCGGAGTAATCTGCGAACAGGGCGAGCCTCAAGAATTATTTAATAATCCCAAAGAAGAGCGGACGAAACAATTTTTGACGCGGTTTAATAATTAAAAATTTAGTAAGGACTTGAACGAAAATGAAAAAACTCCTACTTCCTACCTCCTAACTCCTAATTAATTTTTAGCACGAGTCAGCGCGAAGGTAATATCTTTTTTGTAAATCCATTTGCTTCTTAACAGCACCGCGCCCTCACCAGCGGCAAGCATACACGCACGCTCGCAGATGTTATCAACGCCGGTAACGCTCAAAACTTTGTCGGAGCTTGTAAAAATTCCCGGAACTGTTTTTAATTCTTCGGCTTTGAAAAATACAAAAGGGATATTGTGATTTTTTGCAAAGTTTACCAGAGCAGGCTCGTTAGATTTTATATCGATAGAGGCTAGAGCTTTGAGGCTCAACGCTGACACGCCGGAACTTTCTAAAAAAATTTTTGCGGCGTTTTCAAATTCTTCACAATCAACTCCGCGATTACAGCCTGCGCCCAAAATTAAATTTTTTGGTCTAAGCCATAAAGTTACGGGGAAGGGCACGCGCTGAAGTTCATTAGTTACAGCTACGCCGATGCTGTGATGTTCTAAAATTTCGCTTGAGATTTTTTTTATCGCGTTTGGATTTTCGATTGCGCAGTTATTTTTCACTGCCCATTCATCGACGGCAATTAAATTATTTACGTCAGTAGCGGTTGTGATTACAGGGACGGCGTGAAGAAATGACGCGATTTTTTTTGCAAGTTCGTTAGCTCCTCCGACGTGGCCTGACAAAATCGGTATAACAAAATTTCCTGCTTCATCAATCACGATTACAGCAGGGTCATGAAGTTTTGATTTAATATATGGAGCGATTGCGCGTGTTGCAATTCCGCAGGCCGATACAAAAATTATTGCGCGAGCTTTGCAAAAAATTTTCCCGGTCCATTCTGTCAACGGCGCATCAATTTTTTCAAGCCCTTCAGAAAAAAATCTTTCAGGCACAAAAATTTTAGCGTCAAGAAAATCTGAAATTTTTTTTGCTAAATTAATCCCGTTTTTTGTGAACGCCGCGATTATAATTTTATTTTCTAAATTCATGAGAAAAATTTTTGTCGTAGAGTTTTGATTTTGTATTAATATCTTTATCCAAAAAATCTCCGGCTAAAATCAAAGCTGTTTTATTAATACCTGCTTCTTTTACAAGTTTTGGAAGTGTTGATAAAGTTCCGCGAATAATTTTTTCGTCAGGCCAAGACGCTTTATATACCAATGCCGCAGGAGTGTCGGGCGAATATTTTTTTATTAATTCTCCGCAGGCTTTGTCAATCATTCCTGACGATAAAAATAAAACGGTTGCAGAATTATCATCGGGCGCGGGAGTTCTGCTTTCAATGCGCGAAATTATTAAAGTCTGCGAAATTTCGGGTATCATGTATTCAGTTTTCAGAGCGGCTGAAGCAGCAAATAAAGAGCTAACGCCCGGAACAATCTCGAATGGAATTTTATTTGTCTCCAAAATTTTTATTTGTTCGCGTATTGCGCCGTATAGCGACGGATCTCCCGAATGAAGTCTTGCAACAGTTAAATTTTTTTCGTGGCCTTCGATTAATTTTTGAGAAATTTCTTCCAAAGTCATTGACGCGCTGTCAAAAATTTCGCAGTCATCACGCGCATATTTTTTTATAATTTCAAAGTTAATTAAAGAGCCGGCGTAAATAATCATACCGGCCTCACTCAAAATTTTTGCGCCCTTGACGGTGATTAAATCAACGTCGCCCGGCCCTGCACCAATGAAATAAATCATAGCGTTAAAATTTTTAATCCGAGCGAATTTGCAAGCTCTTCGCACTCGTCAAATTTGTACATCAAAGTTTCTTTGCGGTGGCTGTCGCTTGAAAGAATTACGCTTCCGTCATGAGCCGCGATATATCCCAAAATTTTTTTTGACGGGTACGGAAATTTTTTGTAGCCTCTTGACATTGCGCCGGTATTAATTTCAAAGGGCCTGCCTGTCCTTAATAAAACATCAAGAGCTTTTTCAGCAGCTTTGACGTATCGCGGGTTATCTTCGTCAAAAAATCTGCTGCCGTCATTAAATTTTGAAACTAAATCAAAATGCCCGATGATATTCGCGTTAGTCTTATTAACAACATCAGAGACTATCTCAAAATATTTTTCGCAGACTTCATAAACATCGCCGTTACATTCTTTAATTGCCTGCTCAAAACATTCGATAGTATGATCGATTGGAATTTTTTTGCCGCCGCAGGTTATATAATGCACCGAGCCGATTATGTAATCATACTCATCTGTATTAACATCTGAAAAATAATCGTACTCAGTGCCAAGTAAAATTTTAATTTGTGATTTATATTTTTGCTTGAGCCTGTTAATTTCGTTTTTGTATTCTTCAACATTAGCAACGGGCCACGAGATAGAGTCATCAAAGTCAACGTATGAATGGCCGGAGAAGCCGATTTTTTTCATGCCTCTAGAAATTGCCTCGAGGACAATATCTTCGGGCTTGTCTTTGCCGTCGCAGTAGCAGGTGTGAACGTGAAAGTCAGATAAAATCATGATGTCATTTTCTCCTGTTTAACTTTTTTATCAATTACATGACGCGCACCAAGTTCTTTGATTACGTCTTTAATTTCGATGTCCATCTCCGCCATTAATACAAGCATGTGATAAATTAAATCGGAAATTTCATAAATCGTTTCTTTTCTGTCATTCTTTGCCGCGATAATGACTTCTGAACTTTCTTCGCCAATTTTTTTGAGGATTTTATCCAATCCCTTTTCAAATAAATATGACGTGTAAGAGCCCTCGACCTTTTCATTTTTGCGGCCTTTAATTAATTCCATTAATCCGCATAGCGTGAACTTTTCGTGAGCTTCTTTTTCGCGTTCCATGACATTATCGACAAAGCATGAATAATTACCTAAATGACAGGCCGGGCCGTCAGGTTTTACGAAAATTAATAAAGTGTCGCGGTCGCAGTCGGCTTTGATTTCTTTAATGTGCTGATAGTTGCCGCTCGTTGCGCCTTTGAGCCATAATTCATTGCGTGAACGGCTCCAAAAGCACGTTAATTTTTTTTCGAGAGAAATTTTCAAGCTCTCTTTGTTCATGTACGCAAGCATCAGGACATCGCCGCTGTCGTCATCAATCACGATTGCCGGGATTAATCCATCAGCATTAAATTTTAGTTCGTTTATGTTAAGCATTTTTCTTATATCCTTTCATAATGCGTCCAAAGGCTAATAATTTTCACTGTCTGCTCATTTTCAAAGACCTGATATACAATTCTGTGTTTTGAGTTAATTCTTCTTGAAAAAGCTCCTTTCAAATCTCCTGAAAGTTTTTCAAATATAGGCGGACTTTTGAAAGGATTTTCTTTTAGAATGTCAATCAGCACACTTCCACGCGCTTGCGTGTACTCCCCTTGTGAGGGATAGTCGTTGAACTTTCTCCTATTCGGAGCTTAGAGGCTGATTACCCATTTTGCTTTAACACTTAGGATTTAACCTTATGCTATCCATACAATTTTTTCTGCTTTCGCAACGTTCACGCTTACTCTTTTTTCATAGTTACATTGTAGTTTGTATGGCTTTAGGGTATTCCAGCAATTCATGCTGTTCACTGCATAGTGTAAAACTATGACTACGCACAGATTTCTCTATGCGCTTACCTGTTGGCGGCTTATATCCCCTATAGCTAAAGCTAGGGGTTTTACGCCGTTTTTTGATAAAATAAAATTTCCTCCTCCCTGAAAATTCAGAGATGAGTTTTTATCATTACTCAAGATTTTTAATTTCCATTAACGCCGCGACGGTATCGTTCAAAATATCGTCAGGAATAATTCCACTGAGCTTTTCGTTAATCTTGTTGCGTATGTAACGTTCATCAATGTTGGGATTGTCTCTTAAATTATCATAACGCGGACCCTGAATATATATACTGTCAAAATATGAGAATGTTATAGGCCAAGTATCCCAAGAGCACCACATACCACTATCATCAGAGGAACTAAAATAAATCTGGAACTTTCTGTATTGTCGTTCTATTTTTGTAGATAATCCAAAGAAAGCTTCAACTTCAACATCAGCCAAGGCATACCAAGTGCGTTGCATCATGTCATCAAGAACTTCTCGAAATCCGTATTTAGCGGCTATCTTTTTAACTTCTTCCCAAGTAATTTCGCGTTTTTTTGTCGGCTCTGTCGAAGTTTGCGCTTGAGGTTCGGGCTGTTTCGTTTGAACTTTTGCGATTATGTCCCTGACGTCATCTTTCAGGGCGTACAGCGTCAAAGCATCAAGCTGTCCTTTTTTCATTTCCGTGAGAAGGGCGTTGCTCAATGTCTCCTCATAGCCGAAATCAATATTAGTTTCAATAATTTCAATGCCCGTGTCTTTTTCGTCAAACAGGAAATAAACAACACCGGCAAAAATATTATTCGCCCAGTCCTCTCTCGGCGTGTTGCTCCTCATGACTTCAAGAAGCCCTAAAATTTCGCGTTTGTCATCGTCCGTCAAATTTCCTTTATTGACAATCTCCGAAATTCTGAACTTCACGGCCTCAACTTTATAAGGGTCTTGACGCAGAACAGGCCGCCAAACTTCATTGAATTTTTCAAAACTCGAATGAGCCTCTTTGTTGTCGTTAATTTCTTGAGCCGCACGCGCACGATAAAACCAATACGGCGGATAAACCTGAAAATCTTTCTCAAGGGCACGCAGCATTCGCAGCCTCCGTGTTGCGTCATTTTCGTTGACTGCCCTGTAAAAATCGTCCATGTTCCGTTGTACAAGCCTGTAATTATCCGGAAGTTTATATTGCCTGAGCAAATTCCATGACGAATTTAATAAACGCTCCTGAAGTTCGTTGCAGTCCTCAATGTCCTCTTTCTTTAACTGCCACAGATCGCCCTGCAAATCTTCAGCAAGTTCAGCCTTCGAGTCCTGATACGAGAAATACGACGATGTACACGACACAGCCAAGCTGCCAAGCCAACTGAATAAATTTCCGCCGTAAGCACGAACGCCGCTCAACGTGTTCATTAATAAATTCTGCTCGCGGCGGTCATAACGCGACTGAAAAATTTTTGTTTCTTCCTCGCGAAGTCTTTTGCGCGTAATCAGGCTCATTAAATCCTGAAAAAGTGTCGTCAAATCGTAATCGCTCTCAATGTTGCCGAGACTTAAATTATTGATGATGTTCTGATATTCCTGCTCAAGAATTATTCTGTCCTGCGTGCTTAAAATCCTGTGAATTGAAACAATCGCCATGTTAAGCGTAAGCATAGTATGCTGGGGGTCGTAATCTTCTTCAGCAGAAAAAGCCGGAACAGACGACAGCGCGAAAATCATAATCATCAAAACAGAAACTAATTTCTTCACCGACAATTCACCCCTTAATAAAATTTTTACGGACAGCGAAATTTTATCATAGTTAATTCAATTCCGTGATTGTAATTCCTTTTTGCTGTAAAGAATTTTTGAAGCGTTCATTCAAAATCTGAGGCAGAAAAATTCTGACAGCTTCAAGGAGATTTTCTGCTCTTTTGCTGTTTGTACGTCCGCGCCCGACTTTGACCGCCGCGTCAAGTTCGTGTTCGATACGTTTTAATTTTTCTGACTTGTCGCCGCCTGCTAAAAGTCTTTTGAAGCCGTGATTAATTAAATCTTTTTCAATTTCGCCGATTGACGGCAATACGGAAGTATAAGAAGTTGCATAATCTCCCAATAAATGAATGTCATAAATAATCGTTGCGATTGCGTTTGCATAGCCTCGCGCTGTCGGTATTCCCGTAGTTCTGATGACGGAGTTAATTAAATTTCTATTGCGTTCGGATTGAATTTCATTTGCAAGATATCTGAAAAATTCCGTCTTTTCTTTTTTAGCGTCAGGATTATTTTCAAGCAGTGAATCAACTTTATTGACTAACGGTTTGTAATTTTTCGGGTCAGCATTAAATCCCCAGTGAAATAACAGTCTGTGTTCGCCCGCGCCTGTTCTCAGGCTGAACCATTCAAATTTGCCGTGAAGTTTTTTGTAATCATTTTCGTAGCCGTCAATTACATCTCGTGCTTGCTTCCATAAAGGCTGAATATTATCTCTCGAAGGCTTGTCAGTTATGCCGAATGAATTATTCCAGTCTCTTATGTGTTCATCTCCTGACTTAGCAAAGGCCGAAGAACATACAAAAATAAGTATAAGAGCAACAGCAAAAAATTTTTTTAAGTGCTTCATGATATTTTTTCCTTCAAACAAAGTTATAACCTCACTGAAATATTTTCGCTCCTCATTCGCTCTTTCAAATCTTTTATCGAAACTTCGCCGAAATGAAAAATTGAAGCCGCTAATCCTGCGTCAACTTTTGGTAAAGTTTTGAACAGCGTTATAAAATCTTCAATGCTCCCAGCACCGCCCGACGCTATCACTGGAACATTAATAACATCGCAAACGGCCTTCAACATCTCTAAATCAAAACCCTTTTTAACGCCGTCAGTGTCGATTGAATTTAATACAACTTCGCCCGCGCCGTCATCAACGCATTTTTTTATCCAATTTATTGCCTCGATACCCGTATCATCGCGTCCGCCTCGTGCAAAAATTCTGAACTCGCCGTCAACTCTCTTAACGTCAGCAGAAATTACAACGCATTGAGAGCCGTATAACTTCGCAGCTTCTGAAATTAGTGTTGGATTTTTAATTGCGCCGGTATTTACGCTTACTTTATCAGCACCGCACGACAACACGCGCTCAAAATCTTTTACGCTTGAAATCCCTCCGCCGACCGTCAACGGGATAAAAACATTCCGCGCAGTCTCTCTCAAAATATCCGTGAAAATTTTCCGCCCGTCCGATGAAGCTGTTATGTCATAGAAAACAAGCTCGTCAGCTCCGTTATCGCTGTAAAATTTCGCAAGCTCAACGGGAGAATTTACATCGTTGAGATTTTCAAAATTAACGCCCTTCACAACACGCCCGTCCCGAACATCAAGGCACGGGATAATTCTTTTTGTTATCATGATTTCGCCGCCTCTATCGCTTCTTTAATATTAATTGCTCCCGTGTAGTATGCTTTGCCGATAATCGCGCCGTAAAGATTTAATTTTGCAAGTGCTTTTACGTCATCGAGAGAACTCACACCGCCCGACGCAATTATATTAATTTTTAATTTTTCAGTTAAATTCTTGTAAAGTGAAATATTTGTGCCCTTCATTGCTCCGTCTTTTGAAATATCCGTGCAAATTATTGTTTTAACGCCGATGTCCTGCATACGTTCACAAAAATTTATTGCTTCGATGTTGGAATTTTCCTGCCAGCCTTTTATCGCTACGTTATTATTTTTTATATCAACGCCGACAGCAATTTTTTCAGCAAAATTTTTAACGGCCTCTTCGACAAAATTTTTTTCTGTTACCGCAGCTGTTCCTAAAATTACGCGGTCAACGCCGGAATTTATATAACGCTCAATGATTTTGATACTGCGAATGCCTCCGCCGACTTCACATTTTAATTTGCATAACGAAATTATTTTTGTGATCGTATCAATGTTGACGGCCTCGCCCGTTTTTGCGCCTTCTAAGTCAACGATGTGCAGCCACTGCGCTCTGAACGCTTCAAATTTTTTTGCGGTGTTCAACGGCTCTTTATCGTAAACCGTCATTTTTTTGTAATCGCCCTGAAAAAGTCTAACGGCTTGGCCTTGAAATAAATCTATCGCAGGAAAAATTAACATGCTTTACACCTCCTGCCTGTCGGCAGACACGGCGCAAAATTCACGCAAAATATTTAATCCAACGTTGCCGCTTTTTTCCGGGTGGAATTGAACGCCGTAAATATTTTTGTTCTGCACCGAAGCAGTTAAATCAGCTCCGTAATTTGTCGTCGCCGTTATAAATTTTTTGTCGCAGAAAGCTGAATACGAATGAACGAAATAAACATATTCGCCGTTATTTTTAATTATTGATTTAACTCCTAACTCCTCACTCCTAACTCCTAACTGCAAAGAGTTCCAGCCTATTTGAGGAATTTTTAAGCCCTTCGGTATAACTTCGCCGATGTAGCGCACAGTGCCGGGAATTAAATTTAATCCTTCATGCTCGCCAAACTCGTAGCTCTTTGTGAAAAGCATCTGCATTCCCAAGCAAATTCCTAAAAGCGGTTTGCCTCTTTTAACTTCTTCGATGAAGATTTTAATTTTTTAGCAGCGTCTTCAAATGCTCCGACACCGGGCAAAATTATTCTTTCAGCTTTTTTCAAGTCTTCGGGGTCTGATGTTACTTTCACATTTTTTCCAATGGCGTTGAAAGAACTTTCAAGCGAAAATAAATTTCCTACGCCGTAATTTATTATTGCAATCATACTTTCTTAACTCCTGCCTCCTAACTCCTAATTCCTACCTGTTCAATGTATTATAATTCATGAAAATTTTTTATAAGCGAAGTGAAATTTATTTTGACGGAAAAACTTTATTACGAAAATTTATATGCGCGTGAATTTGACGCAGAAGTCGTCAGTCAATCTGAACATGACGGAAAATTTCACGTAATCTTGAATAAAACTTTATTCTTCCCAAGCGGCGGAGGCCAGCCCTGCGACACAGGATTTATTGACGGCGTTGAGGTCCTCGAAGTTATCGAGAAGGGCAGTGAAATAATACACGTCCTCAAAAATGAATTAGCTAATAAAAATGTTCACGGCATTCTAAATTGGGAAAAGAGATTTGAATACATGCAGCAGCACTTAGGAGAACATATCTTCGCAGGAATGTTATTCAACCTTCATCAACTTCACACGGCACGAATGAGAATTGAGGGCGATAACGTTTCAATCGACATTAACGAAGCAGTCAATGAAAATATTATTTTCGAGGCTGAAGCAGCAGCGAATGAGGCGGTCTGGAAAAATATTCCAGTCGAAGTTTTGTATCCCGGCATGGAAGAAGTTAAAGCACTCGCACGAAAACTTCCCCCTGAAAAATCTGATCAGCCCATAAGAATTATAAAAATCGAGGGCGTTGATTATGTCCCGTGCTGCGGTGTTCATGTAAGCTCTACGGGCGAAGTCGGCCTGATAAAAATTACTTCGTTTGAAAATCATAAGGGCGGAACAAGAGTTTATTTGAAGTGCGGACAAGCTGCTTACAGGTGGCTCGCTTCACTTTACAACGAAGTCAGAAAGGCCGAGTCCGAATTAGTCTGCGGCTATGAAGGAATTAATGAGAAAATCTTAAATCTCAAAGGTCGGATTAAAGATTTGAAAGCAGACAACGAAAAAACTTTAGAAAGATTTTTGAGGCCGCTCGCTGAAAATTTAATTGACAATGCAAAAAATAAAATCGTCCGGCACGTCATGAAAAATTCGAGTCAAGACGAAGTGAAGCATTTATTCAAATTAATCACTGAAATAGATCACGAAGTTGCGGCGTTGCTTGCATGTGAAAATTCCGAAGGCGTTTTCATAATGTTCGGGACGAATAAAGAAAATAAAAATGTTGACGTTCGCCCGGCCTTCAAAAAAGCTGTCGCAATTCTTGAGGGCAAAGGCGGCGGAAGTTCATTCAGTGCGCAGGGTTTTGCGGACGTGAAAAATTTTGAGACGCTCGACGAAGCTCTAAACGAAGCCGAAAAAATTTTGCTCCACGAAAAAAATTTTTGATTCTAATTTTTTAATCAGCTCCGTGAATTTTTGCAGGCGTTAAAAATTTTGAAAGTTTTTGTAGGTGTAAATGTAGTGGTAAAAAATTTTTCTCTCCGAATTTTTATAAACTTGGAATAAAATATTCTACCATATCAAAAATTAAAGGAGGCAAAATTTTTGATTTATCCGCTGAACGTAAAAAATTATTCCGAACTTCTCGATATATGCAGAAAAATTCAGACCGACCCGCGAGCTTTCGGGTATCTTGCGCCGAAATCAAATATTCTTCATTTTTATTCTGAACATGTCGATTACAGGGCAGCGGCGTTTTTGAAGCAGGAATTATTAGCACGCGGAGGCGACACGGTTGTTACAAAGCACGTCATCGACGGCAAAACAGATTACAGCAACGTGCTTTTAATGGGAACGCCCTCGCAGTTAAAGAGCCTCATCGAAAAATTAAAATCAATGGACTGCTGGGGGCTAAAAAATTTCCGCGAAGAATTTTCTAAAGCCTTTGCAAATATTTTTATTAAAGAGTGGCGGATAAAATCCCACACGGGCCGCGAAATTATTTTAAGCAATGACACAAAGTTAATGGCGATCATGAATTTAACTCCCGATTCTTTTTATGCTGAAAGCCGTATCAAAGAGGACGAAATTTTGACGAGAGCCGAAAAATTTTTGTCGCAGGGCGCGTATATTTTAGACTTGGGCGCGGAATCAACACGGCCGGGCTTTGAGCCTGTTGAACTTGATGAAGAAGTCAAAAGGCTTCTGCCGTCGTTGAAAATTTTGAGAAAAAATTTTCCCGATGCTTTAATCTCAGTTGACACTTATAAATCTCAAGCCGCTGAAATTGCTCTCAACGAAGGTGCAGATATCATAAACGACATAAGCGGCTTTGAAGATAATAAAATGATTGAAGTTATTTCGCGATTCAATGCTCCTTACGTTCTTTCACACATTAAGCCCGACAGACCAAGCGAAAATATTTTGAGCGACATAATTTTATATTTTCAGGAGAAATTAAAAATTCTCGACGAGGCCGGAGTTAAACGCGGTCAATTAATTTTAGATCCGGGCTTGGGCTTCGGTAAAAATTCAGAAGAAAATTTCGCCATCATAAAAAATCTTGAGAGCTTAAAAATTTTCGGGCTTCCGATTTTAATCGGACACTCTCGAAAAAGATTCACGGGCAAAAATTTATTCGCCACCGTCGCTTTGTCGGGAATGTTATACGGACGTGCAAATATTCTGAGAGTTCATGACGTTGAAGAAAATTTAACAGCTCTTTCAATGGCGCGTTCTCTGGAGTGAGGAATTGAGCAAAAAATGATACAATTTCAGTAATTAAAAGAAGGGAGATTAAAATTTTTCTTATGCCTGATGAAAGAGAAAATTTAAGCGAAGAAAATATTAATAATAATATTAACGAGAGTGAGGGTCGTATATTAAGACTTCCGCTCGTCGGCGAAATAAAGACAAGCTATTTGAATTATGCTATGAGCGTCATTGTCGGACGCGCTCTGCCTGATGCAAGGGACGGGCTTAAACCCGTTCAGCGCAGAGTGCTTTACGCAATGTCGGAGCTTGGCCTCAAACATAACACGGCTTATAAAAAATCCGCCCGTATCGTCGGAGAAACTATGGGTAAGTATCACCCTCACGGCGACAGCGCGATTTATGACACTATGGTCAGGCTCGCGCAAAATTGGAATTTGCGTTATCCGTTAGTTGACGGTCAGGGCAACTTCGGCTCGATTGACGGAGACAGCCCGGCGGCCATGCGTTACACCGAAGCGAGATTGAGCTGGCTCGGCGAATTAATGCTCTCGAACATTGACGAAGATACTATAGACTGGGGACAAAATTTTGACGAGTCATTAAAAGAGCCTTTAACTCTCCCGTGCATAATGCCTAATTTACTCGTGAACGGCTCGACGGGAATTGCGGTCGGCATGGCTACGAACATTCCGCCTCATAATTTGAGAGAGGTTGTCGATGTTTTGTGCTGGCTTATTGAAAATGAAATCGAACCCGAGCAGGCTGACTTAAAAGACATAATGAAATTGCTGCCCGGCCCGGATTTTCCGACAGGCGGAGAAATTGCAGGACGTTCAGGAATTTTAGAAGCGTATTCAACGGGACGCGGAAAAATTATCGTTCGCGGAAAAACTCATGTCGAAGAAAATAAGCGCGGCCGTCAAAGCATAGTAGTTACGGAAATTCCCTACGCCGTTAATAAAACTTTGCTGCTTGAAAATATGGTGCAGGCCGTTCAGGATAAAGACATCGAGGGAATTTCAGAGATACGCGACGAATCAGACCGCGACGGCTTGAGAATTGTCCTCGAACTTCAACGCGACGCGGACTCGGAATTTATTACGCGCCAGCTTTATAAACGCACGCAGCTTCAAACAACGTTCGGAGTTATTAATCTTGCGCTCGTAGATAAGCACCCCGTAATTCTTAATATTAATCAAATGCTGGGATTATATTTGAATTACCGCCGCGATGTCGTGAGGCGCAGGACTGAATACAGATTAAAGCAGGCTCAGGCCCGTGAGCATATCATCGAAGGATTAAAGAAGGCTCTCGAAAATATTGAGGCCGTTATAAAAATCATCAGGGCTAATAACTCGGCTCCCGAAGCTAAAGCGGCTTTGACAATGGAATTAGAATTTTCTGACGGTCAGGCGCAGGCCATTCTTGATATGCGCTTGCAGAGATTAACCGGCCTTGAAAGAAACAGGCTTGACGAGGAGCAGAAAAAATTACTCGCCGACATTGCCGCGTATAAAAATATTCTTGCTGATAAAAAAGTTCTTGACGGCGTTATCAGAGACGAGTTAAAAGATCTCGCTGCCCGTTTCGGAGATAAAAGACGCACGGAGCTTGTCGCGGAATTTGAAGAAATGCCCGACGAGGCTTTTATACAGGAAGAGGACATAGTTATAACTCTTTCAAAGGACGGACTTATAAAACGTCTTCCGCTTGATTTATATAAATCGCAGGCTCGCGGCGGCAAAGGCCGTAAAGGTTCGGGAGTTTATGAGGACGACAGCATAGAGCTTCTATGCGTAACTCACACTCACAGAGAAATTTTCTTCTTCACTAATCTTGGCCGAATGATGTCGGTTAAGGGTTACGAAATTACGGAGACTAAGTCAGGAAAAGGAAAGCCCGTCGCAAAATTTTTGCCTTTACTTGAAAATGAAAAAATCGTGAACATTGCCGGCGAAAATTCAAAGGACTGGAAATTTGCTTTCTTCATCACAAGAATGGGAATAGCGAAAAGAGTCGCAATGGAAGAGTTAGAATCTTCAAAGAGGCCAAGAAAAATTATGACGCTCGACATCGGCGACGAAATAGCTCAAGTCTGTCTGACTTCAGGCAAGAGCGATTTATTATTAATCTCAAAAGATGCTCAGGCCCTCAGAGTTTCCGAAGAAGAATTTAGATCAATGGGACGTACTGCACGCGGAGTCCGGGCGATGAAACTGAAAGACGACGACAGAGTTTTAAGCTGTGATGTTGTTGACGACAGCAAAAAAATTTTTGTTCTAAGTGAAAAGGGCATCGGCAAGCGTTCTGATTTTTCAGATTTTACGCCTCATCACAGAGCAACAGGCGGAGTCTTTATAATGGACCTCAGCAAAAAAACCGGCAGGCTCTCCGCAAGCATTGCCATAAATGACAATGACGAGATAATCGCGATTACTTCAAAGGGCCGCACGATAAGAGTCCCGGCTTTTGAAATTTCTTTATTGCGTCGGCAGGCACAGGGAAATAAAGTCTTACGTCTCGACGACGGCGACACCGTAGCAGATTGCAGCGTTGTGCGCGGAAGTGATGACGAGGACGCGACAGTCGCTATTCCGTTTGAAGAAGCTGAAGAAGCTAAAGAAGCCGAAGACACAGAAGAAAAAAATTAAAATAAAAATTATTAAAAATGAAAATCGCAAAAGACGGAATAGTAAATATTTTTTATATGGCTCTCATAACGGGGGCCTTTGCTTTTATCTCGTGGATACCTGCGGCAATAATGCTGGCTTTAACATTAATAGTCGTATGGTTTTTCAGAGACCCCGAACGCAAAACGGAATACAAGGACGGATATTTTTATTCGCCTGCGGACGGGAAAGTTGTAGAAATTTCTAACTGCACTCATAACTTCACGGGAAATTCTATAAAAGTCGGGATATTCATGAATATTTTCAGCGTTCACGTCAACCGCGCACCATGCACGGGCCGCGTTGATTATCTTGAGTACATTCCCGGAAAAAAATTAGCGGCCTTCGCTCCAAAAGCGTCGGAAATAAACGAGAGAAATTTTATCGGATTTTCTACGCAGTGGGGCGCGGTCATGATAACGCAGATCGCCGGGCTTGTGGCAAGGCGCATTGTATGCAGATTAAAGCGCGGCGACATACTTGAAGCAGGCGAACGCTGCGGAATGATAAAACTCGGCTCAAGGGTTGATTTATATCTGCCCCGTGATACAGTTATAAAAATAAAAATCGGCGACAATGTAAAAGCCGGTTTAACGTGTATAGGAGTGATAGAGAATTGAGAAATTTTTTGAAAATACGCAGAAAAATGAGCGCGAATGGAGGTAAAAAGCTTTTGTGTTTCCGTAACATTCTTCCTAACATGGTAACAAGCGGAAATTTATTGTGCGGTTTATTTTCGCTCATGATGACATTAAACGAAAAATATATCGTAGCAGCGTGGCTTGTATTCTTTGCGGTTTTATTCGACGGCTTTGACGGAAAAGTCGCTAGAATGTTGGGCGGCGGCTCGCAGTTCGGGCTTGAGTTCGACAGCTTGGCCGACCTTGTAAGTTTTGGAGTAGCTCCGTCAATTTTGCTTTATCAGGTTTCTTTGAGAAGCCTCAATCTTTTCGGAGTTGCAGCAGCGTGTTTTTTCGCTCTCACCGTCGCGCTCAGGCTTGCAAGATTTAACATTGTTCATGTTCCCGGACCTTTTCAGGGTCTCCCGTGCCCGGCCGGCGGACTTTTTGTCTCATCGTTCGTGATCGCAAAAATAAATCTGCCTCCCGCAGTCATGGCTTTAATTCTTTTCGCTGTAGGCTCGTTAATGATTTCGAGCGTTCCTTACGCGAACATGAAAAAATTAACGAAAAAAACGGCCGACCCTGCAAAATGTTTCGCGCTGTTGTCGCTTTTTGCTCTGTCGTTTGTATTTTTGAAAAGCTCCGCGCCGTTATTTTTATTCGCGATTTATATAATCAGCGGCCTTATTAAATTCGACTGGGGACAGTGGATATTAAAGCCCGAAGCAAGAGAAGAAGTAGGAGTTAGGAGTTAGGAGTCAGGATTTTTTTACTTCCTAATTCCTAATTTTTTAATTTCTCTGAAAGTCTCGTATTTCTTTCAACAATTTTATTATTCATCACGGCAATATAAATCGCTTTTCTTTCGCCGACTATTACTAAACCCTTTTTGGCTCTCGTTACGCCTGTATATAATAAATTTCTTTGAAGCATAATATAATGCGATGTCATTATGGGAATGATAACGTAAGGAAATTCGCTGCCCTGCGATTTATGAATTGTCGTCGCGTAGGCCAAGACAAGCTCGTCAAGTTCCTCTGCTTCATACGGCACTAAACGATCATCAAATTTTACGACTATTTCATTATTTTCAGGGTCGATTTCTGAAATAATCCCGATGTCGCCGTTGAAAACAAGTTTGTCATAATTATTTCTTATCTGCATAACTTTGTCTTTAACGCGGTAAGCAACGCCGAAATGTTTTACTTCGGTCTCTATTTTTTGAGGATTTAACGCCGCCTGAAGACGCTGATTAAGATTCATTGAACCGATCGGGCCTCTTCTCATGGGCGTGAGAACTTGAATGTCTTTGGTTTTTATATTCTGAGCCGGTAAAATTTCAGAGCATAACTCTACAATCATGTCCGCTGCTTTTTCTGTCTCGTCCTCAGCAACAAATAAAAAATCAGAATTATTTTCAGGCAAATAAGGCATCTCGCCTCTATTAATTTTGTGAGCATTCGTTACAATTCTGCTCATCTGTGCCTGCCTAAAAATTTTTTCAAGCCTAATGACCGGGACCGCGCCCGACTCAATAATATCGGACAAAACTTTTCCTGCACCGACACTCGGAAGCTGATCGACATCGCCCACAAAAATTACGGTCATGTTGTCCGGCACAGCTTTCAATAAACTGTTCATTAATATTATGTCAATCATGGAACACTCGTCCACGATTAACACGTCGCCTTCGAGGGGCTTTTTATCATCTTGCTGGAAGCCCTCGCCGGGTTTCATCTTGAGAAGACGGTGAATTGTTTTCGCTCCCATTTTTGTAACTTCCGACATTCTTTTTGCGGCTCTGCCCGTCGGTGCGGCGAGTAATATTTTTGCTCCGGCTTCCTTGTAAGCTCTGATAATTCCCAGCGTCGTCGTGGTCTTTCCTGTGCCCGGCCCTCCCGTGATTACGAGAACTTTATTACGCATAGCACTTTCAATCGCTTCTAACTGCGTCTCATCGTAATGAATTGTTTTTGAATCAACATCAGCCCATGAATTTATTTCTATGTCAATATAAATTTTACGCGGAGAATCAATTAATTTTTTAAGCCTACGGGCCGTGCCTAGTTCCGAATAATAATAAACGGGCAGATAAACAGCTGCTTTGCTGATGTCCTCATAGTCTTCCTCCGAAGGCTCATAGATAACATCATCGTCATTAATCATTTTTTCAAGTGCATCGAATGCCATTTCTTTAGAGACATCGAGAATTTCTAAAGAAGAATTTATTAAATCATCTGTGTATGCAAAGCAATGCCCGTCTTCAGAAAATTTGCTCAGCGTGTATAAAATTCCGCTTCTTATTCGCTCATATCTTTCATGACCAAAGCCGAGTTTCTTTGCAATTTCGTCCGCAGTCTTGAAGCCCACGCCCCACAGCTCATCAGCAAGTCTGTACGGGTTAGACTTGACGACTTCGACAGATTTATTTCCGTACTGCTTAAAAATTTTTGTCGCTACGCCTATGGTTACGTCATGAGCCTGCAGGAACAGCATCATATTTCTGATTTCTTTTTTTTCTTCCCAGCTCTTTTTTATTTGTTCAAGACGCTTTTCGGTAATGCCGGGAATTTCTAACAGCTTGTTAGGAGCTTTGTCAAGAATATCAAGAGTCGTCTTGCCGAATTTTTTTACTATTCTTTCAGCATAAGCCGGGCCGATGCCTTTTATAAGACCGCTTAAAAATTTTTCTATCCCGTGAAGGGTAGCCGGAAGAGTCTCCTCATATTTTTCAAAATAAAACTGGCGGCCATACTTCGGATCAACTTTCCATTCGCCGTAAAAAATAAAATTGCCTCCTGCCTGAACATCAGGCAGTATTCCCACAGCTGTAACGATGTCCTCGTAAATGCCGACACTGCAGCTCAATACCGAGTAGCCGTTGACCTCGTTATAATATACGATCCGTTCGATAACGCATTTTAATTTTTCCATTTTTAAGTTTATAATTTTTTCGTAAATTTTAGCTCAATACTCTAACATAATTCATAAAAAAACACATGTTTCATAAAAGTACGGAGAAAAATTTTGCGCGATGTAATAAAATACTTTCAAAGTAATTTAATCTTTAAGGAGGAATTTTTTAATGAAAAAATTTATGGCATTCCTATTTATCATTGCCGTTTCTTTCTTTCTTCCCGGCTTTCAAAATGTTTCACACGCAGGCGTGAAAACAAAAGCCGCTTTGATCTGCATGAACTGGTCTGACGTTCACTGGATAAAAATAAAGCACGGAGCATTAGCACGTGTTGAGGAGTTTGCTTTGCGCGGACACGATATTGATTTAATGTGCCTTGCGCCGGAAAATTACGACATAGAAAAGCAGATAGAGATGGTCCGTCAGGCAATAGAAGCAAAAGTAAAATACATTATCATCGCCTGCCCCGATGCCGAAGCCTTAAACGGCGTTCTCAAAGAAGCCTCAGACGCGGGCATAAAAATAATTTACGTTGACTCTCCGGCGACATTCCCGGCAAGCGTAACTTATGCGACCGATAATTTTGCAGCAGGAGCTGAAGTCGGCAGATACTTGCAAAAAACTTTAGAGGCAGACGGAATTTCTAACGGCATTATCGGAATAATCAACACTAACGAAAATTCTGAGTCATGTCATAAACGCATTGATGGATTTGTCTCCGCATTCAAAGATACAAAATTCATGTTCGTAACTCAGACTTACTCAGATACTGATTCATCAAGAGCTAAAGAAATAGCAAAAGGCATGATTGAAAACGGCATTGCCGCGATTTTCGGAGTTGATAACTACGCCACAATCGGAGCAACCGCTGCAATAAGAGAAACAACCGCACTGAACGGCAAGAAGCCTTCCTGCGTCGGCTGGGACGCTTCCGATGAAAATGCTTCAGCTCTTGAAGACGGAAGTTTATCCGCGTGCTTGATTCAAATTCCCTGGTATATGGGAGCAATGGCAATATCTGCTGTCGTTGACATGGAGCAAGGCACCGAAATGAACGGATTATTTTCAGAGTCGGGCTATATCCTAGTTACACAGGAGAATTTCAAACTTCCTGAATATGCCGCAATGGACTTTTAAGTTTTTTTGAACAACAAAAAGGAGTAAAAATTCATGAAAAAAATTTTTTTAGCTGCCTTAATAATAATTTCTCTGGCCACTTGTGCATCTGCTGCTATCAGGGATGGACACAATGTCGGAGTTCTTGCGCAGCTCAACATGACGGAAAGAGAATACGAGGCTTTCGTCATTGACGGAAGAAAAAATTTCGGCTGGAATTTTTTGAGCAGCGGCAATGACAGTTTCTTCTATTACGATTCGCTTTTAGCAATGCAGTTGGCTCTCAACAGCCGTGAGGTCGTTGAGGTTCAGCTTCCCGAAGTCGTAGCCGAATATTTATTGAGCTCTAACCCTGCTATGTACACATTAGCATGCGTATCCAGAGTCCGAACGACTTATCTGGCTATGGGGTTCTTGGAAAAAAATGCCGCCTTGCGGGACAGATTCAACACGGCTTTGAACGCTCTCAAAGAAAACGGCACTCTCGAAAAACTCAGAAAAGATTACATCGAAAATTTTAAGGAGAACGGCGACAAGCCCGTAAGATTTACAAAATTTGACGGAGCAGAAACAATCAAAGTCGCTTTGACGGGCGATCTGCCCCCGATCGATTTCATCGGACCCAACGGAGGCCCCAGAGGCTTCAACGTCGCAATGCTTGCAGAGATCGGCAGACAGTTGAAAGTTAATTTTGAAATATCCGAAATAGAGGCAATAGCCAGATCCTCCTCGCTCGCTTCCGGAAGAGCTGACGTTATTTTCTGGTACAAAGGCACGGAGGACAGCGACGTACAGCCCGATATTCCTCCCGGAGTCATTTTATCGGAACCGTATTACAAGTGGAATAATTTTTTACACATCAAGCTGAAGTAAAAATAATCAAAGCAAAAAATAAATTCTCGAAAAAAAATTCGGGAGTTTATTTTTTTTACGCCTCTTAAAAAAATTATGAACGCTGAAAAATTTTAAGATTTCTGTAGTCCCCATTGTAGCCCCCAAAAAATAATGAGGAGCCGATTTCGACCCCTCATTATTTTTTCTCCTAACTCCTAGTGAAAATTATATCACTGTTTTGATTATCTTGCATGTCTGTCTTTTTTATTCTGCCTGAACAGCCAATCACGAAGTGCATCGATTTTATATGCGTAATCGAACGAGAACATATGTTCCTCTGTCCCGACAGGCATTCCCTCAGGAAGAACAGTGCCCAATCTAAACTGAACGAAATTCGCCAGCGTGTTGCCCATTAAGACCGTGTTCATTGCCTTCGTAAAATCTGTCTGCGACATTTTTGCGTCCCAGCCTATCGCGCTGCTGAAAGGTATCTTGCTGTTTCTAAAAAGCGACATCAAAGCCTTCTGCCCTGTTGAAGCCCTTTTGTCTCCTTCAGCAACAACGTAGAAAAATTTCTGCCCCTTCAATCCGTCAAGCGCACGAATATCCCACTGGCCTCCGACAAAAAGTTCCGCCGCAAATAAATCAGGATTTTTCGCCGCCATAACAAGGAACGTCATACAGCCCATCGACTGCCCGGTCGCGTAAACTCTATCAGGATCAACCCTAAAACCTGCGATTAATGCGCGGACTAAATTTTCAGTATTCTTAATGTAATTCGTTATCGTGTAGCCGCTATGGTCGTCTAAAATTAATTTAGGATATTGCGGAACAACGACAATACATTTCTGCTCAGCCTGCTCCATGTTCGTTGCCCAGATTATTCCGCCGTAACCCTGACGCAGCGGAGCGTCCGCACTCTTTCCCACAACGCTTCCGTCAGCAATAAAAATTATTAGCGGATACCTTCCGTCGCCGGGATAATCATCGGGCAAAAAAACGTTGCACGGAATTTCAAAACCTTTGTCGCTGTAGGTCATCGTCTGAAATTTCGGGAGCGTCTCCTCTATCATTGCCTGAAGCTCTTTATCCTGCGTCTTGTCAGGATACGGCATAACAGCCGAAAATGCCGGAAGGGCGTAGAGCATCATAACCGTAATCGCAAAAATTATCTTTCTTTTCATTGCAGTCCTCCTAAATTTATTTTGAAAAAATAAAATTAAAAACAATTTTAATTTTTTTACTGTATAATTTTAGCTAAGTATAACAGAATAAAAAAATAAAGTCTGTCAAAAAAAATAACGCTTTTTTGAGTGTTGACCCGTTAGATAATTTAGGAGTAAAATTTTTTTCGCTCTAAACAACTTAGATAAAAAGATGATTTGATTTTTTGAAAGTAGGAGGATTTTATGAGCAGTGCAACAGATGAAGTAACCAGACGAAATTTGAATAAACTGCGCCGTGAGATGGGGCCGACAGTACGTGAAGCGATGGACGATCCGTCCGTTGTTGAAGTTATGCTGAACCCTGACGGAACAGTTTGGACCGACAGGCTCGGAGCAGGCATGAAATATCTTTGCGACATGCCCGAAGTTCAGGCTCTTCAAATGCTGGGAACTATCGCGCACATGCTCGGCACTGTTATCAACGTTCATAATCCCAAAGTTGAAGGAGAACTTCCAGGCGACGGCAGCCGTGTTGAGGGAGTCATTCCTCCCGTCGTTCCTAAGCCGTCTTTTAACTTGAGAAAGAAAGCGTCTTCGGTCTTTTCGCTCGAACAGTACGTTCAAAGCGGACGCGCTCTGGCAAGCGATGTCGAAATTTTGCGCGATGCCGTAAAAAAACGCAAAAATATTCTCGTCGTCGGCGGAACAGGAACAGGCAAAACAACTTTTGTTAATGCTATCCTTAATGAGATTAAATTACTCACGCCCGGACACAGATTATTAATTCTTGAAGATACTCAGGAGCTTCAATGCACCGTTGATAATTACGTTGCAATGAGGACAAATGACGAGATTTCCATGCAGGATTTATTAAAGATCACAATGCGCCAGAGACCCGACAGAATTATCATCGGCGAGGTCAGAGGCAAAGAAGCCCTCGACATGATTAAGGCATGGAACACAGGACACCCTGGAGGGGTTTGCACCGTTCACGCTAACGATGCACGTGCAGGTTTGTTAAGAATTGAGCAGCTTATTTCGGAAGTTTCGGAGACACCGATGCGCGAACTTGTGGCGGAAGCTATTAACGTCGTCGCGTTCTTAGTCAGAGACCCGAAGATCGGGCCGCGTCTCGCCGAATTAATAGCTGTCGATGGTCTTACTGAAAACGGAGATTATATCTTCAGAGACCTGCGCGAAAATAATAACGGTAATTAACGGCGGGGATTTTGAAGTTTGAATTTTTGAAGTTTCCGCTATTAATTAAATCTAAATTTTAATCAAAAGGAGTTATTACTTTTTATCATGAAAAAAAGTATTTTCTCAATTCTCAATGCTCACAGAGCAGCAATTTTTGCGGCAATTTTCATTTCCCTCATCGTCTGCGCTCCCTTCGAGGCACACGCCGGTAAAGCTACTGACCCTAAAGGCGACAAGACGGTACCGTGGAGCAGTGGTCTCAGTGAGTTGGTTAACATTCTTTCCGGCCCGACAGCTCTTTTTATTTCCATGCTCGGACTTTTCTTCGCGGGCGGCATTTTGATTTTTGGCGGCGAGCTTGGAAACTTTACGAGAATGCTCATGATGGTTATCATCGTCGGTTCATCGCTTACGGGAATTTCTACCCTCGTACTGAAGTTTGTCCCCAATGCAAGCGGCTGCGTACTGTTCTAAAATTTAAGATTTGGCAGTAAATGGACGAAAACATTAGGATTGCTCCCGTAAGAAGGAGTTTGACACGGCCTCAGCTGATTTTCGGCTGCGACCGTATCCCTTTCCTTTTATTGCTCTTGGTCTGCATGGGAATGGGATTTACCGGCGGAATTGCGGCCGGCAATTATCTTAACGTTGTTGTAGCTATTGCGCTTTTTATTGTAGGAGTCAGATTTCTCGGCAGTATGGCAAAGTACGACCCTGACATGCTGAAAGTTTTTCAGCGTGCCATGAACTACAAGGACGCCTATTCAGCAACATCAAGGGCATTACACCCTGATAAACAATATTGATTTTAATTTAATTTTTAATTGATTTAATTTAGGAGGGCTCATAATGGCAAAAAAGCCGGAAGGGAACGGTTTTGCGGAACTGCTTCGCTACTCGCATATGGCAGCTCCCGAAGTAATGGCATTAAAGGACGGCGGCTTGCTGGGCGGCTTCTGGCTTGCCGGGCCTGATCTTGAAAGTTCCACCGCACGGGAACTTGAGCATTTAAGCTCGATGATCTCTCATACGATTGCGCAGCTCGATGTCCGCTGGTGCATTCATTATGAATTTTTCCGACGCGAAGTCCGCGAATATCCTACAGGAGATTTCACGGAGACGACAACGAAATTAATTGACCTTGAACGCGATCTTCAGTTTCATAAAGAGTCGGGACACTTTGAGTCCGTTCAGGCCATGTTCGTTACATATACGCCGCCGGCTTACGAGAGAAATAAATTTATTCAGCGCATAGGGCGGTTTATGTTCGGAGCTTCGAGGGTAAGCGAGGAAGAGACTACAGAAAGACAGTTAGCTCGCTTTGAGGCTGTAATGAAGCGTCTTTTTGACTCTCTGTCTTTAAGTATGAAAGTCCGCAGAATGACTTTTTATCCCGATGAGGACAGAGAATACTCAGGAACTTCCGAACTTTTAGAAGCCGTGAACGCCTGCGTCAACGGATACTGGCACCCGACGAGGCTCCCGGTCTTTCCGTATTATCTTGACTGTTTCCTGGCCCGCGACTGTCTCAACGGGCAGAGATTAAAATACGATGAAGAATATGTGCAGTGCATTTCGCTGATGAATTATCCTGCCGGAACTTTCCCGACAATTCTTCATGCTCTTCAGACTATGCCCATAGCCTTCAGGTGGTCGAACAGGCTCCTGATGACTGACATTCAGGACTCGATAAGCCAGATAGAGGCAAAGCGCAGGCAGTGGGAACAGAAAGTTAAAAGCCTTACATCGCAGATCGCAGGCACGGAAAGCAACAGAATAGACCACGACGCGGCCTCAATGGTTCAGGACTTGGACATGGCCTTAAAAGATGCCCGAAGCGGCGATATGGCTTTCGGCAACCATTCATCAGTCGTAATTCTGCGCGACAGAGACCCCGAACGTCTCGAAGAAGCTGCGCGTGAAGTTGTCAAAGTTTTTGAGCGTGCAGGCTGTTCAGCTCAGATTGAGAGCTTGAATAATTTAGAGGCTTTCTTAGGCTCATTGCCCGGTCATGGTCATGAAAACGTCAGAAAGCCGCTTGTTACAAGCATAAATTATTCTGATATTCTGCCCCTTTCAAGCGAGTGGCTCGGCTCAAAGACCTGCCCGTGTCCGTTCTATCCGCCTCATTCGCCTGCATTGTTACAGGCAGCGGCAAGCGGCGGCACTCCGTTCTCATTGAACATTCACAGCGGAGACTTGGGGCACACTTTGATCTTAGGGCCTACAGGCTCAGGAAAATCAACTCTCTTGGCGACGCTCGCGGCACAGTTCCAGCGTTACAGAAACGGCATGTTATTCTTCTTCGATAACGGACGTTCAATATTCCCGTTATGCCAAGCCCTTGACGACTCGGTCTTTTATGACTTGGGCAAGGCTGAAAGCGAAATCAGCTTATGTCCTTTGGCAGAAATTGACGACCCCGACGTTTTGGCTTGGGCTGCGGAATGGCTGGAAATGCTCGCCGAACTTGTTTCGCCCGGCGTTGTTACGCCCCAGAGAAGAATTTTATTGACTGACGCTCTCAAAAACTTGGCGGCAAGCACTACAAAAGCGGAAGAAAGAACTTTGACGGAGTATATTACTTCGCTTCAAGATCAGGAAATGAAGGCAGCCTTAGGCTATTACAGTTTAAGCCAGAGCGGCGGCTACATTCTTGACGGTGATAGAAATGATATTAATTATGCGTCATTTAACGTTTTTGAAATCGGAGGACTTCTCGAGCGCGACAAAATAGCTCCGGCGGTCTTGACGTATTTGTTCTTCCAGATTCAAAGAAGATTGAAGGGCAACCCTGCTCTCTTGGTCGTTGACGAGGCATGGACGGCTTTGAAAAATGAACTTTTCGCCGAAAAAATTCGCGGCTGGCTAAAGACGTTCAGAAAATTAAACTGCGCTGTCATTCTTGCTACACAGTCAATCGCCGACGTTGTCAACAGTACGATCAGGGACCCGGTCTTTGAAAGCTGCCCGACGAAAATTCTGCTCGCAAACCCGGACGCAAGGGGCGCACAGCTCGGAGCGTTCTACCGCGATTTCTTACAGCTCAATGAACGTCAGATTAATCTGCTGGCTCATATGGTGCGTAAGCGCGAGTATTACATTCTTTCGCCGGACGGAAGGCGCGTATTTAATTTAGGTCTCGGCCCTGTTGCTCTTGCGTTTGTCGGAGCAAGCAGCGGTCATGAGCTCGCTAAAGTCGAGGAATTAAAAGCCAAGTACGGCCGCACGTGGCCCGTTGAGTGGCTGAAGTTCAGAGGTCTCTCGGACTGGGCCGAAGAATGGCTGAAGATCGACAAGCGATTACATTCAGAACACCCCGATGAGGAAGAGGGTGCTAACTATGTTCCCGCACCTGCGGTCTAAATTTTTTGTTAGGTTAGTTTCAATTCTTGTTTTAACATGCCTGATAGGCTCTCTCGTTGAGCCTGTCGTGGCATTTGCGGCAGACGACGACAAGCCCAAGAAAAGCACCCCCTCGTGGTGGCCTTACTGGCAGGTCGGCGGACACCGCAAGAACTGTCTTAAATCAGCAGGCGACAAGTGGGGCAGTCAATACTGTACCTGCTGGTGGCCTCTGGGCTGGGCTATGGAGCCCATAATGTACAAGTCCCAAAAAGACTGGCGTAATAAACAGTGGGAGCGGCACTGGAAATGGTGGTCCCGTATCCGCATGAATTACGCCGCCATGATACGGACGGAAGTAAAGGACTCAAGCAAAAATTCTGCAATACCTACATCTGCTTCCGACCAGATCATGATTGACAGCGACAATATATTAAGAGCCGCTAATGCTCTTTGCGTTGCCCCTGATTATGACAAAGCGTTCAACGTTTATTTCCCCGAATACGTGAATTTCATTGCGGCGGCCGTCGAGGACCTCAGGCTCACTCAGCAATGGATCGACCTTGAAACTAACTGGGTTATATGCCTCAACAAGTCCGGCAATCAGATGAAAGAAGAGGCGGAAAACCTCAACAAACTTCACAAATTAATTTGGGAAAACGACCTGGCCATTGCTAAGGTTGATGACGTTATAGAGCAGATTATAGGGCTTAACCCCGGCGGCATTGTGCAGTCTGTTCTGGATTTTGTTAAAACGGCACTGGGCTATTTAGGGGAAATCGTACGCAAAGTCGGAGAACTTGCAGGAGAGCTTACAAAGATTATCCAGCCGATCATAGACTTTGTAAAGAAAGCTACTACCGTAGTGCAGCAAATAAAGGACAAAGTTAATCAGATTAAGGATACGGTAAAAAATATAGCTTCAAAAATACCTCTTGTGGGGGACCTGCTCGGAAAATATATTGATGAAAATCTCGACGCAGATAAAATTTTGGGAAATCTTTTTGGCGGTTTTAACCCCCTTGAGATGATTCTGAATTTTGAGGAAACGCTGAAAAAGCTCGCCTCACTTAAAGATGCGGACACTAGCGACGTTCTGGATCTTCTAAAGAAAATTACGAGTGCTTTAGGCTTAGATAAAATTTCTGATTTTCTTGACAAGCTGAAAGGCTTGTTAGATTTGAAGGCTTATAAGTACGGACAGACGCAGGTTCTTCAGGCTGTCGGAAGTCAGGCCGCTCAAATGGCTATGGCTGCAAACAGAACTAACAGGGAACTCAACGGCTTCCTGGAAATGCAGCTCACCGCCGAACACACGAGAGTAGCGCGTCAGACCGCCGTCCGTAACAACATGGTCATTGCAGGCAGAAAAGCTCAAACGGCTTCAAGCGCAAAAAAAGTCAAGCTGGGGTTTTAACAAAGAGGTGAAACTATGCGGAATAAAAAATTTTTGTTAAAAATTATCACGGCGGTTTTGATTTTTGTTACGATTGCGCCTATAGCCGTTGACGCTTTCAACGCCACTGCCGCTTTTGCCGCTGACATTACAAAGGGCGAACTTCCTTTTGAGAACGTCAACAGGGATCACTTGTTCCGCTTAGTTGAAATGTGCTGGCCTCAGTACCTTCAAAAGCTCATCAGGAAGCTGGCGAACTGGGCAATAGATAAAGTTGTTGAAATGGCTCTCAGGTTAATTCCCTATGTCGGAGGCATAGTCGGAAAAATTTGGGACGGTATGAAAGTCTTTCGCGAGATGATTGACCTCCCTATATACCCGCGCTGTCATTGCAAGGACGACGACAACACTCAGGACTCAACGTTCCTGCCGATGAACTGGCGGTTCGCTCAAAATTACATCAGCAAAGAAGTCGAAAAACGCAGAAAAGAAACTTTCCCCAGATGGGAAGCGAGAATGCCGCAGACTAATGTAAAAGACGACATCAGCGGATTTTCCGACTTAGGCGAAGAAGTTATCAGAGCGGTTGACAGATATTACGACTTGAGGCTCGAACAGTACGGCCCTACGTTTTTACTTAATGCCAACCCTTATGACTCCGTTTATCCGAGTTACAGCGGCTTTAATTCGGTTATTAGTGAAGATGACAGACTGACCGAAAGGTGGCGCAAAAACGAACTCGGCCATTTATGGGTCATGGGCATAATGCACAATGCTTTGTTTGATAAAGATTCTCTTAATTCGCGCAATCTGCTCCTTGAAAAAATGTTCTCTATTGAAAGCGATGTACAGGAGATAAAGACAGGGACAAGGACGGTAACGGAAACAAAGTCAAGGATAGTAACCGAGAAAAAGAAAAAGCCGATAACCGTGAAAAAGTCAAGGGAAGTAACAGAAATAAAATATCGGACAGAATTGCAGGAATATACATATGAAGTAACTATTACCATGTATCGAATGAAGGACAATATTGCGATACATATGTTTTATACGACTTTGAAGTCTAATGCGTGGTACTCCTATGATTATCTGGTAAAGTATATGAAGAGTCATTGGCTCATTCCTAATAGTAAGATTCCTTCATTTATTAGAAATGATTTTGATACAAAAACGGAAACTTCTACTAGAATCGGCTATAGGACAGTCCAGGTACCATACGAGGAAAAGCACCTTGAATTTTACGAGGAAACCGAAATTATAGAGTACGAGGAAAGCCGAATAGAACAATATACGGAAACCCACGAGGAACCCTATACGATATATGTGCCGGTGTCGGGCAAAACAGGAATGGCGCAGACGGCGCAATTTCAATATTTAGGTGTCGGGGCGAAACTTTTTGGCGCACAGACGTGGGGCAATGCTTTTACGGCGTTCAGTCTCACGGAAATGGGATTAACTCCCTTGCAGAATAAGCGGTCAATTAAGAATGCGGCTCACACGAATATTGATTTAATGGGTCATAATGCGGCCACGAAGACTATTACGCGCAAGAAAGCGAAATTGGGCTTTTAATTTTATGAAGGCGGTGATTGAATGAATAAAAAATTTATAGCGTTCTGTTTAACGGCGGTTATGGCGATGAATTTTATTTTTATGTCTGCCCGTGCCGCTGAATGTCTTTTAGCGCAGGAGCCTACGCAGATAGGTATAGCCCTCATGATTAAGGAAGAAATTTCGACGCTTGAAACAATCCTTAATGATCAGGACAAAATGCTCAAGCGTTGGAAGACTGACAGCTACGAGTATAAGAAAATGAAAGAACAGCGCGATACGCTGATTAAGGCCGTTAAAAATTTAAGAGCAACTATGACTAGCTCCGGCGCATTGACGCACATGTCGGAGGAAATCGAAACGCGCCTGAAGGAACGCCACCCCGCATGGAAGGACAACCTGACGCTTGATGATGTTAAAAAACGTCAGCGCGACCGCGAAACGAAATGGAGGGACACTGTCAAGGCTTATTTGAAATCCGTAAATACGACACAGAGCCTTAACGCCGACTACAGGGTACTAAGAGAACGTCTCTTTGACCTTCTCAAGAAGCCGAACGGAGAGGTGCAGGCCATTCAGAGCTTGGCAGGCTTTATGGATTACGCGGCGACAATGATGGCGTTGAACGAGCAGGCTATACAGTCCTTCATAACGGCATACGCTGAATACGAGCGCGACGAAATGGACGGCCGTCAGGACTTCAGCAAGACGACAATGCAGGTCTGCGCGAAACTGAAAGCCTACAGTCCCACGATTAAAACATGTAAATTGGGATTTTAGCTTTGAGAAATTTTTTCGGAGGTGGTGATTTTTGAAGACGGTTGAAAAATTTATTACGGCTGCGTTCCTGCTTGTAGCTTTTCTGGTGCTGTGTTCTTTTGCAACGCTGGGCAATAGAAAAGAAAATTTTGATTTTGCGAAGTGGTACGAGACGCACAAGGAATTTGTGAAGCAGTCTTTTTCACTCCGCCCTGCATACGCTGACGACGCAGAAGAAATAAAAAGGCGTCAGAAGGAATGGTATAAGGAATACGAAAAAGACCCGCGCTCGAAGGATATGTCTTTCAATGAATGGCTGAAAGAGGTGAAGGGGTTGGACCCCGAAAAAATTGATGTTGATCCTACCAATCCTGACGACTGGTCAAAGGACCCGGACTCGAAAGACCAGCAGAAAACATCGCCTGATAATAAACTTTATTGGGCGCAGGAGCCTTCGCAGATCGCCATAGCCGTTTTGACGTTAGTTGAAATGCTGAAGCTGCACGGCATTCGGGACGACCAGAAGAAAATGCTCGAGACATGGAGTGAAAGCGTAATCACCAACCCCCGCGACGAGCTTTTGACAAATCTTTATGTGGCGGCAAGTATTTTGAATAATTCGCCATTTTATTCTGAAGTTGCGAGAGACCTTGACGGACTGATGTCTCCTAACAAGAGTAAGCGGTTCCCGGAATGGAAGTCTGGAATGACGATTGCCCAGTCGGCGAAAAGAATTAACGATCGGCAGACGAAATGGAAGAGTAGCGTTAAAGAATATCTCAGGGCGGTGAATAGAAACACCTCGCATTTTAAGGACATTGATTTGAAAATTCGTAACGCTCTCATGGAGATTGTTAAAAAACCTGCCGGGCAGACGCAGGCTCTTCAGGCTATCGGCGGTTATCTTGACAACATGAATATAATGTTTGAGCGCGACGGGCAGGCTCTTCAGGGCATCATGGGAAGTTACATCGAGCGCAAACTCGACAAGATTGACGAGCGCAACGACAGACAGAAGGCCGTTAATGAAGTTGCCGTGAACTTGAAAAATTACAAGCCGAAGACGAAAAAATGTAAGTTAGGATTTTGAAAATGTCAAAAAAAATATTTTGCATAATTTTATTTACGCTGCTGTTTATCTCAATCACGCAGGCATTTGCGGACGATTCGGGACTGAATACGACGGTAGAAGAAGCCGCAAAACTGATGAATTTTTCATCGGAAACGGCGGAAAATTTCTTGGCGATAGCGCGGAATTTATTTGTCGGACTTGCGACAATCTCGCTGGCAATGGGATTAATCAGAATGCTGCTGATGGGAGAAAGCAACATCGGCTCGCTGATGTCGCATATAGCCAAGTGGATTATTTATGTCGGAGTTTTTACGTGGATGCTGGCAAATCTCAACACCGTGTCTTTCATTCCTAAGATAATAGTAAACTCGTTCGTAGCTATCGGCGGAAAAATGGGCACTAACCCTGCCGATATTTCGCCGGACAATCTTTTAGCTTCAGGAATAAGAATTTACGGTATCATCGTGGAGCGCGGCTGGAACGCCGGCTGGGGAGATTTTGTCGGTTTAACGTTCATCGGCATAGTGATTTTAGTTGTTATTGCGATAACGGCCGGATTTATAGCTGTTGCGATAGTTGAAATGCACTTAGTAATAAGCGGCGGAGCTATTCTGCTTGGCTTCGGAGGTTTTGAATATACGCGGGACATAGCGTTGAGCTATATACGTTATTCAATTTCCGTCGGCATGAAGTTATTAATGATACTGTTTGTCTATTCTATCGCTATAAAAGTCATTCCTAATTGGGAAAATGAATTTAAGAGCGCGACGGACATGACGGCATTAATAACTCAGTCAGGCCAGATACTTGGCGGAACGATCTGCGTATTAATGATAGTCATAATAATTCCGAGCATTGCGCAGAAAATCGTAACGGGAGCTTCAATGACGTTCGGACATAACGAGCCTGTCATCGGCTACACGCCGTATAATCCTGTATATGACGTCAGCAGACATCCGTATGAGCCCGTCAGAAGCGTAACGGATGCTAATAGACCTTACGGCAGTTATGCGGCGGGCCAAGCTCAAAGTAATCAGGCTGCATACACGGCAAGGGCAGATGAACTTATGTTCGGAGGCTCGAATTTGAATCCGACAAATCTTCGTCCTGACCAGAGGGAAGCGGCACTTCGTGCGTCTTCGGGCGGAGCAACGTTCAGCAATTACGTTCCGCCGGATACTGGCGGCGCACCGAGAACAGCGACAACAAGAGATATTGTTCAGCCGAGATTTGACTACGGGGCAAGCGTTTCAGCTCCGGGACGGGCCGCAGCTGACAGCGAGTCAGTGTCGAGAGGTTAGCGGTTTAGTGTTATTATTATTGGGAATTTTATAAGGGAGTGAATAAGCCTAAAATGTCATTTTTTAGCAAAAAAAAGGAAAAGGAAAGGCAAGAGGCAATGGAAAATCCCTACCTTTCCGCCCGGAAGGAATACGGGGATCGCTATGGCGCGGCCGTCAACGAGGCAGCACGCTGGAGACAGATTTGTTTTCTTCTGCTGCTGCTGTCTCTTTGCTTCGGGGCATTAATGATATGGCAGTCGAGCCAGAACAAAGTTACGCCTTACGTCGTGCAGGTTGACAAGCAGGGGTATTCAGTTGCGATAAAGCCGGCAACCCAAGTATCGCCGAATGACCAGCGGGTTATTATTGCCGCTTTGAGCCGTTTTATCACGAACTTCAAGACGATAGTGGCCGATCCTTATGCACAGCGCAGAATGGTTGATGAAGTCTACAACTACTTGGCAACAGGCAGTGCGGCAGAAGATATAGTAACTCACTATTATCGTGAAAATGACCCATTCAACAACGAGCAGAAGCGCGCAATTCTGGTTGAAATAGTTTCAGTCTTAGGTGTCGGTACTGACGGAAAATCATGGCAGATACTTTGGACGGAGAAAGAAGTTAGCGGCGGAACTATACAGAATACAACCGAGTGGCGTGCTATTGTATCGATAGCTATTTCGCCTGCTCAGGATGTGGCAGAAATAATTAAAAATCCTTTGGGGATTTATTTAACTGAGTTAAATATGGCTCAAGATATTGTTAATAATTAAGGAATGAGGTTAATTCAATTATGAAATTAATTCGCGGTATTGTTACGTTTTTATTAGTATTACTTGCTTTCCCTGCCGTAATTTTTGCGGCTGATGCTGTTGCTCCTGACGCGGCTCAGGCTCCTGCTCCGGCTGCTCCTATGGAGGTAGGCTACAATCCTGAAACTGGGCAGATAATTCTTCCTTCTGAAATCGGAGTCGGCGACAGCTATAATTATTACTACCAGCAGCAACAGCAGCAACAGCAGCAGAATATTCTCAATGACGGTTCGCCGCTGAGTACTGCCACGAATGATCCTCAGAATGATTATAGACAGTATGAAGATTATCAGCACGCATTGCAGGAAGCCCGCGAGGAACGCGCTCGTATTCAGCAGTGGGAAAAAATGGACAAGGAAATAAAACTGCGCCGCTATGACTCGCTTGTCTTTGACATGAGAAAGGGCTTTGACGATGCTAAAGACGCTACAAATCCTTTCATCGGCGAGCAGGGTTATGTAATTTATCCTTACGGCGAAGTTGTTCCCGTCATAACATGCAGACCGCTCAGAATGACTGACATTGCCCTTGAGCCCGGCGAATCAATTATGGGTATTCACGCCGGTGATACTACGCGCTGGCAGTTCTCGCCCTCTCAGTCAATGAAGAACGGGCAGCCTGTTTCTCACATCGTTGTCAAGCCGTTACAGCCTGGCATTTCAACAAATATGCTTATTCACACCGACAGAAGAACTTATAACCTTGACTTCACGTCTACTGACGGAGCTAATTATCTTCGCGGAGTTGCGTTCTCGTACAACATGAATGATTTATCTACGATCTTTGTGAACAGCCAAGCCGCTGCGCGCCCTCAAAAGGAGCTTGAAGATGAGCTTCAGTCGGGCACTGACTCGTTAGAATTTGAGGACCTTTACACGCAGTACTCGATTACAAACAAGAGCAAGGTTGACTGGTGCCCGTCCGCTGTTTTTGACGACGGCTTAAAAACTTATATCCGTATGCCTTTGAGATTTAGCGAAACGCCGGCATTTTATATTGTTGTTGACAGAAAGCCCGCTATGGCAAACTATCGCGTGAAGGGCCGCTATTATGTCGTTGACAGACTTTTCGACAAGGCATATTTAAGAGTAGGCTCAAGAACTGTAGTAATCACGCGCAAAGAAAAATTAGTTGACACTAATATAAAGGCGAACCGTGAGGAAGAAATTCTGCGGCAGACAGCGAAGCAATCGGAAAAACGGAGGTATCGTTAATCAATGCAGGAAAATGAATTTGAACAGAACAAGCTGGACCGCTTTGAGCCGCTTGCCGGTAAAACGAAAATGGCAAGCTCTTCCGCAAAACGTATAGCTCTCTTTGTATTTGCGGGGGGCGCGGCGGTTTTTCTCCTCGTAGCGGGAGCAATTCTGACCTCAGAACAGCCCATAACCGGAGGAAGTGCGCCGAAGGATATTACTGTCAAGCCTGCAATGAGTACCGCAGTTATTCCGCCTATTGAGCTTCGTCAGCCGGACCCTGAACCTGAACCGCCGGAAGATTTAGGCGCACCGACACCTCAGCCGCAGCAGCCGCAGATTATTTATGTGCCCGTGCCTCAGCAGCCGCGCCGTTCGGTCGTTCCTGCGTACGGAAGAATGCCTTGGATTTCACAGGTAAGGAGAGATGCTCATGATAGCCGAATGGCAGCCGCTACTTCTGCTACTTCAGTGTCTGCCGCGAGCAGCAATACTGACGCGATGTCAAACGTGGAGGCCGTTGACTCTGCAATGGCAGGCGGAAGCGAATCCGCTATGTCGTCAGGAATGGGAATGGATATGGGCGACGAGGGAGGCGGCGGATCCAGCGCGAATATCTCTGCGATGGACCCAAACGGCTGGGGCAGGAAAGACGCTTTCCGCAATCAAGCCAGGCCGGTGGAGTATTCTCAAAATTCAGTGAGTAACCCTGTCAGCAGATTTGAAGTTAAAGCTGGAACTATAATTCCGTGCGTGCTTGTATCAGGTCTTAATTCGGATTTACCCGGCAATGCTATCGGGCAGGTTTCTGAAAACGTCTGGGATACTGTTACGGGGCGTTATCTTTTAATTCCGCGAGGCACCAGAGTCATCGGAAATTATGACAATCAGATAGCATACGGGCAGAACAGAGCTTTAATCGTATGGAACAGACTGATATTCCCGGACGGCACATCGCTTATTCTTGATAATCTTAACGCTTCGGATCAGTCAGGCTATGCGGGCTTAAAAGGAAAAGTCAACAATCATTTAGGTTCGCTTCTGTCTTCAGCGTTATTGGTGTCGTTAATCGGTGCAGGCGTTGAACTTGCCCAGCCGAACAACAACAATAATAATAACAACAACAATAACAATAATAATAACCGCAGTGTCGGAGACGTTTTATCTACGAGAGTTGCAACTGCCATCGGAGAAGTGATGACGCAGATAATTCAGCGCGAATTGCAGCGTCAGCCGACCATAACCATCAGGCCGGGTACCAGATTTGTTATGATGGTACAGCGCGACATGATTTTCCCGAAGAGCTGGCGCAGATAAGATGAACTTCAACAGAAAATTTGTACTTTCAGTGATTATTATCGGGGCGGTCTTGGCCGCTCCGTTTTTCACTGGAAGAATTGTGATTAATATCAGCTCGTCTGTCCCTTTAGGTTTCTGGTGGATTTCAGATGATGAATTTACTTACGGCGACGTTGTTCAACTTCCGCTTGAGGCTTTCAAATTTACGGACTGGGTGCCCGAAATATATCGCTGGAAAGATAAGCGGGGCAGGGAGATTCCGTTTTTGAAGCGCATTGCGGGACTTCCCGGCGACTTAATCGAACTTTCAAGCGAGGGCTACGAAATAGCAGCCGGAAAAATTCTTAATCACAGTGTGGCACTGTCTACGGACAATATAGGCACTAAATTAGAAACATACCCGCTCCCTATTAAACTTGCTTCTGATGAAGTGTGGCTTACAAGCGATGTCGCTCGCGGTTTTGACTCTCGTTATCTTGGACCTGCAAGGATTGATAAGTGCCGAAAAGCAGTGCTGATATTTACTTCGGATTTAGTATTTGAGAACAAAGAACAGGAGATGAAAAAATCTCAATGAAAATGCTTCTTGCCCTGTTGATTTTTCTGTCGTCTATTGCGCTTTGCTCAGTTCTTCACATAGCGAGCAATGTTTTTATCCCTCTTGTTATTGCGTGGTTTATTCTTCAGATGCTGCGGCCCGTTGTGCAGATAGGGAGAACCCTGCGTCTTAACGCATGGCTTAACGTGGCTCTCGTATTTTCGATTTTGACATGTATCGGGCTTGCAGGGTTCAAATTTATTGCCGCACAGGTCGTTGAATTTGGACATGTTTACGCCCTTTATTCAGATAAATTAATTGAATGGCTTAGTACTTTAATGGAGGTCTTGAGCGTTCCGCCCGAAGCCGTAAAAAATTTCAACTGGATGGGAATTTTGAAAGACAACGCGAAAGATATTTCGTCATTAATAATCGCGCTTTCAAGTAAATTCGTGATGACGTTCGTTTTCTTGATGTTCATGTTGATTGAAGCACCGTACCTTGACGATAAAATCGAAAAGGCTTTCAGACAGAACGCCAAGCGCGTGAAAAAAATTCTCTCGACGATTTCAGAGCAGGTCAGCAGATATTTAGGCACGCTTGCTCTTATCAGCTTTGCTACGGGCGTGTGTGCATGGATAGTCCTGACGGTGTTCGGCGTTCAGCTTGCTGCAGGCTGGGGCGTTTTAACGTTCCTTTTGAATTTTATTCCTACAGTAGGCTCAATAATAGCTACCATTCCGCCGGTCATTATGGCGGTTATTCAATTTTCACCGGGACTTTTCAAGCCTCTTCTAGTTTTGCTCTCGCTGACAGCCATTCAAATTACGATAGGAAATATAATAACGCCTAAAGTAGTCGGCGACAGGCTGGGCGTAAGTCCCGTTGTGATTTTGCTTTCGTTATTATTATGGGGAATGATTTGGGGAATACCCGGTGCGCTGCTTTCAACTCCGATAATCTCAATTATTAAGATTGTCTGCGAAAACATTCAGAGCCTTCATTCAATCGCCGTTTTAATCGGAAGCGGAGAGTCCGTGAAAAAAATTCCGTCCGAAAAAATTCAGAAGTCTGATGTTGTCGAGACAGTGAAAGCAAAAATCTCAAATGCCGCTAAAAAAGTTAAAGCGTCAAGAAAAAAAGTGAATTAGATAAATTTCTATCTTGACGAAATAACAATCACTTATTAAAATTATCCATTGTAACAAGGCGGTATAGCCAAGTGGTAAGGCAGAGGACTGCAAATCCTTTACCCCCAGTTCGAATCTGGGTGCCGCCTCCAGATAAATGAAATCTAATCGAACGAAAAATTTAAAAATAGAATATTATTAAGACCGCTTAAAGGGCGGTTTTTTTTATGGACAAAAAAAGTGCCGCATGAAAAATCTGCGGCTGCTCTGAAAAATTTATTCCTGCCATTCGACGCTTAACGACAAAATAGCCCACGTATTTTTATTATTAAATTTATAGGGCTTGGCCTTCGCGACGAAAGTAGCCGGACGGTGCTTGGGGTTTTCAAGCTCGTAGAGTTCGCCCTCCATAGTTACAAAATTTTTGCCCTTTTCAACGTGCTGAACGTCAGCATAATAAATCGTGTCGTTTGCCCAGTCGCGTTTGTCGAAGTGATATAACTTGCCGTCATAATCAACTTGAGGAATGTCGCCCATTACTTTTTGATGTTTAACGGGCAGGTCAAAATATTTTCGGACTGACGCAGCGACGCTTTCTTTTGCGATTGTCGAAGAGCCGAACTCGCAATTTTTCCGTGTGCATTTTTGAATCAATTTTTTATTGTTGATTATGTTGTGGCCGATTCCGAACTTGATTAACTCGCCCATGTTATACGGGTCGCCCAAGTGTAAAATTTCGTCCGGGCCTTCTTCCTCTAAATCAAAATCAAGCATTCCAAGCTCCGTGAAGTTGCTGATAAAAATTCCCATGCGCTTTATTTCATCATCTTTCTTGGCCGCGCCCATTGAGAACATTACAGCAAGAACTAACAAGACCGCTAAAATTTTTCTTTTCATGAAAAATTCCCTCCTGTTAAAAAATTTTAATGCTGAAAGAATTATAGCAGAGGGGTGAAAATACATGTGATAAAATAAACACTAATAGAATGGGAAGCAGTTGTATTTACGATAAAATATCAACGACAAGCCCGTTAATTAACGAGTAAGCTATGACGAAAAGCAGATAAGCAATAAATTTTCTAAAGCCTAAGACAATTTTTAACGCGCCTAAATTCGTAATTTTTGTAGCAGGGCCGGTAATCATGAAAGCACTCGCGCTCGCCATGCTCATTCCGTCAGCAAGCCATTGAATTAACAGCGGAATCGTTCCGCCTCCGCAGGCATATAAAGGTACGCCGATTGTCGCCGCCATTAAAACCCCGAAGCCGTTTTTACGCCCGAATAAACGCGCAAAACTTTCAGCCGGCACGTAACGCATGAATAACGCCGTCAAAAAAATTCCAAGCAAAAAATATAATCCCGTCGCTTTTACATTTCTGCCGAAATTTTTTATGTAACGCAAAAAAATATTAGGATCCGTGTCGCGGTTGGAAATTTCATAAAATCCTGAAAAGCTGAAAAAATTTTTGCCCGTCAGCTTTTTATAAAGATTTACCGCAAGCCCGGCGCAGACTCCGCAAAAAAAGCACGATGCTATTCTAATTATTAATGCCGTCCGGCCAAGCGCGGTGCTGTAAATTATTAATTGAGGATTTAATAAAATCGAAGCCATCATGAAGGACGCTAGCCAATCTTCCCTCATGCCTTTTTCTGAAAATGACGCGGCTATAGGAATTGTCCCGTACATGCAGAGCGGCGAAGCTATGCCCAGAATACACGCAGGAACAATCCCGAAGAGGCTCAATTTTTTTTCGCTCAACGATGAAAAAATTTCGTGAATTTTTTTCTTGCCGAAGACTGAGACAAAAGAGCCTATAGCCATTCCCAGCAGCCAGTAAATATAAATCTGCTCAAGCTGAAGGGTGAAATAATACCAAAGATAAATAAACTCTCTGTAAAAAATCTTCACACTAAAATTTTAATCAATGCTAATTAAATCGTATTCTCTATTTCCAAGTCCGATTTCTGCGGCGTGTTCGACAGTGTGAATGCCGTGCCTTGATTCCATTCTCTTAATTAAAGACTGGCCGTCGGGGGCTTTGTAGACTAAATCAACGCAAGCCTGATCAAGCGCAACAGGGTCAAGCGAGCCAAGTATGCCGATGTCGTGCATGTCGGGCTTTGCCGGATTTCCGTCGCAGTCGCAGTCAACGCTTAAATGATTCATCACGCTGATGTACATGATTTTTTTGCCGCCGTCCATGCTGTCGGAAACTGCCTTAGCCGCTTCAGCCATTGACTCTAAAAAGTCGTCCTGTTTGTCGTACCAGATTGAGCCGCTTTCTTTCGTGCCGGCCGTGTGAATTATGACTTTTCCGCGAGGCGATGCAAAACCGATTGAAATATTTTTCAACGCTCCGCCGAAACCGCCCATAGCATGGCCTTTGAAGTGAGTTAAAACTAAAACGAAGTCATAATTTTTGAAGTGCGAGCCTACTACGTCTTCTTTTAAGTGCTTGCCGCCGGTAACAGGCAAAGAGACTTCGCCTTCTGCGTCGAGAATGTCAACGTCAGCAATTTTTGTGAAGCCGTGATCCTCAGCGACCTGCATGTGAAGAGCCGTTGATGCCCTCGAACCGCCGTAAGCAGTGTTGCACTCAACGATAGTGCCTTTGACTTTTTGAACAAGCTCTTTAATTAAATCAGGCGAAAGATAATGAGTGTTGCCTGCCTCGCCCGTGCTGAGCTTCACCGCGACTCTGCCTTCTGCCTCGCGTCCGAGCTTGTTGTAAATCGCCATAAGGCCGGCCGGTGAAATGTCCTTTGTGAAAAAGACCTGTGAGCTTTCCGCGAACGACGTGCCCGCGAAAACTAAAATTAATAATAACGCTAAAAAACTTTTCATGAAAAATTTTCTCCCTTTCAATATAAACTTTATTAAAAAATAAATCTTAAAGCAAACTTCATGTCAAGAGAAAATTTTTACTCCGCTGAAATTATTTTGCAGTCCGTCAGCGTAATTCCTTCCGTGCTTTTTGATTGAGCGTTGAGGCTTACGACAGTACCCTCAATGGCAATCTCATCGCCTCTGTCAATTTCAGTGAGTAAAGGCTCATCATTTGCGACGAGGCACAAAATTTTAGGACTGAACGATAACTGAATTGCAGGGCTTCCGTTTTTCATAGTGATGTTATCAATTTTGCCCGTAATTTTTATGGTCCTGCCCTTGTAAATTCTTTCAGCTTTGAAAGGATTGTTGTCAAATTCCTTTGCTAGTGTTTCAGCTGGTACTGCTTCAACGCTGTTAATAATCGCGCCCGGTCCGGTTGATGTGCTTACATATTTATGAGTGCCGCTTGATCTTTTAATATCATTAATGAGCCGTGAAATTTCTAATATATTATCGTTTGTTACAAAACGCACGTAATCTCTATCAAGCCAGCCGATACTCTTATGCTTCTCATTGAGAAAAGCATCGGTATATTCAACGGCGACCCATTTTTTGCCGTTAGGGTTTGTCCATTCGCCTAGATACGAGCAGGCACAGTAAGCTATGTAACCGATCTCCTGAACTTCTCCGCCAAAAAGTTCCGCAACTATTCTTGAAGTATTATTCGGCTGTGAACGGAGCTTCAAGTTTATTGTCGGGCAAACGGCGTTGATATTTCCGTCATAAGAATATGTGCCCCTAGTTAAAATATAAGCAGGAACAAGTCCGGCATCAATTAACTTCTGAATTTCTTGTTCAGCCTGCACTTGAGTGTAAATTTCCCTGTTCTGCATGAGAGCAATTTCATTCGCTATCGTCTTGTCGTTCAGCGATTGATATGCAGCTTGAGAGTCTTTATTAGTGTTTATGAAGAATGGCCTGTCGTAGTCATAAGTAACGTACATCTTTGCGAGCTCCACCGACGCTTCGGGAAGATCGGCAAAAACTTTTCCGGCCGGCAGCAGCGCGAAGAATAAAAATAAAACAGCAGAAAGAAAAAACTTTTTTACTTTCATAAAAATCTTAACCTCCTAAAAAATTTTAGACGAAAAAATTTTATCATGTGAAAAAATTTTCGTGTAACTTACGCAATTTTTTTTTAGAAATTTTATTTATAATATACGCAATCCAGAATTTCATAAAACAAAAATCTCCGCCGAACTTCAAAAATTTTCTACGCGACGGAAAATAAAAAAATTTTTCAGGGGGTTGTCATTTTTGAAGCTGAGAACTTTTGTAGCAGTTTTGCTGTTTTCATTTTTCTGTGTGTCATCGGCTGCGGCTGATGATACGTATAATTCTGCGCCGACGTTCTCGCCGTATTACGCAGGGTCAGTCAAAGCGGAAGTTCTTAATAATGCGCTTCAAGAATTAAATTACATTCGCTGGCTTATCGGAGTTCCTAACAACGTAACATTAAATTCAGACTATACGAATAAGGCACAGCACGGAGCGGTTTTGCTTGATGCTATAGACACTCTCACTCACACGCCGTCAAAGCCTTCCGACATGAGCCAGTCATTTTATGAGCTTGGCTATGACGCTACGACGCACGGAAATTTAGCGGTGGGCAAAATAATTACCGGCGGACAGACTTACGGTAACATGACGATAAGCAAGAGCCTCAAAGGCTACATGGACGACTCGGACAATTCTAACATTTCGCGTATAGGCCACAGGCGTTGGCTCATGAACCCAAGATTAAAACAGACGGGCTTCGGCATCAGTACGCGGAGAGGCTATTCAGCAACTTACGTAATCGAAGAAAATAATAACGGTTCGTGGCCCATAAGCGACGAGTTTATTACATGGCCGACGAATAAGCGCGAGCACCCTTTGACATATTTTTATACCGATACGGCGTGGTGCGTCGTATTAAACAGCGATATTTTTGATAAAAGCACAAAAAGCTCCGTGAAAGTAACGCTGACTCGCTTGAGCGACGGCAAGTCTTGGAATTTTTCAAGCTCAAACAGCGACGGAGATTTTTATGATAATCAAGAGAGTTATGCTTATGACGAGTGCATAATTTTCAGGCCGAATAATATTTCAGGCTATAACAACGGCGAAGAATGGCGCGTAAATGTTTCGGGTCTTACCCGTAAAGACGGCGGCGCGGGAACTTTTTATTACGACGTAAAATTTACGAATGCCTCAACAGGATATGACAGCGATATTCCGGAAAGTTCGAGCGGAAGTGTAACTTATTACACGAAAAAAAATAACAGCGGCGGCTGTAATGCCGGGCTTGAGGTGTTTTCATTATTAATAATTTTAGGAATCCCTCGCGTAAAAAAAATTAGTTTTGAGCGCGTTGGAAAATAAAAAAAATTTTCAGGAGGTTGTTTTTTTATCATGAAAAAGCATGTTGTATTATTCGCAGCAGTTTGTTTGGCAGTATCGTCAGTCGCGGCTTTCGCAGCAACTGACGCTCTTGTTGGCGCGTGCATTTACAAGTTTGACGACACGTTTATGACCGGCGTTCGTAATGCAATGAAGGCCGAAATGGACAGAGAAGGCGGAGAGCTTGAAATCGTTGACTCCCAGAACCGTCAGCCCATGCAGAACGATCAGGTTGACGCTTATATTTCAAAGGGTGCAAATGCTCTTATCGTCAACCCCGTTGACCGTACAGCCGCAGAGCCTCTCATGAATAAGGCAAAGGCCGAAGGACTTCCGATAGTCTTCATTAACCGCGAGCCTTACGCTGAAGTTATGAATGCTTACGACAAAATCTGGTACGTTGGAGCAAAAGCCGAAGAGTCCGGCACGCAGTCAGGCCAGATCATCGTTGACTACTTCAAATCACACCCGGAAGCAGATAAGAACAAAGACGGCAAAATCCAGTACATTATGCTTCGCGGCGAGCAGGGACATCAGGACGCAGTTCTCCGCACAGAGTACTCAACGAAGGCAATGAAAGAGGGCGGCTTTGAAATCGTCGAGCTTGGAAGCGACACGGCAAACTGGGACAAAGTTCAGGCTACCGACAAAATGAAGGGCTTTATTTCCGCAGTCGGCGTTGACAACATTGAAGCAGTCCTTGCAAATAACGACGATATGGCACTCGGCGCGATCGAGGCTCTTAAAGCTGAAGGCTACAATCTCGGCGACGCTTCAAAATATGTTCCCGTCGTTGGAGTTGACGCGACGGCACCGGCTCTTGAGGCAATGAGCAAGGGCGAAATGCTCGGCACAGTTCTCAATGACGCGGACAATCAGGGCTTCGCAGCAGTTAAAGTTGCAGTAGTCGCCGCTGACGGCAAAGCAGTAACTGATGAGTCAATCGGCTACAAAATTACTGACGGAAAATATATCTGGATCCCTTACAGACCCGTTACTGTTGAAAATTACAAAGAATTTATGAAATAAAAATATTTTTATTGACCCCCCTCGCCTGCCTTAGGCAGGTGGAGGGATTATTTTTTTAGAACGGAGAGGTGAATTTTTCTTGCGTAAAGTTTTTATACTTGCATTAACTTTTTTGCTTGTCTTTTCATTTACGGCCTCAGCAGACGAAATAAAAATAGGCTCGTGTATTTACAGATTTAATGACGCTTTCATGCTCCGCTTCAGAAATGCAATGAGCGCGGAAAGTGAGAAACTCGGCGCAAAAATTGAACACGCTGACGGCCAAGACAATCAGATAACACAGAACGAACAGATTGATAAATTCATTGCTGACGGCGTAAAAGTTTTAATCGTTAATCCCGTCGATAGAATGTCATCGCAGTTAATAATCGACAAAGCAAAGGCTGCAAATATTCCCGTAGTTTTTATAAACAGAGAGCCGCCCGAAGAAATTTTGAACTCTTACGAAAAGGCTTACTATGTCGGAGCAAAAGCTGAAGAGTCCGGGACAGAAGCAGGGCAGATTATCGCAGATTACTTCAAAGCAAACCCGGCAGCAGATAAAAATCACGACGGCAAAATTCAATTCGTTTTATTAAAAGGCCAGAACGGACATCAAGATATGATTTTGCGCTCAAAATATTCTGTCGAGGCAATTAAAAACGCAGGCATTGAACCCGTCGAAATTGCAAGCGCGATTGCTAACTGGGATAAACTTCAGGCCATGCAGATTATGAACGCTTTTACAATGGCAATCGGCCCGGAAAATATTGAAGCCGTCATCGCAAATAATGACGAAATGGCTTTAGGCGCAGTCGAAGCGTTAAAGAACAGCGACTATAACAAAGGCGATAAAAATTTTTATATTCCCGTTGTAGGAGTTGACGCGAACGCCTCAGCTCTTGACGCTATGAACAAGGGCGAAATGCTCGGAACAGTCCTTAATGACTCCGACAATCAGGGAGCCGCTGCCGTAAAACTTGCTTATGCTTTAGCTTCAGGCGGCGATGTGAAATCAATCGGCTACGAAATTACAGACAATAAATATATCTGGATACCTTATCAGAAAGTTACGAGAGGTGAGAACAAGTGAGCGAGTATTTACTCGAAATGAAAAACATTACGAAGACATTTCCCGGCGTTAAAGCTCTCGATAACGTAAACTTGAACGTCAGAGCCGGAACTGTTCACGCTTTAATGGGTGAGAACGGCGCAGGAAAATCAACGTTAATGAAATGTCTCTTCGGAATTTATAACCCCGACGGCGGAGAAATTTTCCTTGATGGCAAAAAAGCAAACATTCATTCAGCGCGTCAGGCAATGGATCAGGGCATCGCTATGGTTCATCAGGAACTTCACCCGATTAGATTCCGTTCGGTCATGGAAAATGTTTACTTAGGAAGATTTCCCGGCCATATGGGCGTTGTTGACCATAAAGCAATGTACGATAAGACTAAGGCATTATTTGATGACTTAGAGCTTGACGTTGATCCGTTAGCTCTCGCCGGCGAACAGTCAGCCGCTATTCTTCAGATGATGGAGATTGCCCGTGCTGTCGATATGAAAGCAAAAATAATAATTCTTGACGAGCCTACCTCATCGCTTTCAGACAGAGAAGTCGAACACCTTTTCAAAATTATTAACAGGCTTCGCGCACAGGGAGTTGCTTTCATTTATATTTCTCACAAGATGAAAGAAATTCTCGAAATTTCCGATGAAGTTACAATCATGAGGGACGGTCAGTATGTCGGCACTTGGCCTGTTACTGATAAAGCAACGGGCGAAAAATTAACGATCGACTTCATAATTAAACAAATGGTCGGGCGCGAAATGACTAACCAGTTCCCGCCGCGTGAGGGCAAGCCGAGCGATGATGTAGTTTTGAAAGTTGAACATGTCTGCTCGCCGCTGAAAAAATCTTTCCAAGATGTCAGCTTTGAACTTCATAAGCAGGAAATTTTAGGCATCGGCGGACTTGTCGGAGCCCAGAGGACGGAATTTGTCGAGGCTCTGTTCGGACTTCGCGGCATTGCTTCAGGACAGATTTATCTGAACGGCGCGAAGTACACAAATAAAAATCCCGGCTTTGCTAAATCAAAGGGACTCGCTCTTTTAACAGAGGAACGAAGAGCGACGGGAATTTTCGGGATTTTGCCGATACTTGAGAACACCGTCATAGCTAATCAAAAACACTACGCGAATTTAGGAATTTTGAACGAAAAGAAAATGCGCGTTGAAGCTGACAGAGAATGTAAAAAGTTAAACGTCAAAACGCCTTCGCTTGAAACTTTAATTCAAAATCTTTCAGGCGGAAATCAGCAGAAAGTTTTAATAGCCCGCTGGCTTCTGACTAACTCGGATATTCTCATTCTTGACGAGCCCACACGAGGCATTGACGTTGGAGCAAAGTACGAAATTTATAACATCATGCTTGAGCAAATTTCTTTAGGGCGTTCAATCATTATGATCTCGTCAGAAATGCCGGAACTCATGGGAATGTCAGACCGCATTATGGTAATGTGCGAAGGGCGCGTAACGGGCTTCTTGAACAAGGGCGAATATACTCAAGAAAAAATCATGGCACTAGCGACACAGTTCGCAGGCCGTAAAGAAAATACAGCGGCGTAACAACAGGTAGGAGTTAGGAAGTAGGAGGTAGGAGGTAAAAAATCTTACTCTTTGCTCTTTGCTTCTAGCTGAAAATAATGAAAGGAGAAAAATTTTTATCATGGCAGAAAACAACGTTTCAAAAACAAAAAAATTGTTCACAGTCTGCGGACTTGTAGTGCTTGCGCTGGGAATAATTCTCTACTTTGCAAAAGCACCGATGGGACTCAACAGAAAAATTTACGACCTCCCGATATTTTTAATTATTATCGGTCTCGGCTTTGCCTGCAAGGGCTTTATGATGAAGCCGGGCGCAAAAGAACTTGAGCTCTCAAAAAAATCATTCGGCGAATTTTTGACGAACAACGCGATTTTATTGGCAATGTTAGTCTTGGTCATCGTAATTTGTATTTTACAGCCGCGCTTCATGCAGATAAGAGTCGCTCTCGATATTCTCACGCAGTCGTCAACAAAATTAATAATGGCACTGGGAATTTGTTTCACTCTTTTAATCGCAGGCACTGACCTTTCAGCCGGACGCATGGTCGGTCTCGCTTCGGTCGTGTCGGCCTCAATGCTCCAGACTGCTACATATGCGAACAGATTTTTCCCCGACCTTCCGCAGGTTCAATTATGGATGCCGATTTTAATCGCTATCGTTGCGTGCATGATCTTCGGAGCGTTAAACGGCTTCTTAGTCGCTAAATACGACATGCACCCTTTCATAGCGACATTGGCCGTTCAGGTTATTATTTACGGAGCCTGCTCGCTTTATTTCGACATGCCGCCCAACAACTCACAGCCTATCGGAGGCATCAGGCCGGACTTCGCGCAGCTTGGGCAGATGAGATTATTCGCAGGAATTTATCAGGGCTTTCCGGGAATTTCTATCTTAATCCCGATAGCCTTAGTAATCTGCGTAATAATCTGGTTCGTTCTGAATAAAACAGTCTTCGGCAAAAACGTCTATGCTATCGGCGGAAACAGAGAGGCGGCTGTCGTCGCAGGCATTAACGTTTTCAGAAACATCATGGGAATTTTCATTCTTGCGTCATGTTTATACGGCATAGCCGGAGTTCTCGAAGCCGCAAGAACGGCAGGAGCGACGAACAACTACGGCAACGGTTACGAACTTGACGCTATAGCGGCGTGCGTTGTCGGCGGTGTCTCTCTTAGCGGAGGTATCGGCAAGGTCGGCGGAATTGTCATGGGCGTTTTGATCTTCACGATTATTCAGTACGGCCTGCAGTTCATTAACGTGTCGCCCATGTGGCAGCAGGTTATTAAGGGCGTAATTATTGCCGTCGCAGTTGCGATTGACTTAACAAAATACCGCAGAAAATAATTTCTGTGTTATAATCTCTGCGAATTTTTGACAGTCCTCGAAAAAATCGGGGACTGTTTATTTTTGGGGACTACAATGGGGACTACACAAGAGTTAAAATTTTTTAGCGTCCATAAAATTTTACGAAGCTGATTAAAAAAATAAAGTTTGAAATTTTTTCACGAGGCTCTGAAAAAAAATTTTGCGTTAAATTCTTATCCGTATCGCATGAAAAATCATTGTGAATTTATTTTATCTTTGCTACAATCACGCAACCAGTACTTCATAAAACTTCAACTTCAAATTTATTTTTTCCAAAATTTATTTTTTTTAGGAGGATAAAAAATCGTGGGTAAATTTATATCTGACGCACGAGAACTTCTCGAAGCCATCGGCGGAAAAGAGAATATCGTTGCAGTTTCTCACTGTATCACAAGAATGCGCTACGTTCTGGGCGACCCTAAGAAGGCCGACATTAAACGCATTGAGGCAATTTCCGCCGTCAAGGGAACTTTCACTCAAGCCGGGCAGTTTCAGGTTATTATAGGCAATGAAGTCGCGGACTTTTATAATGACTTCACAGAAGTTTCCGGCGTTTCCGGTGTTTCAAAGTCCGAAGTAAAAAGCATGTCGAAGCAGAATCAGAATATTCTTCAACGTCTGATGACATCAATCGCTGAAATTTTTGCTCCTTTAATTCCTGCCATAGTCGTAGGCGGTTTAATTTTAGGCTTCCGCAATGTTATCGACAGCATGGAAATTTTCAACGGTGCTACGCTTGTCAGTCAGAGTCAATTTTGGGCAGGAGTTGACCATTTCCTTTGGCTCTTGGGCGAAGCTGTCTTCCATGTCGGAATACCTGTAGGAATTTGCTGGACAATCATGAAGAAAATGGGCGGAACTGAGATGCTTGGATTAATACTTGGCTTAACTCTTGTGTCTGCTCAGTTGACTAACGCTTACGCCGTCGCCGATGCCCTAGCAAAAGGAACGATTAATCAATGGAACTTCGGCTTTGCTAAAATTAACATGATTGGCTATCAGGCTCAGGTTCTTCCGGCAATGCTGGCGGCTTTTACGCTTGCTTATCTTGAACGTTTCTTCAAAAAAATTATTCCGCAGGTTGTTCAGATGATACTCGTGCCGTTTTTCAGTTTATTGCTTGCTGTAATGGCGGCTCACTTTGTTTTAGGTCCTATAGGCTGGAAAATAGCTTCGTGGATTTCTGCGGCGGTCTATGCAGGAATAAGCGGCTCATTCAGAGTTTTATTCGGAGCTGTATTTGGTTTCTTCTATGCTCCTCTCGTCATAACGGGACTTCACCACATGAGCAACGCTATCGATATTCAATTAATAGCAGATTTCGGAGGCACTATGTTATGGCCTATGATAGCGTTGTCAAATATTGCGCAGGGAAGCGCGGTTCTTGGAATGATTTTCCTCCAGAGAAGAAGCGCGAAAGCAAAAGAACTTAATATTCCGTCGTGTATTTCGTGTTATTTGGGCGTTACTGAGCCTGCTATGTTCGGTGTAAACTTAAAATATGTCTTCCCGTTTATCTGCGGCATGGCTGGTTCATGCGTTGCGGGAATTTTGAGTACTGCCACGAATGTTACTGCAAGCGCAATCGGTGTCGGAGGGCTTCCCGGAATTTTATCAATAAAGCCCGGTTCCATTGCCTGGTTTGCAATTTGTATGGCCATAGCCGTAGCGGTTCCTTTTGCTTTAACTTATGCAGTAGGCAAGCGCAAAGGAATTGACAAAGAAGCCGCAGAAGAAGCCGCTTTGAGAGCTGTTGAAGAGAAAGCAGCCTTAGAACATGCGCCGGTAGATTTCAAAGCATTTTTAACGGGAAAAACCACTGCTATTGAAGATGTCCCTGACGCTACATTCGCTCAAAAAGTTTTAGGCGACGGAATAGCCATTGAACCTGTTGATAATGTTCTCGTTGCTCCCGTTGACAGCATTGTCGAGCAGACTATGGAGGGCAGCAATCACGCTATAGGCCTTACAATGTCTAACGGCCTTGAAATTTTATTGCATATAGGCCTAGATACGGTTGATATGAAGGGCGAAGGCTTTACAATTCACGTTAAAGAGGGCGATAGAGTTAAGGCTGGGCAGAAGCTCATAACGTTTGACCCCGAAAAAATAAAAGCCGCAGGACACCCGTTGACTACGATAATGGTTATAACGAATAACTCAGGCTATGAGAATTTCAGCTTTAACGCAGAAATTGATGTGCAGGCCGGAGAGACAGTCATCGCCCACGCGGAATAAAACACAACATGAAAAATTTTCAAAACAGCACCGTATATCAAATATACGTTAAATCTTTCTGCGACTCTAACGGAGACGGCATAGGGGATTTGAACGGCATACGCTCAAAACTCGGTTACATAAAGAAATTAGGCGTTGATTACATATGGATAACGCCTTTCTTTTGTTCTCCTATGGTCGATAACGGCTACGATGTTTCAGATTATGAAAACGTCAATCCTATGTTCGGCACGATGTCGGACTGTGAAGCCATGATAGCTGAAGCCAATGCACTGGGGCTCGGCTTTATGTTCGACATGGTTTTCAATCACACGTCATCTGAGCATGAATGGTTCAAAAAGGCTCTGGCCGGTGATAAAAACTACATGGACTACTATATTTTCAGAGACGGCAGCGAAATTAATAAGGACTGGACCTGCAGTTTCGGCGGCCCTGCGTGGGAATACGTCCCGGCTCTTGATAAATGGTATCTTCATTTGTTCGACCCTAAGCAGCCGGATTTGAACTGGGAAAACCCAAAAGTCCGCGAGGAGTTGAAAAATGTTATACGCTTCTGGAAAAATAAAGGCGTTAAAGGTTTTCGATTCGATGTTTTGAATTTAATCTCGAAGCCCGAAAATTTTAATCTGCCTTCAGGAAGTGCGCATAGATATTGCAAGGACGGCCGGCACGTTCACGAGTTCATACGCGAGCTTGTTGCCGATACAGGTATTGAAAATATGGTAACGGTAGGCGAAATGGCCTCGACAACTCTCGATAATTGTATCAAGTACACAAATCCCGACAGCCATGAGCTTTCAATGTGCTTCAGCTTTCATCACTTAAAAGTCGATTACAAGGACGGCGATAAATGGTCGCTGATGCCTCCCGATTTAACAAAGCTGCGTGAACTTTTCAAAGAATGGCAGGAAAAAATGACGGCTCACGGCGGTTGGAACGCTGTTTTCTGGTGCAATCACGACCAGCCGCGAATAGTGTCGCGCTTGGGCTCTGAGGGCGAGTACTGGAAGCAGTCCGCAAAAATGCTAGGCACATTCATTCACATGCTGAGAGGCACGCCGTATATTTTTCAGGGCGAAGAACTCGGAATGACTAATGCTCACTTCAAAAGCATTGAAGATTATAAAGACGTAGAGGCGATAAATTACTACGGAATAATGCTTGAGAACGGGCGCACAAAAGATGACGCTCTGAAAGTTCTTTCACAGCGTGCAAGGGATAACGGGCGCACCCCTATGCAATGGAACGCCGAAAAAAACGCAGGCTTTTCTGACGGTGAATCGTGGCTCAGCATTCCTGAAAATTACACGCGGATTAATGTCGAAGCCGAAGAGAGCGACCCGGATTCAATTCTTAATTATTACAGAAAACTCGTTGAGCTTCGTAAAAAATATAAAGTCATTGCTGAAGGCGGGATAAAATTTCTCGACACAGGCAGCGAAAAAATATTTGCCTACGAAAGGACGCTCGGCACTGAAAAAATTTTCACGGTCTGTAATTTCAGCGGCAATGATGAGAGCGTTAATAATATTTCTTTTGACGGAGATATTTTAATTTCAAACTACGCAGCGAAAAATAATTCAGCCGTTCTGCGTCCGTACGAGGCAATCGTAATAAGACGGGCATAAGAGTAACAGGGGGCGGGCAGCCCCTTATTTTTACGTTATCTTTTTTTAATTCGCTCATTTATAATTTTGCCTAAATTCCAAAATTCCCCAAGGAGGAAAAAATTATGAGAAAGCTGTCTTTATTTTTAGCTGTACTGTTTGTCGCAGTGTTTTCGCTCGCTGCTTTTGCTTCCGACGAATACTGGAACGATGAAATTTACAGCTCCATTGAAAAAACCGTCAAGGCTAACGCGCCTTCGTTCCCTGATGTTAATTTTGTCGTAACGTCCGAAAAATATTCGGCCTTAGTCTCCGACATGGAGGAAGAATATTTTGTGAGCGACGGCAAAGAAGGACATCTCAAAAAAACGCAGAAAGTAAAAGATTACACGAAGGCTATACAGACCGCTATTAATGATGCGAACTCGGCAGGCGGCGGAAAAGTTATAGTCCCGGCAAAAAAAGGAGCAACGAGAGAAAATCCGACCGTATATTACACCGGAGCGATAGAGCTGAAGAGCAACGTTAATCTTCATCTCGAAGAAGGCACGGAGCTTCGTTTTGTGAGGAATATTTCAAACAAATATTATCCTATGGTACTTACGAGCTTCGAGGGCAACGACACATATAATTATGCCGCTCCTATTCACGCCTTCCACGCAAAGAACATTGCTTTAACAGGCAAGGGCACATTAAACCCTCAGGCGGATCTTTTTAACTGGCAGGGCTGGAAGAACGGCGTAAACGGTTTTGAAAAACAGTCAAAAGTCGTTGACGTTCTCGTTAAAGAATGGAGCGATAAGGCTTGCCCTGTTGAAAGAAGATTATTAACTGACGGAGTAACGCCGCCCCCAGATAAAATTCCGACAATGGCCATTAACTGGGACAACATTGAAGAAGTAACTTATATTGACACTCCCAAAGACGTAACGCCGCTTCGCTCGCTTTTAAGGCCGTGCACGGTTGAGCCTTACGCCTGCGAAAATATTTTACTTGAGGGCATTCGCATAATTAATTCTCCGATGTGGGAAGTCCACCCGTTAAGATGCAGAAATGTCTGGGTGCGCGGTCTTGAAATTGATTCTCATGGGCATAATAACGACGGCGTAAATCCCGAGTCGACTCACTATGTCCTGATTGAGAACTGTTCATTCAGCACCGGCGATGACTGCATAGCGATTAAATCCGGCAAGAACAGAGACGGCTACAATCGCGGCAAAGTCGGCGGGGAGTCATGCGGAGAAATTATTATAAGGAACTGCGTTTTTGCTGACGGACACGGCGGAGTTACCTGCGGTTCAGAATGCACCGGCGGCATCAGCAACGTATTTGCACATGATAATCACTTCGACAGCTTAAATTTACAGCAGGTCTTGCGCTTCAAGACAAATTCCTACAGAGGCGGTTTAATCGAAAATATTTACTTCAAAGACAACACCGTCGCAAAGTGTTCAAATGCTTTAATGTACGGCGAGACGCAGTATACTTTAGGCTCTGCGCAGGACAAAGAGGGCGACTTAGGGCCTTACACTCCGCAGCTTAAAGGCGTTTATATGTCGAACATCACGGCCGGAAAACCTGATGACCCCGTAAAGGCCAAGAATGCTATCTTATGGAAGGCATACGAACGCGCACCGATGACTAATATTAAAGTCAAAGATGTTACAGTCTATGGAGTTGAGAACGCTATCAGTTTATCGAACGTGAAAAATTTTGAGCTTCATAACGTTAAAATAAGCCTTATTTCAGACCCTGCGAAACTTGAAACGTTAAACACTGAAGCGATTGAAATCAGCGGAGTGAAACTCATTGCGGACGGAAAAGAATATAATTTAGCGGAGGGCGCAAAGCTAGAAATGCCCGATGACTTTGACAAAAATAAAAACGTTACAATCACCGGCACAATTACGACGAAGGACGCGGCTTTTGCAGACGGCAAGGGAACAGTAAATGCCTTCCTTGACAGAGGAACACTAGAGCCCGGCAAAAAAGCACCGATCATTACGCCTTACGCCGCAGAAATTAAATCAGAAGGCGAGGGCAAGTATTCTTTCAAAGTCAGTGTGAAGCTGACGGATAAGCCCGATTATCAATACGCCTACCGTCCCGAAACTGAAGCCGAAAACATGAATAGAGGCAATCACATTCTCTCGCTTGTTGCGACAGGACAGCCCTATGATCAGAACACGTGGAATTATAACGTGAAGTGCAAAGCTGATTAAAATTAAATGCTAAAAAAATTCCCCTCCCTGAAATTAAATCAGAAAGGGGATTTTTATTTTTTAACTCCTAACTTTTATCTCTTCAAGTTCACGACTTCTTCAAGTATCTGGTCGCTGACCGTAACCGTTCGGGCATTGGCCTGGAAGCCTCTTTGAGCAATGATTAAATGCGTAAACTCTTCCGTTAAATCAACGTTTGACATCTCAACGTACTGCGACATGATTTTCCCTTTGCCGTTCGTAGTTGCGCCGTCAATGTTAGCGTTGCCTGAGTTCACTGTCGCTTGGAACATTGTATTTCCGACTTTTTCAAGTCCCTGCTCGTTTGCAAACGTCGCTATGGCCACGCGGTAAAGCGGAATATTAACGCCGTTGTCATATGAGCCTGTAATTATTCCGTTTTCAGCGACTGAATAGTTTTCAAGAACTCCCATCGTGTAGCCGTCCTGATAAACGGGCTTTGTAGTTGTCTCTGAAGCAAACTGGGTTACCCCGTCAAGAGCCGATCCGCCGCTCCCTACGCCCCCGCCAAAGTTCAAAGTTACAACGCTGTTAGGCTGACCGTTGAGGCTGAACGGTATTGTTAATTCGACTTCAGCGTTCGGGTATCTGTCGTTGCCGTCGCCGCGCCTTGAGTTTTCGCTTGTTACTGCGTTGCTGATACGCCCTGAGCCGTCAAATTCAATTTCTCCTGAGCTTGGCTGAGGAATTATATTTGACAAAACGTCCTCGTCCGCGTCGTTCTTCTCAACTAAGAACGCTTCCCAACGCCAGCGGTTTTCAGTGATTTTCTTGAAAGTTACTTCGAGGGTGTGATTTTTGCCGTTGTCGTCATAAATCGTTAATTTAGTTGCGTGATAACCACCCTGATAAGCAGTGCCCATTGTGTTCCATTTGTCGGCAGGCGTGTCGAGGTTCTGAGCCTGTTCAAAATTCAAAGTGTCTGTCTTGCTGCTTGTTTGGCTTGACTGTCCTGCACTCACTCTGAAATTTGCCGCTCCAGTGTCGTCGTCAACAATGCGATAGCCTAAAGGCGCGTTATCGTTTGTCGTGTCGGCCCATTCAACGCTGTCAAAACTTCCGTCAGCATTGAAATAAACCGTAGCGTCTAACTTGTGCATTGCCGGTGTTCCGTCAACGCCGTCAGCTTGGCTTAAACCGTAATACCAGAGCGTCATTTTTGAGGACATTTTAGAAAGCTCTGAATTTGTGCCGCCTGTCGTTACATGTTCATCAAATTCAGCGATGAAATTATACGAGACATTAACGGGGTCTTCGCCGTCTTCAACGGTTGCCGTGCCGGAGAGCTGGAAGTTTGTATATTTCATGTTGTCTTTAATGTTGTAAGTGAACAGCGTCGGATTGGCTTTAATATTCGTTGCGTCAGTGTCAAGCACGGGGGCATCTTCATCAGCCGGAGTAAAATCTACTTTGCGGAATTTTAATGAGCCCGTCGTGTCGTCATACTGAGCCGCAAAATACGTCGGAGGAACCTGTCCGGGGAACTGATAGACGGGAATATATTTATCGAGAACGGCCTGATCGGCTGCCGTAACCGTTGTTGGGTCATCAACAAAAGTCATTTCAGGACTGAGCCAGCCTACGAAATTATTTGTGCCTACAGCCTGAGAAGCTGTTATTGTTGCCGCTCCGCCTCCGGCCGGTGTAGTCGAATTAATTTTCGGCAATGCTAATTTCGGAAGCCCCGTTGTATTATCTACGTTGACCATATCAAAAGTAACTTGTGTCTGGTTATCGCCGTTGGCAATGGTAATATTTAAGTAATTTACGCCCGATGTGTCGGCATTTGTTGTAGCCTGAAAATCCGTCATGAAGCTCATGTCATAATTTGTTCCGTCCATGTTGATTTGAGCTGTGCCGGTTGAATTTCCTTTCCAGCCTGCGACAACGTTAAAAGGAAGGTCGGCAAACCCGTATGAAAGATAAGCACTGCTCCTGCTGTCCAAGTTGCATTGATAGTCAACCCGTGTTGTGGCCTTCGCGTCAATTTTTTGTCCTAACGGGATATTTACTGTCGAAAGTTCTGCGGCCTGCTGATAACCATCAAGCGGAGTATCTTCCATTTTGTAGCCCTGAAGCTTATAGCCCTGACCAGACATAACAACGTCGCTGTTATTGTCAAGAACTAACGCGCCCGAACGGCTGAAGAGCTGTGAATTTCCGTTAGCATAAACAAAAAAACCCTTGCCCTGTATCATCATGTCTGAAGCGTTGCCGGTGAAAGAGCCTGAGCCCTGAGTGTGTATCGTTTCGATTGCGGAGACGCTTACGCCCAAACCGACCTGAGCCGGGTTAATTCCTCCGCGTGTGTCGCCTGCACCTGAAGCGTATTTGTTCGCCTGATACATTAAATCCGCGAAAATTGTATTGTCTTTCTTAAATCCCGTCGTGTTTGCGTTGGCTATGTTATTGCCCGTAACGTCGAGCATGGTCTGATGAGCGCGAACACCCGTTACTGCTGTCATCAATGATCTTAGCATTTTTTAATTTCCTCTCTGAATTTTTTTCAAGTTATTTATTTTTCTCGGCGGGCGTTCTTCCTGTTCCTGCCTTATGTCTCGTCCGTGAGAGCAATTTTTTTTATTCTATTAACTTACTTCGGATATTCCTTCGACTTTCTCAAGAGGCACATCGCCTTCTGTTGTGTCGAGAATTGTTTTACCTTTCTCAAACCATACGGCGTTGACCAGTGCCGGGACCTGTTTGCCCTCGTCATTAGTGAAAGCTATCGCCTTGCCTATATAACTTACGGCGGAGAATTTATTTGCTTCAGACATGCTCTCAAGAGTTTTGTTCATGTTCTGCATCTGTTCAAGGCTTGAGAAGGTTGCCATCTGTGAAATAAATTCGCGGTCTTCTACCGGGTTAAGCGGGTCCTGATTAGAAAGTTCAGCGATTAATAATTTTAAGAAAGCGTCCTTGCCAAGTTCATTATTAGTCGCCGTAGTTGCTGACGACGTAGAATTTGTTGTCGTAGCTGTCGTGTTATTCGTTACGGTTAAATTTGTTAAGTCTGTATAGTTATTTGTATTCGTTACCGGCATTATTTTATTCTCCCTTTATCTTATCAGGAAGGGGCGAAGTCTTTTACTTCCTACCTCCTACTTCCTAACTCCTACCTGCTTTTATGCTACCCAGTATAATAATCCTTCCTCAAGGTCAACTCTAAATTCTTCCGTGTCGTCCTCTTCAGCTCCTGCGACAATTCCTGCGCGTCCGTTCTGATTATTATTCTCGTCCTGAGAGTTTCTTCCGTTCTGTTGGCTGTCCTGCTGAACGTCAACCGTAAATTCTGCGACTTGAACGCCCTGTTCAGCTAAATTCATTCGGAGCTGGGACAACTGGTCTTGCACTAATTGTCGGATTTGCTCGCTTGCGACTTTAATTGACGCTTCAACGCCCGAAGAACTTGACGTAAGCTCTACGGAAATTCTGCCGAGTGCCGGAGGGTCAACGATAACGTTAGCTCTTTGCACTCCGTCGGCGCGTATAAATCTCACGACATTAACAAGGCCGTTGCGTAAAGTTTCGCTCTGATTGAAATTCAAATTTTCACGAAGATTTAACGGCTGTGTCGAAGTCTGCGAAGTCCTGCGGCTATTCAATACACCCTCAAGAAAATTTTGAAAATCGCTGCGTTCTGTTCTGTGAGAGTTCGAGTCCGTTCCCCGATCGTCATCAGTACGTTGAATATCGTTTGAAGTTCTGCGAGTGTCGCCGCGTGAGCGTGATTGATTGCGGCTGTCCGAAAAATTTTCACGAGCCTGACTGAAATTTTGTTTTTCGTTTTCGTCATTGTCATTCATATCTGAAAAATTATTTTGCTCAGAATTTTCGCGTTCTTCAAGAATTTTATTAAATTCAGCGTCGGTGTTCACGTTTTCGCTTTCAGCTTTGTTTTCAACTTTCTGTGCGTCATTATTTACAGTATGCTGAACTTGTTTTGAGTGAGGCTCGTCATTTTTGAGAGAGAAATTTTTTTCCGGCTTGGCCTCGACATTTTCGGAATTGTTATTATTTACTCCCTGAACTCCTGCTAGCCCGGCAGCATTAACAATTTCACGGTCAAGCTCTTTGCCCTCGTCCGATTTTATTTCGCTGTCGTCATCATTTTCATTTTCTATTTCGATTTTATTTTTATTTTCAGGCTCAAATTTAATTTCATTATCACTCAATACGTGAGCCAATTTTGCGACAGCCGTTTTTATATCTTGATTGTTATTGACGGAGTTAATAATTTCATCAATGAGATTTTTTATTTCCTGCTGAGTTTCTTCGGGAAGCAACGATAATTTTTCGTTTAGCTCCTCTTCAGTCATGTTAAGAAGCTGTGAAATATTTTCATTAAAATTTATTTCTTCTTCAGTGTAAAAAACTTCGGGCTGTGAATTTTTGAGTTCAGACAAAGAAATTTTCAACTGTGCGAAAAGATTTTCGGTGCCTTCAGCTTCAGGAAAATTATTTAATAATTCCGGCGCGTCCATATTCGCAAGCACGTCAATAACAGAGCCGGAGAATAAATTTATGCCCTTGAAGGCTGTTGACACTGTAGTATTTTCATTATTTGCCGTCTGAAGATTTTCCGGGTTCGTGTATTCAGTTATTAAGCTGTCAAAAAATCCAGATTTGTTTTCTGTTTTATTATTATTTACTGCTGAATTTGCTGTATGCTTCGGTGCCTGCGTCTGAATGTCAACCGCTAATAAATCACCCATAATTAATGCCTCCTGTAAAAATTATTTTTATCTTTGCTGTTGAGGACGGGACATTAATTCCGTAATTCTCGCGGCCTTAGTAGGCTTTATTTTTCCCATGATAGAAGCTCTGACATCGTTCGGCAGCTTCATCATCAACTCGACTGCCAGACTGTCGCGGAGCTGTTCAACTATTGCGGCGGCATTTCGTGCTGACATATTTTGATAAGTACGCGCAACCTGATTCATTAATTCCTGCTCTGCTTCAGTAGCTCCTTCGGCTTGCCCGTGCGCGGCCTGTTCGGCCTGCTGTGCCCGCAGTCTCCGCTGCCCCCTTGCTATATCACGCGACATCTCAACGAGAGCGAGTTCCCGGTTTTCATAGATTGTCATCTGCTCGACATCTCGGCTTTGAAGCGCACGCTCCTGAGCGTCAAGCCTCCTCTGCCACTGCTCAAGCTCAACCGCTCTGCGTTCTCCGACACTGAGCGCGTAATATTCCGGGACTTGGAAAAATTCCGAGAGCTGTTTTCCGACGTATGGAACGTTAGGAATGACTGTCCAGAAAAGCGGCCTTCCGTCCCAAATTCCGCTCAAGTGCATTCCCGTTGCCGTGCCTAGTGCCAACAAAATCAGCCAAAAAAAGAAAGTTAATTTTCCGAGCTTCTTTTTCTTTTTTTTCTTGCGCACTATCGGTTCAGACGGTGTTTGAGCCTGCTCACCTGCCGCCGGTCGTTCTTCCGCCATACTAGCCAACCTCCCTTAATCTGCGGTAAATAGCCATGATATTTTTCACGTAACGTCTTGAAACGTCGGGAATATTTCCAGAGTCCACCCGCGCCGGGCCGGCGTTGTAAGCCGCGAGAGCCTTTTCAATGTCCCCGCGATATTTATCGGTTAAATCTGAAATATATCTTACTCCGCCCTCGATATTCTGCACGGGGTCGAACGGGTCATTAACTCCCAGCATTGCCGCAGTTCTCGGCATAAGCTGCATAAGTCCCTGCGCTCCTTTGTTTGAGACCGCGTCAGTGTTCCAGCCTGATTCAACTTGTATCATTGCGCGGATTAATTCGTTGTCGATATTATATTTTTCGGCGCACTCGTCAATTACGTCCTGAAGTTCTATATAACTTGTCTTGCCTGAAATATTTTTAGCACCGCCGGATTTTCTTTTAACTCTTTCAACGTCATTGAGAACGTCAACAAATCTGCTCTTTAACGGCTCGGCAGGCTGCTGGTACATATTAAACTGCCTGTTAATTTCGTCTATGCGTGTTAAAACTCTGCTTATATTCGTAAAATTCGGCCCCATGAATTTAATTATCTCCCTTCCGTGAAAACTGCATTGTCGCTACGTCGTCAAGTTCATTCTGTTCTATTCCTAATTCTTCTTGAAAATTTAATTCTTTTAAGCGGCCTATATAAGTCTCCATGATTTTAACGTCCTTATGACGCTCTACTAATCTTGCTTCGGTGTTAATAATTCTTCCGCGTACTTCGTTCAAAGACTCTTTGCCTTTGTGAATGTCAGTGTCTATCGCGTCAATAAATTGACGTTGAAACCATAAATCCGTAGCCGAAATAATTTTTTCGCCCGTCGTGCTGAAATCTCGAATAGCTTGGGCTTTTTCGCCTTCGAGCTGTGTTATATGATTGATGACAGCACGCTCCTCGCTGCGTTCTGCGGCTAAAATGGCCTGCTCATTTTTGCGGCTGTCCTCACGGATTTTTAATATTCGATTAAATTTTGATATCCTCTGCTGCATGTTAAATTATTTTAATTTTCCTGTGCTTGTCCTTGCGTTGGATATGGCGCAAGACTTAATAATCTCTTGTCAGTTTCTTCAAAGCTAGTCGGGTCTTCAACGCGCTGTGATAAAAAATGCCTTACTTCTTCCATGTTAGCTAATGCCCAATCAACGCGCATATTAGTTCCGGATTTATACGCGCCTATATTTATTAAGTCTTCGGTTTCAGCGTAAGTTGCTAATAAATCACGTACACGCCCGGCCGCGTCTAAATGCTCACGAGAAACCAGAGCAGGCATTACACGGCTAACGCTGTCGAGAACGCTCACGGCAGGATAGAAATTTCTTGCGGCAATTTTTCGCGACAAAACTATATGCCCGTCCAAAATTCCGCGCACTGTATCAGCTACAGGTTCGTTCATGTCGTCGCCGTCAACTAAGACCGTATAAATTCCCGTAATGCTCCCGACCTCTCCGGCTCCGGCACGCTCTAATAATCTCGGCAGCATTTCAAAAACTGACGGAGTATAGCCGCGTGTTGCAGGAGGCTCGCCTATAGCAAGTCCGATTTCACGCTGTGCACGCGCTACACGTGTTACTGTGTCCATCATTAATAAAACGTCCTTGCCCTGATCCCTGAAATATTCTGCGATTGCCGTTGCCGTCATTGCTGATTTTAATCTGATTAAAGCAGGCTGGTCAGAAGTCGCTATGACTAAGACTGAACGCTTGAGACCTTCCGGGCCTAAATCGCGCTCAATAAATTCACGGACTTCGCGGCCACGTTCGCCGACTAGTGAAATTACATTTATATCCGCAGTTGTGTAGCGTGCCATCATTCCCATGAGAGTACTTTTGCCAACGCCGGAGCCTGCGAAAATTCCTATACGCTGTCCCTTGCCGAGCGTCAACATTCCGTCAATAACACGGACTCCGACAGAAAGCGGAGTATCTACCATTTTGCGTTTTAATGGGTGAGGCGGAGTTGCGTATAACGGATAAAAATCGCTAGCGACGATCGGCCCTTTATCGTCAATGGGATTGCCTAGACCGTCAAGTACGCGCCCCAAAAGAGATTCGCCGACAGGAACTTCAAGCGGCCTGTTAGTTGAAATTACATCACAGCCCGGCCCGACTTCCTGCAAAGCTCCGAGCGGCATTAATAAAACTCTGTTCTCCCTAAAACCTACGACCTCCGCATCAAGTTCGTGAGAGCCGTCCCGAAAGCATATGTGGCATAAATCGCCGACTCGGACATCAGGGCCCTGAGACTCCGCGACAAGACCGACAACTTGAACAATGCGCCCGTTAATTTTTATTAAAGGCTTTTGAAGAAGGTCAACGGAAAATAATTGAAATAAATCAGCGTCAATATTTATATCTGTATCAACGGCACTCATTTACTTTTCCTCTTTATTCACTTGTTGAAAAATCTCATCGACGACCGACTCAACCTGATTCATTTGGGTTTTCCAGCGAGCGTCATAAACGCCCAAAGACGTTTCAACTATACAGCTTCCGTTTTGAACGTTGGGGTCTGATTTTAACTCGACGCGCTTTGCACCGCGCAGAGCCTCTTGAAATTTTGTGTCAAGTTTTCCCTCAAGGTCTTTTATGTCATCAGGAGACACGTAAATTAAAATCTGATTTTTATCGCTCAAGCGCGACAATAATTCCGATAAAACATTGTCTATAGTGTCGGGATTTAATTCAACCTGACGGTGTAACATTCTCCGCAGCATTTCCGTCCACATTCTGATCATTCGGGGCTGATGAAGTTTCACAAGCTCGGCGAAATTTTCATCAAGTTTTTTTCCGACACCCTCAATAATTCCTGCGAGGCTCGAAAATTTTTCTAAATATTCCTGCTCAACTTCTTCGCGTGCTTTTTTTAAGCCGTCCTCATAGCCTTTAATCTGCCCTTCGGAAATTGCCTGATCGCGTGCTTTGTCGGCGATTTTTTTTGCGTTGGCCTGAGCTTCGGATTCGAGAGTCTTTCTGCGCTTCTCGTAGTCCGACTTAATGCCGCCGATTTCGCTCTCAAGTTTCTTTTTAGCTTCCGTGAGTTCCGCGTTAGCTACTTCGGCATTGCTTAGGCTGTTAGTGAGGGCTTTTATCTGTACCGTCAATTCTTCAAGCTCTTTCGAGTTCCGCTCGGACATCTTAACCTGAACGACTTTAGGGGCAGACGGGGGCGGCGTTACTTTTTTCTCAGGGGCTGTCTGTTTAGGCTCTTGAGGCTTCACGCCCGACTGCTTAATCTCACTTTCAAGAATACCGATTTTAACGGCCTGCGGCAGAAGTCTGACCGTCCGCAGCACGCGCTGATGAGCAAGACTAGACAATCATATCGTCTCCTCCGCCGGAAGCTATGACGATTTCGCCCTGTTCCTCCAGTCCGCGTATTATGTTGACGACTTTCTGCTGTGCCTCTTCCACGTCCTTCACGCGCACCGGGCCCATGAAGTCCATATCTTCCTGTAACATTTCCGCCGCACGCTTCGACATGTTCTTGAGGTATTTTGTTTTAAGGTCTTCAGTCGCGCCTTTAAGAGCGAGGCTGAGTTCTTTCATATCAACCTCACGCAGTACGCGCTGTAATGATCTGTCGTCAAGACGCATAGAGTCTTCAAAGACGAATAATCTCTTTTTAATTTCTTCGGCGAGTTCCGGATCGTTTTCTTCTAAGTATTCCATAATGTTGCGCTCTGTCGCTCTGTCGGTGCTGTTGACGATCGCGACGACCGCGTCAATTCCTCCGGCAACGGTGAAGTCCTGACCCATAACGCTGCTTAATTTACGCTCAAGCACTCTCTCAACCTCCCTCAAAACTTCCGGAGTAATTCTGTCCATGTTAGCAATTCTTTTCGTAACATCGGCCTGCAAAATCGGATTTAAGCCGCTTAAAATCATTGCGGCCTGAGGCGGTTCAAGATATGAAAGAATTAATGCTATCGTCTGCGGGTGCTCGTTCTGAATGAAGCCAAGTATCTGGCCTGCGTCCGTGTGTCTCATGAAATCAAACGGCTTAACCTGAAGACTTGCTGTAATTCTTGCAAGCAGCGAGGCAGCTCTCTCCGGGCCAAGAGCTTTTTCAAGTACGTCTCTGGCATATTCAACACCTCCACGCGCCATAAACTCACGAGCCATTAAAATTTCCTGCGCTTCTTTCAAGACCGTGAGCTTTACATCGGGCGTTACCTTTCTTAAATTCGCTATCTCAAGCGTTATTAACTCAATCGTAGAATCATCGAGCCTCTTATAAACTTCGGGGGCTACGTCGCTCCCAAGCGAGACCATTAGAACCGCAGTTTTTTCACGACCAGTCAGTCCTTTTGCGTCTCCGGCTTTTTCATCATTTTTCGGCATGGCAAAAACTCCTATGCGTATTCAGCAACATATTTTTCACTTTCGGGAATTTTTCCTACAGCATCGCAAAAATCAAGATAATCATCAACGGCATCATGAAATTCTTTTTCAATGCCTGCTATAGTTTCGCTCTCGAAATTTACAAGGTCGCTTATTCCCTCAATTTTTCCGTATAAAGAATGATTTTCAAAATCAATTTCTATATTCGTATGATAGCCTTTATATTCTAAAATGTTGCTCATAATAATTCTTCCTCCAACACTTCCGCTAAACTTTTAATGCTCTTAGGAGACATTACATCAGACGGATGCGGTTTATGCAGCAATATTATTTTCTTGTCCGATATTCTAAAAAATTTTACACGAGAGCCGGACGTTTTGCCTTTATTACTTTCTTCAAAGCCTAACTGTTTCAAGAGTGCTTTTGCTTCCGTGTACGTATAGTCTTTAGGAACAGAGCGTAACCGCTCTTTTACTTTATCAAAACGGCTCATTCCTAATTCCTAACTCCTAACTCGCTTAGCCGTCATTCGACAGCCATTCATTAACAAGCGTCGCAATTTCGTCCGGGTGGCTCTTAGCGTACGCCTTGAGCTGTTCTTCAAGCACCGCCATTTCACCCTGAAACGCGAGTAAATCCGGCGACGTGAGCATTTCCTGAATGGTCGGAACTTTCTTGCCCTCCGCTTCGATTTCCTGAATAGCAAGTTTAGCGCGCTTCATTCTTACCCAGACATAGAACGCTATCGCAAGAATCAACAGAACAAATAACGCCGCAACGGAGCCGTAAATTATTTTCCACATTCTTTCCTGTCTAAGCTCTTCAGCCATAGAATCAGCGAATGCAGTTGAAAATCTCATGGCCCTAACGACAAGACTGTCCCCGCGCTCCCTGCTAAAGCCGATCGCAGAAGAAATTACTTCCTGCAATGACTCTAATCTTTCTTCCGTTATTTCGTTATATTTATCATCAATCAAGACCGAAGCCGACAGCCTGCGGACTCCGCCGGGCGTTACTACCTGATCGCCCTTCCGCGTGCTGATTTCGTAGTTTGTTGTCGCGTTCGATCTGTTATATTCGCTTTCAACAGTGTTTGAATTTATCGCGTAGCCGGGAATATTTGTTGTCGTTCCGGGATTTCCGTTGACGGGATTTCCCTGCCCGGTATAACTTTCTTCCTGACGTTCGTTGCTTCTGGGAACTCCCGTGCCCGTTTCGGGGTTGGGCGTGTATTCAACATATGAGCTTGTTTTTTTGTCGAAGTCTAGATCTATTTTGACTCTGACAACCGCCGTACCCGGCCCGAAAACTTGTTCAAGCATAACGCGGACTTTATTTTCAAGTTCTTTCTCGTGCTGGCGTTCAAGTTCTCTCTGCACTGAAGTAACAGTGTTCGTGCCGTCGGGATTGTACATTATCATTGAGTCTGAGACCATGTCGGAAAGTATACGCCCGTTTGTATCAACGACCGTAACTGAATCAGGCTCTAGGCCGTCCACGCTGTGAGCTACTAAGTGAATTATTGATTTAACCTGAGTCGGCCCGATCGTCGCACCCTGCCTTAATCTTAACAAGACCGAAGCTGTCGAAGGTTTCTGCTGCTCTAAAAATAATCTCTGTTCGGGAATAACTACGCTCACTCTCGCATTTTCAACCGAAGCCATCTGCGAAATAGTCCGCGCTAATTCTCCTTCAATGGCTCTCATATAAGCTATTCTCTGTTGAAATTCGCTCATTCCCATTTTAGAGTCGTCGAAAATTTCAAAGCCCGTCGTGCCGCCCTTAGGCAGGCCCATTTGAGCAAGAGTCAAGCGCGTTTCATAAATCGCTCCGCCGGGCATTAAAATTGCGTTCGCTTTCGGGTCGAGACGGTAAGGCAGATTATTTTCTTTTAAGTAGTCAACAATAGCCGCCTGATCCCCGACTTCAAGACCAGCGTACAGAGGCTCGTAATTAGTTGAGCCCGTCATAAAAATTAAAGCCCCTAGTCCTCCAAAAACAAAAAGTACCGCTAAAATTATTGACGCTCTCTGCCAGAGTTTTAACGAGGCCCAAAAATTCAGGAATGAGGCTAACCAGCGTCTTATGCTGTCCATGATGATTTACGCGGATTTAACCCGTAATTCTCGACAAGGCCTGATAAGCGTCAAGGAATTTGTTGCGCATTTCCATGACAAGCCGCAGCGCAGTATCAGCCCTCGATGATGCCAAGACTACTTCCGAAATGTCATCAACGTCGCCGATCGCCATGTCGCGTATTTTTTTCTCTGCCTCCAACTGTAAAGTATTTACATTTTTGATTGAGTCCGAAAGCATATCTTCAAACGATACTCTCGGAGCTTCCTGCGTGACATCCCGCTCCTTCAAGGGATTTGTGTATGTGTTATAAACACTCTTGGCTGTTCCCTGAGTTCCGTTTTTTTCGTATATATGTGAAAAATCTATTAAAAGACGCTCCATATTAAATAATAGGCCTCCCGGTCAGATAATTTATTTTTCTCGCTCCTTCGATATGCTTCATAATTTTCAAATTTTATTTTAATGATGTACTGCTAGGAAAGCCGGCTCCTTCTTCCTGAGGCCCACCGGTCATAAAATTCTTTTCGTCCCTTCTAATTTTTTTATCACGATAATTTTACACCCTTTGCTTTTATTTTTAACACGGGTGCAAAAATTTTTTTGATTATACACTATAGCTTGTCTCAGAAAAAATAAATTGCTGCGGTCTTTTTTCTTGTTTGCATTGAAAGATTTTAGCGTCTATAATTTTTATCGTTCAAAAATTTTTATAGTGTAAAGAGAAAATTATTATGCCTGACGAAATTAAATTTACGGACGTAAATGACATAGCAGCAGAAACGGTTGCACAGCTCTCTAAGTCCGAGACGGAGCAGGAAGAAAATAAAAGTGCAACGCCGGAATTTCTTGCTATTAAATCGACTTTCACTCCCAGCCGCGGAGATATGGGCGGAGGTTTTTGCGTCATATTTGAAGGAAAGACCGGCAAGACCGTTTTCCAAGTCTTGTGGCTTGCCAAGCCTTACGCAACCGGAGTCATGATTGAGCCCTCAAAGGACTGGCGGACGTTCGTCAAAAGGCTTCCGCAGTTAGGCCCGCTGGAAAAAGACTGGGGCGAAAAACTTCAAGAGCAGCTGAAAGAAATTTTAACGCCTAATGAGAAGAAGAAATTATTTGAAAATTACGCAAAGGCAAAATTGAGACAGCTTGACAGCATTATACGCAGAAGTTTTGAAAATACGGCGCAGTGTGTTTTCAGCTCTGTTATTGACGTTGAGCCGGTGGCACGCAACGAGCTTGAACGCGCTAAGGTAATCAAGCCTCTGCCGCCCAGTGCCGAAGAGGTCGCCCGTCAGAAACGCGAGCAGGAAGCACGCGAGAGAGAAGAACGGGAAGCAAAAGAGAGAGAAGAAGCCCAGAAGGACGGAACTTTTGAAGGGACTTTGATAATGTGCACGCCTGTTCTTGACCCGGTGAGGGGCAAAGCGTCCTCAATGTTAGTTCCGGGAGATATTATCGCGGTCGGGATTGACGGCGAAGGAACGAGTGCACTTGTTAAAAAATTTCTAGATGAAAATAATATTGAGCCGGTGTTCCCGATTGTCGAAATTAAGGACACAAACGGCAAAAAATTTCTTTACGTAAAGATCAGCGATGAAATTCGCGGAATAGTAACAATAACAAAGGACATTAAAATAAAAACTAAAAACGATAAACCTGACGAGCCCCCTGCGGCCAGCCTTTCTTTCTTCGGAGATATTTTCTTCTTCGGAGTTTTAGGAATGGCCCTTATAATTCTTCTGTTCGTCATTAGATATTTTTTCCTACGCTAAGAAATAGCATTTTCTTAAAAATAAAAGTAACTTCTTAAAAAAGACAGCTCTCTAAAATTTGGGGAGCTGTCTTTATTTTTCTTCTCTGTTGTATAATTCGAGAAAAATTTTTTTAACTGGAGGCAAAATTTTGGGAGCAGCGATCGCTATCACACTCGCACTTGTAATTTCAATAACGTTAAACGTGATTTTATTCACGCACAAAAAACCGGTAGGAATAAATCAGAACCGCTCAATCAGATCTACAATTCTGGCAGGCATTGAAAACGTCAGCGAACTTGCCACGCTCCGCGAGAGATTTCAATCGATAGTAACTTTTTCCGACGGAAAAAAAATTCCTTTCGTCAATATAAATTTTCCCGGCACGACGAAGAAATTTATGCTTAAGTATTACGGCACGATAGTATGCGGCTGCGATTTATCTAAGGCGCAGATTTCAGAGCGGTACGACATAAACAGAGTGAGAATTACTTTGCCGCACAGCGAAATTCTTGACGTTTACGCCGATGTTCACAGCTTTGAAGTTTATGACCAGAGCGCGGGAATTTTTACCAGTGTTAAACTTGAAGACCAGAACAGAGAAGTTGACGCGGACCTTGAAAAAGTAAAAGCTCACTCCGTACAAAACGGAATACTCGCTCAATCTGACGAGAACGTGAGAAAAATTTTAACGTCTGTCGTAGCCTCAACGGGAATGGAAGCGGAAATTATTTTTACGGAAAAAGAACAGCACGCTGCCTTAATTAATAACGCGGCTGAAACTTTACAGCTTGTATGAACTACGCCGCAAAAATTTCTTACGTAGGGAAAAATTATTCCGGCTGGCAGGTTCAGCCCGACGCGGTCAGCATTCAGGAAATTATCGAGAGAGTTTTAGAAAAAATCGCCGGGCATTCAGTGCGGCTGACGGGAGCCGGACGGACTGACAAGGGCGTAAACGCATGGGGGCAGATCGCCTCGTTCAAAATGGAAAAAATTTTTGAGCCCGATAAATTACGCCTTGCGATAAATTTTTATCTGCCGGAAGATATTAGAATAATGAAAATTTTTATAGTCCCCGAAGATTTTAATGCACGGTACAGTGCAATTTCACGAGAATATAAATATTTTATATGGCACGGCGCAGCTTGTCCCCCGATGTTAAATAATTTCGTATGGTGGCGGAAGGGCAAAGCGTGGAACATGGAGCTTGCTAAACAGGCCTGCAAATTAATCGAGGGCCGGCACAATTTCAAAGCTTTTTGCAGAGCCGTCGAATGTCCTGACGACCCCTTTAGAACTATTGAAAGCCTGAAAATTAAAAATCGCGGCAGACTTTCAATAATCAGCGTAAAAGCTCCGTCATTCTTAACTAACATGGTCAGAATAATAACGGGAAATATAAATTCAATCGCGCTTGAAAAAAATTCTCTTGAATGGCTCGAAAATTTATTGACCGGCAGCGAAAGAAGCGACTCCGCGATGACTGCTCCGGCCTGCGGCTTGTGGTTTTGGAGGGTTATTTACGGCGAGGAGTTAAAGAAGTCAGCAAATTAATTTTTTTTCGCCAGAACGGTATTATTTTTGCCGGAAATTTTTGCTTCCGTCATTGCGTCGTAAGCCGCTCCGATAAAATCATTAACTCCCGCGTAACTTCCGCTTTGCAGGTCCGAAATTCCTGCGCTTATCGAAATTCCTTGAGCTTTTTCGCGTATCTCGTTCGCAAGCACGACGGCCGCCGCCCCCGAACAATGCGACATTATTAAAAATTCGTCGCCGCTCCAGCGTGATATAACGCTCTTGGCTCTGTTTGACAGCGTGCGCTTCATGATAGCCGTGAAGCTGCGAATAGTTCTGCTTCCTGCCGTATATCCCATAGTTTCATTAATCGCCGTAAAATTATCAATGTTAATCATTATCAGGCTCAAGTCCTCTCCGCTCCGTATAGCCCTGCCGAACTCGCGCAGGATCACATGCTCAATGCCCCTGCGGTTTAATATTCCCGTTGACGTGTCAAAAGTTAAAAGCCTTCGCAGCTGCTCATGAGTTCTTTTAATTTCTGTGATGTCCTCAAACGTCAGCATGACGCATTCTAAATCGTGCCATTTAATCGGCGTTGCGTGAGCCTTCAAATTTCTAAACTCTTCGGATTTTTTTTCAGGAGGCTCGTTGAGATTTTCATCTAAAAATAAATCTTCGCAGAAATTTTCATTAATATAAAAATCAGGTATTCGGCCCTCAACGCTTCCGAAACGTTTAGAAATAATTTTCATCATGCTAAAACTTTCGGAAGGCTTAAAAATTTCTATGATATTTTTCCCCGTTAAATTTTCTTTTGACGATGCAGAAAAAAATTTATTCGTCGCAAGAATTAAACCTTTTTGATTGACGACGCACGCCCGGAACGGCACGGCCTCTAAAATTTCCGGGTTGCTCTGAACGACGGGAGGAAGATTCTTTACAGGCTCGGCAAGAATTTCAGAATTTACCCGGACGACAACGCCGTCAATTTTTTTATGATTGCTTCGTAAAGGCGAGGCAGTGAGCTCCCAAATTTTTCCGTGCTCAGAAATTTCTATCGCGTTGGCCTCGCCAAGACACGCCGCCGTTAAAATTTCATGAAAAGCTCTGTCAAGTTCCGTTATTAACGGCGGATAATTGCTCCCTTCAGTGCATTTATGCCCAAAAATTCTAGCGGCTACTGCTTTGTAACCGGCGGACGCATATAATAATTTGCCCTTCAGATTTATTATGCAGCAAAGAAGTCCGGGACAACTGTCTAAAATTCCGCTCCAACTCTCCATAATTTTTTTATTTTAATTTTTAATCACTATAGCCGTTCGGGTGGGTCTTATGCCATTTCCAAGCACTTGCGATAATATCTTCCATGCGCGTAATTTCCGGCTGCCAGTGTAAAATTTCATGAGCCTTTGTGCTGTCGGCCACGAGTTTAGCCGGATCCCCTGCGCGACGCTCGCCGATCTCTACGGCAATGTCTTGGCCCGTTGCTTTTCTTGCGGCGTTAATCATTTCCATGACGGAGTAGCCGTCTCCGCTGCCGAGATTGAAAATATTGCTCTCGCCTCCGCTGCGTAAATATTCGAGTGCTAAAATATGCGCCCGCGCTAAATCTTCAACGTGAACATAATCGCGTATGCAAGTGCCGTCTTTTGTCGGGTAGTCGTCGCCGTAAACGGTAACGTGTTCTCTTTTTCCTAACGGGACCTGTAAAATTATCGGGACTAAATGCGTTTCATGCCTGTGATCTTCGCCGATTGAGCCGTCGTGCCACGCTCCTGCGACATTAAAATATCTCAATGAGACGTAACGAATATCATGACGTCTGCTGACCCAGTGCATCATTTTTTCCATGATTAATTTACTTTCGCCGTAGGGGTTTGTCGGCTTTGTCTCGTCAGTTTCGAGAATTGGAACTGTTTTAGGCTCTCCGTAAGTTGCCGCGCTCGATGAAAATATTATTCGTTTAACGTTATTTCTCTGCATTGCTTCGAGTAATGAAATCATGCCGCCAACGTTGTTATCAAAATATTTCAGCGGCTGTTCGACGCTTTCGCCGACCAGTGAGAACGCGCAAAAATGCACTACAGCCTCAATTCTATTTTCAGCGAAAATTTTGTCGAGTAATTTTCCGTCGCGGATATCGCCCTCATAAAATTTTACGCCTTCAGGAACTGAAGCCCTATGGCCTGTGTATAAACTGTCAACGACAACCACGTCTTCGCCCTTAGCTTTGAACGCTTTGACGTTGTGCGAACCGATATAGCCTGCTCCTCCGCAAATTAATACGGACATAATTTTTTGCCTCCCTTAATAAAAAGTTTATGTTATAATACTTAAATCCATTCAATAAAAAATCCAGAGAAAAAATATTTTGGGGACTACTTTGGGCACTACAAAAATCTTCAAATTTTTTTGACTTCATAAAATTTTACAGCGTCATTAAAAAAATAAAGCTGCAAATTTTTTTCGAGCCTATGAAAAATTTTTCGTGCCCTAAAGTTTTAAGCGTAAAAAATTTTTTTACCTCCTACCTGTTTCTCTGAACGCTCGGGATCGGATTGAAAATCACATCGCCGACCTCGACAGACATATCGAAGCTGCTTTTTTTGCGGCTCATGTACATTTTATCCGGCACCCTGACTGAAGACGGCTTTACCTCGTCATAGATGCTCGTCATGGCACTTGAATTTTTATTTTTTTCTGACGCAGCAGGCGCGTGAAGTTCTACAGCGTTCTCAACTCCGCGTGCCTCTAAAATATCTTTCTTTGCTCTCGACGTTAAAGCAGGCCAGGCCGCCCACCATGTATCAGTGCCGGGAGCATTGAAGAATATCGTGTCATCGCCTTGAGCCGCTGAAAAATTTACGGGCTTGATTTTTTTCTTAGCAACGTCCGCCGCCTTAATCCAAGCAAACTTTCCGCCGAGCCAGGCATCTCCGCCGGGCTTATCTAAAATTCCAAGCTCTTTTGAATTTAAGCGCAGATAGCTCCTTGCCTCTGAATCTGTTCCGGCCGAAATTCCGACCCATATTATTTTTTTATCCTTGTCAGTTTTGATTTCAACTTCGTCCTGCCAGCCGGGCGGGATACGCTCAAAAAATCTCACGAGCGAATTAATATCAGGCTTGGAGGAAGCGTTCAGTTCGACCGCTGAAGCAAGCGTGTAAAGTCCGCCGATTATCCTGTGTAATTCGACATTGTTCTCGACAACGGGAACGGCGTAAGCTGAACATGAAAAAAATAAAATTGCTTGGATAATTAATAAAAATTTACGCATTATCGATTAACCTTCTTTACTATTTGTTTGTTATTAAGATCAGTCCTTTGCTTTCAAGCAATGGAAAGATATTTTTACTTGGAAGTTTTGCGTCTGACACTTTTGCGGACGGAGTGATTAAAAATATTCTGTTCCTTCTGACCCATTGCGAGCCTATAAAATCTGCGTTCGCTATGAATTTTTTTTCTTCAACTCCGGGAGTTAAAGGCGCATTTATTAAAACAGAATTTCTGAACGTATAAAAATACAGCGACGGGTGATTGACTTCATACTGAATGACAACATCGCTTTTATCTTGAATGGAGTCGCGGAGCTTTAAGCCGATTTCACGGACGGAATATAAATTTGACGTTAGATTAAAAATTCCGGCCAAAGGCATTAAGCAAAGCAGAGCCGCCGCAGGGACGTTGTGCGCCCATTTTCCGCTCTGTCGTGTCTTTGTGTAATACCAGCAGGCAAATAAAAATATTGCTAAAGTTATTTCGTATGGAATTAACGACATCAGCGAGCCGCTTATTACAGGGAAAAATTTTGCTGTCAGCGGCAGGATTACAAAAAATGCCGGGACTAAAATTAAAATGTTCAACAAAACTGCGTAACGCACCGGAAGCATTTTACCTTGAAGCCAAAAATCGAGCCTTGTCGCAATTATTACCGACAGTGCCGGAGCTGAAGCTGAGACCGCCAAGACATCGCCGGAAAAAATTCCGTAAGCCGCAAAAGTTACCGCCCATATGAACATAAAAAATTCAGGAGATTTTTCAGCCGGATATTTTCTCGGAAAAATTTCAATCAATGCCTGTATCAAAAATCCATGAAACGGAGCAAAACTTATAAATAAAAACGCCGCAGCCCCTAAAAATCCTCCGAATGAGTAAACATGATTTTGACAGAGCATGAAAAAAATTATCTGCGGATTCACAGCCATTAACGCCATAAAATACAGGCCCGACAAAATTAAATCGGTTACTATTCCAAAGGGCCAAGTGAAAAAATCTTTTAAGAGTTCAAAGTCTTCGCACAGAACACAATAAGCCGACACAGCTATGAAAGGCATGAATAACCCTGCAGGCCCGTGAAAGATAAACGCAAAAGCTATGGCCGCGTGAGAAAATATCAGCCAGTCTTTTTCTTCTTTGGAACGTATCACGCCGAGCAGAGCAAAAGAAGTCAGGCACGAAAAAATTGCATGGGGCGAAGCAATCTGCGACACAGTGAAGGATATTATCATTGAGGCGCATATGCTCGCTGCAAGCCATGATCTTCTTTCTGCAAGCAACGCCGCCGCTAAAATCATTCCGAGCCCGGCAAGAGCTGGCCAGAAACGCACGGCAAATTCTCCCCAGCCGAAAATTTCAAGAGCTAGAGCAAAAATCCACCACGTTCCCATCGTTGAACCGGCAATTAAATTTTCTCCGATCTTGGGCGAAAAATAATTTTCTCCGCCGAGCATGTGGACAGCGACGGAAGCGTTTACCCCCTCAACGTTATCTATGAGGCCGTGATCTCCAATTCCCCTAAAATATAAATATGAAAGAAGAATTGCAAAAAATATTACAGCCTTGTGAGTTTTTATCCAGTTACGCAAGATTTTATTTTAACAGCGGCAGGAGTGCCTTAAACTGCGGCGTGCCGGCCTTCTCAAGCATATGATAAACGACCGTCTCTGCCGGAACGACAAGACAGCCTAACGCTCTGGCGGCATCAAGAGCAAGCGTGTGATTTTTCTCGTCTCTGCTTCCGCAAGCGTCGGCCGCTATTACAACGTTCAAATTATATTTTTCGATTAAGTCAATCGCGGTTGCAAGCACGCAGATATGAGTTTCAACGCCGAATAAAATTGCAGTGTCTTTAGTGCCGGAATTGAAGCTGAGATTTAAAAAAACATCTCCGAATTTTTTAGAGGCACAGCAGGAAAATTCTACCTTGTCCATAATTTCTGTGTCGTCCGGGATTAAATTTTTCAGCTCCGAAATTGTCGCGCCGATCCCCTGCGGATATTGTTCAGTTACAATCATAGGGATTGAAAGTTCGTGCGCGGCCGTGAGAATACGGACGGAATTTTTTATAACTTCGTCTTTATTGAAAACAGCAGGCAAAAGCTTCTCCTGCATGTCAATCATTAAAATGAACGACGAACGAGCCGTTATTGACTTGTGCACAGTTCAAAAACCTCTCTGTCTAAAAAAATTTTTTATTAAAGTTTATTATATACTATTAAAAAATACATACTCTGACATAAAATTTCAATCATGGAGGAAATAAACAATGTCGAAAAAAATTACCGCGTTTTATCTTGAGGGCTGCCCCTATTGCAGACAAGCCCGTGAGGCTTTGAAAGAATTAACAAGCGAAAATGAAAAGTACTCTGATATTTTCATTGAGTGGATTGAAGAAAGACAGCACCCGGAAATTTCAGAAAAATATAATTATTACAACGTGCCTTCAATGTTCATTGAGGACGAAAAAATTTACGAGGCTCATCGCGGAGAAAGTTTTGACGAGTGCAAAGAAAACGTCAGGCGCGTTCTTGAGGCTGCCGTGAGTTAAGAAAGGAAAATTTTTCAAGAGATGAATAAAAAAAATAAAATCATAGCGTTTGTTGTTGCTTTGTTATTTTTTTCCGCTGCACCTGTTTTTTCGCTTGATGATGACGATTTGCCCGACACCGCTACGCTTTCAGCAAACCGAATGAGATTTGATGCTCAGACGGGAGATTTTTTAGCTGACGGAAACGTAACGATACAGGCCGGAGATTTGAACGTTGCGGCTCCAGTCGGTTCAGGCAACGTTGACAGACGCGAAGTTAATTTTGACAAAGGCATAACTGCTTCGGGAAAATGGCAGGGCGATAAAATTGACTTGAGAGCCGGACAGCTTGAGCTTTCATTCAATGACGTTCCCACGTGCAGATTTAGAAACGGCGTTCGAGGAGGATACGGGCCGATGAAACTTGACTCGGACGGATTAATTATTGTCGGTGTCGGTGGTTTTCAGGAGCCTACAGCAGCGGACACTCACACGCGATTTATTTTAGCTAACGTCAGAAATTTAGAGGACAGCTCGCAGGGTTTGACGTTCAGCGCAAATTCAGTCGAGGGAATGTTAATGAACGGCAACGTTCAGGAAATGACAGCCGATAAAAAAATTTCAATCAGAGGCCAGCCTAAAGCTAAGGGCGACGCGGTGAGCCTCAAAGGAGATCACGCGGTTTACTCTCTTGAGCGCGGAAGCGTTGTCGTGAGCGGTCATGTTGTAGCCGTTCAGGGCGGAAGAACTTTGCGCTCGGACTCTGTTGTATATTTTCCTGCTCAAAACCGAGTTGAAGCACTCGGAGGTTTAACACGCGAGAGAAACGGCGTTGTAAGTTCCGACAGAGCTGAAATTACGATTGACCTCTCACGCGAAAATATAAACTTAAAAAAGCCCGAGCCTAAAAAAGAAAAACAGGAAGAAGTCAAAAAGGAAGAGCCGAAGAAAAAATCTTCGACGCGCTCAAGAAATTCAAGATCACGAACAAAGAAACAGACGGAGAAATAAATGAACACTCTGACAGCTTCTGATTTAAGAAAAGAATATAACGGCCGTCTTGTTGTCGGCGGAGTAACTTTGTCAGTTAATGCCGGCGAGGTCGTCGGACTGCTCGGCCCCAACGGCGCAGGAAAGACAACTTCGTTTTATATGATAGTCGGATTAATTAAGCCCGACTCGGGAAGCGTTTTTCTTGACTTCAAGGACGTAACAGGCTTGGCAGTTTACGAACGAGCCCGCGCCGGTATCGGCTATCTTCCGCAGGAGGCTTCGGTCTTCAGAAATTTAACGGTGCGTGAAAATATTAATCTCGTCTGGGAAGAAACGGGACAGCGGCGTTACATGAACGAACTGACTGACGAATTACTGCGCGAGTTCAAAATAACTCACATAGCCGACACAAAAGGCTATTCGCTTTCAGGCGGTGAACGCAGGCGCGTTGAAATTGCACGGGCTTTGACTCTGAAGCCGAAGTTTATTTTGCTTGACGAACCTTTCAGCGGCATTGACCCGATCGCAGTCGCAGATATCCAATCAATGATTCAGGATTTGAAGGCGCAGGGCTATGGAGTTTTAATAACTGACCACAACGTCCGCGAAACTCTTTCAATTACTGACAGAGCATATTTAATTCATGACGGGGCAATATTTTTATCCGGCACTCCTGATGAAATCGTCAGCAATGAGTTAGCACGCAAATTCTATCTCGGCGAAAATTTCGAGTGGGAAGGACACAAGGAAACAGGTAGGAGTGAGGAGTTAGGAGGTAGGAGTGAAGAGGCGAATAACGAAAATCATGAAGAGGAAGAAAAATAAATGACCCATAACGAAATTTTAGAATTAAATATCACAGCTCTTTCAACGGATGCGGCAGGCATAGCGCGAACTTCAAAAGGCGTTGTCTTCGTTCATGGAGCGTTGCCCGGCGAAACAGTCAAGGCCGAAATAGTTGCGCGGAAAAAAGATTTTTCAATCGCCGATACGGTTTCAATCATAAAAAATTCATCGGGCAGAGCCGTCCCCAAGTGCAAATATTACGGACACTGCGGGGGCTGTCAGCTTCAACACGCAAATTACGAAACGCAGTTAAACTTAAAAGCCGATATAGTCCGCGACGCTATGACAAGATTGGGGGGCTTTAAGCCGGAATTATTTGAAAAATTAACTTGCGAACCTTCGCCGGATTTCTGGGGCTATCGAAACAAAGCCGCCTTCCCCGTTCAAAATTTCAAAGGAAAAATAATAACGGGCTTCTACCGCGCAGGGACTCACAGGCTTGAATTAATCCGTCAATGTCCCGTCAACGCAAAAAAATTAAATGAAATCTACGGAAAAATTTTAGACGGGCTCGAAAATCCTAAAAATAAATTTCCCTTTGACGGTTATGACGAACGCGAGAATAAAGGCAAATTAAGACACTTAATAGCACGGACGGGAATTAATACGGGCGAGAGTTTATTGTCTTTCGTGATCAACGGCAAATTATCAGCGAAAAGCGTAAAAGCTCTAGCAAATCTCGGAAATTCCGCACGCCCCGACACTCTTACGATAAATCATAATTCAAAGCCCGGCAACGTGATTTTAGGAACATACACTGAAAATTTATTAGGCTCAGGAATAATTTCTGAAAGACTTGGCAAATATAAATTAATGTTCGATACGGCTTCATTCTTTCAGGTTAATACGGGACAGGCTGAAAAATTATTTGCTTATGCCTCGAGCTTGGCCGAAGGAGCTGAAAATATTTTAGAGCTTTACAGCGGCACGGGATCTTTGACCTGCTACCTTGCTGAAAAGGCTAAGAGTGTTACAAGCGTTGAAGAATGGCGCGGAGCAGTGAGAATGGCCGCAAAAAATCTGAGCGCGAATAATTTTGAAAATGTCAATGCTCTTTGCGGACGCTCTGAAGAAATAATAAACGACCTGAAAAATAATTACGATGCTGTAGTTTTAGACCCTCCGAGAGACGGCTGTGAAAGAACAGTTTTAGAGGCCATAAATAAATTCGGCGTGAAAAAAATAATTTACGTGTCATGTAATCCGGCGACGCTTGCACGAGACTGTAAAATTCTTTGCGGGCACGGCTACGGGCTTGTAAAAATTAAAGCGTTCGATATGTTTCCGCAGACGGCTCACGTTGAGACAGTCGCAGAGCTTAGACGATAAAAGTTTTTCAATCTTTTTTACACTGAAACTGCTTTTTGACTTTTGAAATTTCTGACGCTTGAAATAAATTTCATGACTTTTCTGTAGTCTTTAGTCTTGTTAGCTTCAACGCCTGAGCTGACGTTCAGAGCATAGGGCTGTGATGCGAGAGCAAGAGCCTGCTCGACGTTATCAGGCGTAAGTCCTCCTGAGAGAAAATATTTTCTGTGAAGTTTTCCGATCAATGACCAGTCAAAAATTTTTCCGTCGCCAGCACTGCCTCCGTCAAGCATGACATAATCGGCGGTAGAGTACATAGCTTTTTCAGCGTCGATTTTGTTCGCGACTTTATAAACTTTTATGATTTTACAGCGCGTATATTCGCGTAACGCGGCTATATATTCGCCCGTCTCGTTGCCGTGCAGCTGAATTAAATTAAGTCCGGCAACTTCGGCGCACATTGCTACGGATTTTAGAGAGCTGTTTGCAAAAACTCCTACGGTCTGAATACCCTTGCGGAGTTTTGAACGCAGCAGGCCGGCGTGTTCGGGCGCGATAAAATGACGGCTCTTGGGAAGAAAGACGAAACCGACATAATCCGGGATTAATTCATTCATTATTCCTACTTCAAGTTCATGACATATGCCGCAGATTTTTACTTTAATCATTTCGTAAATAAATTCCTTTTGAAAAAATAAGAGCGAAACTTAAAAATTTATAAGCTCCGCTCAAAATTATATCAGCAAAAATTTTTTTTAATTCGCTGTTTTTCTTTTAATACATGCCAGCGTTACTACAGTTAAGACTGCTCCAAAGGCCAAGCACACAACCCAGTTATTTATGAAGCCGGCAAGCACATACGTTACGAAGCTGACCGCCGCGACCGTTATAGCATAAGGAAGCTGTGTAGCGACGTGCTCGACGTGTTCGACCTGCGCTCCGGCTGAAGACATAATCGTCGTGTCTGAAATCGGCGAGCAGTGATCTCCGCAGACCGCTCCGGCCAGACAGGCTGAAATTCCGATAATTAATAATTCGCTGTCGTGAGGGAAAATTGCCGTTACTATCGGGATTAAAATTCCAAAAGTTCCCCATGATGTCCCCGTAGCGAAGGCCAGCACTATAGCAACAAGGAAAATTACTGCGGGTAACAGGCTATAGAGATTTGCAGAAGCTCCAAGCATGAGATCGTGAACGAATTGTGCCGCGCCTAAATTCGACGTGATGGTCTTTAACGTCGTAGCCATGATTAATATCAAAATTGACGGCACCATAGCTATAAAGCCTTGCGGTATGCAATCGCCCATCTCTTTGAATTTTATCGTCCTTCTAAGGATAAAATAAATAAACGAGCACAATAAAACGGCAAGGCCTCCCCACGGAAGGGCTATCATGGCGTTAGTGTCGCCGAATGCCCCGATTAAGTTTCCGATATTTTCATCGCCTATCCAGTCAGTTTTGCCGTAATATCCGCCGGCGTATAACATTGCAAAAAACACAACGACTATTAATGCCAAGACGGGCAATACTAAGTCGATAATCATTCCTTTTGAATTTCCCGCAGTAGCTTCAGAGCCCTTTAAGCCTCCTAAATCTCCGTTGAGTGTTGCGTTCATTTCAGCGGTGCGCATTTTGCCGTAATCAAATTTCATGAGAACAATAGAAATAATAAATACAAACGTCAAGAGCGAATAAAAGTTATAGGGTATGGCTCTTATGAAGAGCTGTATTCCGGTAATTCCCGTTCCTAAATCATTGGCAACTCCTGAAACTGCTGCGGCCCATGACGAAATCGGAGCTATCATACAGACGGGGGCAGCCGTTGCGTCAATCAAATATGCCAGCTTCGCACGCGAGATTTTTGCTCTGTCAGTAACGGGCAGCATGACTGAACCGACAGTGAGACAGTTGAAATAGTCGTCGATAAAAATCAAAATTCCTAATATAAACGTTGCGAGCTGTACTCCAACACGGGATTTAATATTTTTTTCAGCCCAACGCCCGAACGCCTGACTTCCCCCTGACTTGTTGATGAGCCCGACTAATATTCCCAAGATAACTAGGAAGCAGATTATTCCGCCGAGTTCAGAAACAGAAGACGACAAGCCCTTAACTACAACAACGTTGAAAGCATTGACGATATTAAAGTCTGCAGCAAATAATGCTCCCAATAAAATTCCAAGAAATAACGAAGAATAAACTTCTTTTGTGAACAGTGCCAAGCCTATCGCAAAGAACGAAGGCACTAACGCCCAAATAGTACCGTGCATAATTATGTAAGTCCCCCTTACGTAATTTTAATCTTTTCGCTTGATAATTATACACGGGAAAAATTTTATGAAATTTAGAAAAATTTGAAAATTATAAAATAAAAAATTTTAGACGCGAACAAGCATGATAAAATAACTTTCAGTTCGTGAAAAAGTATCTCACGGATCAGGAGAGCCCCCGGCAATTCAAAGCAGGGGAGTTGTCGCTGAAGTATATCTGCCCCGCTTGAAAGGGGTGAGAGCCGTGAAAACCCTCGTTGAACTTCTTAAAGTATTAGCGTCGGTATTCAAATACTTTGCCGAAGCTGTGAGGGCGTTGACAGAGTTTATCCGCTCAACAAAAGAATAATGCGCCTTCAACTATCCGAATTTTTTCTTGTTGGTTGAGGCTGCAACCTCAGCCGACAATCAATTTTTGTCCGAAGCTCTCCCGGACGTTTTCGCTATTATAGCATGATAAACTTTTCATTATTATTTGTTCAATCGAATTAATTAAATTAATTAAACTTGAAGGGAATAAATCCATAAAGAATGCAAAAAATTTTCAAAGTTCAAGAAGCCTACTCCGGCGACGCTATGAAAGGTCTTGCGCGTATTCACCCTGACGACATGGCAGAGTTAAATTTAAGCGAGGGTGATTTAATCGAAATCACAGGACGAAAAACGACTCCGGCGAGAGTTCGTGCAGGAGACAGGGAAGTCGGGCGCGATGTCATTCAAATTGATGGGCTTATAAGGGAAAACGCAGGGACTTCTCTCGATGAGATGATAAACGTTGAAAGCGCAGTCAATCATCATTTTGCAGGGAGTGCGACAATTCAGCCGCTCGGAGACGTAAAACTTACCGACAAAGAAAAAGACGAGAGTTATATTCTTTCCATGCTTGAGGGACAAGCAGTGAGGGCGGGCGACAGAATACGAGTAAATTTTTTCGGGACACGGGTCTGTGATTTTTTAGTCAACGCTACAACGCCCGAAGGCACTGTAATTTTCAACAAGTCAACTTATCTGAATATCCTTAAACCGTCAAACGCTCAACACGTTCATAAAATTTCTTACGAGGACATCGGCGGATTGAGTTCGCAAATTAAAAAAGTCCGCGAGATGATAGAGCTGCCGTTAAGATTTCCGCAGATCTTTGAAAAATTAGGGATACAGCCTCCGCGCGGCGTGCTTCTGTACGGGCCTCCGGGCACCGGAAAAACTGTAATCGCCCGTGCGGTTGCTAATGAGACTGACGCATGGTTCACTCACATATCCGGGCCTGAGATAATCGGAAAATTTTACGGCGAGAGCGAAGAACGTCTGCGGAAAATTTTTGAAGAAGCTCAAGATCGTGCGCCCTCGATAATTTTTATTGACGAGATTGACGCGATTGCCCCGAAGCGCGAGGACATGGGCGGAGAAAAACAGGTTGAGCGTCGAGTCGTAGCACAGCTCTTGGCCTTGATGGACGGCTTGAAATCACGCGGACAGTTAATCGTAATCGGAGCGACAAATATTCCTAACGCTCTTGACCCTGCGCTGAGGAGACCGGGAAGATTCGACAGGGAAATTTCTATTCCTATTCCTGACAGAAAAGGACGCTTGGAAATTCTAAAAATTCATACTCGCGGAATGCCTTTGGCTAAAGACGTGGACTTGAAAAAAATTGCTGACCTCTCTCACGGTTATGTCGGGGCCGACCTCGAAGAGTTAGCTAAAGAAGCGGCAATGTCTTGTGTCCGGGATATTCTGCCCTACGTAAATTTTCAAAGCCAGGAAATTCCCTACGAAAAAATTTCAAATTTAGAGGTCGGCATGAAACATTTTCTAAACGCTCTCTTAGAGACAGAGCCGTCCGCAACACGCGAGGTCTTCGTTGAAATTCCTGAAGCAACTTGGGAAGACGTTGGAGGGCTTGAAAATATCAAAGACGAATTAATGAACGCCGTTATGTGGCCGATGAGACGCTCTGAAATTTTTGAACGCTATGGTATTCAGGCAACGCGGGGAATTTTACTGCACGGGGCATCGGGAACAGGAAAGACTTTGCTCGTTAAGGCACTGGCCCATGAAAGCGGAGTGAATTTTATAAACGTTCAAAGCGCGAATGTTCTTTCACGTTACTTGGGCGAATCCGAACGCGCTCTAAAAAATATTTTCAGAATTGCAAAGCAGGCCGCGCCCTCGATAATATGCTTTGACGAGATTGAAAATTTATTCCCGGAACGTTCAGGGGGAACGGGCTCGCAGTTCGCCTCGACTGAAAGCAGACTGACGGGACAATTTACGGCGGAGATGCGCGGAATTGAAGAGCTTAACGGCGTTACTGTCATAGCGACAACAAACCGGATTGATCTAATCGACAGAGCGTTATTAAATTCTGGAGTGTTCGACTTAAAATTTGAGCTGCCATTGCCGGATAAAGCAACACGCGAAAAAATTTTTGATATTCTCCTGCGCAAAAAGCCCCTCGATGAAAACGTAAAGCTCTCAAAACTTGCGGACATGAGCGAAAATTTTACGGGCGGAGATATTTCTTTGATATGCCGCAGAGCTTCAATGGAGGCTTTGAAACGCGATGAAAATAATTTTTTGTTAAAGTTTATTGATTTTGAAAAAGCCTTTGAGATTGTGAAAAAATGACAACGATACAAAAAATAGAAGTTACAGCCGAAGAAAATTTTGACAGGCTCGACGTATTTTTAGCTGAAGAGCTCGAATTTACCCGCAACCGCGTACAAAATTTAATCAAGCGCGGGCACATACGGAGCGACGGAAGAAAGCTAAAGTCCTCAATGAATGTTCAGAAGGGCGATAAATTTCTCGTTGATGTCCAAGTCTCTGAAAATGCCATGTATTTACGAGCCGAGCCGGTTGATTTTGAAGTTGTCTATGAAGACGAATATTTATTAGTGATTAATAAACCTGCCGGGCTTGTCGTTCACCCATCGCCGGGCAACTGGCGCAACACTCTCGTTAATGGTCTCGTGTACCGCTACCCGGAATTAAAATTATTAACGAACTGGCTGAGGCCGGGAATAGTTCACAGACTCGACTCCGGGACTTCGGGTTTAATGGTCGTGGCAAGAACTCAAAAAATGAGTAAGGATCTTCAGAAATTATTTTCTGACAGGGAAGTCGATAAAAATTACATCGCTCTTGCTCACGGAAAACCCAAGAGGCTCGAAGGAACTATATCGGGCCCACTCGACAGAGACCCGGATAATTTTTTGAAGATGGCTGTCGTTCTCGGCGGCAAGTCGTCATTAACGGGCTATAAAGTTCTCTGGACAAAAAATAATATTTCAATGGTCAAGTTCAAATTATTCACGGGAAGGACTCATCAGATCCGCGTACATTTTTCCGCGCTTGGCTGTCCTCTCGTCGGCGATGCTGTTTACGGAGCACCGAAGGAAGAAGCAGAACTAGGCCGGGTATATTTACACTCGTGGCGTTTAAGTTTCGTTCACCCTGCCACGAATGAGCGAATGACTTTCAGACAGAATATACCGGAATGTTTCATAGAATACATTAAGCAGGCAGGAATTAGGAGTTAATAACAAAAAACTCCTGCCTCCTGCCTCCTAACTCCTACCTATAAATTCGCTAAGAGCCACTTAAATTCATAGCCCTCAAGTTTTATTTTGCCGGAATTTTTATCGGTGAACCTTTCGCCCGTCATCATGTCGCTGTAATTGAAAAGGCCGCCTAAAATTTCGTCAGGCGTAAAAATCTGCGCCTCATCGCTGAAATTAAAGAACGCGAGCATTTTTTCTTTCTGGGTTTTTTCGCCGTAATATCTTCCAATTCCAAGCACGTGATCATTTCCCGTCTCAATCAGCCAAGTGTCAGCAGAATTTGAAAAAACTGATTGAGTGTCGCGGAGTTTTATCATCTTGTGAAGAGCTGCAAAAATTTTTCCTTCAGGCGTTTTTTTATCGTGGCGTTTCTCCGCGTTCTTCCAATTAAAAGCACCGCGATGAATATATCTGCTGTCCGCTGATTTATCCGGGTCGTCGTGATACGTGTAGTCGTTTAACTGGCCGACCTCATCGCCGCTGTATAAAACGGGTATGCCGCTCTGGGTTAATAAGAACGCATGAAGCATAGTATCAAGTTTTACGGCCATGTCTTTATTTTTTGACTCAAGTCCGCAGAGTGAAGCCGTAGTTCCGCACATTCTAGCGTCGCCGAGTTCTGGAGCGTCGTTGTAAGTTTCACCGCGTGAGGGCGAATTTTTGAAATCCCCTTTGAAATAATCATTCAGGAATTTTTTGTGAGCGACCTCATCAATTTCAAAATTTCTTAAAAAATCGTAATCAAGCCCCCAGCCGATGTCATCATGACAGCGTAAATAATTCAAGAAAACATACTCTTTAGGAAGAGCGAAGACGCTGGCTAACTGGTGCTTCATCAGGCGCGTGTCCTTCGTTGCAACTGTGTGCCAAGTGCTTGCCATCGTCGTTACGTTGTAGAGCATATTGCACTCAGGCTTCTCGACAGTTCCGAAATACGGCACAACTTTTGAAGGCTCCATTACAACTTCGCCTAGCAATAAAGTTCCGGGACAAACAATTTCTGCGGCCATTCTCATAATTCTGACGAGAGTATGAACCTGCGGAAGGTTGCGGCAATTTGTTCCGAGTGTCTTCCAGATGTAAGGCACAGCGTCGAGCCTGATAATATCAATTCCCTGATTGCATAAGAAAAGCATATTCTCGGTCATGTCGTTAAAGACGACGGGGTTTCTGTAATTTAAGTCCCATTGATACGGATAGAACGTCGTCATTACAACTTTGCCTGATTCTTCGTTGAAAGTGAAATTTCCCGGAGCTGTCGTCGGAAAAACTTCGGGTAAGTGCTGCTCAAACTGGTTCGGAATTTCCCAAGTGTCAAAGAAAAAATATCTGTCCTGAAATTCTTTCTCGCCCTTCTTCGCTCTCATTGCCCACTCGTGATCTTCGCTAGTGTGATTCATAACGAAGTCGAGGCACACGCTAATTCCAAGCGAATGGCATTTTTCAGACAGGTCCGCTAAATCTTCAATCGTTCCTAAATCGGGCCGGACTTTTCTGAAATCCGAGACAGCATAGCCGCCGTCGCTTCGTCCTTTGGGAGTGTCAAGCAGAGGCATTAAATGCAGATAACTAACTCCGCATTCCTGAATATAGTCAAGATGTTCTTTAACGCCCTTGAGATTTTTTGCGAAGCACTCCGTGTAAAGCATCATGCCTAAAATATCATTGCCTGCGTACCAGTCGGGAACTTTTTCGCGGGCCTCGTCGAGTTCTTTTAATAAATCATTGCGCGACTCCCAGCACTTTTTTAACATTGAGCAGAAGTAATCAAAAGCCTGCTTATCATTTCCGTAGAGTTCATAGTAAAGCCATTTAAGCTCATCATAATTTTTTGCGAGCCTTTTTTCAAAGTCATTCACGGCAAAAAAACAACTCTCTTTCTAAAAAAATTTTTTCTGAAAAATTTTCTGGTCTTGGATTTTAAGCTGCATTAAGTATAGCAAAAAGATTTTCAAAAAATTAATGTTCGCTGTATAATTCTTAAAAAATAATTTTTTTCATGATAAAAATTTTTTTTGGGGACTACAATGGGGACTACAAAAACTTCAAAAATTTTTGCTTGTCATAAAAATTCACAGAGCTAATAAAAAAAATAGAATCAAAAAATTTTGTGCGACTCATAAAATTTCATTGACACTTTAAGAGAATAAAAAATATAATTTTCACGTTCAAAAATTTTTTCAGGGAGATTTATTTAATTATGTCCGAAGACAACGTGATAGATGTTCAGATTGTTGGCGAAAAATACGTAAAAAATTTTTCGGAGGACGGATTTTGGGAGAAGGTCTCAAAAGTTTTCAAGAGTGCCGGTCTCGAAGTTATTTATAAAGCAGCGCAGCTCTATTATGTCATGAAAAAGCCTGGAGTTCCAATTCACATTAAGGCCGCTATTATGGCAACGCTCGGATATTTTATACTGCCGTTTGATATTATTCCTGACTTCATTCCCGTTGCAGGATACAGCGATGACCTTGCGGCTATCGGAGCGGCTCTGGTTATGGCAAATTTTTATGTTGACGAAAACGTAAAAATGCAGGCTAGAGAAATTATTGATAAATTTTTCGGCGCAGGAACTTCAAACAATCTTGATTAAAAAAATGAACAACACAGAAATTTTAAGCAACCTTAGAACTTTAGGGCTTGATGCCGGAGCGACTGCCGATGATATTCACACGGCTTTCAGAAAATTAGCAAGAGAACTTCACCCGGACATCACAGGCTCAAGAAGCGATTACAGATTTAAGCAGATAACAAGCGCATATACTTTTTTGAAGAGTATCACGCCCGAAGAGCTTGACGCGCTAAATTCACAGCCCATTAAAAATAAAGATATTTTTGATTATTACAGCGACAGAAAAAAATATAAAATCAATGACGAAAAAATTAACGCAATAATCGATAAATATGAAGCCGAGCTGAAATCTTTTTATCCCGGCCGTGCAGGACTTGAAAATTTCGACATGGACGCTTTGATTTTGAGATTGAAGTCCGAAAATCCTAAAGTCATTAACGCGGCTTTGAAACATGCCGGAAATTTAGTCAACCGCGTAGAATTTCGCAGAGCCTTCGCCGCAGTTCTTAACAAAAAAGAAATTGATGAAGGACTTGCGGAAATTATAAACTCTCTGCCTTTTGAGGACGGCGCAAAAAAATTAATCGCACTTGATTCTGCGAACAACGCCGCAAATTTTCCGACGGGATTAATAACCGCGCTGATAGGCAACGAGCCTGACGCTGACGTTATGGAAAGTTTTTTAATGTACGTGAGGCCCGATGATGTTGCCGTGATTTTAAGACGCTGGCCGGAGAAAAAAATTATGAACGCCGGAGTTTTAAGAAAACTTTTATCTTCTGACGACGCTAGAGTTTTAGTCCCGGTTCTGTCAGTAATGAAAAATAATTTTCCGAACTTGGCCGCTCAAAATAAAAAAAGACTGAAAGAATTAGAAAATCATTCCGTCGCAGCTGTCAGAGCGTGGGCGAAAAAATGCAGCTAGAAGAGGCAGGAGGTGAAAGAGAGGAAAAAATTTCATTCAACAAAAATTTGAAGCGGCGTAATATTCAGCGCGAGCCCTGTAACTTCATCGATTTCAATAACAACTCCGTTGAAGGCCGCTCCCTCTTCGCTTGCCTCGAATTTACACGGAAGACCCGTCAAAAATTTCTGCATAACGGATTCATATTTAACGCCTAAAATTCCCTCGTGGGCTCCCGTCATTCCAGCATCAGTGATATAAGCGGTGCCGTGCCGTAAAATTTTTGCGTCCGCCGTTTGAACGTGAGTGTGAGTTCCGACGACCGCGCTGACTTGGCCGTCAAGATAATAAGCGAGAGCCTGTTTCTCTGAAGTAGCTTCGGCATGAAAATCTACAAAGATCGGCAAATTCTCACCGCCCTGAGATTTTAATTCCTCGACAATATCATCAGCGCATGAGAAAGGCGAATCGATCGGCGGCATAAAGACCTGTCCCTCAAGATTTATAATGCCGAGTTTTTTTCCTTTGCGTTCTATAATTCCGTAACCGCGTCCGGGACATGAGCGTGCATAATTTGCAGGACGAAAGACCCGTGTTTCCGCGTCAAGAGTTGAAAAAAAATCAGGCTTGTCCCAAATATGATTGCCTGATGTCATAGCGTCAACGCCGAGCGAAATAAAATCATTAAAAATTCTCTCGGTCATTCCTTTTCCGTGCGCGGCGTTCTCGCAATTTATAATCGTGAAGTCAAAACTTCCGTAATTTTTTTTTATCTCCGGAAGAGCCGCCGCAAGAGCCGCCCTTCCAGTATTCCATGCGACATCGCCTGAAAATAATATTTTCATTTTTTTATTTTATTTTTTCCTAAATTTTTATTTTGCAAATTCTGTGGCTTTTGTCTCGCGTGAGACGTTAATTTTAATTTGGCCGGGATATTTGAGTTCTGCTTCAACACGCTTGGCAATATCAAACGCAAGTTTATGCACAGAGCCTTCGTCAGTTTTTGCTGCATCGAGAATTATTCTGACCTCGCGTCCGGCCTGAATGGCGTAAGCACTCGACACGCCCTCAAAACTCTTAGCGATCTGCTCAAGATTTTCAAGACGTTTAATATAAGCGTCAAGGCTCTCACGTCTAGCACCTGGCCTTGAAGCACTGATAGCGTCCGCGAGCGCGACAATGACTTCATAAATTGAATTAATTTCGAGATTATCATGATGAGACGCTATGCAGCTTACGATTTCGGGACGTTCGCCGAGCCTTTTTGCCAAGTCCGCCCCGATTTCAGCGTGAGGGCCTTCAATTTGACGGTCGATAGCTTTTCCGATGTCGTGAAGAAGTCCTCCGCGCCGTGCTGTCTCTTCGTCGAGGCCAAGTTCTGCGGCGATTATCCCGGCGATCTGGGCTACTTCCATGCTGTGGGCCAAAACATTTTGACCGTAGCTGAATCTGAATTTTAATTGCCCCAGCGTCCGCATTAATTCATTGTTCATGTTCTTAATTCCCATTTCCATAACGGCATTCTCGCCTTCGGTGATCATTTCTTCATCGATATCGCGTGCGGCTCTTTCGATTAAGTCCTCAATGCGTGCCGGGTGAATGCGTCCGTCAACGACCAAGCGTTCCATAGCACGCCTGGCAATTTCACGGCGTATCGGGTCAAAACTGCTGAGGGTTACGGCTTCGGGAGTGTCATCAATAATTAAATCAACGCCCGTTAAATTTTCAAACGTTCTGATATTTCGTCCCTCGCGTCCGATAATGCGTCCTTTCATTTCTTCCGAAGGCAACGGCACGACGCTGATGCTGCTCTCTCCTGCGCTTTCAACGGCGCAACGCTGCATAGCTCCGATAATTATGTCGCGTGCTTTTTTTTCGGCTTCGCGGGCACAATTTTCTTCAAGATCTTTTAATTTCATTCCGAGCATGTGCTTAGCGTCTTGTTCTACTTTTTTGAGGAGAATTTCTTGAGCCTGTTCTTTATTCATTCCGGAAATTTCCTGAAGTTTTTCTTCCTGTTTTTGAATGGCAGCTTCTAAGGCAGCGCGGCGTTTTTCCAGTTCCTCATGTTTTGTTTTCAGCTCGTCTTCTTTGCGTGAAACTCTGTCAAGTTTTTTGTCGAGATTTTCTTCTTTTTGTTCGAGTTTTCGCTCGGTGCGCTGAATTTCGTTGCGGCGTTCCTTAATATCTTTTTGAGCTTCCTGTCTCATGCGGTTGACTTCTGTACGGGCTTCTGTTTCTTTTGACTGCTTTATTCTCTCTTCTCTATCTTCGCAATCTTTGAGCCTGTTCGCTATCTGATTGTCCACGCTGTTTAATCGCGAATTGTCCCAAAATTTTAAGGCCGCGAAGCTGACACCAGAGCCGGCCATAAAAAAAACCAATGCATAAACAAACTGCATAATAATAATTTTGTCCTTTCTAAATTTATTTATTCAAATTCAAAACTGAAATTTATTATTGAAATTCACGTTTCAAAAAATTTTACGTGAGGTGCTAAAATTTTTTGCCTGCCCTAAAATTAAAGGACAAACTATAAAATTTTACATTTTTAATTTGCGTTTAACAAGCTGAAAGATTTAATATGCGGAAGAAAATTTTTGAGGAGTTAGGAAAAAAATTATTTTTCTAAAATTACTTTATAGCCGCCGTCGCGCTCTTCAGTGCTGACTCTCCAGCCTTTATTTTGAGCAAAGCGCAAGACGTTGTTGCGCGAGGTCGCTGTGTCTACGAGAACCTCAACGCGCCCTGACGTTAAATCGGCAAGTGCCTTCTTAGTCATCATGACCGGCTGAGGGCATGAAAGCCCCGATGCGTTTACAGTTATAACATCGCTCATTAAAAATTACCCCCTGTCTCTGAAACAAATTCCCACGAATGCGCAGAAGATCAAGCCGATTACAGTTACATGTATTCCCATAGGCCCAATGCCTGCTCCGCTCGAAGCAGCCGCAAAGTTATGAGCTACTGCCGCGCCTGCTAACATTCCTATTACAAAAATTCCTGCGTCGGAGTCGCCCTCGCCTGCCATTATTAATTGACGGCCTGGACAGCCTCCAGCTAATGTGAAGGCCAAGCCTGAAAGCACCATGCCCAAGAAGTTCCATAATTCATTCGTGTGAGCAACGGGCTGACCCTCAAAGCCCGGATTAAATTTTCCGAGCGCGTAATTTCCTGCGAAGGCCACGAGAGTAAAAGCTATTATGCCTTTCAATAAATGCCCGTCGCCCATCATAAGGAAATCTCTAATCGCTCCTACCGTGCAAAATCTGCTGCGCTGTGCAAGCCAGCCGACAATCAATCCTGCCGCGAGTGCTATCAATGCCGGCGCATGTTGTGAGCCGGGGCCGCTCGTCGAGAAAAATATCGGGCCGTTCTCTCCGAACGTGGGAGCTAAGAATAAAAACGCAAGCAGCGCGATCGCTATCAAGGGCATAATTAATCCTGCGCCTTTAGGATTTTTTTCAGCAGCTCCGAGACTAAAGCCGTTCCATAAAAATAAAATCCCAATGAAAACGCCGACGATCAATCCGCCGACACCGTACAGGGCGTTCCAGTCGCCGCCGGCAACTCTCAGATAAGCCCTCCACGGACAGCCGAGAAAGACTAACGCGCCGAGCATAGCGAATAGTCCAAGCCCGAAACGTACAGCAGGCGAAGAACCTCCACGCGGTGAATACTCACGGAAAATTAATGACGAAAGAAAAGAACCAAGAATGAATCCCGGAATTTCGGGACGTATGTACTGAACAACTCCGGCTCTGTGAAAACCTAAAGCTCCGGCGATGTCGCGGGTGAAACAAGCTACGCAGAAACCCATGTTGCCGGGGTTGCCTAAATTTGCAAGCGCGACAGCGATTAAACCGATGAAGCCTCCGGCGAGCCAAGGGCCGTGTTTGGACGTTAAAATTTTGTCCATGAAAAATCAAACCTCCTAAAAGATTATTTTATTTATTTATCACCCCCGCATTAAAACAGGAGTGCAACAACAAAAAGCAACGCTCTTTGAATGTTTCAGTTGTTCACATAAAAATTTTTTTACTCCTTTTAATTTTTTTATTTTTTATTTTAAGCTAAAAATATAAAATTTCATAGGCCGCACAAAAATTCACGGCTATTCTCCTTCAAATATGAAGCGTGCTATAATTCAAAGGCTTTTTTCATTTTTATAAAGGAGTTGTTTTTTATGCGGAAATTTTTAGCGGCGTTAATGCTTGTGTTAATGCTTTGTGTTGTTGCGTCCGCTGACGATGACACAATCAAAGTCGGCGTGTTCAACTGCTTAACCGGTCAGAACGCTTTTGGCGGTCAGCTTGAACTTGAAGGCACACAGCTCGCTCACACCCTCAACCCCACAATACTTGGAAAGAAAGTCGAATTAATTATCGTTGATAATAAATCCGACAAGGTTGAAGCCGCGAACGCTGTAACGCGCTTAATCGAAAACGACAAAGTAAACGCCATAATCGGAACTTACGGCTCATCGCTTGCAATGGCCGGCGGAGAAGTTGCTGAGAAGGCCGGAATACCTGTAATCGGAACTTCATGCACAAACCCGCTTGTAACTCTGGACAAGAAATTTTATTTCCGCGCATGTTTCATCGATCCTTTTCAGGGTGCAGGCGCGGCGACTTACGCTTTCAGAAATTTAGGACTCAAACGTGCGGCGACTCTCGTTGACATGTCGAACGACTACAGCGTAGGACTTGGAAAATTTTTCAGAGATTCTTTCAAGAAAATGGGCGGCGACATCGTTGCGAGCCTCTTCTATCAGTCAGGCGACACCGACTTCACAGCACAGCTTACGGCATTAATTGATGCGAAGCCCGACATCGTTTTCCTTCCGGCATATTTTGCTGAAGGTGCGATCGTTTTGAAGCAGGCCAAAGAACTCGGCGCGGCTTTCAAATTTATCGGAGCTGATGCAATGGATAACCCTGAGATCGTTACGCTCGGCGGCGAAGCTGTAGAAGGTTTCATGCACACGACGTTCGCTTATGATCCGTCAATGCCGGAGATGAACGCGACTGCAAAGGCTTTCACTGAAGAGTGGAATAAGATTCACCCTGACAAGGCTCCTAACGTAAACTGCGCACTCGGCTATGACTGCTACATCATGCTGAAGGACGCAATCGAGAGAGCCGGAAGCGCAGAGCCTGCAAAAATCCGCGACGCTCTTGAGACGATTAAAGACCTTCCGACAGTTACGGGAATGACGACAATCAACGCCACTCACGACGCAGAAAAGGACATGGGCATCGTCGAGATTAAGGGCGGCAAAAAAACTTTTGTCGGCATCGTTGTCCCGGAAGTTTAATTCAGTTAGGAGTTAGGGATTAGGAATTAGCCTGCCCGACGCAGGCGGGGAGTTAAAAAAATTCCTGACCCCTAATTAAAATAAATGGAATTAAATATTTTTGTCCAGCACTTTATAAACGCCCTGAGTTTAGGCTCGCTGTACGGACTTGTCGCGGTGGGCTACACGATGGTCTACGGAATATTGCGACTAATAAATTTTGCGCACGGAGATATTTTTATGCTCGGCGCGTATTTTGTGTATTTCGCTACGATCGTTTATAAATTAAACTGGGGCGTGGGTGTTGTAATCGCGATAATCTTAACGACAATCTGCGGACTTCTTGTTGACAGGATAGCGTATAAGCCTCTTCGTGAAGCTCCGAGAATTTCCGCGTTAATCAGCGCGATCGGCGTATCGTTCTTCATTGAAAATTTTGCTGTCGTAGTTTTCACGGGAATGCCGCGCCCTGTCGTCCAGCCTCCGATTTTAATGAAGCCTATAGAATTTTCAAACGGCGTTAGATTAATTCCGCTTGGTATTCTCGTTCCTGTCGTAGCGTTTTTATTAGTCGGTGCTTTGTTATGGCTTTTATACTGCACGAAACCGGGCTTGGCTATGCGTGCGATTTCTTTTGACATCGAGACAACAAGAATGATGGGCGTGTCAGTCAATAAAATAATTGCTCTTGCTTTCGGACTTGGCTCGGCGTTAGCTGCGGTCGCCGGCATAATGTGGGCGTTGCGTTATCCGCGTGTTGAGCCCTTCATGGGAATGACACCGGGAATTAAGGCATTTATAGCGGCGGTTTTCGGCGGTATCGGCTCAGTACCGGGAGCAATGATCGGCGGATTAATTCTCGGCTTCGTTGAGATAATGTCAGTTGCATTTTTCCCGACGCTTTCAGGTTATAAAGATGCGTTTGCATTTTTGCTTTTGATTTTAATTTTACTGTTCAGGCCGACGGGCTTATTAGGCGAAAAACTGGAGGATAAAATCTAATGAGAAACGTAAGAAATTTAATTCTCACGATAATAGCTGTAGTTTTATTCGCTTTCTTTCTCGATAAAGCACCCGAATTATTAAACGGTTACTGGCAGCGAATATTAAACTTAATCGCAATCAATGCAATTTTAGCGTTAAGCCTCAATTTAATTTACGGAATTACGGGAATGTTCTCGCTTGGCCACGCAGGATTTATGGCTATAGGCGCGTATGTTTCGGCTTTGTTAGTCTTGAGCCCGGCGCAAAAAAATTCCATGTGGATTTTAGAGGACATTTATCCGTGGCTTTTGAATGTCAATGCTCCTTTTATAGTCTCGTTAATAATAGCCGGACTTGTCGCGGCGTTCTTCGGGCTTTTAGTCGCGCTTCCTGTTTTAAGATTAGGCGGAGATTATTTAGGGATTGCGACGCTCGGTTTTGCTGAAATAATCCGAATTTTAATCACGAACACCGCACGCCTTACAAACGGCTCATTAGGCTTGAAAGGTATTCCGGCGTACACGACTTTATTTATGAGCTGGAGCTGTCTCGGCATAGTTCTGCTCTGCACGGTCTGCATGTTACGAAGCAACTTCGGCGGAGTTTTGCGCGCTGTCCGTGATGATGAAGTCGCCGCTAAGATGATGGGCATCAACACCTTCAAAATTAAAGTCATAGCGTTCACGCTAGGCTGTTTCGGCGGAGGTCTCGGAGGAGCATTAATGGGTAACTTAATCACGACGATTGACCCTAGAATGTTCATGATAACGCAGACCTATAACGTGCTGATGATTATCGTTGTCGGCGGTCTCGGTTCCGTAACAGGCTCTTTAATAGGCTCTGTGCTCGTTACTACGATGTTAGAGTGGCTTCGCTTCGTTGAAAATCCGATAACAATCGGCTCAATAAATATTCCCGGCATACCCGGAATGAGAATGGTAATCTTCTCGCTTTTGTTAATAATGGTAATTATTTTCCGGCGTGAAGGCATTATGGGCATGAGGGAATTTTCGTGGAATATCTTTTTCCCGAAGAAAAAAATTACGGACGTTGGCTCAAAAACTGAAACGGTGTTAGAGCTTGAGAACGTTAAATTAAAATTCGGCGGCCTCTCTGCGATCGACAATCTAAGCATGAAAATTAAACACTGGGAAATAGTCGGCTTAATCGGTCCTAACGGCGCAGGAAAAACTTCAGCCTTCAACGTCATAAGCGGATTTTATAAACCGACTTCAGGCACGATTAAATTTTTAGGAAAATCGATCGGCGGTTTAAGTCCCGACGAAGTCTGCAAGGCAGGAATGAGCAGAACTTTCCAGAATATAAGGTTGTTCGGAAATCAGACAGTTTTGCAGAACGTCATGATAGGCAGCCGTATCAGGCAAAAATATTCGTGGTGGATGACTCTGCTGCCGTTTGTATTCACTGACGTTATAAAAGAGGACGCAGAAGCAAGGGCGCAGGCCATGAATTTATTAGACCAGTTAGGGCTTGACGCATTCGCAGATGAAAAAGCATCATCGCTGCCTTACGGAGCGCAGAGAAGGCTTGAAATCGCAAGAGCGTTGGCGACGCGGCCGAGATTTTTATTATTAGACGAGCCTGCTGCAGGAATGAACCCTCAAGAGAGCGAAGAGCTGATGAAATTTATTCGCCGCTTGCGTGATGAATTTGACTTGACGATTTTATTAATCGAGCATGACATGAAAGTAGTTATGAATGTCTGCGATTATATTCATGTTTTAGATCAGGGCGTTCACATTGCCGAAGGAACACCGGCGGAAATCAAAGCTAATCCGAGAGTTGTCGAGGCGTATTTGGGTGCAGGAGCGGCTGAAGGAGGAGCGGCCTAAATGGACGATAGAACAATGCTAAAAATTGAGAAGCTCAATGTAAATTACGGAGCTATTCAGGCGGTCCGGGACGTTTCAATTTCGATTAATCGCGGTGAAATCGTTACGTTAATCGGCGCGAACGGTGCAGGAAAGTCAAGCATAATCCGCGCAATCATGGGCCTTGTTAAATCTCATTCCGAAGAGATGACGTTCATATCGCCCCGCGACGGCAAGCCCGTATCGATACAGGGCAAGCCTGCCGAAGCTCACGTTAAGTTAGGAATTTCGTTAAGCCCAGAAGGCCGGAGAATTTTGCCTCAATTAACGGTGGAAGAAAATTTAACGTTAGGCGCGTATATCCGCGACGATGCGAAAGGAATTTCGGACGACATGGAATATGTATACTCGCTCTTTCCGCGCTTGAAGGAACGCAGAAAACAAAAGGGCAGCACGTTATCCGGCGGCGAGCAGCAGATGTTAGCGGTGGGGCGTGCGTTAATGAGCCGTCCTGATTTATTGATGCTTGACGAGCCGAGCTTGGGACTTGCTCCGATTTTAGTCGATGAAGTTTTCGGCATAATCAGGGAAATAAACGCGCAGGGCCGTACGATTTTGCTTGTTGAGCAGAACGCCTTTGATGTTCTTGAGGTTGGAGCTGTGGGACTTTCGGGAACGGGTGCGGAATTGTTAAACGATCCGAAAGTTAGAGCGGCGTACTTAGGCGGTTAAATTCCGAATAAAATGCGCCGATTTTTTTCATAGAGAAAATTTTATTTTTTAAGGAGGAATTTTGTTTTGAGCAAAAAAATTTTTGTGCTGTTGCTCTCTTTTGTTGTGATGATGTTTGCGTGTTCGATGTCAAGTGCTGCAGATTATTACGCGCTTGTTGATAGTGATGATAATGATATGCTTGAAAGCCATTTAGTGCCCGACTATACATACATCGGTTATAATTATAAAGCTACTTATTCATTGCCGTCACTAATATTATATTATTTTACAAACGAAGAAGATAAAGAGAATCTAGATATAGAAGCTGGAACTAATTTGAATGATAAAGCAAAATATGACATTGTATGGACACTTTCACCGGATATACCAGAGCTTAGGGTCTATGAAGGAACTGATGCCAGCGGTGATGCTCTTATTATCAGCGGAATAGTTCCTGCTACAAGCTATGACGTTTATGTGGTTGCTACAGTTACAAATGTAACTCCTAGTAGGTACAAAGGTGCTGAGGGGGAAATTGCAGTTTTTGATGTCGATGACATTGATCCGGAAAAAGAAGAAGATCATACCGGAACTGTTACTCCTTCATCAGATGATTTTATTTTATATGTTTCGCTCGACAAAGGTGTTACAGTAACAGAGGTAAAATCCAATTATTCTGTAACAATAAATGCTGAATATAACGATGTTGCAGAGAAATATTTATCTTATATCCAGTCGCAAGATGATGGCCCTAACTTTGTTGTTGACATTCCGGAATGGCTGACTGTCAGCAATGTTACTTATGCTACAGCCGAAGATCTTGCAAAAAGTGATGAACTTTTAGAGTCTAAGGATTTTGGCGGGTATCCCTTAACTTCAGTAACAATATCTATCAATAAAGACGTAACAGTCGCTGACGGTACAAAAGGAACTGTGCATATCCCATTTTATGATGTCAGTAACGGTGAGAATGGCATCGTCCTATACTGGCCTGTAACATATTCAGCTTCTAAGGAGGACCGCCCTTTTGGCGTTTCTGGTGATAAGGAGGTGAGCTTCAACTTCCCCGTAGACAGAACAACATCAAAAGAAACAAAAACTATTACGTACAATGCAGGACTGCTCGGCGAATCCATAAAGAGCTGCGATATTTCAGGAACGGGTGCGTCGCTTATCTCCGCCGACTGGACGGCAATTTCCGGCGATACTGGAACAATTACAATTACAGTTACAATCCCGGAAGCAACTTCAAGCGTGAGCACGGCGGCGGTAACCTCAGCTACGTATGACGGCGATCTCGTGTTCTGGGGCAGTCAGGGAAGCTCATTCGATGTCAGCGTTACAATAACGGTCAACACCAATACCTTGTCAATTACTGCCGATACAACGAGTTTCTCGTTAGAGGCCGGAGCATCAAAGGATATTACATTGAGCGCGGACGCAACCGTTCTTTCTTGGAAAGTCGGCTCTACTTCGTCCGACATCACAGCAGAAATCATTGCCAGCAACGATACATCGGCCACTGTCAGAGTAACCGCAGGCGAGAGCGCGACGGCAGGAACGAGAACAATCACAATCAACGCAACCGGCGAGAACAACATCAGCGGCAGCGTAACCTTAACCGTAACGGTAACTGAAAGCGTTTTTACAATTACGGCAGATAAGACTGCGCTCGAATTAGAAGCCGGATATTATGACACCGTAACAGTAACCGCAAAGAACGGAACCGTCGTGTCATGGGACGTTGAAGCTGACGACGGCATAACCTGCGACATTACAGAAAGCAATGAGAGCTCAGCGGATATTGAGATTACAGTTGACGATGACACAGAAGACGGAGAATATATAGCGACCGTAACGGCAGAAGATGAGGACGGGAACACCGCCGAAGTCTCAATCACTGTAACCGTAACATCGGTTTCGGGCGACGCGTATTCTGTAACATTGACGGCCTCAAGCACCGCAGTAACATTGCCGACAGGAGGAAGCAGAGATATAACACTGACGGCAGGCGGAACACACAGCGGCGATCTTACATGGACACACAGCGCGGCTCCTACGGGACTTGTCGTTAATGTCTATAATACAAGCAACACTTCAGCTACTGCCCGGATCGGCGTATACACGACGGCTACTGCCGGAACAAAATCGCCTATTACGGTTACAGCTACTGACAAGGCAGGAAATTCCGCTTCAGTTTCAATTATCGTAACGGTAACAAGCAACACATCAACCGACGTGCAGCAGGATTACATAAATAATCATTCAAGCGCAACGCCCATTGCGGTATCTGAAAGCGTTTTCAATGCAATTTCCAACACTGTATCAACTTTCTTCAGGAGCTTAGGAATCAATGTTAGTGTTGCGTCTCTTCCAACTTCGGCGTTCTCTTCAACAACAAAAACTGTCGCGGACTCTGCGATTAGAGCTGAGTATGCCGGAACTGACGAAATACCGATACTTGCATTCCCTGAAATTCTTGCGAGTGCGATAACTGAAAGCAAAGTGTACATGTTTGCAGTGGATTACGCACAGCTTAAGGCAGCTGTTGACGCAGGGCTTCTTAACTACAGCGATCCTATTTTCATTCACATGAGACCGCAGACAAGCAGCACCGGAAGTATCAACGCCTCCGCTACAGCAGACGCTGACAGCGCACTGTTTGATAACAACGGCAACGAAATAATAAAGATGCCGAACAGCGACAATGGCATTAATATTGCGGCGTACCTCGAGGCAAATACGGCCTATTCACCGGTAATCACGGCAGTGGCAGCATCTTCCGATGTAATATCGTCCGATTCAAAACTCGGCCCTGCAAATGTAGGCTGTAACGGCGGCTTCGGTTCATTATTCGGATTTTTAGGAATGGCATTTACAGCAAGTGCGCTGTATCTTCGCAAAAGAAAAGATTAGCCATCAACAACTCCTTATCAATACACTTAATCCCGATAGACGATAAAAAGTCCGTCGGGATTTTTTGTTCACTGTATAATATTTCCAAGAGGTGAAAAAATTTTATGATTACAGCAAGAATTGAAGACTATCTCGAAGAATTATTTTTACTTGAAAGCACAGGGCGCAGCGTTACCGTTACGGACTTGGCCGAACGCTTAAAAATAACTAAGGGGACAGTAACTGCAACTATTCAAAAACTTGTAGAACTTGAACTTGTAAATCACGAACGCTACGGAACGCTTCATCTTACTGAGGCAGGACGGGAAAAGGGCATGACTGTTTTCAGACGGCACGAGGGCTTCAGGGCATTCTTTCATGAACTTTTAGGGCTTGACAGGGAACAATCATCGGACATGGCCTGCTCTATGGAACATTACGTTGACAATACGACTGAAGAAAGGCTCTACGCTCTTTTAGAGTATTTCAGAAAAGCACGCGCCGAACATCAGCCGTGGGTCGATGAAATTTTTTTAGCGATCGAGAGGCCCATATTGCTTGTGCCTGTTCCGCTCACCCTGTGCGAAGCTAATTCCGCCGGTGTAATTTTGCGTTTAACTGCGGACGAACCTTTACGAAAAAAATTAATTGATCTTGGATTTGCTCCCGGAGTCGAAATAAAACTCACTGAAAAAGAAATTAAAAAAGAAATTTTTACCTGTAAAATCGGGAAAAATACGATAGAACTTTCGCTGAACGAGGCTGCAACAATCTGGATACAACAGGCGGCTAAAAATTAGGGCTTATAAATTTTTTTGTGCGCTGAAAGTTTTTCTATATCTGCTTGTTTTTTCCACGCAGCCTGCAACGCTCCGACAAGCTCCTCCCAATGAAAATTCCATGCGTTTTCAGCTTTGCTCGGGGCGTTGTGATCAGGTTTGTCCACTGAGTCAATATCTTTCGGTTTTTTGTGAATTATAAATTCTTTACCGTCGAACGAAACTGAAGAACCGTCGCTGAATGGGATATAAACTCTCATGATTTTACTTTAAGCGGCAGAGCTGCGCTCATTTCGATAGCGTCCTCGCCGGTTGAGTAATAGCCGTGCCGTATAGTTTCGCTGATGAAAGACATTTTAGAATAAAGAGCGATTGCGCCGGTGTTGAATTTTTTGACGCGCAGCCTCAGCCTTCTCATGTGGAGATACATTGCGCAGTCGCCGACGGCCAATAATAACTGCGTGCCGACTCCCTGTCGCTGAAAATCTCTGTCAACGATGAGGGACATTAAAATCCCTACCCTTTTTTCGCGCCCTAATACGGCATAGCCTAAAAGCGGAGCTTCCGTCGTTGTAGCGAAAGCCCCGATGTAGGTCATTTCGTTCTGTGAATTGTTCTGCAAATCCTCCCGTATTACGCTCTCCGGCCAAGCATAGTCCGCCCGTGCATTTATTCTCAAAACGTCAGGAATATTATTTGCAGTCAAAAAATTTATTTCAGGCAGATACATTTTATTCAGGTAGGAGGTAGGAAGCAGGAGTTAGGAGTTTTTACCTGACTATTGTTTGATTTCTGTCAGCTCCAACTCCGATTAAAAACACAGGCGTATTTAACATCTGCTCAATATATTTCACGTACGCCTGAGCGTTTGCCGGAAGTTCTTCAAAGGTTTTGCAGTTCGTAATATCTTCGTTCCAGCCCGGCAAAATTTCATAGACGGGTTTTAATTCGCTTAACACTCGCGTGTCAGTCGGCCATGACGTAATTTTTTCGCCGTCAAGTTCGTAGGCCGTGCAGACTTTTATTCCGCCCATGTTAGTTAATACGTCGAGTTTTGTTAAAGCGATGACGGTCGCGCCGTTGAGTTCCATTGAATATTTAAGAGCAGGAATATCGAGCCAGCCGCAGCGTCTCGGCCTTCCTGTAGTCGCTCCGTATTCGCCGCCGTTCTTGCGCAAAATTTCTCCGGCCTCTTCAAAATCTTCCGTCGGGAATGGCCCTTCGCCCACTCTCGTTGTATAAGCCTTAACGACCGCGATAACTCTCGTTAAATCATTAGGTGCAAGCCCTGTGCCTGTGAAAGCACCCGCTGCTGAAGTCGATGAGCTTGTAACGTACGGATATGTCCCGTGATCGATATCAAGCAAAGCCGCCTGAGCACCCTCAAGCAAAATGTGCTGGCCGTCGTCAACTGCTTTTCTTAATAATGCGCGTGTGTCTGCAACGTAAGGAGCAAGAGCCTCGCCCCATTTTTTAGCGGGCTCGTAAATTTCATCAAACGGCAGCGGTTTCTGATTATATAATTTTGTGAAAAGCTGATTTTTTTCTTCGAGAATATATGTAAGTCTGTCGCGAAGAACGTCAGGATTTAATAAATCCTCAACTCTCAAGCCTGAGCGCGAATATTTATCGACATAGCACGGGCCTATTCCGCGTCCTGTTGTGCCGATCTTGCGTCCTTTTCCGCGAGCTTCTTCCTGCAATTTATCAAGCATTTTGTGATAAGGCATGACAACATGGGCATGAGGGCTCACGGCAAGACGCGCCCTATCTTGGCCTTTATTAAAAAGTTCTGAAGTTTCTGCTAAAAATTGCTCCGGGTCAATTACAAGACCGTTACCAAGCACGCATAATTTACCGGGATATAACATTCCCGACGGAAGCAAATGAAAGACAACTTTTTGTCCTTCTGAAATTACGGTGTGGCCTGCGTTAGCTCCACCCTGAAAACGAACGAAAACATCAACTTCAGAGCCTAACATGTCAACAACTTTGCCCTTGCCTTCATCGCCCCACTGTGCGCCGACGAGAAGGTCTACGTTTTTATTTGAACTCAAAATAAAAAAATCCTCCCTTAATTATCTTTTGCCCGCCACTGTACAAATTTCTTTTTTAACTTCTTCAATGGCACGCTGAAGCTGTTCATCTTTACTTTTATCTTTGTTCGGTTCTCCCTTAACTTCAATGTCAGGAGAAAGTCCAACATGATCTATAACTTTGCCCGAAGGCGTGTAATATCTTGCAATCGTTACGTAAACTCCAGAGCCGTCAGTTAATGGAAATAAAGTCTGTACGCTTCCTTTGCCGAAACTTTTTTCGCCGATTAATTTTGCGCGTCCTCTGTCGTTCAAAGCACCGGCAACAATCTCAGAAGCCGAAGCACTGCCGCCGTTAATTAACACGACCATAGGAACATTAGTTAAATAATCTGATTTATTGATGTAATATTTTTCATTAGCACGTTCGGAGCGTCCCTTAGTTTCAACGACAAGGCCGTTTTTTACGAACATGCTGACAATTTTAACGCTTGCGTCAAGAAGTCCGCCGCCGTTATTTCTTAAATCAAGAATTAAAGCCTTCATGCCTTTCTTTATTAAATCGCGGAGGCCCTCCCTTGCGTCAGCTGCGGTGTTGTGCTTAAACTGGCTCAAACGCAAATAGCCTATATCATCAGAAAGCATTTCATAACGGACGCTCTTCAAGTTAATAATTTCACGTGTTATTTCAAAACTTAAAAGCTCGTCCTCTCCTTCACGGCGCACCCACACCGTAACTTTTGTGTCAGGTTCTCCGCGCAGTTTCTGAACAACCCTGTCCGATGTCCAGCCGACGACAACTTCATCATCAACTTTTACTATTTGGTCTTTAGGTTTTAATCCGGCTTTTTCAGCGGGCGAGTCCTCCATAGGACTTATGACTAAAATCTGCCCGTCCCTGTCGCCCACGTACATTCCTAAACCGCCGTAACGTCCTTCAAGTTCTATCTCTTCGTCTTTTAACTGCGATGGCGACACAAAACGGGTGTATGGATCTTTCCATGCCTCGACCATTCCTTTAGCTGCGCCGTGCAGTAAATCATCTTCGTTTGCCGGTTTCGTTTCAGCGTCTACCTGATAGCTTTCTATTATGTAACGTACCTGACGCAGAAGCCACAAAGACCTGACGTTAAACGGCGATATTCTATTGAAGTCGGCCTCTGAAAAATCCGCCGACTGTGCTTTCAAGCCGTAAATAAATCCGAAAAAAACTAGAACGAAAAAAATTAATATATATCTTTTTGTCTTAACCCTTTTCAATATAAAAACGCACCTGCCTTAAATTAATCCGCGTGAAATTATATAACAGTTAGGAAGTAATATCAGGTAGGAATTAGGAATTAGGAGGTAGGAAGTATTTTTTCACTTCCTAACTCCTACCTCCTAACTCCTACTTCTTCAAAAAGTTCATGGGATTTTGCGCACTTCCGTTCTTTCTGACTTCAAAGTGAAGTCCGAACTCTGAATCAGTTCCGGAATTTCCAACGCGCCCGATGACTGTTCCTGCCTTTACCGTGCTTCCTTCACGGACTGACGCGCCTCCTAAATGAGCGTAGACTGTCGACAAATCCCCGCCGTGATCTATTATTATGACTTGACCAAAGCCTTTTAACCAGCCCTGATACAAAACTTCTCCGGGCCCGGCGGCTTTAACGGGAGTTCCGGCAGCGGCCTTGATGTCAATTCCCGAGTTAAAAATTTTTGTCTTAAATACCGGGTGAACTCTTGAGCCGTATTGCATCGTTACCGTTCCATTCACCGGCCATATTAAAGTTTTAACGGAACTTTTGGAAGTTGTCGGAGCTGACTGCGATTTTGCTGACGAAGAATTTTTTTCCGCGCTTTGACTTTTTTTCGCGGCATTATTTTTTTTCTGCTTCATCAAAGAATTTATTTTGTTCCCTACTGCTCTTTGAGCAGCCTCAAGTTCTTTTGCAGCAGCTTCGGCTTGTTTCTGTTCGCTCTGAACATTTTTTAATAGCGAGTCAGTTTTTTTAATCGTGCTGTCATATTCAGCGCGTTTCTTTTTTAATTCTTCGGTCTGCCTTAAAATCTGCGACTTATTATTTTCAAGGCGTTTTTTTGCGGCTTTTAATTCTTCCTCGCGCTTGGCTAGCTCTTCAATCATTGCGCTGTCTTGACGGGCAAAACACTGCAACATATACGCCGTGTTCAAAGCGTCATGAGGGCCGTTTGAAGTAATTATTAGGCTCAAAGAATTTTCTTCGGGAGTATGTTTATAAATATCTAAAACTCTTGCGCGTAACGTCCTGATAATTGCATTTATTGAATCACGTACATGGGCAATATTTTTATTTAGCTCGCCAACAGAGTTTTGAAGTTTTATATTTTCTTTTTCGAGGTCATCCATTTTTGCCTTAGACGCACTTGCGTCCTGACGCAATCTTGAAAGCTGGCCTAATAAAGTTTTTGACTGCTTAGATTTTTCACGAGCTATGGCGTTATATTTTTGAATTTTTTTCTTCATGTCGCTTTGACTGCGCTGCTGGGACTTTATCTGACTATCGATACTCGCGGCATATGCGGTCAAATCCATGAAAACAGCTAAAATTAAAATGACAGCAAAAATTTTTTTCATCATACATAAAATCTCCTTAACGCTTCAAGAATTTTATAGGGTTTTCGGGCGTTCCAAACCGCCTTACTTCAAAATGAAGATGATAGCCGGTAGTGTTGCCGGTCTTGCCGACTTTCGCAATAGTTGCGCCGTTCTTAACGACTTGGCCCTCTTTAACTAAACTCGCCGAAAGATGAGCATACAGTGTCGAAAAGCCGCGACCGTGATCTAAAACGACAACGCGCCCGTAGCCTCTAAGCCAGCCGTCATAAATTACTTCGCCGGCAGCCGGAGCTTTAATGGCAGTTCCGTTAGGCGCAGCGATGTCAATTCCAGAGTGTAAAATTTTCCGCTTTAATATCGGGTGTATCCGATAGCCGTAGGGGCTTGCAAGCTGACCGCGAATCGGCCAGTTAAATATTGAGCCCTTGCCCGTAACATAACTTCTTTGAGCGCGTTTTTTTTGAAGAGCCGCTATCATCTGCCCGGCCTGCTTCTGCGCCTGCTCTGCTTCTAAGGCGGCCTTCTCTGCTAGAGTTTTTTTGCGCTGAATGGATTTTATAAAATTATTCGTGTCCCTTATGCTCTGTTTATATTTATCGCGCTGTAATTGAACGGCCTCAGTTTTTTCTTTTAATTTCGTCTGCTGTTCGTCCATTGTCTGACGAGATAAATCAAGGTTTTGAACACGCGCTTGGAGCTGGGATAAAATCGCCGCGTCGCGTTGATTTACAAGACTTAATAAATGAGCCGTCTCGACAGCCTCAAACACACTGCGGGACGCGAACATTGTACGCATTGTCTCAACTTCGCCGTATTTATACATGTCAAGCAGTCTGTCCTTCATCTGTTCGGAAAGCTCGTTAATTTTTACCTGCTCGTCTTTTATATTTTCGTCAAGAACGTCAATATTTTCCTGAATTTTTTGATTTTGAAGTTCCAAGACCGTAAGCTCCTGACGCGCTACGCTCTCGTCCTGCTGAAGGGTATTAACCTGAGTTAAAAGCCCCTCAACCTTCGCGCCCATTTCTTTAATTTGCTTTCTGTAATTTTGAATCTGCCTTGAAAGATCAGCGCGTTTTTTTTCTTCGGCCTCGATTTGAGAGTCAATGCTCCCTTTATTTTTTTTCGAGGCTGAATACACCTGCGCCGGAGCAATGATTATTAAAAACAGAATAAGGACTAAAAAAATTTTCTTTCTCATAATTTTCTTAACTCCTAACTCCTAACTCCTGCCTCATTCCGGCTTCGTGATTGAATTAATAAATCTTGCAACGATTATGTAACTGCAAACCCAGCCGAGAGTCGCTCCAAATCCCGTGAGAAGTGCGCAAAATCTAAAAATTACAGCTCTGTCCGTGATTATGCTGTTGCGTAAGAAAGGCAGGTTAGCTTGTATCATTGCCATTCCGGGAAAATACACGCCGATAATTCCTGCCGCCGCTATACATGCTCCCAAGAGTGATAATAAAGTCCCTTCGAGCACGAACGGCGTCGCAATATATGCGCGTGTAGCTCCGACAAGATACATGATGCCTATTTCTTCACGACGCGAATATAAAGAAATATGTATCGTGTTATAAACGACAAGAGCCGTGATAATTACGGACAATATAAACATTATTAAAGCAACCCTCGATGAAATTCGAGAGAGCGCGGAAATTCTTTTTACTACAAGCCCGGCATAAACTACGTCATCAACTTCGGGCATAGCGTTTAATTCATCGACTAAATGCTCAACATCTTCGGCTTTATGAACATGAATTTCAAAATTAAACGGAATAGGATTTTCTCCGAGCATGTCAAGAGCGCGGGACTGCGAGCCCATTTTTTCCTGCAGCTTCGCTAAAGAATCAGCCGGCGAATAAATTTTCATTGCGTAAACGTATTCGAGCGATTGAATTTTTTGCGCGACGGCTTCAACATCAAGCGTGTTATCTTTCACTAAATACGCCTGAACTACTAACTCGCTTTCAAGACGCGACAATAAATTTTCAAGATTTAATGAAAGCAACGTCGTAACACCTAAAATCCAGAGCATAACGCCGGCAGTTATCAAAGTAAGAAGGCCAAGCACCCAATGATGAACGATAAGCCGCCACGTATCGCGCAAAATATATTTGAACGTTGTCATGCTTGATACAAGCCCCCTTTTTCGTCGCGGATTAATTTTCCGTTATCAAGTTCAATGACGCGCTGCCGTGAAGAATTTACTATGCTTTGATTATGCGTTGACATTACGACGGTAACTCCGGCGGCGTTGATAGCAAATAAAATTTTCATGACTTCTGCTGCCGTATGAAAATCTAAATTTCCCGTTGGCTCGTCGGCGATGAATAGAGACGGCGAATTAGCAAGAGCACGTGCGATTGCAACTCTCTGCTGCTCGCCGCCCGAAAGCTGTGCCGGCCTCATAAATCTTCTGCGCCACAAGCCGACCTGATTAATAACATCTCTTGTACGTTCCGCGACTATTCTTTTCGGGACTGACATAGCCTCCATGACGAAAGCAATATTTTCATAAACAGTGAGGCTCGAAATTAATTTGAAGTCCTGAGCGACAAGTCCGACATCGCGGCGGTAATACGGAACATCGGCGCGTCTCATTCTGCGAAGGTCAAAGCCGCCGACCGCTACAGTCCCGGCCGAAGGTAAAAGCTCGCGTGTAATTAATCGAAGCAGCGTTGACTTTCCCGACCCCGTCTGCCCGATTACATAAACAAATTCTCCCTGCTCTATATTAAGGCTTATATCAAATAATGCGGTAATATCAGGCTCAAAAGTTTTTGTTACTTCTGAAAAAGTTATATTCATGGTAAATTAATTTTTTCAGCTCCTTTATATTTTGCACGTTCCGTCATTGCCTGCCGCGTCTCGTGCTCGCCCCAGACCGCCAGAATAATATCATGCACTGTCATTTTTCTGACATTTCTCAGCTCGTGATAAAGTTCGTGATTAAGATAAAGCCAAGCCTTGAAAATTACATTTATTTTTCGTCCGAACTGTCCGACTATGAGCCAGCCAGAAGCAGGATTATAAACGACAAGCGGCGAAGCAAACTGCTGGCTTATGTGATTTAATTCCAGCTTTGAAAATGAAAGTTCGACAAGCTCATTTACTGCATCAGCGTCCGGCAGTTTTAAGAGTGAAAACCATATTTTCATTTCGTGCTTAGGATCTTCAAAGACTGCCGGGCCGGCTTTGAGCCATGCCTTTAATCTTCCGGCGGTCTCAAGTTCGCTGCGCGACAGCGAAAATCTCAAGGTCCAGTAAGCTTTATAAAGTATCTCGTCATTTTTCATGAAGCTCGAAAAAATTTCTTCATCAAGAAAATTTTTTTCGTCATCAAAAACTGAATTATCCCTCATGAAAGTTTTTAGCATTAAAACCGTAGGCGCGTGATGTCCCGGAGGTTCGCTTAACGAAAATAATTCACGCCTCAAAAAATTTACAGTGTCGGCCGGAATTATCGTGGGCGTTGTGCCTTCGTTCAGCAACGACAAAACTTGATCTTCGTATAAATAAACTCCCTGCGGCTGTTCGTCAGGTCTGCTGCTTGCGTATATCCATTGCCCTCCGTCTTTTCCGAGTAAATATTTATTGTGAGGCAGCAATAACATAACTGAATTTTCGTCAGATACAGTTATGCCTTCAGGTTTATTTTCAGGCGGCAGTTCAGCAAGTGTTCCATTGGACATTAATTCGAGCAGCAATTTATAAATTCACCTCTTTAATAAAATGTAATAATCATAGCACAACATGATGAGGTAGGAGTTAGGAGGCAGGAGGTCAAAAAATTTAATCTCTCCGAAAAAATTTATGACTCTAATTTTTTTCAGCCGCGTAAAAATTTATGGCCGCTAAAAATTTTTAACATTCTTGTAGTCCCCATTGTAGTCCCCAAAATTTTCTTCTTCGGATTTTTTATTAAGTCTCTGAAATTTTTTGATAAGTTAAAAAAAATTATAGCACGAAAAAATATTTTTTCTCTAAGTGTTGCGGACATTACGGAGACCATTAAAAATTTTCCCCAATGCTATACTTAAACGCGAAAAAATTTTATTTCAATCTTAATTTTTGAAGGAGTGATTACTCTGGCTAAAGCTGTAAAAAAAGCCGCGCAGACCCGTGAGCAGATTTTAGAGGAAGCTATCGGCGACATCCGCAGCAAATTCGGAGACGGCGCGATCATGAGGCTTGGAGACACCGCTAAAAAAAACATTGACGTTATTTCAAGCGGCGTTCTGCCCCTCGACGTTGCTTTAGGAATAGGCGGCTACCCTAAGGGGAGGATAGTTGAAATTTTCGGGCCTGAAGGCTCAGGAAAAACTACGATAGCTCTGTGCGCTATAGCTGAAGCTCAAAAGGCAGGGGGCATTGCTGCATTTATTGACGCTGAACACGCGCTCGACCCCCGACTTGCTTTAACGTTGGGCGTAAATATTGAAGATTTATATCTCGCTCAGCCCGACAGCGGCGAACAGGCTCTCTATGTTCTTGATCAGCTCGTAAGAACGGGCGCAGTTGATATTGTTGTCGTGGACTCCGTCGCGGCTCTGACACCTCAGGCGGAAATTGACGGCCGCATAGGTGAAAGCCAGTTAGGTCTTCAAGCTCGTTTGATGTCGTATTCTTTAAGACGGCTTGCCTCAATAATCGCTAAGACAAACTGCATAGTGATTTTCATAAATCAGCTTCGAGCCATGATTTCAACAGGCTATGCTCCCGGACCAAGCGAGACTACGACAGGCGGAAGGGCTTTGAAATTTTATGCCTCAGTAAGATTAGAAGTAAGGCGCGGCAAAAAATTAGAGAAGAGCGACGTTACCATAGGCCACGAACTTTATTTGAAGGTCGTTAAAAATAAACTCGCTCCCCCGTTCAGAACTGCGCACGCAAGTTTAATTTACGGCAAGGGTATTCCGATGGGCGTTGCTGTCGTTGACATGGCTGTCGATTACGGCGTTATTAATAAAAAAGGCGCGTGGCTCGCTTATAAAGGCGAAACGCTCGGACAGGGCAAAGAGACCGTCGCAAAATTCCTTTCTGAAAATAAAAATTTGCAGGACGAAATCATTAAGGAAATTATGAACGAGGTTAATAAGGGCATAGGATTTATTCCCGACCCTTCGGAAATGGCTCAAGGCGATGATGACGCGGAACCTGTCGCGCCGCTCGAAAATCTTGAAGATGAGGACATGCTTGATATTTCTGACTCTGAAGCGGAGTAAAAAATTATGAAGACTCTTTATCTTGACTGCTTCGCAGGAATTGCCGGAGATATGTTCATCGGGGCGTTGTTAAATTTAGTTCCTGATAAAAAAATTTTAGCTGAGGGCATAAAAAAAATTCACGCCTTAAATCCAGAAGAGTATGAATTAATTATCGAGGAGACAACTAAAAACGGGCTTGCAGGAATAAATTTTGACGTTAAATTAAATCATGAACATCATCATGAGCATGAGCATAATCACGAACATCATCACAGGCACTTGGCCGACATCGAAGAAATGATTTCATCGAGCGGACTTTCTTTGACGGTCAAGCGCGAAGTTTTAAGGGCGTTTTCAATTCTTGCTGAAGCTGAAGCCCACGTTCACGGAACGACCCCCGATAAAATTCACTTTCACGAAGTCGGCGCGGTTGACTCTATAATCGATATAACAGGAGCATTTATTTTAATGGAGGCACTAGGCTGGCCGCGAGTGCTTTGTTCGCCGATTAACACGGGCTCCGGAACTGTCGAATGTGCACACGGAGTTTTGCCCGTCCCGGCTCCTGCGACTGAATATTTATTGCATGGACTTCCGATTTTTGCTCAGGGCTCGCCTATGGAACGTACAACGCCGACGGGAGCATTATTAGCAAAAATTCTTGCGGACGGTTTCAGCGCAATTCCTAACGGAAAAATAATTGCGTCAGGCTTCGGCTTCGGCAACCGTGAATCTGACGACATGCCCAACGCTTTGAGAGCGTTATTAATCGACACGTCATCAGAAACTGAAATTAACGGTCTTGTGCGCGAAAAAATTTCTTTGCTCGAATGTAATATTGACGACATGAATCCGCAGGATTATGAAAGCGTCATTGAAAAATTATTCGCGGCTGAAGCTCTCGATGTGTGGACGGAAAATATTTTCATGAAAAAAAATCGTCCTGCCGTAAAACTCTGCTGTCTTGCAAGGCCGGAAGATGTCATGAAATTTTCTGAAATAATTTTGAAAAATACGACTTCGCAGGGCGTGAGGTTTTCTGAATTTGATAGACTGCGCCTAAAATGGAAGATTGAAGAAGTTGAAACGCCGCTTGGAAAAATTCACGTGAAGGTTACGGAGCTTAACGGCGAGACAGTCCGAAAAATTCCTGAATATGAGGACGTAAAAAAAATTGCAATGCTTCATAATATTTCAATGTTCGAGGCAAGGCAAAAAATTTTTTTCAGTTAGGAGTTAATTCAAGTAGGAGTTAGGAGTTAGGAGGTAGGAGGTAAAAAAATCCCCAACTCCTAATTTTTTTATAATGATTGATTGATGTCGTCAACAATTTTTCCGTGCTCAAGAATAATTTTTCGCTGAGCAACGTCCCCGACCTCCGGGTCATGAGTAACAACGATAATCGTAACGCCTTCGCTGTGAAGCCGCCTAAAAATATCTACGACAATTCCCTCGTTTTCTTCGTCAAGATTTCCCGTAGGCTCATCGCCCAGCAAAATTTGAGGCGAATTAATTAATGCACGCGCTATGCAGACCCTTTGCTGTTCGCCGCCGGATAATTGAGCCGGTAAATGCCGGGCTCTTTCTTTCAAGCCGACCTTCTCAAGAGCTTCCATTGCTTCTTCTTCGTCCGGCATACTGTGATAATATTGCGCGACCATTACATTTTCTACGGCCGTTAAGTAACTTATTAAATGGAACTGCTGAAAGATTAAGCCGATTTTATCGCGCCTTATTCGAGTTAAGCTCGCGGCGTTTTCTTTGCTTATGTCAACACCGTCAAGAATGACGCTTCCTGTTGAGGGCGTATCCATGCAGCCGATTAAATTAATCATCGTTGTTTTTCCTGAACCTGACGGCCCCATGATTGAGAGCCAGTCGCCGGCGTTGACGCTTAAATTTATATCCGCAAGAGCTTTTAACGAGCCGTAAATTTTCGATACGTCTTTAAGCTCAAGAATTTTCTTTGACATTTTTTAATTTATTCTCCTTTCAAGACTATAGCAGGGTGAATGTCCATGACTTTGCGCACGGGAATTATCGAAGCGGCTACAGTTATTGCGACAAAAATAAAAATCGTGATAGGAATTAAGGCCCATTGAAAATTTATTCCGCGTCCGAAAACGTTAAGGCTTACCCGCATTGCGAACTCGAAGCCGAGAAAAACTCCCGACGCTCCGCCGATGATCCCAAGCAAAACGCCCTCGCCGAATAATTCGCTCATGACTAATTTATTTTCAGCTCCCAATGCTTTTTTCAAAGCTATCTCGCGCCGTCTTTCAGCCACCATTGCCATCATTGTCGTGTAAACTGAAATCATAGTTATTATTAAAACGACAACGGTAACGAGCAGGACGAGAGCCTGTAATTTTCCCAGCACTATATCCTGCGACTGCGTTAAACGTCTCACGGCACGCGGCTGTAACTCCGGTATTTCTTTTTCAATTTTTTTAGAGATGTCCGAAAGTTCTTTAGCGTCAGCGATGATACTGCACTCAATGACATCAGCTCTGAAAGTGTCGCCGATTAATTCATCAAGTTCGTCAATGTCAGTGAAAATAAATCCTTCTTCAGCTCCGCCGGTTGAGACAATGCCTTTAACTTTCAAGCTCTTATGAAAATTCTGCCGGGCCAAGTCGCGTTTTTGATTTTCTGCCGCTGAAAGATTTTGCCCGGACGCTTCGGCCTGTTCGCCGTATTTAACGCCCTGAATCATGAAAGAGTCGCCGAGCTTCAAATTTAATGTCTCTGCAATTTCATGACCGACTAAAGAATTTCCCCATTCGCCCTCGATATACCAGAAGGGGCTGTTTTTTTCGGCCTGTTCTAAATCCGTCCCTGCGATTATGTAGGGCTGCTCATTAATTTTCACGGTCTGATAACGGTACGGAGCCATGCCCACGATTTTATTTGAGCCTATTAAATTTTTTAATTTGCTAAGAGTTTCGCGTGTTATCTTTGCGTCGCCTCTGGGCAGTACGATTAAATTAGCTCCGTAAGATCTGAACTCACGCCCTAATTGTTCGGGAATGTCATAATAAATCGTAACGAGCCCGGATAAAATCGTCGCGCCGATAGCAATCGCAAGCACGGCAATAATTAATCTTGAAGCCCTGCGGATTAACGAGCCCGATACCATTTTTAGATAAAAAGTTTTTCTGTTGCCTTTTCTCATTCCTACTTCCTACCTCCTAACTCCTACCTGTTTTTTATTTGCCATGCAGAACCTCCGTAGGCTTGAGAGCCATTAAGTAACGAATAGCAGGGACGCTTCCCAATAAAGTTACGAAGAATAAAATCACTGCGACGATTAAAATTACCATTCGTGCAATTTCGATGTAAGAGCCGAAAACTGTCTGACCTATAATCTGAGCGAAGCCGATGCCCAAGAAATAACCGATTACTCCGCCGGCAAGTCCCGTCATCATGACTTCAATCAAAACTAACAAAACGATCTGCCAGTTATACGCGCCGAGTGCCTTTAATAATCCAAGCTCTTGGCTTCGTTCAATGACGCTTGCCGTAATTAAATTTGAGATAGCCAACGCCGAGCCTATAGAACTTAAAATCGTAATTAAAATCATCAGCAGCGTTGTTTTATTTAGTATTGTGCCTTCGGACTCCGCGACCTGCCGAACGGGTTTAGCAACTCCGTCCCTAATGACTTCCTGAATTTGATGACATATCGCGCTGACGTAAGCAGTGCAGTACCAAGTCTCGTACTCGTCGGGCGACAGGCTTCGGGGGTCTTGCGCGGCCTTTCGTGCTAAATCGTTGTCGGGCGTGGTCAAGGCTGAAACTTCAATGCTTGAAATTTTCCCGTGCAGATTCATTAACTCCTGAACGGCCGGAAGCGTCATTAAAATTTTTTCGTCCATGTTTCCGCCGTCATTAAAAATTCCTTTGACGATAAAATTTTTTACAGCTCCGTTGTTGCTCGTTAAAGTTACAGCGTCGCCGACGCGAATTTTATTTTTTGAAGCCAATAATTTTCCAACCATCACGGAATTGTTATCATCTTCGCCGAGCCATTCGCCCTCAACTTCCCACCATGTTCTAAGAGATTTGAGACCCGTATTTAATTCTTCGCCCGTTGATAAAATTGCGTGCTTCTCCGTCCACGTTCCGGCCAAAGAAACTTCACCGGCTGTCCCGGCCCGGCCTTTGACGCTCAAAATTGCGCGGCCCTCCAAAATCGGAGCGAAGTCCAAAATATTAAAGCCCCAAAAAATCGTCTTTAATTTCAAAATATCTTCTTCATACAAAAATTTATCATTAACTCCGAGTCCTTCAGTCAGTCCGTATAAATCGCTCATCAATGCCGCGTCCTGATGCCTGACTGTAATATTTGCGCCGTAGACTTTTAATTCGCGGTTGACTTTATCGCCCACACCCAGCATAACATTCATCATGGCCGTTGAGAGCGACACGCCTAAAATTACGGTGAAGGCGATCATCAGCATTTTACTTTTCTGCCGGACGAGAGTTTTTATTATCATTCGCCAAAACAATTTTTATTTTCCTCCCTTTTCATTTTTACCTCCTAACTCCTACCTCCTAACTCATTTGAACCTCCCCTCTTCTTTTATTAATTCTTTGACATCAATAAAAATTTTTCCTGATTTAATTTCATATTCAAACGGAACTGGATTACAGCCGCCTTTGAAGCCTATAGTGTTTTTGTTCATGACAACATCACAGCGTCGGCAGACGACCTCATCATTTCCGCGCTCGTAATATCCTGCTATGCCGCAAATATCGCAAGCGTCAAGCCCGACTCCGTAAGCAGACCCGGCAGGCTTTTTAACGACCAAAAATCTAACGTCAAATTTATTCGGCGTGATGTATGAAAATTTATGCAGATGCCCGTCAGAAACTTTTGAAAGCTCGATTGAGATTATCCCGTCAGAAATTTCGTAAGGCTCCGGCTGAACTTCCGCAGGCGGTTTTGTGTCGTAATAATGCAGAACGATGACGATAAAAATTGCCATTGCTCCCCACGCTGCCAAGCTCCATGACCATCGTCGGCAGTCCCTCAATCTTGCCTTCTCTTTTCGTAATAATGCCTTGTTCGCAAAATTTCCCGAAGGCTTCATGTGAGTCTTTATTACAAATAAGAGCATTATCAACGCTAAAATTAACTGCGCATATAAAAATGCGTTGGGATTAGCTCCGCGCCATATCATTACGTCAAAAACGGAGATATTAAAAATTGCGTCAGATGTTCTCAAAATTTTTAGTCTCTGCAACGCCGCCACAGCCGCCGCGCAATATTCGAGAGCAAAAATTAAAACTGACAAGAATAAAAAAATATTTTTCTCTTTGTCATTGCGTAGAGATTTATGAACTTCATACGCGCTCAAAGATATTAGCAAACATACAAAAATCCCCAGCGTAAAACCTAACGCTCTTAGCATTGCATTAGTGCTTATGCCTGCCTCACCGAAATATATAAATTCGCGTGTGTATTGCAAAATCGGAGGCACTAAGTAAGAAAGCGCGGCGAAAATTAAAACAGAAAGCGAAAAAAGATTAGCAAGCCTTAGAAATTTTTTATCAATCACAAAATTTATCAGCGTCATCAAGACCGCAAGCACTCCAAGCCCTGCGACAGTTACAACTAATTTTCTGTTGAAGGCCATTAAAAATAAATTCATGCCTTTAGGGTCATATAGACGGACACACAAAAGCGTAACGCCGGCTAAAAATCCTAAGATAGTAAAAATTAATGCTGATTTTTTTATTTTGTGATGAGTAAATGAATTGGAAAAGCTGAAAATTATTCCCAGCATGAAAGCAAAAGCCGCTAAATGATCCGTTACCGCAACAAGATATTTAAGAATTTTTCATTCCCCCCTTACAACAATAATTAAGAGGCAGGAAGCAAAAAACCTCCTACCTCCTACCTCCTAATTCCTACCTGATTTAATCGTTCTGTAACTGCTCGGCTGTATAGTTCCAATCGAACTCAACTGTATGAGTTTTGAAAAATTCTTTTGCGCCTTCTTTGGCAGGTACGCCTGTCTCGTCGTCAATGTGAAGCAGGTAATCAGTCGGCGGCTCAATGATAAAACGAAGTTTGTACGGACCTACGGGAAGACCTTTTGCAATGTTCGCGCCGTAGTGGGGGCCGTCGTCAGCGTTCATGGGCATGAATGAGCCGTCCATTACAACTTTGCCGTCAATCTTGCAAATTTCATATTTAACCGTCAAATAAGCCGGCCAAATATCTTCGCCGTTGCCAAAGCCGTACTGGATAGCCGCTTCGGGTTTAAGGTGAATGTCAGCTTCAAGGTGCATGTCTGACTCTTCGCGTGAAAGTCCTTTGCCTGTCGGGTACATGTCAACAGCCTGGAAATAAACCGCCGCGACGTTGTAAGGGCCGACCTGTGTCTCGCCGATCGGGATTTCTTCAAAACCGGCCTCGCCGGGCTTCATTGAAACGGGAGCTGCAACTCCTGCCGCAAATGCCGCGCTCACTGAAAGAGCCATTAACACTACTGCTAAAACTAATTTTTTCATAGTAAAATACCTCCTGAATAAATTAAATTTATTTTTAATAAATGCCCTGCTCGCAACGGGGCAATTTATGCCTTTTTATTTTTTCTGAACATGTGAGGGAGCATTATCCATAACGCCGCGATTACAAGCATTATTTGAGGAATTAATGTCTCTGCCCTGTCGTAAATGCTCAGAATTTCGATTGAAAAGCCTTTCATCGCCGGAATGACTGTCCGTCCCGTGATAACGTCGGCTTCTGTGAGTTCTACAACGCCCTTGCCCATGAAAGATATGCACATTAAGAATAATAAAATGCTCGTGAACATAAAGAAGGCTCTCAAAGGCAATCTGACGCTGAAATATCTAAACGCCACCCAAACGGCAATGAGAACGAGAACGCCTGCAGCTATGCCGTAAGCTATATAAGCCGGGTTGCTCATGCCTCCCGTGAAAGCTGCTGAATAAAATAAAATTAATTCCGCTCCTTCTCTCATTACTGCGATAAAGGCCGCGAAAATTAAAGTCCATTGGCTTTTTGAGTCGATTGACTGCTGAACTTTTCCGCTGATGTAATTTTCCCAAGCTATCGTGTCAGCCTTAGAGAGCATCCAGTTGCTGACGTAAAATAAAACTGCGACAGCTAAAAACATTGTCCAGCCTTCTAAGAGTTCACGCGCAACTCCGCTCTGTTCGCCCATGAGAGCTTCGAGAGCCCACGCTAAAATCACGCTCGCTATGATTGCCGCGAATGAGCCGAGATAAACACCCTTCAGCATATTTTTATTGCCCGTCTTGATTAAATACGCGACAATCGCAACGATGACTAAAATTGCTTCAAGCCCCTCGCGGACCAAAAGACCGAACGCCGTTACAAAAGTGAGCCAGTCCCGGCTGACAGGAGCTTTTTTCTCTGAAGGTTCTGACGCTACAGACGGAGCAGTTTCTTGCGTTTCTGTTTGAGGCGTAACACTTGCAATTAAGTCAGGCTTGGGAACTTTAGTGTCAGCATAAATTGCCTGTCCAACGCTGTCAGGGTCGGAAATATCTGCTTTGCCGTCGAGAACCATTGAGTCCTTGTAAACTTTTATTTTTAAGTCTTCAATTTGCTGAAGCAAAGAATTTTTTTCTTTCTCCTGATTGCCTAATAAAACGTGTTTGATGTCCCTAAACTGCGCCTCAATGTGATTGACACGCGCCGCCGAGATCGCATACATGACAGTTCTTTCAACGCCCTGAACTTCATAATATTTGAAGTAAGCGTCATTAACATGCTTATAAGCGTCGCTGTATTTATCATTGATCACGTCCTCTATGGCCGCGTTAAATTCGAGTGCCATATCCGCCGCAACTCCGCGCCAGTCATCATAATGTTTTTTCTTTTTAGCGGCTTCGGAAGTGTCAGCTGACGCAAAGATAAAAGCGCATAAAACTAACACAGCCACTGTTAATTCAGCAAAATACTTTCTTGCTTTCAACAAGTGATTCATTTCCTTTCTAAAATTTTTATTCCTCAAGAAAATTATATTTATCAAACTTATTTTGAATTTATTTTCGCGATGAATTTTATCAGCAGTTTTTTATTCAGTCAAGAAAAAGTTAATACTAGCAAACAATTTTTATAAAAAGCAAAAATATTAGCCTCGAAAAATTTTTTATTTTATCACTTGAAGCATACTTAATCTTAATTCATAAAAGTACGTTACTTTTTTTAGCTCTCATATGTGAAAATAATCAACGTGCTTTTTATTTTTAATCAAAGGAGAAATTAAAATGACAAAAATTTTTTTAACGGCGTTATTAATTTTTTCGTGCTTTGCTTCAATGGCCTTTGCTCTTGAAAACGACACAAGAGTTTTTAAGATTTACCCGGAAATCAAAGTCGAGAAGGCTCACTTTCATAACCGTTACGGAATTGATTTAACGGGCGATTTATATATGCCTAAAGATTTTGATGCGTCGAAAAAATATGCGGCTCTTGCTGTGGCAGGGCCGTTCGGTGCAGTCAAAGAGCAGGTCTCCGGGCTTTATGCTCAGGAGATGGCAAAGGCCGGGTTTGTCGCGCTTGCGTTCGACCCTTCATTCACGGGCGAGAGCGGCGGTGCTGTGCGTTCATTGCCTTCACCGGAAATTAACACCGAAGATTTTTCAGCGGCTGTAGATTTTTTAGCGACTAGAGATTTTGTTGACGCGGAAAAAATCGGAATTATCGGCGTATGCGGCTGGGGCGGAATTGCTTTGAACGCGGCTGCGGCTGACACAAGAATTAAAGCGACAGTAGCTTCAACGATGTATAACATGTCGAGAGTCGCTGCGAACGGATATTTTGACGCTGACGACAGCGCAGAGAAACGAATAGCGGCTAGAAAAGCTCTCAACGCACAGCGCACGGAAGATTATAAGAAAGGAACTTACGCAAAGGCCGGCGGAGTTATCGATCCGCTTCCTGATGACGCGCCGCAGTTCGTGAAAGATTACTACGCTTATTACAAAACGCCTCGCGGCTATCACAAAAATTCCGTTAATTCAAACGAAGGCTGGACGGTAACGTCATCGCTTGCTATGGTCAATATGCCCATGCTTGCTTTTATCGGAGAGATTGAAGCACCCGTTCTTCTTGTTCACGGCGAAAAAGCCCACTCAAGATATTTCAGCGAGGACACTTTCAATTTATTGAAGGGCGACAACAAAGAGCTTGTGATTATTCCGGGAGCTTCCCACGTTGATTTATACGACAACATGGAAAAAATTCCGTTCGCAAAAATAATTTCGTTCTTTCAGAAAAATTTGAAATAGCTATTGAAAAAACTCTTGCCCCCGTAGAAATTCTGCGGGGTTGTTTTTTCCTTTTTTACACTCAAAAAAATTATGATAAAATACTTCTAACCTTTTCTAAAAAATTTTGGGGGAGTTGAGATTTGGGGACTACAATGGGCACTACAAAAACATTAAAAATTTTTAGCTTCCATAAATTTTTACAACGATAATTTTTTTCCTAAGCGTATAAAATTTTTTCTGCTTCATTGAAAATTTTTGACTGTATTTTCAAGTTCATATAAGGAGGATTTTTTGACATGAAAAAATTTTTTTTCTTGCTTTCAATTTTTATGCTTTCTGCGGCAGGCTGTTCGTCAGGCTCAAATTCAAACTCTACTGAAAAACTTAATGAGAATAGTTATAATGAAGTCAAAGCCCCTTACGTAACTCTCAACAGCGGATATAAAATGCCCGTGCTTGGGCTCGGAACATGGACGCAGGATAATTCGACCGCTGAAAATTCTGTATACACTGCGATTAAAAACGGCTACAGATTAATCGACACTGCGAGATATTACGGCAATGAGGCAGGAGTCGGACGCGGCGTTCGTAAAGCAATCAGCGAAGGAATCATAAACCGCGAAGATATTTTCATAACTAGCAAAATAATGCCCGGCAATTACAGCGACCCTGACAGTGCCATTGACGCTTCAAATAATGCGCTTGGACTTGATTATATTGACTTGATGTTAATTCATCAGCCCGGCTATAACGACGAAGAAGTTTATAAAGCTCTTGAGCGCGGAGTTCAGTCAGGAAAAATTAAATCAATCGGAATTTCAAATTACTATACTCCAGAAGAATTTGAGAGAATTACGAAAAACGCTTCAATCGTTCCGGCAGTCGTTCAAAATGAAAATCACCCTTATTATCAAAATACGGAGCTGAAAAATTATCTTGCCTCTAAAAATGTTATTGTCGAGAGCTGGTATCCTCTGGGAGGGCGCGGACATACTCAGGAACTTTTTAATAATTCCGAGATTGTGAAAATTGCAAAGGCTCACGGAAAAACTAGCGCACAGGTTATTTTGCGTTGGCACGTTCAGTCAGGTTATGTAACTGTTCCCGGCTCAAAAGACCCCTCGCACATTGCCGAGAACATTAATATTTTTGACTTCTCTCTGACTGATGAGGAAATGAAAATTTTTTCGGAGCTGAATAAAAATCAGCGTTACGAGAACTGGTAATAATTTACATTATAAAAATTTTCATGTAAAATTTCAGCAACTTATTTCACACTTGCTTAGTATGTTTATTTTGTGAGAAAGGGAATGAAATTTTTATGAACAAATATAAATTTGAAACTCTTCAGCTTCATGTAGGCCAAGAGTGTGCAGATCCGGCGACGGATTCAAGAGCCGTTCCGATTTACGCGACGACTTCATACGTTTTCAAAAATTCCGCAACTGCGGCAGGGCGTTTTGCGTTGACGGAGCCGGGAAATATTTACACGCGCTTAATGAATCCTACGAATGACGTTTTTGAAAAGAGAGTTGCTGCGCTTGAAAGCGGTGCGGCGGCATTGGCTACGGCTTCAGGTTCGGCGGCAATCGACTACGCTGTAAGAAATATTGCGAAGGCCGGAGATCATGTCGTATCTTCCGTAAATCTTTACGGCGGAACTTTCAATCTTTTTGCGAACACTTTGCCCGAAGCAGGAATTACGACGGATTTCGTCGACCCTTCAGAGCCGGAAAATTTTGAGAAGGCCATAAAGCCCAACACAAAATTATTATACGCAGAGACTTTAGGAAATCCCAACTCGGACGTAGTTGACATTGAAGCAGTCGCAAAAATTGCTCACAAGCACGGACTGCCGCTTATCATCGATAATACTTTTGCAACGCCGTTTTTATTGAGGCCGATTGAACACGGCGCGGACGTTGTTGTTCATTCAGCGACAAAATTTATCGGCGGTCATGGCTCAGTCATGGGCGGAGTTATCGTTGACGGAGGAAATTTTGACTGGGCACAGAACGATAAATTTCCGGGACTTTCAAAACCTAATCCCTCGTATCACGGAATAGTTTTCACTCAAGCCGCAGGAAAGATCGCGTATATTCTCAAGCTCCGCACAACTCTAATGAGAGACTTGGGAGCGTGCCAGTCGCCGTTTAATTCGTTCCTGTTAATTCAAGGGCTTGAAACTCTTTCATTGAGAGTTGAACGCCACGTCGAGAACGCTCTGAAAGTCGTTGACTTTTTGAAAAATCACCCAAAAGTCGCAAAAGTCAATCACCCTTCGCTCGAAACAGGAAAAGCCAAAGAACTTTACGATAAATATTTTCCGAACGGGGCAGCCTCGATTTTTACGTTTGACATTAAAGGTGATGCCGAGACCGCAAAAAAATTCACTGAGAGCTTAAAACTTTTCTCACTGCTTGCGAACGTGGCCGACGTTAAATCGCTCGTAATTCACCCTGCATCAACGACACATTCGCAGCTTTCAGAAGAAGAGCTTTTAGCTTGCGGAATACGTCCGACGACGATAAGGCTTTCAATCGGGATTGAACATATTGATGACATTATCGCGGACTTGAAACAAGGCTTCGAGGCATGTTAATTTCAACACGCGGAAGATACGCTCTGAGATTTTTAATCGACTTGGCTGAAAATCAGGGCGAAGGCTTTATCTCAACACGAGAGCTTGCGGACCATCAGGAAGTCTCACAAAAATATGCTGAACGCTTAATGGCTTTGCTGTCAAAAAATAATTTTGTTGCCACTCAGCACGGCAAGGGCGGAGGATATCGTCTCGTGATTAATCCTAAAGACTGCAAGGTCAGCGAAATTTTAGAGGCAATGAATGAAGATCTTGCTCCTGTTCAGTGCCTCACATGCAAGCCTAATAAATGCCAGCGCGCTGAAAATTGTAGAACTCTTCCTATGTGGCAGAAGCTCGGCGACATCATAAATAATTTTTTTGACGGAATAACTATTGCAGATTTAATGAAGTTATAGAAAAAATAAATCCCCTCGAAATTTCGGGGGGACTTTTATTTTTACCGTGAGCCTAAATATTTTTTGAAGAACTCTTCCATCTGCCTGAAGAAGTCAAATCTGTTTTCCTCGTTGTGGAAGCCGTGCCCTTCGTTATCTTTTACCATGTAAATAACTTCTTTTCCGGCTTTTCTTACTGCCTCGACAATCTGATCCGACTCGGCTTTATTAACTCTAGGATCGTTCGCGCCCTGAGCTACAAAGAGCGGAATTTTTATATTCTCCGCATGGAACACCGGCGAAATTGCTTCGAGAAGTTCTTTATCTTTCACGGGGTCGCCGATCTCTTCGTATTCCATTTCGATAAAAGGCTTCCAGTAAGGCGGAATTGTCTCAAGCAGAGTGAAAATATTTGAAGGCCCTACGTAGCTTACGGCGCAGGCGTATAAATCAGGGGTAAACGTCGCTCCGGCAAGTGCCGCGTAACCGCCGTAACTTCCTCCGAAAATTGCAAGCCTGTTTCTATCCGCGATGCCCTGCTCGACCGCCCATAATACGCCGTCAGTAACATCGTCCTGCATTTTTCTGCCCCACTGTTTGAAACCGGCCTGCCAGAAAGCTTTTCCGTAGCCCGTCGAGCCTCTAAAATTAACCTGTAAAACTGCAAGGCCCCTGTTCGCTAAGAATTGAGCTACAGAGTCAAAGCCCCAGACATCTCTTGCGCTCGGACCTCCGTGAGGAATTACGACTAAGGGAAGATTTTTAGCCTCGACACCTTCCGGCACTGTTATATAGCCGTGAATGGTCAAGCCGTCGCGTGATTTATAAGTTATTGCTTTCATGGGAGCCATCTGCTCTTCTTTGAGCCAAGTAGAAAGCTCCGCAAGTTTTGAAATCGAGTTGTCTTTTCTATCAAAAAGATAATAAGCTCCGCGTGTCTTGTCGCTGTAAGTTCTGACGATAACTCTGCGCTCGTCATCGTCCATGTCGGAAACGACTGCTTCATATTTAGGGAAGAAAGCGTCAATAGATTTTTGTAGCTCTTGTCTGTCCTCGTCAAAAAATTTATAGTGTCGCTTGTCCGTCGTGAAAGTTACGCCCGTGATTTTTTTGCGCTTCTTTGAGTGCATAATGCTTCCTACGTCAACTTGATCATGCGAGAAAACTAAATCGAGCACTTTATTTTCTTCGGGGTCAAAAGTATATATAGCTGTCTTATCGCTGCTTAAATTGCTCTCGATATACATCATCTTATTATCATAAGCAAAGAGAGCAGGCTCGAAAGTTTCTTTGAAGTTCGTAGTCTTTAATACTCTGAAGGGCTCGTCTTCAGTCGTTCTGTATAAAAAGCTAGTATTCACGCCGTCTGTTTCAACAGCCGCTCTTAATTTTCCGTCATGGTCAGTCATCCAGCCGATAATTCCGCCGGGATTTTCAGCGATTTGCACAAGCTCGCCCGTATTTATATCGCATCTGTAAACGTCAAAGACTTCAGGGTTTCTCCTGTTCATTTCGATTAACATGTGATTAGGGTCGTCTTCAAGGTCGTCAATAATTCCTGCGCGGACTTTTTCAAACGGCGTTAAATCTTTAACTTTAGAGCCTTTTATGTCAGTTATATATACATGGAAATTTTCATCGCCGCCTGCGTCCTGAGCGTAAACGATTTTGTCATTGCCCTTCCAGAAAAATCCGGCAATGTCTCGTTCAGTTGCTGATGTAATTCTTTTTTCTTCGCCTGTCGCAATATCACGGACATAAACGTTCATTCTGCGCTCCCATGAACGGACGAAGGCCAGTTTTTTTCCGTCTGGGGAAATTGCAAAGGCTGCCGACTCAGCATTTTTGAAAAAGTCCTCCATCGGAATTAACGGAGGAAGAGCCGCGAATGCCTGCGAGTAAAACAAAAGAACGAACGATAAAACTAATAATATTTTCACGTAGAAAACTCCTCTCTAAAAATTAATTTTATTTAAGTAAAAATTAAGTAATTAGTTTTTTTTAATTCCTAACTCCTAATTCCTAACCTCTACCTGTTATATATTCTACAGCAATTTTTTCCTGACTTTTTAGCGGCGTAAAGAGCAGTGTCGCTTTCATGAATAAGAACGTCAATAGATTTTTCCGAGCCGCTTAATTTTTGAGATATTCCTGCGCTCACTGAAAGTTTTTTCATCGTCGGCATGGTTTTATAATAATCAGAAAGATTTTTTATAAATGTGTTGACTTTCGCTTCTACTTCGTCAAGAGTCCTAAGGCCCGGCAGAACTACCATAAATTCATCGCCGCCCATTCGAGCGGCAAGCCCATCAGAAAATTCTCTCTGCATCATTTCAGCAGTCGCGGCTAAAGCTCTGTCTCCGGCCTGATGTCCGTAAGTGTCATTGACATACTTAAAATTATCTAAATCAAAATAAATGCACGTCAAATTTTCTTCGTGCTGAATGTTCTGCACATATTCCTGAAGATACCAGCGCGTAGCAAGGCCCGTCAGATAATCCTGATGAGCCATTTCGACCAAACGTTTTTGATGTTCGCGCTCTGCTGAAGCGTCAAGAATTTTAGAGAAATCTTTAGCAACAAAAATATTCAACTCATCATAAAATTTATAGGTAAGGCCGCTGCTAAAAATCTTTTTTATTTCCGAAATTAAATTTTCTTCCTGCACGTAAATATTAATATTCATGTAAAGTCCTCACTTCTAAATTTAATTAAAATAATAAAGCTAAACCTGCAAAAATCAAATTTAATAAAATCAGCGGCATGATTGTAACAAAATTCATGAGGAGCATTTTTTTTGCCGTTGAGATAGGAAAAAGCCCGAAATAATATCCGGCGTTCTGTCGTAAAATTCTAGTTGCCGTTCCGAGTCCGCTGCCGAGTATCAACGCAAAGGCCGTCTGTGCCGTGTTAAGTTCTCCTGACGCGAGCGAGCCTCCGGCAAGAGCAAGAGCCGCCGACACGTGAGCGACCGAGCCTGCCGCGACGGTCCAGCCTGCTAACGGAAGGAACGAAAAAAATTTTATATTAGTCTCGAAAAATTTATTGAGCAGGGGCACAAGCAAGTAAGCAAGCGCGAAAAATCCCCAAGCATACGGGAGAGTTTTTAATAATTTTTTAATGACTGCGAAATTAAATTTATCTTTAATTTTTTTTTCGGGAATAATTAAATCTGAATTTTGTTCGTCCCTTACAGCCAAGTAGGCTAAAAAAAATCTTGCGACACTCCGCAATAATAAAGACAGCGCAAAAAAAGCTCCGGCATTTCCTGCCATTCCGACAGCAAGAGCAAAAGTTCCCGGCCAGCGTCTTAAATATGACGGAAAAGGAAGCATTAAAACTGACCATATAGCGGTGCGCTCTGAAATTTGTTTTTTTTCGAGAGCTGACGCTATGACACCGGCTCCTGTCTTTGACGAACCTGCGCTCAAAGCGACGGCTAAGGCAGTTACGGGAGGAATTTTGAGACGCGAAATTTTTTTTAGGATTAAATCAGCAAGCCCAAGCCTGATGATTATCTCGCCGACTGCAAGTCCTAAAATTATATCGAGCGTTAAATTTAATTCGCCGCGCAAAAGATTTTGCATTTAATTTTAATTTTTCCAGATTAAAATTATTGAAAGATATTCGTTAATATTTTCGAGGGCTTCAAAGCCGTAAAAAATTTTTTCTTTTTCAGATATGCCGGCGAAATCAACGCGAATAATTTTTTTGCAGGAATTTTTTATGAAATTAATAATATTTTTATTTTTTAACGCTGTCGGCTTATATATTGCTGCTGCGTCAGAATTTTTCAAGACGCTCAAAATTTTTTCAGGATCAGCTGTGCCGGGAATGACGCTGAAAATTTCTTCCGACATTGCCATAAATCTTTGAGCGCAGGCGCACGCGGCAGAATGTGCAGAAATTCCCGGAATGAAATCAACTTCGATATAAGGAAAAATTTTTTTTGCTTCTTCGATTAAATATGCGCCCGTTGAATAAAGCATAGAGTCGCCGATAACAGGGAAGAAAATTTTTTTTGCAAATTCTATTTTATCTTCAATGTTAAATAATTGTTCAGAAATAATTTCTCCGCGCCGTTTTGAATCTTTAGTCATAGGAAAATAAATATGAATAATCTTTTTCTCCGGCAAATGTTGAGCAATAATTTTTTCAGCGATGCCGGGCTTGTCATCATCATGAGCTCTCGGAACTAAAATAAAATCAGAACTTTCAGCTTCATTGAGAACCGACAGGGTAATTAAATCGGGATTGCCCGGACCTATGCCCGCAATAATAAATTTCATTTTGTTAAAAACCGCCTGACTGAGTGAAAATTTTTCTTTGAAGTTATAATAACACATAGAAAATCACGAAAATAAAAATAATTGAGGAGGTGAAAATTTATGGGGCTTTTAGCCGGATTTATCGGAGCGAGTATATTTTTGATAGGACTCTTTCAATGGGCACAGGGAGGTGCAAGCCTTTGGAGGATATTCAGAATCAGGCGCGAAGAAAAAAAATTAAACCGCGAAGAACGGAAAGCCGCAGAACACGAAATAAAGGAGCTTGAGAGAGCCGCAGACAGAACGATAGGCGCGAGCTTCAGAATAATTGCTTTTCTTGCCGTACTCGTCTGGGTATTCTTTGGCGTTACGATGATCCTTGAAATGTTCGGAGTAAATTGGGTCAGCATATTCGCAAAAAAATATTGGTCCCAGTCCAGCGTTAATTCTCAAATCAGTAATTCCCAATCCCGCAATGATATGCTTAGAAACATGGGAAATAGTTTGAGAAGGTAAGAGAAAATACAATTTGAATGGAAAAAATTAAGAAAGATGGCAACTGACTTTGAAAGATGAGGACATTGACTGCTCGGATATGCCGGAGCTTACGGAAGAAGAATTAAATAGTCCGAATTGGCTTAGCTGTACGCCTGAAAATGAAATAATGTATCTCGCTATTAATAGAAGGGTAGCAGAACACTTCCGGCATACAGGCAAAGGATATCTTAATAGAATGAGTGATTTAATAAATTCATTCTTATCTGATTACGTCAAAAAGCAGCAAGCCTCGACAGCTTGGAACATAGGGGGAAATTTTATTCAGTGATTAAGTTAATGATTTTTGACCACGACATGACGATTGTAGACTCAAGTTATGCGATCATGGCCGGTTTTAATTACGTAGCAGAGCATGAGGGACTGCCGAAAGTTTCTCATGAATTAACAATGAAATATATAGCAACGCCTATCCCGACATTTTGTGAGGGACTTTTAGGCGAGTATCGTCCCGAATGGATAAAAATTTACCGCGAAGCCAGCAAAAAATTTGAACGTGAATTAATAAAACCATTTGAAGATACCGTGCCGACATTAATAAAACTTAAAGAGATGGGCGTTAAATTAGCCGTCGTATCTAATCGTGAAACTCCGCGCAGTGTTCTCGAACGCACAGGGCTTGCGCAGTATTTCGATGAGATTGTCGGAGCTTTAGAACCTTACGGGAAATTGCCTTATAAACCTAATCCGGCAATGATTAACGAACTTTTGAAGCACTTGAATATTTCAAAAGAAAATGCCGTTTACGTCGGGGACGCTGACATTGATATTCTAACGGCACTCGGCGCGGAAGTTCGCGGTATCGGAATAACAAAAGGGAATTTTACTGCGGAAGAATTTAATTTATTAGGCGCGTGGAAAAGTATTGACTCGCTCGAAGAATTAATAGAGATAGTAGAAAAGGATGCCGCCGACTGATAATAATTTTATAAATGAATTAGGCTATCTGGCTGCTTACGGTGAATACACCGAAGAAGCCGCCACCCGTGTTGAAAAAAAATCTTTTGTCCCTGTAAATCATTTAGGAGGCGAGTTAAGCCCGTACCTTTTACAGCACGCAAAAAATCCCGTAGGCTGGTACGCTTGGGGAAATGAAGCCTTCGAGACCGCAGAGCGCGAGGACAGGCCGATTTTTTTATCAATCGGATATTCTTCCGAACACTGGTGCGGTGTCATGAACAGAGACTGCTTTAGCGATCCTGAAGTCGCAGGCTTCATAAATGAAACTTGTATTCCCGTTAAAGTTGACAGAGAAGAACACCCGGAACTTGATAATTTATTTATGGAGGTCTGCAGGATTCAAAACGGGAGCGCGGGCTGGCCTCTGAATATTTTTTTGCTGCCTGACGGACGGCCTTTTTTCTGCACGACTTGGCTTCCCAAAAGAACGACGGGACAGATGCCCGGAATTACGGATTTATTTCCGCGTATTAAATGGCTCTGGACAAAACAGCGCGATGACGTTGAACGCGCAGCGAATGAACTTGCACTAGCCGTCAATCAAAAATTTGAAATTCTTTCAGGCGCAAAATATAAAACGGGCGGACGCATCGGAAAAATAAAAGCCTACGAAGCATTGAGCGACATGCGCAGAATTTTTGATTTACGCTGGGGCGGTTTCGGAAAAGCTCCGAAATTTCCTGAGCCTAATAAATTATTATTTTTATTAAAACAGGCTGAAGAAAATTCCGGCGCATCAAAGCGAGATAAATCCGACGCTCTAACTATGGTCGATATAACTCTACGGCGAATGTGGCGCGGAGGCATTCACGACCATTTAGGCGGAGGCTTTTCACGTTATGCGATTGACGAACGCTGGCTCGTTCCCCACTTTGAAAAATTATTATGCGATCAGGCCATGATTTTATTGACTGTCGCGAAATCTCAGGAACTTAATCAAAATTCTTTTCATAGATTAATGGCTGAAGATATAATTTTTTGTCTCACCCGTGATTTTTCCGACAGCACTGCATATTCTCAGGGATTCAGGGCCGCGATAGGCGGAGACACTCCTGAAGGCGAAGGACGCTATTATTTATGGAACGAGGACGAATTGAAAAAAATTTTGCCAGAAGGCGACGCGGGATTATTCTGCGCTGCTTATGCTGTTTTACCGAGCGGAAATTTCGGAAATGAACTCGCCGGTTCTCAAATGAGCTGGAATATTTTATATGAGGCTTCGACAGTTACTGACCTTGCCAAACGTTACGGAATAAAAGGCGCGGAAGTCGGGCGGAGGTTATTCGAGTGCCGTAAAATTTTGCTCGCAGTCCGTGATAAAAGATACCCGTTAGCGAGCGACAATAAAATTTTAATGGGCTGGAACGGTTTGACTATAGGCGCACTTGCGAGAGCTTCTGTTGCGTTTGAGCAATCAGAGTGGCGCGACATTGCCGAAAGAGCCGCATTATTCATTCAAAAAAATTTTCCCGATAAAAATAATAACTGGCGCAGAGTATGGATAGACGGACACGCAGAGATAGAAGCCATAACAGAAGACTACGCTTTTTTATTATGGGGAATAGTTGAACTTTACAAGGCCGCTAAACATTTCAATGCCGGCGAAAAGCAGTTAAGCGACTGGTTAAACATGGCGCAATCGCTTGCCGAAATAATGATTAAAAAATTTTGGGACGAAAAAAACGGCGGTTTATATTTATCTCTTGAGAACGCTCCGAATATTTTTATTAGAATGAAGTCGGCTGAAGATAACGCTCTGCCTTCTGCGAATGCTTTTGCGGCTATAGCTTTGAATGAGCTTGCAATAATTCTCGAAGAAAAAAAATATTCGGATTATGCGCGGGAAATTATCGGCTGCTTTTCTCATTATGCGTCTGAAAATCCTTTGTCCTGTTTGTCGCTGCTGATAGCTGATTTAATTTGGCAGCCCATCAAGAAAAAAACAGAGCCTGCTCCTGAGCCTGTACACATTCCGACGGACGAAGAGTTAAACGCGGAAGAGCCGGAGCCCGCAGCACAGACCGAGACAAGACACGAGACAGACAGACGTGCCGCAAGAGCTGCAAGACGTTCAGCGCGGACAGAAAGAACCAGTGCAGCCGAGAGATCCGAGAGAGCTGAAAGAAGAAGCGCACGTTCTCACAGACCGCCAAGAACAAGATAAAAAATAATATAATATACGTAATAAAAAGCTAAAAAAATTTTTAGGAGGTTATAGAGTTGAAAGCTATTGCAAAGACCGCAGGTATTTTTGTATTGCTTGCGGTTGTGTTCATGTCTATAGGCGTTTGCTACGCAGGCTATGAATTTGACGACCTCATGGGCAACGGCTACACGTCGCAGTGGATGGCCATAGACGGAAACGGCGCGACATTCGGCGGAAAATTTAACGAGGCTATACAATTTCAAACTGACGTTCTTGGCAATTATGATGACACTTCAGTTATAAAAATTCTTAACGGACATTCAGACGAAGAAATAGAAGATAGAGAGCTCCACGTTTTATTCCTGCTTGCCGTAAATGGAATAGGGCGCGTTTACATGGACATGAAGGCCGAAGAAATGAGCTTTGATATAAGCACTCCTACGCCCGGCTTCAGCACCATAGGAACGACGACTTACACGAACGCATTATTGCCGGTAGGGCAGCCTGCAAGCATGGACGCGACATGGAGGCGTTTTAATTTTACTTTTCAACGCTCCCTCACAAATACATACGACAGCGTTGTACAGCTCATGAATTTTCATCAAAATCCTAAAAATACTCCCTCGCAGACTATTCAACGTCCTTTGATTATTTCAAACGTTGCGCCGGCGACAGCTCAATTTGAGCCTTTGATTTTAAGAATGACGCTGCGCGACAACAAAGTAAAAAACTCAAACATAGTAGCTTATGACCGAGTAACTTGGGATATGACGGGAAATATTACGGCAGGCGGAAAACATTGGGTCTTTGTTCCGCTTGAGGACGATTTATTAATTGATAACGAGACTGTAAATTATTTTCTTACGACCGAAGTTATAAATCATACGGCTGTGAGATATGCGGCGGCGACCTACGACGCTTACGGAGATTACACGCGCCCGGACTATTGGAAATTTGACCTCGACCGTTCGCAGGGAACTACGTACATCGACAGCACTTTCCAGCTTGCTGCGAACGCTCATATTCCGCCCGGCCTTGTCTCCGTCTTCCAGCGCGGCTATGACATCAACGAACAGAATAAAAGACCGTTAATTCTTTATCCTATTGACGCTCCCGAAGTAGGGAATCATGAGCTTAGACTAAGCCACAAAATTATTTACGGGAAGAGGCTCGGTGCTACTTATAAACAGCCTGCGCCTAAAGGAAATTTTAATCTCTTTGAAGTTACGGCGTTCCAGCCTAAAGTCGCAGGCAGCACTTTTTATGATAATTTGCAGACGATTACAAAAGCTCCGGGCACAATAAAAGTTCCAACGACTTCATCATTCGGCACAGGCTCAATTACACGCGATGAAACTATGCCGAGCACAATCCTGCAGCATTTCACGCTCAATCAAAACATACCGGGAAATTTAAGAAACGGTACTGATGAAGGAATGCTGCCCGTTCATGTAACGCTGAATATTCCTATAACTTTAATTGACGACAGAATTTGGCTCAATGACATGATAACGAAGTCGCGCAACGGTGAATATCTTGAGAACACTTTTTTTGAGAAGTATCATCTGTATTTACTGACACAGACAAACGGTGTTAATAATATTTGGAATCTTTCGCAGGAGCTTGAAAGAAAAGGACAGTATAACAATCAAATTAAAGTCTTTTTTGACGGCGACAGGGGTGTATCCAACACTGATAACGACAGAGGCGTAATTACAGTGAGTTTTATATCAATGCTATTGGACGGAACACGCGACGGAGTCCGGCCGGAGTTGAGCATTATTGAAGATCACTCAATAACTTCTGACAATGATTATATAGTTATCCGCGACGGCATCAATGACAACAGATGGAAGATGACATTTTTTATTGCTCCGGCAGGCTACAAAGATAATTCCAACACAACAAGTGCTGACACAAGCTCACGTGCAGGCAATACTTCAGCAACTGCGAAAAGGCTATCAAGTGCCAACAGCGGCGGCTGCAGCGTAATGGGAAATATTTTCTTTTCTCTTTTATTTTTGGATTTCGGATTTTTTGTTTTTGCGAAACGTGAAAAGAGGTAAAAATTTATGAATATAAAAAAATTTTTGCTCTCATTGACTTTAATTTTAGTCTTGAATTTTTCAGCGGCCTACGGAGCTACGAGTCTTGTTGTAACATCAAGCGCAAGCGACAGCGATCTTTATACGGGCACAAGCGATGATGTAACAAGCGAAGATATATATACGCTGAACTCTCCGCCGTATAAATTCACATCGATAAAAAACGCTCTTTCATTTGCTAACAATCCGGCAGGTTATTTGGGACTGACGTTGACCGACTCGGCGGTAAACTTCCCTGATATTACAATAACTCTTGAGAAAGATGAAACGTTGACGGAGGCTATAACATTCAGCGATTACGGCAGCCTTACTTCCGTGAGTTTTTCAGGAGCCCATTCGATCACCAATGTTGCAGGCGGAAGGCATTTCATAGTAGATAAATCCGGCTTTACTCTTGCTTTCAATAATCAGACCTTCGCAGGAAATTCCGGCGGCGGCGTTCAGATTGATACGGGCGGTACAACAACATTCACCGGCGTAACGTTTAATAATATTGACGCTACCGGCAACGCTTCTCCTTCAAATACAACAGGAGGAGCCGTCTACGTTGGTGCAACGGGAGGGACTGTCAGTTTTGCAGGCACAAATACTTTTTCGACTAACACTGCTTCAGAAGGCGGTGCCGTTTATATCGCAGGAGGCACGGTGAATTTTCCCGGCGCAAATACTTTCAGCGGCACATATACGGCAGCAAACGGCGGTGTAATTTACGTTAAGGCCGGCACGGTTTCATTTGAGAGCGGCACAAATACATTCAGCGGAACGAATACCGCTACAGGAGACGGCGGAGTAATTTATATCGAAGCAGGAAGCGTTAGTTTGGCTGGAACAAACGTTTTTAACGGCACTAACAAAGCAACAAACGGCGGTGCTGTCTATATCGCAGCAGGCGATGTAAGTTTCGGCGGCACAAATACATTCAGCGCAGCCAATACTGTTACGAACGGCGGCGCGGTTTATCAGGCCGGAGGGACTGCGTCGTTTACAGGCACGAACACATTTACAAATAATGCTGCAACTACTGCCGGAGGTGCGTTGTATGCGGCAGGCGGTGCAGCAACTTTTTCAGGCAGTTACGCTTTTTCAGGCAACAATGCGGCTAATGGAGGAGCCTTGTATATAGCTACAGGCGATGGCGTTACTTTCAGCGGCAATCCGACTTTCACGAGCAACACGGCAGCTACAAACGGAGGCGCGATTTTCATAACAGGCTCAGGGCTTGCGACTATGGGCGGAACTGTTACATTTACATCAAACACGGCCTCAGGCAGCGGCGGTGCTGTTTACGCTGAAGGTAGCGGAAGAATAGCCAACAATAGCGCGACTCTAGTTTTCGCAGGCAATAAGGCAGGCGATTACAGTTCCGTGACAACAGATCCTACAAGCGGAGGAAATCCTGCAACAGGCTTAGGCGGTGCAATTTGTTTTGCAAGTTCAGGAACATCAGCGTTAGGGACAGTGAAGTTTAACGGAAACACAGCTCAAGCCGGCGGGGCTGTTGCGTCAACAGGGAGCGGCAGAGTCGGCATCAGCGGCGAGGCTTCATTCGGAACAGAGAATGCAAATACGGCTTGGGTCGGCGGTGCGCTTTATATCGAAAGAGGCGGACTGAATTTCAACGGCGCAACCGATTTTCAAAATAATACGGCCTTAGACAGCGGCGGTGCTGTTTACACGACATCGAACGGCTCACTAAAATTTGCAACAAAGACAACTTTCACTAAAAATCAAGCTAATATTGATAATCTTGATTACGGAGACGGCGGTGCTGTCTATTGGGGCGGTAAAGGCTCGGATTTTAAGACGGCTTTTACTACAACAGATGATGAAGAAATTACTTTTTCAGAAAATGCGACACTCGGAGGTTCGACAACCGTATCGAATAACGCAGGAAGCGGCGGTGCTGTCTATTTTGCCGGGACTGATACGCTTCTAATGGACTCTGACAAAATAAATTTTACGAATAATACTGCATATAACAACGGAGGCGCGATCGCTACCAACAGCGGAAGCGTAACTATTGAGGGCTTAACAATATCTGAAGTAAATACGGCGACTAACGGAGGCGGCGGTTTTGTTTATTCAGCGTCCGGTACTGTTACCGTAAATAATTCAACTGTACAAAATCAAAACGCTGTTGACGGCGGTGCCGTTTATGCCCTTAACATTGGCATTACTTCATCAAGTTTTGACACTAACGGAGATGCCTCGCTCAATCAAAGAGGCGGTGCGCTCTATTCTCCTGCCGGCGGAGCATTAACAATAAACAGCTCTTCATTATCGAATAATAAGACATCGCGTTCGGGCGGTGCCGTTTACGCCGATACTTCAACGGTCAATATTACAGACACATATTTTTTGAATAATTCAGCATTAATTCGCGGCGGTGCTTTAGACCTTGAGGGAAGCACTACAACCGTTACTAAATCTACTTTTGAAACTAATGAAGCACAATACGGCGGAGCGATTCAAGTTTATGGAAGTATTCAAGTAAACACAAGCTATTTTAAGGGCAACCACTCATCACAAAACGGCGGAGCGGTTTATTTTTCACAAACCGGAAGAGGAACTAGTTTTGCCATAAAATCATCAATGCTTGAGGGCAATGTCGCTGACGGCGGTCAGGGCGGCGGTGCTTTCATCGAGGCTGACAGCGCGACTATAGACAGCTGTACTTTTTACGCCAATAACGCGATGGGCGGAACGGACGCAAAGGGCGGCGGTTTATATCTCGACGTTTCTAACGGCACATCATCAACGCAGACACTTGTTGATAACTGCACATTCTTTGAAAATCAGGCTAATAACGGCAGCAGCTCAAGTTCAGGCGGCGGCATGACTGCATTGGGCAACATAACAATAAGAAGCAGTGCTTTCTTGAAAAATACTGCCATAACGCAGGGCGGAGGGGTTTGTGTTGAGGCAGGCACCGTAGAAATTTTAGGTACTCTCGTTGTAGGCAACAATGCTCCCAGCGACGTTTACTCAAGAGTTAATGAAGAAATCAGATCCGGCGGATATAACAGAGTAGGAATTTATGAGACTGTTCAGGGCAGAACAGGCTGGAAGGCCGGTCCGGGCGCAACAGGCGACGAGTCAGACACCACGTGGACAATGGCGACATTTTATTCAGACAATACTCTTGCTGTTAATGAAGTGAGCAGCACGGTACCGCCTTATATCGGTTCGACGCTCGCCGACTCGACTTTAAGACTTAAAACTATTATGCTCAAAGAAGATGAAAATCTTGCGCTTACATATACAGCTATTAATATAATTCCGTATAGAAGTGCACGCTTCCGTTTTCCGCAGTATGACCAGCGCGGAGTCGATAGACGGGCTCCGGGTACTGACTTGGACATAGGCCCGGTATTTTTCGGTTCTGTAGAGAGAACGAGCGACGATACACACCCTTATGAAATATCATACGTAATTCTCAGCGGCGTGCCTAATTCAATGAGGCGTATAGGACAGACCGCAAGCCTTGTCGCTAAAATATATTACACGAACAGAACTACAGCTTATGCAGGCACAGGTTCGGGCGAAGAGGCCGTCAACTGGTCAGTCAGTCCGACGGGGTATTTAGTTGTCGATAAAAACGGCATAATCACAGCAAGACGAGTAACGACAGGGCAGACTTACGTAACCGTTACAGCAACGACACAGCGCGCAAACAGTGCCGGCGAATATCCTTCAGACAGCGCAAGAATAAAAATCGACCCCGAATATACTTTCGGAGATCTGAATAATTCGCCGCTCTCTGGAAATTCTGACGCGCTCTTAATGCTTCGTGAACTCCGCTACAATTTTGAAGAATATAATCTCGGCTACGGACTTGTTGACAGCAATCTCGATATAGTTCAAAGCGATATATTCCAGACTATTTATAATAAAATCTGGGGAACTTCTGCGGCTGTCGTTTCAAGCTTCACAAATTCGGCATTTGATCTCAATACTGTTTACTCTGCTTCGGACGGTTATACGCCTTCAATGGGCGCAGGCTTCTCTGTAAGTTTCGCAGGAGTTAATACCGGCGACATGTTCCCGTTAATTTTCCCTTGGGAATTTTCCGGCTCGGAACTTAAAGCGGCACTGGGCAGCGAAATTTATTCAAGCATTGAAGAAGATTTAGCAATGTCATATGAATTTGACGCACCTTTGAATTATTCAGCGGCTGAAAAAATTTTCAAGTCTCTTCGTTTTGAATTTCAAGGCAAAAATTCTTCAGTTCCCGTTCTCGGCACAAACAGCGCGGTAAATATTTTCGATGCCCTAGACTGCGGCGCGCTCGAACTTATTGCCAGCGATGACGGAAAAGGGCTTCTAGTGAAACTTACGGCTTACGTTGCAAACGTCAACTCAAGCTCAAATTATTCCGGCACGATTGTAAATTCTGAGGCTTCGTCTAATCAGGCGCAGCTCGTTGAAGGAAATAACGGAAATAAATTGCTCGTTGTCCCTGACGGTTTAGACGACGGAGAAATCTACGGCACAATGTGGCTCGCTCAAAAATATGCGGCCTCATCATCGACAACATCACAGACAACTAACGCGCAAAATAAAACTTCGGGAACAAAATCAAGCGCGGCTAGTTCAGCTTCGTCAGGCTCATCGGGCGGCGGAGGCGGCTGTGTTTCAGTTAGGAGTGAGAAGTTAGGAGTTAGGAGTTTATTTTTGTTCCTGCTTTTAATTCTTGGCCTGTATGTGAATTTGAGACGAGTTAAAAAATAAAATTCTCAATAAAAAATTAAAGAAGCTCTCTTGAAAAAATCAAGGGAGCTTTTTTATTACAAACGCACGTGAAAAAATTAAGAGAAAAATTTTTAAGCGGCGCAAAAAAAATTCGTGAACTTATTTTTTTAATTTGCTTCGTAAATTTTTATGAACTCTGAAAAATTTTAAGACCTTTGTAGTCCCCATTGTAGTGCCCAAAAAAGCAGTCCTCTTCATTCAGAGAACTGCTTGATGATTATTATATCATAAGTGTTTTATAAAAGCGACGCGATAATTTTTGCGTCAACGAAATTAATTAAAGCTCCTGCGAACAATCCCGTCATGACTGCTCCGGCACTTAATAATAATAACGGAATTTTCATGTTCCATGATAGACGGATTGAATTTACTCTCTCGTAATTAAAATCACTGCCCGGAAAAAATGCGTCCGTTACGATCGGCAATAAATATCCTGCTGTAAGCAGCGCACTGACCATTAAAATAATTATCCCGAAAATTCCAAGACCGCCGAGACTTAACGCGCCCGAAGCCATATACCATTTTGCCGTAAAGCCTCCTGTAATCGGAAGCCCGATTAATGAAATCGAAGCAAGCGCGAAACACGTCATCGTTATCGGAAGTTCTTTGCCTATTCCGAGAAGCTGATCGGCGTAGTGATAATGAACTCCCTGAAGGGTGAAATAAATTACAACGCCCGCGCTCAAAAACAAACAGCTCTTTGACATTGCATGAGCAGCAATCTGCAGAACCGCTCCTCGAATACCGGCCGGATTTAACAGCATCATTGCGAATACAACATAAGAGACCTGACTGACTGACGACCACGCTATACGTTTCTTAAAGTGCTTTTCAACGTAAGCCATCATAGAGCCGGTGAATATAGTTAATAAGGCCATGTATAAAAGAGTCGTCTGCACCCAAGTGCCGCGAATGAAATCAGCTCCGACTACATAATAAACTACTCTGAACATCGCTATAACTCCGGCCTTCGTTATTAAGCCCGATAAAACTGCGCTTGCCGGCGTCGGTGCCATAGGGTGGGCAATCGGAAGCCAAGCATGTAAGGGAACTAATCCGGCCTTCGCTCCGAAGCCTAAAATAGTTAAAAATGTTACGGTTAAAATCATGCTCTGATTATTTTCTGAAGTTATTTTTGCAATGTCGAGAACTCCGCCCGGCGTAAAGTCCATTGAAACTCCGTAAACCTGAAAGAAAAAAAATCCTCCCAGTGCAAGAGCCGCGCCGATAAGTGAATATAAAAGATATACTACGGTAGCGCGGATAGAGTCCCGTCTTTGAGTGTGCATGACTAACGGCAAAGTCATGAACGTCATTAACTCGTAGAATAAATAAAGCGTCAATAAATTTCCTGCGCAGGCAACGCCGATTAAAATTCCAAACGTTGAAAGAAAAAATGCGTAAAATCTATCGACCGGAGGCCGCCGCCTTAAATATTCAAAAGCGTAAATAGTAACTAAAGGCCATATAAAAGCGACGAGGCATGAAAAAGCACGCGCCGGGAAATCTAATCTGAAAGCGATTGATAAATTTTCAGTAACGCGCCACAAAGTTATTAACTCTTCGCTCGTCATGAAGGCCGCAAAAAAAGTTATTAATGACGCTGCGAATGTCATAACGCCGACGTAAATATGCCTGTCCTCAAAAATCGGCCGCGAGAACAGAGCAAAGCCGGCAACAATCGGAAAGAGAACGGGCATTAAAGTTATTATAGCGTTGATCATGATTAAAAAACGTTCACCCCTCTTGTAATTAATCTTAAAAGCGGAACGCAGAACAGGCCGAGATAAAAATTCAAAGCTAAAAATATAAACATTGAAATTTTATATAAATTCGTAGGCGCAGGAGCAGTGAAATTTTTATGAGCATCTTTATCCTGCCCGTCCGGCAGGCGGGTATGCGTCAAAACGACAATGACCGCCGGGACGTAATATAAAGCATTTAACACGGAACTTGTAGCTAGCGCGGCCAGTGAAAAAATTATAAACGGGTGGTCGAACGATGCCAACGTTAAACTTAATTTTGAAGCAAAGCCTGCGAAGGCCGGAATACCCATCATTGAAAAAGCTCCTGCGGTTAATCCCAAGCCTGCCCAGCGGTTTACGTAGAAAGTTCCCATTAAAGAGTGAAGTCCTTTTTTATGTCCTGCGGCGTTGCTCAAGCCTCCTGCGGCCGTGAATAACATCGGCTTTATGCAGGCATGTACGATTATGTGCAGACAGGCGGCGGCGATTCCGGCGGTAGTGTTTAGACCCACGCCTAAAAAAATATATCCGACCTGAGCGACTGATGACCACGCGATCATTTTTTTAACGTTCGTCTGTCTAAGAGCGTGGACGGAGCCCATAATCATTGCGGCAATTCCAAGAATAAAAATCGCCGTGTCCATTCGCAGTAAATGAATTACATCAAGGCCGAAGACTCTGTAAAAAATTTTTATAATTGTAAAAATATGTCCCTTTAAGACAAGCCCTGAAAGAATTGCGCTCGAAGCATTTGTAGAACTTCCGTGAGCGTCAGGAAGCCACGAGGCAAAAGGATACAGCGCACTCTTTATCGCAAGCCCGACTGTTATCAATGCCAGCGAAACCGTCAGCGGCATTAAATATTTTTTCGTAGCAACTATGACTTTTATAGCCTCGTGCATGTGCTGCATTAATAAATGTCCTGTTAAATCATATAAAAGGCAGATCGCAATCATCACAAGCCCCGACCCGACAAGGCTCATTATTAGATAACGCAGGGCGGCGCGTGTTGTCTCTGCTCCTTCTTTGACAGCAACAATGGCACACGCGGCAATCGTGTTAATCTCTATGAAAACGTAAGCCGTAAATAAATCATTCGTGTAAGTTAAAGCTAATAACGAGGCCGTCAATAAATTCACAAGCACGCAAAAAATTTGTCTTCTGTTCGGTGCAATGTCTTCAGCTGTTGAGGCAAAATTACCTGTCAATGATAAGAGCATGGACACGCAGAACACTAGAGCCAAGACTGCTTCAAGAGGGCCGGCGCGTAACTCGTTGCCCCAAGGAGCAGGGAAATGCCCCATCGGAAAATTGAAAGCTAAATTTTGTCCGGAACTTGTCAGAGAATATAAAAGATACGCAGATAAAATTGCGACAGTGCCGATTACATAGCACGATAATTTTTCGGGGAGCCTGTTTTTTTTCGGAAGAACAGGTGTAATTATCGCGGCAGTCATTAATAAAAAAATGCTGATGAAAGGAATGTTATAAGCAAAAGAATTTATCATGATGATAAAACGTCCTCCTCAGCTTCTTCGATAGTTGTCTCTAATTCTTCCTGCTCTTCGGTCATTTTTAATAGAGCCTCGTCGATATTAAGAGTGCCGTAATTTTCGTAAAGTTTCAGAGTTAAAGCAAGGGCGAAAGCGGTTACGCTGACGCTCACGACAATTCCCGTCAAGACAAGACCGGCTGGAACGGGATTGACATAAAGAGAAGAAGAATTTAGCCAGCCCCCTGAACCGTTTTCAATCAAAATCGGCGCGGCTCGTCCCTCTACGTAACCCTTAGCCGCTAAAAATAAATAAACGGCAGTGTCCATAATATTGAGGCCGATAATTTTTTTGATTAAGTTCCGCTGCAGTAATAAATTTGTAAGACCTATTCCCGATAAAATTACAGCGGCGGCCTCGTAATGATTTAATAATATTTTTTCGAGCATGTTCTAAAAATCCCCCTCACTGAACAAGGCATAAAAAGCGTAAAGAGTTCCCGCGACAATCAGACCCACGCAAATATTAAGCGGAAGAATTAAACCTGCGCTCAAAATATTTCCGATTGTGCCCTTTGGAATTATTGAATGAAGATTATTAGCTCCCGTGAAAAATGAATAGCCTTTAGAAACTGCGTAAATCATTAAGGCTGTAGAGCTTGAAATTATAAAAGTTCGCTCGTTGAAAAATTCATGAACGCGCCCGAAGCCGTAAGCATTAGCCGCAAGAATTAAAGCCGTGCTTAAAATTGCTCCGCCCGAAAAACCTCCGCCCGGCGATAAATGTCCATTAATAACGACAACGCAGCCAAGCATTAAAATCGCAGGGATTGAAAGCGACGCGACACCGCGCAAAATCGGCTCGTCTAACGAGTGAGGACGCAATAAAAATTTTTGCTTTGATTTTTTATTTCGTCTCGACGCTCCCAGCAGCATTAAAACGCTCACGGCAGCAGTGAATAAAACTGCGCTCTCTCCGAAAGTGTCAAAGGCTCTGTAATCTAAAATTAATCCTGCGACAATGTTTTGGGCTCCAGTCTCGTCTCCTCCGTTTTCGACGTAACGCATAATTACAACGTTATTTGCAGGGTTATTCTCATCGCCGAACGGCGGAAGCTCGGAGACCGTAGCAAGCAATAACGCAACGATTACGACGCACGTTAAGATGCTTAAGCCGGCATATAAAATCGAAAAAATATGAAGGCCGTGAATTTCGAGCCATTGATCATAGCGTTCTTTGAGCGTGGCTTCGTGAAAGCGCGAATATTTATCCTTCGGCTTCTGTGTGAAAGGCAGGTCGGGCGGAGGTTCAGGCGGGACGACTTCATTTTCAGGGCGCGGACCGTTGCCCATGACCCAGTTAAAAAAATTTTTCCAGATTAATTTTAATTCTTCGTTCAAAATTTGAGGCTCCTTTCGTAAAAAATTTTATTCGTAATGAGTCCACATTCTTTTCACTCTAACGATACCTTCATAAGGGATTCCGTTGGGGTCTAAAAGATTTTCGGCATTTTCAACAATATCGTATACAATACGATGCTGATCGTTTAGCCGTCTTGAAAAGCTGCCTCGCAAATCCCATAAAAGTTTTTCATATGCAGGCGGAGTCTGAAAGGGATTGCTTTCGATTATACTTAAAAGACTTTTAGCTTTCCTTTCAAGACCTGCCGCTTTGAGAAATTTTTTATCTTTTTTTGCTTGCTTGCTTAACTCAACAAAATACATTTACCATTCCTCATTTGGATCATATGGTGTATATTCTGACAAAGGTTCTTTTCCTGCTTTGATAATACTCTCGACCATTCCCGGAATAGAATACAAATATAATGTCTCTTGCAAAGAGTTCCAGTCATCTTCGGAAACAAGCACAGCGTTTTTATTTTCGTCGTCATTCACAATTATTATGGGTGTGCTGCTGTCATTTACATCTGACAAGAGCTGAAAAAATTTCTCATATGCTTTTTGAGCTGTTATTGCTGTCATAATTTTGCTCCTTTCATTATCGCACTTTGCTAAAATTTTTCATAAGCTCCAGAGCGTCGGCGTTGCCCTGTTCAGCGGCTTTGCTGATCCATTGTATAGCTTCAAAATGATTTTTTTTGACCCCTTCGCCTCTGCCGTACATACAGCCTAAATTAAACTGCGCCTGTGCATGACCCTGTTCAGCGGCTTTTTTATACCATTTGAAGGCTTCTTCATAACTTTGCTTAACGCCTTTGCCCTCGTAATATCTGTTGCCTAACGCATATTGGGCCTTAGCGTTTCCCTTCTCTGCGGCTTTGCGGTACTGCTCTGCGGCTTCGGTGTAATTTTGATCTTTATAATGAATAAGTCCCAAAGTATATTGAGCGTCGGTACTCCCCTGTTCAGCGGCTTTTTCATAGTCCTCAAAAGTCGGCAGTGGCTTCAAATATTCGGCGTTGGGAGGTGCCTGCACTGTCGGGATATTTTTTGTCTTATTGATAACTTTTGAATAAAACACCCACGTAATTGCCAGTACAATCAACGCGCCGGATAAAAACGCTAATATATCTATAAAATTTATGTAAGCAGAACGTTTTTTCATTTAATTAAAAATTTTTTTTACCGTAATTTTATTTTTTATTCCTCATGTTCTTTTTCATGCCCTAATTGTCCGATTTTTCTTAAAGCAAGAAAAAATAACACGCTCGTAACTCCTGCTCCGACCGCCGCTTCTGTTATTGCCAAGTCCGGCGAACGCAGTAACACCCATATAACCGCCATGACTAAGCTGTAGCTCATGAAAATTATTACGGAGTTCAGCAGATTTTTTGAAATCGAAACCGCAATAGCGCAGACTATCAAAAAAATTAATAACAGCCACTCAATTATTATCACTTTTAATTTCTTCCCCTTCTTTTTTTTTCGTTAAGTCAACATAATCGCAGATTAAATTCAAGTTCGGGTTAGTCATGACTTCCGCACGGGCGGTTAAATGACTCGCTGCCGGGTTGCACAGCCACAAGAACACGATCACTAAAAATAATTTCAGCGAAAAAAAAGTTAATCCCGACAAAATTATTAATCCCGTCAAAACTAATAACGCTCCCATTGTGTCGCACTTGGCCGCAACGTGTATTCTGTTTAACATCGTCGAAAATCTGAAAATCCCGACAACCGCAATCCCAAGCGTGAAAAGCCCGGCAATTATAAAAATCCCGGCAATTATTACTCTAGTCATGAATTTCTTTTTCCTCCCTCTTTTCAATCACTGAACGCCCAAGCACTACAATAGAAAGAAAACTTATAATCGCGTAAACTAGGCATACATCAGCTAAATAACTTTCGCCGATTATCACGGCCAAGACCGCAATTAATAAAATTATTTTCGTCCCGACTATATTCGCAGCGATTATTCTGTCAGAAAAACGAGGTCCGAGTGTCGCTCTCATCAGACAGATAAAAATCGATGCCGATAAAAATATCGCGGCCACGATAAGAATATAATGTTGAATTAAATTTTCATCAGGCATTTATTCTTCTCTCCATTCTTTTTAATATTCTCTCAAAAAGAGAATTTTCTAATCCGCCCGCTATTTCTTTATTAAGAGCGTGAACTAAAAATTCATTTCCTTCAAGCGAGACTGTAATTGTTCCCGGCGTAAGCGTGATTGAATTTGCAAGGGCTACTCTGGCGGCTTGAGTCTTTAACGGCGTATTAAATCTCACAAGACACGGCTCAACTTCAATCTGGGGCGCAAAAATTAATTTAGTTATTGATAAATTTGCCTTTATAATTTCAAAGAGAAGGACAATAACATAAAATAAAGCGTCCGGAAAAAGTTTCAACATATTGAAAAAAAACGTGCCGTTTAATTTTATTTTCAAAATTTTTTTCACGAACATGTCGAGCACGAAAGAAATCAACGCGCCGACAATAACTATTTCGAGCGTAACTCTTCCATTAAATATTATCCATAAAGAAAAATATACGAGGATCATTTTTTCCTCCAGTCTTAAAATTTGAAAAATTTTTTTGGATTTGAAAGTTGAAATTAATTTTAGCATAGGACAAAAAAAATTTTCTCTCTTAAAAAAAATTGCGCGAAAAATTTTTTGCGATTCTATTTTTGAAAAGTTCTTTGTGAAAAATTATTGACGCTGAAAAATTTTAAGATTTTTGTAGGTGTAAATGTAGTTGCAAAATTTCTATCAGATCCGGGAAAATTTTTGAAGCGGATAAATTTTAGCATAAATAATTTATAATTGAAGAAAAAAATTTCAAGATTTTAATTTTATTTTTAAGATTTATTTTTTAAGGACAGGGAAGGAAAATTTTTTTATGAGCAAAATAATTTTTAATGATAAATGCGTTCATGTTGTTTTTCTCGGAGTTCCGAACATTCCTGGAATTGCCGCCGAAATTTTTAACAGGCTCTCAGAGCTTTCAATTAACGTCAGCATGGTAACTCAAAACACAATGAGGGGCGGACGGTCGGATCTTTCATTTTTAATTGAAAAAGAAAGACTCGACGAAGTTATCCCGGTGTGCCGTAAAATTTCTGAACACGTCGGCGGTCAGGGCGTTTCTTTCGCTACAGAAGTCGCGGCGATTACGGTCGGGCTTAATTCACCGTCGGACGCAGCTCAAATACTTGCGAAGATTTTTACGGCTCTTGCTTCCGTCAACGTGAACATTGAAATTATTAACTCAACTTCAGAGAGCGCGATCTGCATAGTGAGCTCTACTAAGGCTCAGGAAGGTCTGGCGGCTCTGGAAAAAGCACTGCATTAGAAAAGGAAAAATAAAATCGTTATTGTTACGCTGTTGTAAATTTTTTGCCCCGTTATAATATTCTCTAAATCAGCTAAGTTAAAAAAAAATAAAAATTAAAAAACAGGAGAATAAAATATTATGGCATGGATTGAAGCTCATCAGGAATTACCGAGACACCCGAAAACGAAACGCTTTGCGAGAATGTTGAAAATTTCAATACCGCAGGCGGTCGGTCATTTATTTATGTTCTGGTGGTGGGCGTTAGACTATGCCGAAAACGGAGATTTATCACGATACGATGCTGATGATTTAGCTGATGCCGCGCAGTGGGACGGAGATCCTGAAGAATTTTTGAAGGCCATGATTGAATGTGGACCGGGAGGTTCGTACGGCTTTATAGAAAAAAATGAGTCAGGAATGTTTGTTCACGATTGGGAAATGTACAGCGGAAGACTCGTTGAGAAGCGCGAGAAAAACCGTCAGCGTCAGGCAAAAGGAAGAAAAAATAATACTGAAGAAAAAAAATCGAAACATGTAGCGCGTGAGTCACGCGTGACAAGCAAGAGTGTAGCGCGTGAGTCACAGGGCTACACAACACAACAGAACACAACAGAACACAACAGAACAGAACCAACACAACAGCACACAACAGCGACAGAACCGACCCCCGCCCCGCCCGCCCCGAAAAAAGCTGCTGCGGCTAAGGGCGAAGAAATTAATCTCGGCGAAATTGTCCAGCTCTGGAACGAAAAGCTGGCACCGCTGGGATTTTCTCACGTGCTGAAAAAAACTCCGTCGCGTGAAAAGGCATTGCAAACCCTGCTGGATACTTCGGCCGAGAGGAAAAAATTTCTCTGGTGGCAAAAAGTTTTTGACCGCGTAAGCTCGTCTGAGTTCTTGAAAAACAGCGTCCAAGAGCGAAACTGGTTCACTCTCGACTGGCTGCTGAATGAAAATAATCTTGTCAAGCTGCTTGAAGGCCGATACGACAACAGGCACGAGAAAATTCAAAAACCCGTGAAATCAATCGCCGAAATTCTTGAACAGCACAGCCAAAATTCTCACGCAATCGACGCTGAATACAGCATGACCGGAGAAGGTGAAGCTCGTGACGGAGAACGACCGCCGGGCTTTTGATGACATCATGGACGCGGTGAATGACCTGACAATCATGCCAGGCGGAAAAGATTTAGAGCGCATGAAAAAAATTTTATTCGCAAACCTCATGCAATATCCCCTTGAGGTAATTGCAAGCGCAGTCAACGCTCATTGCAGAGCCGAAAAATTTTTCCCGATGCTCGCCGATATAGTCCGCCAAATTGAGGGAACTCCCGACGAAAGAGCCGCCCTTGCGTGGTCGCTGGTCATGAAAGCGAAACAAAAATATAAACTCCGAAAAGCTATAAGATTTCCATCACCGGCAATTCATTTTGCGATTGAAAAAATGGGAGGCTGGGAAAAGCTTTACTGGTCTATCGATGATTTCAACGAAAATTTCAAGGCCGCAGAGTTTCAAAAATTTTATAAAATCGGCGAAAAATGCGCATCTTGGAACGGTGAAAACGGAAAAGTAAAAGTCTGTTCTTATTTTCCGTCCGAAGAAGAAGTGTATGCGCTGAAAAAAGGAAATAAAAAATTCAAACGCGAAATTTTTAACGTTGAGAATGACAAAATAATCACAGAAAATCTCAAACAGTTAAACGCATAAATTTTATTTTTTATTTTTTGTTTTATTTTTTCGTAAAAAATTTCATAAAAAATTTTTTTTTGCTTTTTTATTTTTTTTTTTGCAGATTAATTTTTTAATTTTTTTATTTTAATTTTTGTTTTTTATAAATTTTTTTTTGCGAATTAAATTTTTTTGTTTTTATTTTTAATTAAAATTTTAATTAATTTTTTTAGGAGGTGATTTTTTTATGGAAACTCCGCTCATTTTTAAAGACCCCTTAATCGAATATTTAGGCGAATGGGCAATGGGAATTAATTTTTATTCTGTTTTGTTTAGAATCTGTTTAGTTTTAATGTTTTCGGCTCTTGTCGGCTGTGAACGTTCAAGCAAAAGACATTCCGCAGGACTTAGAACTTTTATAATTATCTCGCTTGCTTCGGCTGTGTCTGCGATGGTTGACCTTTCAATACTTGCTAGAACAGAACACGGCTTCCCTGTAATCTCTGCGGCTTCTGTCGTTTCAATCGCAATGATAAGCGGCAATTCGATTTTATTCAGCTCAAAAAGCCAGATTAAAGGTCTGACAACTTCGGCCGGGCTGTGGGCCTGCGGAATTATAGGACTTGCAACAGGCGCAGGACTTTACACGATAGCTTTGCTTTCTTTTATTGCGCTGTTGTGCAGCATTTCACAGCTTCCGTTAATTGAAACTATTTTGAAAGACAGGTCTAATCATTTTGAGATTCTTCTGGAATTAAAAAATACATATAACCTTCAGGATTTTGTTACGACAATCCGTAAATTAGGCTTAAAAATTGATGACATTGAATCAAATCCTGCGTACCTTAATTCAGGTTTGAGCGTTTATTCTGTTTCAATTACAATTTCGCAGAGAGATTTCAAGAAATATAAAAGACATCGTGATATTATTGAAGCACTACGCACTCTTGATTATATTCATCATATTGAAGAAATATAATTTCAGGTAGGAGTTAGGAGTTAGGAGGTAGGAGTTGAAAGAAAAACTGCTATCTGCTTCCTAAGCAAGTTTAGAAGGAGGAAAAATTTTTATGCAGATTAGTTTCACAAAAAACCCTAATCCCGGCCATCTGCCGCCAGAGGACAAATTAGGTTTCGGTTCAGTTTTTTCTGATCACATGTTCGTAATGGACTACACAGACGCAAAAAAATGGCACAACGCGAGAATAATTCCTTACGGCCCTATAGAAATTAACCCGGCCGCGAGCGTTCTTCACTATGCCAACGAAGTTTTTGAAGGCATGAAAGCATACCGCTGGGCTGACGGCTCAATTCATCTTTTCAGGCCGATGGAAAACGCAAAAAGAATTAACATTTCCGCAGAAAGAATCGGACTTCCGGAAATTCCTAATGACATTTTCCTTGAAGCTGTCAGAGAAGTTGTTAAAGTCGATAAAAATTGGGTGCCTCACGCTGAAGGAACATCGCTTTATATTCGCCCGTTCTTATTTTCGCTCGACCCGGAGCTTGCTCTTCACGGAATACACGAGGCAAAATTCATGATAATTCTTTCACCGAGCGCAAGTTACTTTGCTGAAGGAATTAAGCCCGTAAAAATCATGCTTGAAACTGAAGACGTAAGAGCGGTACGCGGCGGCACGGGCTACACGAAATGCGGAGGAAATTATGCGGCAAGCAACAGAGCAGGCGACCGGGCAATGGAAAAAGGATATTCGCAGGTCCTGTGGCTCGACGGAGTCCACAGAAAATATATTGAAGAAGTCGGAGCAATGAACGTAATGTTCAAAATTGACGGCACTGTCGTAACTCCTACGCTTGAGAACGGCTCAATACTAGGCGGCATTACCCGTAAATCATGCCTCGAAGTTTTAAGAAGCTGGGGCGTTCCTGCTGAAGAAAGATTATTGAGCGTTGACGAGTTAATCGGCGCGGCAGAGAGCGGAAAACTTGAAGAAGCCTTCGGAACGGGAACAGCAGCTGTAATTTCGCCGATCGGAGAACTTTTCTACAACGACAAGAAATATACTGTCAATGACTTCAAAATCGGGCCGATTGCGCAGAAATTATATGACGAACTCACGGGCATTCAGTGGGGCAAGCGTCCTGATCCTTTTGGGTGGACTGAATGCGTATAATTCTTCCTACGTTTGCAAAATTAAATTTAACGTTAAGGGTTATTAATAGGAGGTCAGACGGTTATCATAATATCGTTTCGACCTTCTTAAAAATTCCCTCCGGCGATGTTCTTTATATTTCAGAATCAACGGCAAGAATTGACGTTGTAAATGCAAACATTCCTATAAAAGGCGAAAATATAATTATCAAAGCTCTAAGAATTGCACGCGAAGAAGGCTTCAAAATTCCGTATCTGAACGTAAAAATTCATAAAAGTATTCCGCCCGGTTCGGGACTTGGAGCAGGTTCAGGAAATGCTGCCGCTGTTTTATGGTGGCTGGGAGCTGAAAAAATTGCCGCGAAAGTCGGAGCCGATGTCCCTTTTTTATGCTCAAATTTTAATATGGCTATAGTCTCAGGAATTGGAGAACATATTGAGCCTGCTAAAAAAGACGTAAACATCCCTCATGGAATTATAGTTATTCCCGACTGGCAGACAGACACAGCGAACGCATATAAAGAACTTGACGCTATAGGCTACGGGGTTGACACTTTATTAGCTCGAACGGAAATGCGCGACATGTATTACGCGAACGCAGGGAAAAAAGTCGGACTTCTGCCTAATGATTTTATAAAAGTCTTAATAAAGGAACACCCGAAATATAACGAATTATTTTCAATTTTTGATAAGGCCGGAGCTGACGCTTGGGGAGTAACGGGTTCAGGGAGCTCGGCATTCGGAGTCTTTAACTCTGCACCGAAATTAATTAAATGGCCGAGCTATATTAAAAACGTTTTGTATTTTTAGTGAGGAGTCAGCCTGCCTTAGGGCAGGCCGTTTTTTTTATCGTAACGCGTTTTCAACGTCGCTTTCAGAGTTCAGCGTAGTAATTTTTTCTACAACGCCTTTTTTAATTTCAGCTATGGCCGGAAGTTTATCGGCAAGACCGAGCTTTTCCGTCATTCTTGCGTTTCTGTAGCCGTCAATGACTGGAACTTTCACGCCTTTAGCTTTCGCGGCACTTTCAACAACATTGGACAACTTCACTTGAGCTTCATCAATGCTTGAATAGAAGAACGCTTTAACTTCGTCAGGCTCTAACAGTGTTGAACGTAAATGCAGCTGTTCATTGATGTATGATGATGCCGCCATAGCCGCTACAGCACCGTCAGCCGCCGCAGTTATTACTTGACGCAGATATTTGCTTCTGACATCTCCTGCCGCAAAAATTCCCTCAACTGAAGTTTCCATGTGGTCATTAGTAATAATCCAGCCGCCTTTTTCAGCTTTCACGAGGCCGCGCACGCACTCATCATCGGGTTCTTGTCCGACAAACATAAACACGCCCGCAACAGCAAGATTAGAAATTTCGCCCGTCCTCACGTTCTTTAAGACAAGATTTTCGACCATGCCGTCGCCTTCGATTTTTTCAACGACAGTATTATATATAGGCTCTATTTTGGGATTTGCAAGGGCCTGAGCGATTGCGGCTCTGTCAGCTCTAAACTCATCACGTCGATGAATTATATAAACCTTTGACGCGAATTTTGTTAAATATCCGCCCTCTTCGACTGCCGTATTGCCGCCGCCGACAACCGCGACTTCTAAATCTTCAAAGAAAGCTCCGTCGCATACAGCGCAGAAACTCACGCCCTGACCTATGTGTTCAGCTTCGCCCTCACAGCCTAATCTCCTGAAGTGTGCGCCCGTCGCAACGATTATTGCTTCAGCTTCGATTTCGTTTGTAGCTCCGCCCTTTTTGGTGATGACAATTTTTTTGTCGCCTCTTAATTCAACTTTGCTTGAGTCAACCATTCTTATCTCAGTGTTGAATTTAAGAGCATGATTTTTCAACATCTCGCCAAGTTCAGGTCCTGTAGCGTGAGCAACACCGGGATAATTTTCGATTTCGTCAGTAATGTTAATCTGACCGCCCGTTGCAGCTCTCTCAAGCACAAGAACATCAAGCCCTGCGCGTCTTCCATAAATCGCTGCTGACATACCGGCAGGCCCAGCACCAATTATTACAAGTTCATGCTTTTCCATGATTATAAAAAATTCCCTTCTTTAATTTTATTTACCTTTAACCTCTACTTTTTCTATTGCTTCTTTCATGTCTTCCGCCAAATTTTTATTATTAAAACTTGCGCGGTTGGGGACAATCATCGCAAATTCGCTTATAATGTCCAGTTCAGCAGTCCCGTCATTTACGCTGAGATCCAGAACATGGCCGCCTTTTGTGCCGTCATCTGAAACAAAATGCAAATGCCAGCCCGGACTATTTAAGCCGTCCATGTAATTGGGACAATATAAAGCGACCACAGTTCCTTTAATATCTTTGTAAGAAAACTCGCGCTGGTCAGTCTTGAGAGCTTTGTCAAGCGTTTTATACGGCTCCTTTTGCGCCAATTCGCTGCGAACAAGGATTGAAGGCATCGTCCCGGTTACTTTAGCCATATAAAATTGATTTATGCCTTGATTAGCCGCTATTTTATCCAAAATTTGCTTGAGCTCTTCGATTGACGCGGCTTGAACATGCTCCTGCTGAACGTCGGCATCAAAGAAAGTTACGTTAGCAAAAGGCACTGTCTCATCATCAGGCGCAACCTTGACGCTTCCGTCCCAAATTGCCTGATATACCTTGCCGTCAAGGGCTATCAGTTCTCCGTTTACTGATTGGAATGTTCCTATGCCTGTATCGCCGTAATTTTTCAAGTCGCCTACGGTGATTACACCGTCATATTCGCCCTGCATAAGCGATTGAAGCAAGGCAACCTGAAACAATTTATCGCTCTTTGCCTCTTCTTGAGAAAAAGCAGGAACAACAAAAAACAGAACTACCAACAGTAAGGAAATAAATTTCTTCATAAATGATACCTCCTACAAAATTTTTATTTTATCAGTTCCAGCCTTAAATTCGCCGATTATCGCGGCTTGTTCAAAGCCTTTACTCCTAATATAATTTAATAATTTATCTGCAAACTCAGGATTTACGGCCAATAAAAGCCCTCCTGAAGTCTGAGCATCGTACAACATATCTAAATCAGATTGAGCAAATTTTTTTTCATCAACATCAATAAATTTTTCGTAAGCGGCTTGGTTTCTATACGATCCTTCCGGCACTAATCCCATGTCAGCAAGGTCTTTAACGCCTGTTATAGCCGGAATAGACGATAGAAATAAATCGCAATTTGTATCATTGCTCAACATGTCCGCGAGATGACCTGCAAGGCCGAAGCCTGTTACGTCCGTAGCCGCATGAACACTTTTATGTAAATCATCAGGCAGGTCAAGAATATTTAGTGTCTTCATACTCTCCGTTGCTTCTATTCGTGTTGCCTCGTCCTCGATCATTCCTGCTTTTATTGCCGTAATCGCTATGCCTGTTCCGATTGGCTTTGTGAGAATTAATTTATCGCCGGGCTTTGCGCCTGAAGTCCGCCATAATTTATTTTTATCGACTTCGCCGTATACAACAAGGCCGTATTTTGGTTCATCATCTTGGACGCTATGACCGCCGACCAAGAAAGCACCAGACTTTCTGACGCAATCAAAGCCTCCTTCTAAAATATTTTTCAAAATGTCAAGCTCTAAATATTTTGTAGGAAAGCATACAACATTAAGCGCGACTATAGGCCGTCCGCCCATTGCAAACACATCGCTTATCGAATTAGCCGCAGCAATTTGCCCCCACGTGAAAGCATCATCAACAACAGGCGTGATGAAATCAACTGTCAAAATCCCGTAACGCTTATCATCAAGTTCAAATATTGCCGCGTCCTCGTTCCCGTTCCATGACGCTAAAATTCTATCGCCGTAAACTTGAGGAATATTTGATAAAACTTTTTGTAGATCCGCCGGACCTATCTTTGCTGCTCACCCGCTGGTATGAGAAAGCTCTGTCAATCTTTTTTTCTCAAGTTGTGTGTTACAGCACGACACGCACATCACCTGCCCTTCTGGTATAACCTTTACTGTCAAAATATTCAAGTATAGGCAAGATAAATTTTCGAGTGCTTCCTGTCGCATCGCGCACCTGTGCCAAAGTTACCTGACTTCCTAATTTGCGCAAAATATCCCTCATCTCATTTTCAATCGCTGAAATTAAAACATAATTGCCGGGAATTAATGCAAGCTCGCCTGCGTTCTTCATCGCTTGAATTAGCTTTATGAAAGATTTTTCTGGAATATTAAGCATTTTTTTCAGTTCATCAATAGTAAGCAGCTGCCACTTATTTTTTTTGCAAATATCATTAACTTTTGTCTTTTGTGCATTAAAAATTTCGTCATTCTCCTGCACAAAATCAGGCGTATGAAGTTTATTATTCTCCAATATCAATATCTTTTTTTGAATTGCAATATTAATCAATGAACGCGATATATTTGCATTTTCAATCGGCATACCTGCTTCAGATTTGTATTTAATCTGATAATCTTTTACGAACTTTACAAGCCCATTTAACAAGTTATTGCAATGATTTTGAGATACATAATTATTATCGAGTTCAATTATTTTTTTCTTTGAAATTAAATTTTTAGCTATGCTGTCAGCGTTATATTGAACGTCTTGAATTAAAAGTACAGCGTCAGATTTATCAATGCTTCCAGCTTCGTTGATTAAATATTCAAATCTTTTTTCAGGATTATTTTTTGCATTAATTAAATTTTCTATACGCCCTAAAATTTTTGCTCGTGCGCTTGCGCCTCTTGGCTTATACGAATATGGGAAGATTATCTCGCCGCCGCCGATTGTAATTAAAGGACTGTAGAATCTTATTATAAATCTCTGACCGTATGTGCAGACTATAGGCTCTTCTAGGACTAATTGTGCCGGTACTTTTTCGCCGGGATTTATTTGTTTTGCGGTAAGCAATGATACTCGCGCCAAAACTTCCGATGTCCCCGTGCAGACGTGTACTCTTTGCCAATGCCTTAACGGTTCTTTTATCTCTGGCAATATACTTATCAATGCTTCAAAGCATTTTGTAGGCTTAAAAATTCCTTTGCAGCATACAACATCGCCGCGTGAAATTTCATCAATATCAATCCCTGCTAAATTGACCGCAACCCTTTGGCCTGCATACGCGCTCTCAACTGTCCTGCTATGCACTTGCAGCGTTCTGATCCGGCCATCGCGCCCGGACGGCAGCACTTCAATTTTATCATTTGGATGCGCCGTTCCGTGATAAGCTGTGCCGGTGATAACAGTGCCAAACCCGGAGATTATAAATGCTCTGTCTACAGGCAGGAAAAAAGCTCCGCTTCTTGCTCTGACTTTTACTCTATCTATTAATTTTTTTATCTCATTACGAAGTATATCGAGATTTTCGCCGGTTATTGACGAGACAGGGACGATTGCTTTTCCTTCTAAAAATGTTCCCTTTACAAATTCTTTCACGTCATCAACAACTAAATCCAACATGCCTTCGTCATCTTTTATTCTGTCAATTTTGGTTATTGCTATAAGGCCGTCATGAACTCCTAAAAGTTCCATTATAGCTAAGTGTTCGCGCGTTTGAGGCATTACGCTTTCATCGGCCGCAATTACCAACAAGGCCGCATCGATCCCGGACGCTCCTGCTACCATTTGACGGATAAATTTTTCATGTCCCGGAACATCTATAACACTGACAACTCTATCATCGTCAATTTTTAACGGAGCAAAACCTAACTCGATTGTAATACCGCGCTTCTTTTCCTCGATTAACCTGTCGCAATTTATTCCTGTTAGAGCGTTTATTAAGGCCGTCTTGCCGTGATCGATATGCCCCGCTGTCCCAAGCACCAACGAAATTTCACGCATTTAATATCCTCTCCAGTGCGCTAATAATTATTTCGTCGTCGTCGTCTTTGAGGGTCCTGACGTGCAAAATAATTTCATCATCACGAGCTCCGCATAAAATTGGAACGTCATTATTGCGCAAAATTTTTTGTATATGTGCCGCGCCGTATTTATGTTTTATCGAAACTCCATAGCCTTTTAATTCGATCTCCGGGCATGAGCCGCCGCCGGTCGTATCGTAAAGCTCAATTATTTTTATATCGGCTTCAATTTTTACTGATAATTTACCGGCTAAAATTTCAGCCTGCTCTTTAAGTTCATCATGAGTTCGGCGTATCATTCGCAGCGTCGGTATTTCGTCATAGTTTTCTCTAGCATAAAGCCTTAATGTTGCTTCAAAGGCCGCTAATGTAAACTTATCGACTCTCAAGGCACGTGCCATTGGATATTTTTTTATTTTATCAATGTATTTTTTCTTTCCGACTATGCCGCCGATTTGAGGGCCTCCCAAAATTTTATCGCCTGAAAAAGTTACAATGTCCACTCCGTGTTCCAAGCATGATTTTATTGTTACCTCGTTTGAATTTGCAGGAAGATTTATAACATCGGGACTCACTAATAAACCGCTGCCGGCGTCCTCCATAAAAATTAAATTATTCTCATGCGCTAATTTGGCTAAATCTTTGCGCTCAGGTGCTGCTGTGAAGCCTGTAATTTTGAAATTTGACGGGTGAATTTTTAACAGCATGGACGTTTTTTCGGTGACAGCTCTTTCGTAATCAAAAAGATGCGTTCTGTTTGTTGTTCCTGTTTCAATTAATTTTGCGCCGGATAATTCCATAATGTCAGGGATTCTGAAAGAGCCGCCGATTTCTACAAGCTCGCCGCGAGACATAACAACTTCAGAATTTTTAGCCAACGCGCTTAACGCAAGCAGGACTGCTCCGGCATTATTATTTACTACAAAAGCGGCCTCTGCTCCGGTCAACGAACATAATAAATCTTCAATGTGAGAATTTCTTTGGCCCCTTGCTCCGATTTTCAAATCATATTCTAGATTTGAGTAATGAGCGGCGGCTTCGGTCATAGCTTCTATTGCTTCGTCAGCTATCAGCGAACGGCCTAAATTTGTATGAATTACAACGCCCGTCGCATTTATGATGCGCCTTAAACTGGGACGTGAAGAAAAAGTCAAAGCACTCAGGCATGACGCTTTGAACTCATCGAAATTAAATTCAAAATTATTTTCGAGAATATCTTTACGAATTTGAGAGAGTTCGCCATTAATTACCCGCTTCACTCTCATGCGTCCTAATTTTTCCAGCCACGACTGAAGCCAGTCGGCATTCAAAATTATGTCCATTGCCGGAATTTTTTTTAACCTCTGCCCTTTTTCCCCAGTGTCTGACATAAAAATTTTTCCCCTTCTGAAAATATTTCGTTAATATTATAACTTGCCTCGAAATAATTTTATGAGAAAAATAATTTTTTGAAAGAGCCGCGAAAAAAATTTTTTATTCTGAAAAATTTTTTTGTAAAATATTTGAAGTACTGAGAAAAATTTATTTTTTTGTAGTCCCCACTGTAGTCCCCAAAATTATATTTCTCACGTTTTTTTTAATGACTGTGAATTAATTATAACATCGGCAGAAAAATATTAATGTATAATATTAATATTAAAAACGAGGTGAAAAATAAAATGGCAATAATCGAAATTACGAAAGAAAATTTTGAGGAGGAGTTCAAAAATTCTCCTGTCCCGGCAGTCCTCGACTTCTGGGGGCCGAAGTGCGGGCCTTGTTTGGCACTCATGCCGAAGTATCACGAACTTGCTGAAAATCCTAAATACGAGGGCAAGTTCAAATTCTGTTCAGTCGATACGTCAAAAAATAGAAGAGTCGCTATGATGGTCAGACCGGCGGTGATGGCTCAGCCGACATTCTTATTTTTCAAAGACGGCGCGGAAGTTGCCAGACTCGGCGGCAATGATTTAACTATCGAAGAAATTACCGCGAAAGTTGACGAACTCTGCGCTTAAAAAAGCAGGTAGGAGTTAGGAGGTAGGAAGTAGGAAGTTAAAAAAAATCTTTCTACATTCTAAAATCTCGACAAACTGTAAAAAATAAAATCAGTTAAAATGGTTTTACATTAACTAATTTTTATTTTTAATTTCAAGAAAGGAAGGAAGGTGTCAAACATGGGAAAATTAGCAGGAAAAAAATTATTGCTTCTCGGTGAGCGCGACGGCGTGCCGGGACCTGCAATGGAAGCATGTTTGAAGGACAGCGGCGCGGAGATTATTTTCTCGGCCACTGAGTGTTTTGTCTGAACGGCCGCAGGTGCGATGGACTTGCAGAACCAGCAGCGCGTTAAAGATGCTGGAGAAAAATACGGAACGGACTGCGTTGTAATACTTGGCTCCTCTGACGCGGAAGGCGCGGAGATTTACGCCGAGACAGTTACAGCAGGCGATCCGACATATGCAGGCCCGCTCGCCGGAGTTTCGTTGGAACTCCCTGTATATCATATTTTTGACCCGATAATCAGAGCCGAATGCGACCCCGCAGCTTGGGAAGAGCAGATTTCTATGATGGAGATGGTGCTTGACCCCGACGCGCTTGCCGAAGCAGTGAAAGGTATGCGCGAGCAGTACAGCAAAAACGCTATTGAATAAGCATTGAAATTAATTGCCCGGAGGTTATTTTAAGCCTTCGGGATTTTTTTTCTTGACAGTATTATTTTCATTTGTTATCATTCATCATTGCACAAAAATAAACCAGACTGTCAGGGGAGGTACAACATGCCTGAGTTTGTTCCAATCAGTAAAACCCGAAAGCGATACACTTTCGGACGCGCTCGTGACGTAAGTGATATGCCTGATATGATAGAGGTGCAAAGAGATTCTTATCACTGGTTCTATCAGGATAGTGTGCCGGCTGAAGAAAGAGTTTCGCAGGGTCTTCAGGAATTATTAGAAGAGGTTTTCCCGATAGAAAGCTACGACGGGAATTTTGCTCTAGAATTTATAAGTTATTCAATAGATAAGCCAAAAATTACAGAAGAAGAAGCACGACAAAAAGATATGACGTGGGCACGGCCCATTAAAGCCGTTATAAGGCTGACAAACACAAAGACGCAGGTAAGAAAAGAAGCAAGGGAAATTTTCTTAGGGGATTTCCCCGTTATGACAGAACGAGGAACTTTTATAATAAACGGAACTGAACGTGTGGTAATCAATCAGCTTGCACGCTCTGCCGGGGTTTATTTTACACGAACGGGCGATACATGCTCGGCAAAATTAATTCCTGACAGGGGCGCGTGGCTTGATTTTGCCATGCCTGAATCTGAAAAAGAAATAATAACTGTCAATATAGACAATAGAAAACGTCTGCCGGTAACTTTATTATTAAAAGCATTAGGTGCAAGGGATAATGAAGAAATTTTGGAACTGCTCGGTGTTCAGACGGTTTTTAGAAATTATGACAATGAATTAAAAGGCTGTATGTCCGCAGAAGATGTCTATAACGAGGACGGCGATTTAATCGTTGCTAAAGGCTCCATAATAGACGAGGATATACTTGCAAATCTTTACAAGGCTAACCCTGACTCCAGCGCAGGGATTAGTGTATATGAAATGGACTCTGGGCTTGCGCGTACTCTTGATAGAGAAAAAACTAAAAGTCCTGACGAGGCCATTCAGGATATTTTTAAGAGGTTAAGACCTAACGAGCTGGCTCGAATTGAAAACGCCAGAGATTTTTTTAGAAGTTTATTACAGGACCCCCGACGCTACACTCTTGGCAGAGTAGGACGCTATAAATTAAACAGGCGTTTGAATATGGACGTATCTGAAGAAGAAAAATTATTAACCCTCGATGACGTTGTAGCAATCATGAAAGAAATGTTTGCTATGGCAAGAGATGAGGATAGAGTCAGCGACGACATAGACCACTTAGGAAACAGGCGTGTGCGTTCGATAGGCGAGCTGCTTCAAAATCAGGTTAGAATAGGTCTTTTACGAATGGAACGAATAGTCCGCGAACGTATGACGACAATTCCTAATCTTGATGAAGTTACAGGACGTGAATTAATTAATGTCCGGCCTATAGCTGCGTGTCTGCGTGAATTTTTCGGTTCAGGCCAGCTCTCGCAGTTTATGGATCAGACGAACCCGTTAGCAGAAGTTACTCACAGGCGCAGGCTTTCAGCACTCGGACCGGGCGGTTTGAGCAGGGAAAGAGCAGGCTTTGAGGCTAGAGACGTTCATTATACGCACTACGGCAGAGTCTGCCCGATTGAAACGCCTGAAGGGCCGAATATCGGTCTTGTTTCGTCATTAACTACATACGCCACACTAAATTCTCACGGCTTTCTTGTAACACCGCGCCGAAAAGTCAAGGACGGAAAATTAACGAATGAGACTGTATTATTATCAGCAGATGACGAAGATAAAAGCTATGTAGCAATGGCAAACACGCCTCTTGAGGCTGACGGAGTTACTATTGCCGGCGAGACATGCCCGACACGTCATGGCGACGGTATAGTTACAGTTTCTAAGCAGGAAGTTGACTACATGGACGTTTCGCCGCGTCAGATTGTTTCACCGTCAACAGCTTTAATCCCATTTCTTGAGCACGATGACGCTAACAGAGCATTAATGGGCTCTAACATGCAGCGTCAGGCAGTGCCCCTTTTAATGCCTGAAGCTCCGTTAGTGGGTACAGGAATTGAACACAGAATAGCCAGCGATTCAGGCTCGTGCATTGCCGCTAAAGACGGCGGTGTTGTTACTTACGTTGACGCAGATAGAATAAAAATCCGGAATAAGCGCGGACGCGAAAGAACTTACGAAATGATTAAGTTCCGCCGTTCCAACCAGTCAACTTTAATTCATCAAAGGCCGCTTGTCCGTAAGGGGCAAGAAATTTCAAAAGGCGAAATCATTGCTGATGGTCAAGCGATTGAAAACGGCGAGCTTGCACTCGGCCATAATGTTCTCGTTGCTTTTGTCCCATGGGAAGGCTATAACTTTGAGGACGCAATATTATTGAGTGAAAATCTCGTCAAAGAAGATAAATTTTCATCGATTCACATCGAAGAATATGAAATAGAAGCACGTGAAACTAAGTTAGGCGCGGAAGAAATTACCAGAGATATTCCGAACGTCGGCGAGGATATGCTTAGAAATCTCGGCGATGACGGCATTATTAGAATAGGCGCAGAGGTTACGGCAGGGGATATTTTAGTCGGAAAAGTTACGCCTAAGGGCGAGTCTGATCAGACTCCCGAAGAAAAATTACTGCGTGCGATTTTCGGCGAAAAAGCCCGTGAAGTCCGTGATAATTCATTAAAACTTCCAAACGGGTCATGGGGAAAAGTCGTTGCCATAAAGAAAATGGACAGGCAGAGCAGCCCTGAAGCTTTAAGCTCTGGTGTTATATGCTCTATAAAAGTTTACGTTGCTCAGCGAAGAAAAATAACAGTAGGCGATAAAATGGCGGGCCGTCATGGAAATAAAGGCGTTGTCAGCCGTATTCTTCCCGTTGAGGACATGCCCTATTTGCCGGACGGAACGCCCGTTGACGTGGTATTAAATCCTTTGGGAGTTCCCAGCCGAATGAATTTAGGCCAAGTCCTTGAGACTATTATGGGCTTTGTTGCTCTTAACAACGGCTGGCACGTGTCCACGCCCGTTTTTGAAGGAGCAAACGAGAATGAAATTTTTGCAGAGATGCGAAAAATCGCTGCCGCTAAATATAAAGACTTAACTGAAGACGGAATGATTACTATCAAAGACGGCAGAACAGGCCGCCCGATGGACAAGAAAGTTACTATCGGGTGCATGTACATGCTGAAATTAAATCACCTTGTTGATGATAAAATTCACGCACGCTCTACAGGGCCGTACAGTTTGATAACACAGCAGCCTTTGGGAGGCAAAGCGCAGTTCGGCGGTCAGCGTTTCGGAGAAATGGAAGTCTGGGCACTTGAAGGCTATGGAGCGGCTAACGTTTTGCAGGAAATTTTAACCGTAAAATCGGACGATATTCGCGGACGAGATAAGACTTATGAAAGAATTGTCAAAGGTCAAAGCCTCGTCAAGCCAGGCGTCCCTGAGAGCTTCAGAGTTCTTGTGAAAGAATTGCAGGGGCTTGGCCTCGACGTTGAAGTTACTTTTGACGACGGCACACAAGGCGACATTCCTCTTGAAGAAGATGAGAAACCAGTGCCGGCAAGTAAGTCTCCGGAAATTTTCCAGCCTCTTAGGAAAGTGAAGAAAACACGTAGGAACGCTCAGAATGTCGATATTACAAAAGCACCTGCAACGCCGGAAACATCGCCCGACTTGGCCGAAGTCGCAGCAAATATATTTGAAAGTGAGCCAAGCAAGCCCGGCGCGGAAGACTCAACAGACACGACAGATAACGGAGAGGGGGAAAACTAAACTTGGCAAGAAGAAAAGAAATTACGGGAGTCAGAATAAAATTAGCCACTCCTGACAGAATACACGCAATCTCAAAAGGAGAAGTACTCAAGCCGGAAACAATAAATTACAGGACTTTAAGGCCTGAGGTCGACGGCTTGTTCTGTGAAAAAATTTTTGGGCCTACTCGAAGTTATGAATGCCGCTGCGGAAAATATAAACGCTCAGGGCCAAAATTTAAGGGCGTTGTATGCGAGCATTGCGGCGTTGAAGTTACTGACAACAGAGTAAGACGCGAAAGAATGGGACACATCGATTTAGCTGTCCCCGTCGTTCATATATGGTATTTAAGGGGCATTCCCAGCCGTTTGAGCCTCTTACTGGGCACAAGCGCGAAGGATTTAGAAAAAGTTATTTATTTCGCTCCTTCAAGAAAGACTGAAAAAGGCTATAAAGTTACAGCAACTGCACGGCCTGACATTATCGAGAAGGGTTCGGTTATTTTTGACAGCGAGTTAAAAATTCATGCGCATTACCAGCCCGTAGGTTTTGAATACGAAGAAGCTTTTCAGCTTGACGGAATTGAAAACGTTCCCGTAAACGTCGGCGATATAATTTCAGCTACTCAAGTGGCAAAATTCAAAACTGATTACGGCGATGATAGTCTGAAGGTCGAGCCCGCTTTCGTCTTGAGTGAAGATGATGACGAATTAGGACTTGATGCCGGCGCGATTGTTCCTGCCTCACAGGCCGATGACGATGCCAAACGCGCAAAGGTCGGTAACAGTGATGCTTTTATCGTTACCGGCGCGGTTAAGCTGCCTTATGTGAAAGGACAGATTTTATCGCGCAGCGAACTTACTACGCTTGAGCAGCAGTATCCCGGAAAATTCAGGGTCATGCGCCATGAAAAAGTTATTGATGATCCCAATCATTTAGTCATTGAAGCAGGAATGTCGCCGTTTAATCAGGGCGATGTAATTTTTGAGCATCAGCAGAGAATTTGCAGACTTTATGACGAAAAATTTACTGCCGGTATAGGTGCTGACGGTGTTCAGTCATTAATCCGCAAACTTGATTTAGATCTGCTCGCTGATTCTTTAAGGGAACAGATTGCCGACACTACCGGACAGAAAAAGAGAAAATTAATAAAGCGTCTTCAGGTTGTTGAAGATTTCAGAAAGAGCGAGTCAAAGCCGCAGTCAATGATTTTGAACGTTCTGCCGGTAATTCCGCCGGATTTAAGACCGTTAGTCCAGCTTGACGGCGGACGCTTTGCAACAAGCGATTTGAATGATTTATACCGCCGCGTCATAAATAGAAATAATAGATTAAAGAAATTGCAGGATCTCAACGCTCCTGAAATTATCGTCAGAAATGAAAAACGAATGTTGCAGGAATGTGTTGACGCTCTGATTGATAACGGCAGGGTCGGCAAGGCAGTTCTCGGAGCAGGCAACAGGCCGCTGAAGAGCCTCACTGATTTATTACGGGGCAAGAAGGGCCGCTTCCGTCAGAATTTATTAGGAAAGCGCGTTGACTATTCAGGGCGTTCGGTTATCGTTATCGGGCCGCAGTTAAAAATTTATCAGTGCGGACTTCCCAAGCAGATGGCGTTAGAACTTTTCAAGCCGTTTGTAATCCGCAGGCTTGTTGAAAGCGGAATGGCTTTGAACGTCAAGCACGCGAAAAGAAGAATCGAGAAGAGCGGCGCGGAGGTCTGGGAAATTCTTGAGAACATCATCAAAGACCACCCCGTTATGTTAAACCGCGCCCCTACTCTGCACAGACTTGGTATTCAAGCATTTGAGCCGGTCTTAATGGAAGGGAAGGCTATACGACTTCACCCGATGGTCTGCACAGCTTTTAACGCGGACTTTGACGGCGATCAAATGGCTGTTCACGTTCCTTTAAGCATTGAAGCGCAGGCTGAAGCGAGATTGTTAATGTTATCGGCAAATAATCTGCTCTCACCGGCCAGCGGCCGTCCCGTCGTAACTCCTACTCAGGATATAGTTTTGGGCGTTTATTATCTGACTGACATGCGCGAAGGCTTAAAAGGCGACGGAATGTGCTTCACTAGCATGGAAGACGTTTTGTCGGCGATTTCTCACGGCACTGTCCACGTAAACGCAAGGATATGGCTGAAAGAAAATCCGGAGCTTTGGGGCTATCCTAAAGGCCGCAGAAAATACACGAAAGGCAATGACGCTGTAATTGTAAACGGCCCTGAGGACGTTGAAGGCGAGCCGCATATTGTATTTTTTGAGACAAGTCCGGGCCGTGTAATGTTCAATGACAAAATCGCGAAGACCCTGCGCTTTGTTAATGAACAGCTTGGCAAAAAGAAAATCGGAAAACTTCTCGACGACGCTTATGATAAAGTTGACCGCCCCGGCGTTGTTGAAATGCTTGATCAGATTAAATCGCTCGGCTATCACTGGGCGGCAAGAAGCGGAATTAGTTTCGGCGTTCAGGCAGTCAGGATACCTGACGAAAAAACAATAATCACGCAGGAGACTCAGGCCGAAGACGACATAGCAAAAGAAAATTACGAAATGGGTTTATTAACTCATGACGAATATTTAGACCAGAAAAGCAAGCTATGGGGAGATGCAACGCGCAATATAGCCGAAAAAATAAAAGAGCATATGAGCCTTGATAACCCCGTCCGAATGATGGTCGAAAGCGGAGCGCGAGGTTCGTTAGGTCAAATGGGACAAATGGCCGGCATTAGAGGTCTTATGGCCGACCCTACAGGAAAGACGATTGACTACCCGATTACGGCAAATTTCCGCGAGGGAATGAATATGCTTGAGTATTTCATTTCGACTCACGGCGCAAGAAAGGGACTTGCCGACACTGCTTTAAGAACAGCAAAATCAGGATATTTAACGCGAAGGCTTGTTGACGTTGCTCAGGACTTAATCATCACAGCACATGACTGCGGAACTCAGAAGGGAATTTGTATTCAGCCTCTTTTGAGCGAAGGAAAAGTAATGATCGGCATAGCCGAAAGAATTGCCGGACGTACTGCCTTGAATGACATTGAAAAAGACGGAGAAGTTTTTATCAAATCCGGAGAGATTATCACGGAAGCTATAGCGAAAAAAATTGAGGCTGCCGGTTTTGATGAAGTGTGGGTACGAAGCCCCCTTGCGTGCGACTTGAAAAAAGGCGTGTGCCAGAAGTGCTACGGTCATGACTTATCATCGCGTAAACTTGTTCCTATCGGCGAGGCCGTTGGAGTTGTTGCGGCTCAGTCGATCGGCGAACCCGGCACCCAGCTCACGATGAGAACGTTCCATACGGGCGGAGTCCGTTCGGCTGAAGATATTACGCAGGGTCTTCCAAGAATTGAGCAGTTGTTTGAAGTAAGAAGGCCGAGAAAGGTCTGTATTCTTGCAGGGCTCGACGGTCATATAAAAGATATAGTTACCGAAGGCAAGCGCAAAGTAATTGTAGAGGACGACGAAGGCAATACGCTCACTCATGCAATTCCTTCCGGCCAGGAAATCAAAGAAGGAATTGAAATCGGAATGGAAGTCGAAAAACTTACGGCTCTGACTGAAGGAAGCATAGACCCTCAGCAATTACTCGAGGTCAGCGGAATTGACGCGGTGCAGAGAATGTTAGTCGATGAAATTCAAAACGTATATAACTCTCAAGGTGTCAGCATTAATAATAAACACATTGAAGTTATTCTGCGAAAAGTTGCTCCGCTTAACAAAGTCAAAGTTATTGAGGAAGGCGACACTAATTTTGTTGCGGGTGATATGGTCTGGGAAGATGATGTTAAAAAAATCGAAAGGGATATTAGGCATGACAACCACAACAGGACTAATAATACCGTACAGAGATTTGCCGGAGATACTCTTTTAGCTATTGATAAACCAGAAGAGGGCATTGTTGAAGCTGTCGGGCAGCCTCTCACGAAAGAAACAATTACAAAATTATTGACACCGGGCGTAGAAGTAAAAATGTTCACCGTTGAACATCAAGGCATTGAAGTTGACGTTATGATTGGAAAAACGACCTTCAGAAAAAAACTTCTCGGCATGAGACTTGTACGCGCCGTAAAAATGCAAAAAGGCAGTATGAGCAAGGGAACTAAGCTCGGGCCTATCGATTTGAAACGCATTACGGCCATGCCGCCTTCGATTATTCGTGTCAGGGACAGGGATTTGCTAAATTCTATAACGAATGTAAAATGGTGCGCTGAAGACGTTACCGTAGGAACTAGAATAGCTGTTCCTCATGACACTTTTATCGATGAGGTTTACGCTGAAAAAATAGTGAACTGCGGTACGAGGGACGTAAAAGTCTGGAGTTCCGTTGAGCATATCAACGTAGCCGAAGCCGTTAAAAAATTCCTCATGGATAAAGATTTGCTCGGCAGAGAAATTTATGAGAACGGCGAGGCAGCAGGCCGCTATGTCAGCGAGGAAGTCATTGACGCTATAGCAGACGGAAGCATAGAAGAAATTGAAGTTGAAGACAGCGAGGCAACGATTATTTTAAGACGTGTTGAAATAATGACGAAAGCTATCACGCCTAAACTTAGAAATAAAATTCTCGTTAAAGCTGTTTTCCCGGAAATCCCGGAGCCGGAAATTTTAGAGGAAACCCCTGCGGAGACAGAGACAGAAGAAGCTAAAACTGAAACAGAAGCTGAAGCTGCAAATGTCGAGGCCAGCGGAAATCAGGAAATTCAGAGCGAACAGACTGCGCAGGACAGTGAGAGCAAAGCCTCTGAAGTATCTGAAGCTCCTGCGGAAACGACTGAGCCTGCCGCAGAAAATTCTGAAGCCAAAACGGAAACATCAGAAGAGAATAAAGAATCTGAAGAAACGAAGGAATCAGGAGAGACCGAAGAAATTCCAGAGCCTTTGCCTAAATTTTATGGCGGACTTGAACTTAAAGGAAAAATTATTGAGGAACTTATGGCCGAAAATCCTGTTGATATTTACATCAGGGCAGCGACATCAAGAATGGAAGTCTGTCATATGATAAGAGAATATACTTTCGTTCAGAAGTTCCGCGAGCTTCCTGAGTGCAAACCCTTCATTCACGGCATCACTAAGGCGGCATTGGCTACCGATAGTTTCCTGAGTGCTGCTTCGTTCCAGCAGACTGCCCAAGTCTTAGCCGGTGCGGCAGTTAAAGGCGAGCTTGATCCGTTAAGCGGTCTGAAAGAAAATGTCATAATAGGGCATTTAATTCCTGCCGGGACCGGTTCTGATGCATTTAGGCCAAAGACCGAGCCTAAACCTAAGGAGGCACCGGGGGACAGACGCATTTGGAACGCGCCTAATAACCGCAAGCCCAGAGATTTTAAGAAGAAGGAAAAATTTCTTCAGAGCAAAGATATTTTTAAGGAATAGTGAATTTTTTAGAAATTAAAGAGCCGTCGGGAGACCGGCGGTTTTTTGTAACTACTTTTATGCTCGCGAGTTTATAATTGAAATAAAATTTAAGGAGGGGATTTTTTCTGTTTTATGATTTTTATGATGTTATCGTGATCGGCGGAGGTCATGCCGGCTGTGAGGCGGCTCTCGCAAGTTCGAGGGCAGGCTGTAAAACTTTGATGCTGAATTTAAGCGTCGATAACACCGCTTTAATGCCGTGCAACCCTTCAATAGGCGGGCCGGCTAAGGGACATTTAGTCCGCGAGGTCAGCGCATTGGGAGGAGAACAGGCTCGTGCGGCAGACGCTTCAACGTTAATGATACGCTGGCTGAACACTTCAAAGGGCGCGGCAGTCAGGGCTTTGAGGGCGCAATGCGATCCGGGACTTTACGGGACTTACTACAGAAAATTATTGACGACTCAAGAAAATTTAGAAATTAATCAGGACGAGGCCATAGAAATTTTAACGTCAAGCGGAAAAATTTCCGGCGTTCTCACCCGGCACGGGGCAAAATATGACGCGAAAGCTATAGTTTTATGCGGAGGAGTTTATTTGAACGGGCGCGTCTTTGTCGGCGATAAGTCTTTCAAGTCCGGTCCAATGGGGCAGAATAATTCCGAAAGCCTCCCGAAATCTTTAGAGAATTTAGGAATTAAGACCGGCCTCATGCGAACGGATACAACACCGCGATTAAATATTAATACGATAGATTTATCACGGGCTGTGCCGCAGTTATCTGAAAAAGAGCCGTTATGTTTTGATTTATGGGGCGAAGGAAAAATTTACGATCCGTCAAAATATGCTTGTTATTTTTCGCGGACGACGGAAGAGACTTACGAAATTTTGTCGCAAAATATAAAACGTTCTCCTCTTGTTACGGGCGACGTTAAAGCACACGGGCCGCGCTACTGTCCTTCGATAGAGGATAAATTTCTGCGCTTCCCCGACCACATCACGCACCCTATAGTTTTTGAGCCGGTGTCGTTAAATACGAATGAAGTTTACGTGCAGAATTTTTCAACAAGTCTGCCCTATGACGTTCAAGTTAAAATGATTCATTCTTTGCCGGGCTGTGAGCACGCAAAAATAATAAAACCCGGCTACGGAATTGAATATATTTATTTATTGCCGGATCAATTAAAACACACTCTCGAAAATAAAAATATTCCCGGATTTTTCTGCGCAGGCCAAGTCAACGGGACATCAGGCTATGAAGAGGCAGCCGCTCAGGGACTTTTAGCAGGAATTAACGCGGCTATGTACGTGCTTGAGAAAGAGCCGCTGATTTTGGGACGCGACGAAGGTTATTTGGGAGTTCTCGTTGACGACTTAACAACGAAAAGCACCGACGAACCCTACAGAATGCTGACGAGCCGCTGCGAGCATAGATTATTATTGCGGTGGGACAATGCAGCGCACAGACTTTCAAAATACGGACGCAGGGCAGGATTGATTGATGACGCTAAATGGGAATTTTTAGAGAGAAGATTTAATAACGAAGCTCAAGAAATTTCGCGGTTAAAATCCCAAAAAATTTCACCGTCAGAAAAAATAAAAGAACTTTGCGAAGAATATCAATCAGAAATTTTAGCGGACACCATGACGCTTGCGGAGTTCTTAAAACATCGCGGAGTTAATTACGGGCTTATATCAAAAATTTCGCCGAGTGAAAAAATTTTAACTTCCGAAGAAATTTCGCACATAGAAACAGAATTGCGCTACACCGGCTATCTTGAAAGGGAAGCAAGAGTTGCGGAAAAAATGAAAAATCTCGACGGCGCAAAAATTCCCGAAGATTTTAATTATGATGATGTCGTCGGCTTGAGAGCCGAGAGCCTTCAAAAATTAAAACATTTCAGACCCGATTCGCTTGGCCACGCTTTGAGAATTTCCGGAGTAACTCCTGCGGACGTGCAATTAATTTCGGTAATTCTTTCACGCAGCGAACGAACTAAAAACAAAGAAAAATAAAAAATGCTTAATGAGGACGGAAAATTTTCTTTAGACGCGGAAATTTTATTTCCCCAAGCGGCAAAGCGCGTAAAGATTCTCGAATCTCTGAAAAAATCATGGGCGAGTGTGGTCAGTCCCGCGCTTGCCCGTCACTCAACGCCTTATAATCTCGGCATAAATGAAATTTCAGTCGCAGTTGACAACAAAAAAGCCTACGACATGTTAGCAAAAATGAAAGGAAATATTTTGAGGGCTTTATTGCGTTTTGATTACGAGTCTGACGGAGAATTTAATCTAAATATTACTTTTGAACAGCCGGAAGAAATTAATAAAAATAAAAAATCTCTTTCAGACCCAAAAATTAATAAATGCACAGGAGTTTCTGATGACGAACTAGAAAAATTAATGACAGACGCACCGGAGGATTTGCCGAAAGATATTAATTATGCAATTTCACACTTAAAAATTTTTCTTGAAAAAAGATTTCCAAACAAAAATCATAAAAATTAACGTATAATTTTTTCACTAATCCAAAAAATAAATTTAAAACATGAAGGGAGTTTTTTATATGCTGACACGCCCGGAAAAAATTTTAGGCGTACTCGGAGGAATGGGTCCGGCGGCCTGCGCTGAATTTCTAAGAATTTTAGCGCGTGATGCTCCGGCGAAGGACGATTCACAGCACCCGAAAATAATAATGCTCTCTGACCCTGACACGCCCGACCGCAGCGATGGTTTAATGGGGCTTGGCCCTGATCCTCTGCCTGTGATCCGAAAAAATTTGTTACAGCTCGTCGAATGGGGAGCAGATGTCCTCGCAGTTCCATGCAACACGGCGCATTATTTCATTGACAGATTTCGCGGTGAAATTCCCGTGCCGTTGATTCATATCGTTGAAGTTACAGTCGATGCCGCAAAAGAATTGAGCAAGGGAAATTGTTCGTGGCTCTTGGCAACCGACGGAACTCAAAAAAGTTTAATATATCCGTCATGTGCGGCGGAGAAGCGTTATCATTTCTTAAAGCCTTCGGAAGACCAGCAGGAAAAAATTCAATCCTGCATACGCTACGTAAAATCGGGCGAAATGAAAACCGCAGGCGAAATTATGCGCGGTGTTGTCAATGAACTTTGGCACGAGCGCGATGTCCCTGTAACAATGGGCTGCACGGAACTTCCGTTAGCTTACGAAGCCTCCGGCCTGCCTTTAGAGCGTCAGGTATCAAGCCTCAAGGCCCTGAGCGATGCCTGCATAAAATTTTTGTACGAGCTTTAATTTTTTAATTCCTAACTCCTAACCACTAACTCTCTTTGTGATATTATTGAAAAAAATTTTTACATGAAGGGAATTTGATTTAATAGATGTCGGAAAATAATTTACCTCAGCAGCAGCCACAGTATATATACGTTCAACAGCCCCGCTATAATGACGAAGATGAAGTTGAAATAGATTTAATTGAACTTTTCAAAGCTATCTGGAAAAAGAAATGGCTCATATTATTTTTGATGATAATCGGAGGCGGGCTCGGAGCTGCTTACGCTCTTCAACTGCCGTTTATTTATAAGGCAGAAGCAAGAATAATGCCTGCAGGAGGAGGCGGAGGCGGCGGAAGACTCTCCGGGCTTATGTCGCAGTACGGCGGAATTGCCAGCATGATGGGAATATCAGTCCCCGAAGGCGCAGGCGGCTCTGGGGCCGTCATGATTGACGTTATGAAGGGAAATTCAGTCGTCGATGCGATTATAGATAAGTTTAACTTAATGGAAGAAATGAAGCAGGAATATCGCATTAACGCAAGAAAGGCCGTTCTAAAAAATTTTGAGGCTGAAAGCGACACGAAAGGAAGCGGCATAATAACGCTCTCATATGTCGATAAAGATCCTCAAAAGGCCGCCGATATCGTCAACGCTTTTATTGATGAACTTCAGAAAAAAATGACGGAGATGTCTTTATCGCAGGCCCAACAGAAAAGAGCTTTTTATGAAACTCAGCTTATGGAAGTTCAGAAAGAACTCTCCGACGCAGAAGAGGCCATGATGAAGTATCAACAGTCAAGCGGCGTTATCGTCATGGAAGAACAGGCTAAGGCACTGCTTGATGCAATAAAAAATCTTCGTTCGCAGATAGCGGCAAAAAATATCGAAATATCATCAATGAAAAGTTATGCGCGTCGTGATAATCCCATGCTTAAATTAGCACAGTCGGAACTCTCCGCGATGCAAAAGGAACTCAGCAAACTCGAAGAGGAACAGAAGCGTACAGACACAGGGAGAGCCGTACCCCTGACGAACGAAAATAAAAATACTATGATATCAGTCGGAGAAATTCCTGAAATCAGCGTCGAATATCAGCATTACTTGAGAGCTTTGAAAGTTGCCGAAGCTAAATATGAATTTATGTTCAGCCAGTTTGAATCGGCAAGGCTTGGAGAAATTTCAGACTTCTCAACAATAACGGTAGTAGATCCGGCGATGCCGCCTGACTTCCGAGACGGCCCGAGCCGAACAAGAATCAGTTTAATAGGTGTGTTCATCGGGTTCTTTTTACCGACCGGCTGGATAAGCGGAAAATTTGTTGTAAAAGAATCAAAGAAGCAAAAAAAGAAAAAAGACGACGATGAAGACGATGACGACAACGAATATTAATTAACATTAATTAATTAGGAGTGAACGCAAAAATTTTCACCCCTAATTTTTTCAATGTTCTTGGCGGTACATTAAGGCTTCAGCTAAATGCTTTTTAGAAATTATTTCTTCTCCGGCCAAGTCTGCTATGGTCCGCGAGACCTTCAAGACCCGGCTCAAGCCTCTTCCAGATAAATTTATTTTTGCAGCCATAGTCGCAAGATAATTTCTTGTATCCTCTTGAAGGGTGAGGCATTTTTTAACGAGTTTCTCAGGAATTTCGGCGTTGCACGTTAAATTATATTCTTTCCAGCGTTCTAACTGAATTTTCCTAGCCTTAACTACGCGCTCCCTTATTGTCGAGCTTGGCTCAGGCGCACCGCCTTTGCTTGTGATAGATAATAATTCTTCGGGCGTTAATCTAGGCACATTTATCTGTAAATCAATTCTGTCCATTATCGGGCCTGATAATTTTCTTTTATATCTTTCAATGTCGAGAGCTGAGCATTTGCACTTCATGACGGGGTCGCCGTAATAGCCGCAGGCGCATGGATTAGCTGCCAATACTAATAAAACACGCGAAGGATATTTCACGGTTCCTGATGCCCTGCTCACCGTTATAAAGCCGTCCTCAATAGGAGCACGCAGACTTTCTGTTAAGTCTCGCCTAAATTCCGTGTATTCGTCTAAAAACAAAACGCCTCGATGAGCTAGAGAAACTTCGCCGGGACGCAGATTATTTCCTCCGCCGCATATTGAGACGGTGCTTGCTGTAAAGTGAACTGTTCTAAAAGGTCTCTCGCGTGTCGGCTTCGTGTCAAGTCCGAGCGTACTGCGCACCAAAAGAGTCTCGACCAGTTCCTCATCGCTCAGTGGCGGCAAAATTCCTGCTAGTGCTTTTGCGATTAGAGTCTTTCCGCTGCCCGGAGAGCCCACTAATAATAAATTATGATGGCCCGCAGCTGCGATCTCTGCTGCTCTCTTTGCAGCGGCCTGCCCTTTAATATCTGCAAAATCCGGGTCGGCATTAATATTTAAGTCCGGGATATAAGCAGGCGGAACGGGACGCGGCTTTTCAGCACCCGTCAGCATCATTGCAAGTTCTGACAGATTGTCGGCGCAGTAAGCTTCGACACCTTGAACTAAAGCCACTTCTTCGGCATTTTCAACAGGAACATAAAGCGGAATATTTAGCTCTCTTGCTAAGAACGCCGCAGGAACGGCACCGCGCACTCTTCTTAATCTTCCGTCAAGTGCAAGCTCGCCCATGTATAAAGCTTTCGGGCAGTTCTTGAGGACTCCGGCAGACTTCATCATTCCTAAAGCTATCGGAAGATCAAGCAACGCGCCCTCTTTTGGAATATCAGCCGGAGCAAGATTGACGGATATTCGCCCCTTTAATGTAAGTCCCAGCGAACGAAGAGCCGCACGGACTCTCTCGCGTGATTCCCTGATTGCAACGTCGGGCATACCCACTATCGAAATATTAAAAAGCCCTCCAGTAATTTCGACTTCAACCTCAACCGAAAGGGCTTCCATTCCTCGAAGCGTTACGCCAAGAATGCCGCTCATGATTTTTTTCTCCTCTTAATAAATACGTAATAAGCTCCGCCGATTATAAAAGCCGCCGCGACACAGCCTAAAGTTATTACGTGCAGATATTCTTTTAATAATTCCTGATGCTCTCCGAGTAAATAGCCTGCGAACGTCAAAACAAAAACCCAAGAGCCCGCGCCTATTGTCGTGAAAAGCATAAAAGTTTTCATGGGCATTCTTGCAATGCCGGCAGGAAGTGAAATATATTGTCTTATGACGGGCAGCAGTCTGCCGACTAATGTGCTTATGTGTCCGTGCTTCTTGAAAAAGTCATCGGCCTTTTGAATGGACTCGGGGGATATGAAAAAATATTTTCCGTAGCGCAAAAAAAACGGCCGTCCGAATTTCACGGCGACCCAATAATTAAACAGAGCACCCAAAAGGCTCCCGGCAATCCCGGAAATTAACACGAGCGTCAATGACATTTCGCCCTTCCACGCAAGATAACCGGCAGGGGGCATTACGACCTCGCTTGGAAAAGGAAAGAAAGAAGACTCAAGAAACATCAACGATATTATTCCCGTATAGCCCATGCTCCCGATCGTACTCACGAGCCATTCAGTAAGTGCGCTAATCAAATTCATTTTATAAACCAAGCTCCTCTTTTACTGTCGGGTCATAGGCAATATTTCCGCCCATTTCCGCAAGTTTTTTTTGTGAATGTACAGCAGAAATAAATCTTATAGTTCCGGAACTTCCCCTCATGCAAAGCGAATTAGTCTCGATATGCTCGCCGTGATAGTGAACGCCCTGCAATAAATCTCCGTCAGAGGCTCCAGCCGCCGCAAAGAAAACATTATCGCTTTTCACTAAATCATCAATCGTTAAAACAGTGTCGCGTGTGAGGCCGCGTTCCCTTGCCCTTGCTTCGTCGTCCTCATTTCTGAAATAGGGCTGGCACTGCATATTAGCTCCGAGACATTTCATAGCGCACGCGGTTATTACAGCTTCCGGAGAGCCTCCGATGCCAAGCAGTAAATCAGCAGTTTCATGACCGGGCAGCGATGTCATTAACGCGCCTGCAACGTCGCCGTCGCCTATTAGTCTTATTCGTGCGCCCATAGCGCGTACTTTTGCAAGCATTTCATTATTTCTCGGCCTGTCGAGCATTACAACCGTTGTTTCATGAATTGCTTTGCCCTTCGCCTTTGCAACAATCCTGACGTTAAACTCAATGGGAGCTTGAATGTCAATATAATTTGCGGCCTCAGGGCCCGTTACAATTTTATTGAGATAAAATAAATTATCGGGGCTGAACATTGAATGACGCGGAGCGGCTGCAATTACGCTTATTGCCCCGGGCTGGCCTTGAGCCATTAAGCGGGTGCCGTCAATGGGATCGACAGCGATATCCATTTCCGGGCCTTCGCCTGTTCCGACCTCTTCGCCGTTGAATAACATCGGGGCTTCGTCCTTTTCTCCCTCGCCGATTACTACAACGCCGCGCATTGCGACACCATGAAGAACATAGCGCATTGCCTCAACTGCGGCGCGGTCAACCTCGTTTTTATCGCCGAGACCAAACCAGCGGCCCGATGCCATTACAGCGGCTTCTGCGGAGCGCACAAGCTCCATAGCAAGATTTTTATCACGCGCAAATAATGCCATTAGAAAAAAACCTCCGTTCGTATAAGAAAATTAAATTGCGGTGAGCTGATTATATCTTAAATAGTCGTGCTTATTAATCTTTCTATTTCCGTCCTGTCGTAGGCAAAATCTTTTGCGGTGCTTTGAGAAATTCTGCCTTCACGGAACAGCCGCGACAAATCCTGCTCCATAGTGTGCATACCGAAGGACATTCCCGTAAGCATTGCATTTCTTATACTGCTTATTTTTCCCTCGCGGATTGAAGAGCGTACTGCCGGAGTCGTAATCAAAATTTCCGTAGCGCACACACGGCCTTTAACTCCCTGCGTAGGTATTAACTGCTGTGAACAAATTCCAAGCAAAGTATACGAGAGCTGAAGCCTAATTTGATTTTGCTGATGAGGCGGAAAAACATCGACAATTCTTTCAATAGACTGCGAAGCGTCCTGAGTGTGAAGAGTGCCGAAAACTAAATGCCCCGTCTCTGCCGCCGTGATTGCCGCTGAAATTGTTTCAAGGTCGCGCATTTCTCCTATCATAATAACGTCAGGGTCTTGGCGCAGAACGTGCCTAATGCCCGATGCAAAATTTTCCGTGTCCGCTCCGACTTCTCTTTGATGAATGACCGACAGCGCAGGCGTGTGAACATACTCTATCGGGTCTTCTATCGTAACTATGTGAGATTTTATATTGCGATTAATTTCGCTGATGATTGCCGCAAGCGTTGAGCTTTTTCCGTGACCGGTCGGGCCTGTTGCTAAAAATAATCCGCGATGTTTATATGCCATTGTCTTTAAGATTTCCGGCAGGCCAAGCTCATCAAGAGAGCGGATTACCGAAGGGACAAGCCTGAATGTTAAAGACAAGCCGCGCATTTCGCGGTAAAGGCTCCCTCTGAAACGCTGTGCGCCGAACGTGAAAGCAAAATCTAAATCGCCGGTGCGGATAAATTTTTCGAGCTGTGCCGATGTCAAAATTTCATTGATAAATTTTTCAAGGGCTTCCCTCGTGAAAATTTCAGATGATTTTACGTAATTTAATTCTCCGTGTACGCGCAGAGCCGGCAAAGTCCCGGAACTTATATGAATGTCGCTTGCGCCGCTGTCGATTGCTATTTGTATCAAATTCTTCAATGCTAAATTCGTGAAGTCCTGCAAAGTATTTCATGTCCTTTCTTTAATAAGTTTTCTTGCTTTGAGTTCCTCACACTCATTCACAAGATTTTCAAAAAAATTGACGGGTATATCGGCCTTAACTTTCACGTCTTCAGCATATTCCCACTGAAGATTTTTTGCGCCGTGAGCGTCTAAAATTTTTGTAATCATTCCCATCGAATTATATTCGAGCGAAATTTTTATCGGCTTCGTTAAAATTTTTTCGACCCTTCCAGCCATTTCGAGAGCCTTTTCAGAAACTCCGCCGTAAGCGTCAATAAGCCCTCGTGTTCCGAGCTTGACCCCTCCGAAATACCTTGTAACTATAATCATTACGTTCTCAAGCCCGGATTTTTTTATCGCGTTCAAAATCGGTTTGCCTGCTGTGCCCGAAGGTTCGCCGTCGTCTGAAGAATATTCAACGCCGTCAATAATATATGCCCGGCAGTTGTGAGTAGCGTCCCGGTGCTGAGAGATTATCCGTGCCAAAAAATTTCTTGCTTCGTTCTCATTATTGCACGGCTCAAGCGACGCAATAAAAACCGAGCGTTTTATTTTTTCTTCGTAAGTTACGGATTTTTCGGGAATAAGGAGAAAAGTTTTCATCCTTGCCTCCTAATTCCTGCCTGCTATTCGCTTTCTTGATCCCAAACTTCTTTAATACGCCGCCACGAGTTTTCGATAGCGTCGGACAAAACCCGCGTATCTCCAAGCACCGGCATAAAATTATTATCGCCGTTCCAGCGCGGTACTATGTGTCTGTGAAGATGACCGGCAACTCCTGCTCCGGCGGTCTCTCCTAAATTTATTCCCATGTTGAAGCCGGCCGGGTTCATGACTTTTTTCAAGACGCGCACGGCTTTTGAAGTCAGTTTGTGCATTTCGAGAGCCTCTTCGTCCGTCAGCTCTTCATAAATATTTGTATGCCTGTACGGAATGACCATTAAATGTCCGGGATTATAAGGATATAAATTCATAATTACGAAGCAGGTTTTTCCCCTGTGAACGATAAAATGCTCGTCGTCTTTATGTTCTGCCGGAAAATCGCAGAAGATACAGCCCTCATGCTTGGGAGCTTCGATATATGACATGCGCCACGATGCGTAAAGCTGCTGCAAAATATTTTTCTTCCCTTCTGAAAAAAATTAAAAATTATGAAAAATTATAACGCAAAAAAAAGAGCGCACCTCTTAAATGAAATGCGCCCGTTATTTTTTAATTAATAATTTCGTTTAATCACAGCAAGCAGGGAAAGCAAGTAAGAGGTAGGAGTTAGGAGGTAGGAAGTAGGAGGTAGGAGTATTAATTCCTAACTTTAACTTTTTACTTTGAGTGATTTTTTTTCATGAATGTTAATGCAAGAGCCAAGACACCAAGCCCCGCAAAGCCCATATCACAGCCTCCGCCGCTGCTGCCGAGAGAATTAATTTGCTGTGATTCGCCGCTGGTCTCGACCGTTACGTCCATGCTTATATCAGAAAAGCCTGTTATGTAATTGTATTTTATGTTCGCAGGAGCTTTTGAAAATACAACTTCGCCTGTCTCTTCTTTGTAGCTTGCCGGTGAAAATTCATTGCCGTTTTCGTCAACGCCCTTAATATCTTTGACGTTGGCAACGTAACCTGAATCATCATTTGCGTCAGACGTTACGAACGCCTCAAGCCTTCTCAATAAAATATCAAGAATGTTAAATGACGCTCTTTTTATGAAGCCTTTTACTGTTTGATGCTCACATTCAAGACTGTTTAACGCAAAGCCCGACACATCGAGCCTCGTTAAGCTATTATTCGCGCAGTTCAAGTCAGCAAGTTTTTTACAGCCGTCAATATTTAGTTCCGAAATATCGCATGAGTTGCAGTTAATTGATGAAAGTTTTTCACAGTTGCTAGTGTCAAGTTTTGTTATCAGAGTTTCACTGACATCAAGTTTCTGAAGCTCGTCGCAGCTCGTTAAAATAACCTCCGTTAATTCAGTACAGCCCTTAGCGTCAATCGTTTCTACTTTGCTTGAAGATAAATTGATTGACTTCAATGACGTGTTATTTTGAACTTCGACTTTTGTTATCGTTTGGTTTCCCGCAACGCTTAGTGTTTCCACAGCGGTAGTCTCTTTCAGCTTGACTTCGGTAACGCCTCCAAGTTTCGACAAATCCAGCGTCTTAACTTCCGTAACATTCGCAATTTTTTCAATGACTGAAGATAAATTCTCGTTACTGATGTTGCCTGTGAGAGTGATTGCAGTTTTATTCTCAAAAGTCTGTTTTAATTCTTCATTGCTCATTGTTGAAACTGCTTCAGCGTTCGCAGTTTTGCTTTCAGGCGTTTTGTCTGCTGACTCTTCAGTTGCTTGTTTATCGTCAGATTCTGGGTCTGTGTCCGGCGTTTTTTCGTTTTCTTTCCATTGAGCTGTGAAGGTCAAATTTTCAGCAGGCATTGTCGAGGGAATTTCTTTGTCCCAGCCGTTGAACGTATAGCCTTCTTTAGTCGGATTTGCCGGAGCAGTTACTGCTGTGCCGTAATCCTGCGTTATTGCTGAAATTGCAGAGCCTCCGTTTGTGTTAAACGTCAGCGTGTATTGATTAACTTTCCATTGAGCATAAAGAGTTATTGCTGCGCCGTTCGTTGCCGTGAGATTCTTGACAGACGCACCGTCATTATAAGTTTTGTTGCCGTCATTGTCCTTCCAGCCGTTAAAAGTATAACCTGCACGAGTGAATTTATTATCGCTCAATGTTCCTTCGGTGTCGTAAGTAAAAACCTGATCGCTCATTGAGCCCGTGCCGCCGTTGCCGTTAAATTTAACGGTGTAGGTGTTCGCCGTCCACTGTGCATAAAGCGTTGTATCTGCGGTTAATTTGATTGAAGCTCCGTCCGCATAACTTGTTCCCGTGCCGTCGGCTTTCGTATTCCAGCCGTTAAAGGTGTAGCCCGTGCGGGTGAAAGCGTTTGCCGTCAAGGTCGTTGCTACATCATAAGAAATTGTCTGCACATTCATTGAGCCCGAACCGCCGTTAGCGTCAAATGTAATCGTGGGATTTTTTATTACCGTAACTGTACACGTTGCTGTTTTGTCGTCTGATGCTGCGGTTGTTCCGTTGGTGGCCGTTGCTGTGATCGTTGCCGTTCCGACTCCCATTGCCGTAACATCTCCGCTTTGGTCAACTGATACTATATTTTCATCGCTCGTCGTCCATGTTACGGCCTTGCTTGTGGCATTGTCAGGGCTGACGGTTGCTGTCAACGTTACCGTATCGCCTAAGGGTAAATTAGTAATTGCGGTCTTGTCGAGGGACACACCTGTTACGGGAGTAATTTCGATTTTAACGTATCGTTTTCCTGGTCCGGAAAGAGGCGTCCAAGTGCTGCCGTCGTCGCTTTCCTGAGCCTTTGAAGCGGTGATTGTTCCTGCTACAGCTTGACCGTTGCTGCCATTGGAGCCAGTGCCGCCATTGCCTCTATAGCCGCCTGTTACTTTAACTGAACCGCTATTTACGGTGATATTTCCTTGAATGCCGTTGCCGCCATCGCCGCCTTTGCCGTTGCCGCTATTGCCGCCTTTGCCGCCTGTTGCATTAACTGAACCGCTATTGACGGTGATGTTTCCGGAAATGCCTTTGCCGCCATTGCCGCCGTTACCGCCGTTGACGCTATAGCCATTGCCGCCGTCGCCGCCTGTTACTTTAACTGAACCGCTACTGACGGTGATATTTCCGTAAATACCGTTACCGCCACTGCCGCCATTGTTGCCATTGCTGCCATCGCCGCCCTTGCCGCCTGTTACTTCAACTGAACCGCTATTGACGGTGATGTTTCCGGAAATGCCATAGCCGCCCTTGCCGCCAGTGCTGTTGCTGCTATTGCCGCCATTGCCGCCAGTTACCTGAACAACAGTAGTACCATTGACAATCATGTTTCCAGTGAAGCCGTAACCGCCGCCTGTGGCGATTGTGCTGTCTGTGCCGTCTGTGCCGTTTGTGCCCCTAACAATCAACGTACCGTCGCCGCTAACTGTCAGGGTCTTGCCGTTCGCATTGATAACGCCGTTGACGGTCAGAGTAACACCTGTGGGGATTGTCAGGGTGATGTCGGCAGTAACGTTTACACCGCCGGTAATCTGTTGAGTGCTGGAGATTGTTTTATTCTCGCCCCATGTCTCAGCCGCATTTGCCGTCCCCGACAACAGCCCGACCGCCATTGCCAACGTGAGCAGAAAAGCAAAAAATTTATTTCTTACGCAGGGATAAAAATTCAGATTTGAAAGAAATTTAATCGAAAAAAAAGACAATCAGAGGTGCTGTGCTGTGAAAATTTTTCACGAAGTTTACTTTTTGTCAAGCGCATTTTGTGAAAACTCTGTCCTCCTATTAAAACTAAGATAAAAAAATTTTTAACGCTGTAAGTAAAAACGTCATGAGTGAAAATTTTAATTAAATTTTTTCATTTTGCAAGCACAAATTTGAAATTTTCGGCGAAAAATTTTTAACTGCGACCGCCATATAAAAAAATCCTCGCGGGATAAATTCTCACGGGGATTTTTATTTTCTTAATTTATTTGGGATTGAGGAGCCGGGCTTTTACTTCCTACCTCCCTGCCTGTCCGGCACCTGTCTGTCCGTCAGGCAGAGGCAGGCTAACTCCTAACTCCTACCTGTTAATACATTCCGTCCATTCCGCCCATTCCGCCGGGCATTGCAGGAGCAGCTTCTTTCTTTTCGGGCTTGTCGGCTACGATGCCTTCAGTGGTAAGTACCATTGCCGCGATTGAGCCTGCGTTCTGTAACGCTGAACGAGTAACTTTAACGGGGTCAATAATTCCTGCCGCTACCATGTCGGTATATTCGCCCGTTGAAGCGTTGAGGCCGTGTCCGATCTTCTCGCTTCTGACTCTCTCGACAACAACATCGCCCTGATAGCCTGCGTTCTCTGCGATTAAATATAACGGAGCTTTAAGAGCGTCAAGGACAATCCTTGCACCTGTCTTGACATCGCCCGTCAATTTTTCAACGAACGGTTCAAGAGCTGTCGCGCAGTTAAGAGCTGCAACGCCGCCGCCAGCTACGATACCTTCTTCAACTGCCGCTCTTGTTGCGTTAAGAGCGTCTTCAATGCGGTGCTTGAGTTCTTTCTGCTCTGTCTCTGTCGCTGAACCGACCTGAATAACCGCAACGCCGCCGACGAGTTTCGCAAGTCTCTCGTGTAATTTCTCTTTGTCGTAATCTGACGTTGAGTCTTCAATCTCGCGTCTAATCTGCGCCGCACGTGCCTTAATCTTTGCTGAATCGCCCGCGCCGTTCGTGATTGTTGTGTCTTCTTTTGTAATCTTGACTTTCTTGGCCTTTCCGAGCATGTCAAGCTCCGTGTTCTCGAACTTCATGCCGGTCTCTTCACTGATGACCGTACCGCCGGTTACGATAGCAATATCCTGAAGCATTGCCTTGCGTCTGTCGCCGAAGCCCGGTGCTTTGACCGCCGCAACCTGCATAACTCCGCGAAGTTTATTAACAACGAGCGTCGCAAGAGCTTCGCCGTCAACGTCTTCAGCAATGATTACTAACGGCTTGCCTGTCTGTACAACTTTCTCAAGGACGGGCAGTAAATCTTTAATGTTGCTGATCTTTGCGTCATGAATGAGAATATAAGCGTCATCAAAGTTAGCTTCCATTCTCTCGCTGTCAGTTACCATGTAGGGGCTGATATAGCCTTTGTCAAACTGAAGTCCCTCGACCATTTCAAGAGTCGTTCCGACGGTCTGGCTGTCCTCAATCGTGATAACTCCGTCCTCGCCGACCTTCGCCATAGCGTCTGAAATTAATTTTCCAACTTCGGCATTGTTCGCTGAAATTGACGCGACCTGCTCAATTTTTTCTTTCTCTTTGACGGGCGTTGACTGCTTCTTGAGTTCATTGACAACGAAGTCAATAGCCTTTTCAATTCCCTGACGCATTAACATTCCGTTTGCGCCTGCGGCTACGTTCTTCATGCCCTCGCGGATAATAGCGCGTGAGAAAATCGTTGCCGTTGTCGTTCCGTCGCCTGCGATGTCGTTCGTTTTTGAGGCGACTTCCTTTAATAACTGTGCGCCTGCGTTCTCGAACGGGTCTTCAAGCTCGATCTCTTTTGCGATTGTTACGCCGTCATTCGTAATCATGGGCGAGCCGAATTTCTTTTCAAGAACTACGTTGCGTCCTTTAGGCCCAAGCGTAACGCCTACCGTGTCAGCTACTTTATCTATACCGCGAAGCATTGCTCTGCGTGCTTCTTCGCCGAATGCAAGAATTTTTGCCATAATTATTTTCTCTCCTTACTCTCTCTAACTATTTCTCAATGATTGCAAGCACATCGCGCTCGCTGAAAATTACAAGCTCTTCGCCGTCAACTTTAACTTCTGTGCCGGCATACTTGCTGAAAATGATATGATCTCCGACCTTGACTTCAACAGGCTGCTTTGTTCCATTGTCAAGAATTTTCCCTGTACCTACCGCGAGAACTTCGCCCTCTGTCGGTTTCTCTTTTGCTGTGTCGGGAAGAACTATTCCGCCCTTCGTTTTTTTCTCTTCACTTAAAACTTTTACAACTATTCTATCGCCAAGCGGCTTGAGTTTCATAATCATTAAACCTCCTAAAAATTTTTAATGGCACTCAACATTAAAGAGTGCTAACTAAGCAACGCGGCAAATAATAGACCCGAAATAAAAAAAAGACAATAGTTAAAAATACGTAGAGGGGGAACAAATTGCGCCTAAGGTTTTTATTATGCTACAATTAACCTACCGAAGGAGTAGAAGGAGGATTATTTATACATGTTTGTTTATATGGATCACACAGCGACAACGCCGACAAGTCCGGAAGTTTTGAAGGCGATGATGCCGTACTTCAGCGAAAATTTCGGTAATCCGTCGAGCGTGTATTCATTTTCACGCAAGAGCCGTGCCGCGATTGAAAAGGCACGAGGTCAGGTTGCCGCAGCACTGAACGCTGACCCTTCAGAAATTTTTTTCACGGGGTCAGGAACTGAGGCGGACAACTGGGCATTAAAAGGGACGCTCGAAAAAGCTAAGATTGCCGGAAAAAATCATTTAATCACGACTCAAATTGAACATCACGCAATTTTACACACGGCTGAATATCTTAAAAAAGTCGAGGGAGTTGAAGTTACATATCTTCCTGTTGACGCTGAGGGCTTTGTGAGCGTCGAAGACGTTAAGAACGCTATCACAGATAAGACCGCTCTAGTCTCGATTATGTTTGCTAATAACGAGGTCGGAACTATTGAGCCCGTCGCGGAGATCGGCGCACTTTGCAGGGAGAAAAAAATTCCTTTCCACACTGACGCAGTGCAGGCTGCCGCGCATCTTGACATTGACGTTAAAGCGATGAATATTGATATGCTTTCAATGTCCGCCCATAAAATGTACGGCCCGAAAGGCGTCGGAGCTTTATATTTGAGAAAAGGTTTACGCCCGGAAAATTTTGTTCACGGCGGAGCGCAGGAGAAAGGCCGCAGGGCAAGCACGGAAAACATTGCAGGCATTGTCGGCTTCGGCGAGGCGATGGAAATTTTTAAGAGCAGGCTTGAGGAGGATAAAAAAATAAATTCCGCAAGACGGGATAAATTAATCGCAGGGCTTCTCCAGAAAATTCCTCACGCTAAATTAAACGGCCCGGATATTTCAAAAGGCGATAAAAGACTTCCCAATAACATTAATTTCAGTTTTATCGGCGTTGAGGGCGAGACTTTGTTATTAGACCTTGACGCAAAAGGAATTTCAGCCTCAACGGGCAGCGCGTGTTCTTCAGAAAGTTTAGACCCGTCTCACGTGTTATTGGCACTTGGCCTCAAGCACGAGATGGCTCACGGTTCTTTAAGATTTACGCTCGGAAGACTCACGACTGACGAACAGATTGATTATGTTCTTGAAGTCCTGCCGGAGATAGTTGCGAGACGGCGTGAAATGTCCCCGTTATGGGAAGAATACTTGAAAAGCAGGTAGGAGTTAGGAGGTAGGAGTTAGGAAGTAAAAAAATTTCCTGAAGTAAAAGATTTAATAAAATCAAAAAGGAGAAATAAAAATATGGCATTAGATTACAGTCAGAAAGTAATGGATCATTTTATTAATCCAAGAAACGTCGGCGAAATTCCTGACGCGGACGGCATAGGAGAAGCAGGAAATCCGAAATGCGGGGACATCATGAAAATTTATTTGAAGGTCAACCCTGACACAAATATAATCGAAGATGTCAAATTCAAGACGTTCGGCTGTGCGTCAGCTATAGCGTCGTCAAGCATGGCTACGGAATTGATTAAGGGCCGTACGATTGAGGACGCATGGAATTTAACAAACAGCGCGGTGGCTGAAGCTCTTGACGGACTGCCGCCGATAAAAATGCACTGCTCTGTTCTTGCTGAAGAGGCCATTCACACAGCTCTGAACGATTATCGTCAAAAGCATGGAATGAAAACTATACCAATGGAACATCACGAGGAGTGAGTAATGGAAAAAAATTTTTTAACTAACGAAAATATAATAATTATTAACTGCGGCTCTCAATTCACGCAGCTGATAGCGCGGCGGCTCAGAGAAATGAAAATACACAGCGTCATTCTAAATTGGGACGTGTCGGCGGAGACAGTCGCGTCTTATTCGCCTAAGGGAATAATAATTTCCGGCGGACCTGACAGCGTAAATGACCCCGACGCAATTATGATTGACGAAAAAATTTTTGAATCTGCCTGCCCCGTTCTTGGCATTTGCTACGGTATGCAGTTAATGGCGAAATTTTCCGGCGGTGTCGTCAGCTCCGGCAGAGCGTCAGAATACGGCGTAACTTTAATCAAAAAGAACGAAAAAAATTCCGTATTGTTAAGAGAAATTCCTGACGAAATTCACGTGCTTATGAGTCACGGCGATAACGTCTCAAAACTTCCCGAAGGTTTTATTGCGACATCATTAACCGAAGGCGGAGTGATCTCGTCAATCGAAAATATTAATAAAAAATTTTTCGGCCTCCAGTTTCACCCCGAAGTCGTACACACTGAAAACGGCGAAAAAATTTTGAGAAATTTTATCTTTGATATTTGCGGCTGTTCCGGCGATTGGAATTTATCGGACTGGGTTGAAAGCACTATCAGCGACATAAAAAATAAAGTCGGCGATAAAAAAGTTGTCTGCGGTCTTTCGGGCGGAGTCGATTCGAGCGTCTCGGCTGTGCTTGTGAATAAGGCTATCGGCGAAAATTTACAGTGCGTTTTTGTAAATCACGGCTTAATGAGACTTCACGAGCCTGAACAGGTCATGGAGCAGTATAAAGCACTTGGCCTCAATGTAATTTACGTTGACGCTTCGGAAAAATTTTTGAGCGAGCTTGCAGGAGTTACAGACCCGGAACAAAAAAGAAAAATCATCGGACGGCTCTTTATTGAAGTTTTTGAGGAAGAGGCAAAAAAAATTCACGGTGCTGAATGGCTTTTGCAGGGGACAATTTATCCTGATGTCATTGAAAGCGGAATTAAAGGCAAAAAGGGCGCGGCGTTAATTAAATCTCATCACAACGTCGGCGGACTTCCCGAAAAAATGAATTTGAAACTGCTTGAGCCGTTGAGAGATTTATTCAAAGATGAAGTCAGAGAGTTAGGTAAAATTATCGGAATGCCCGAAGAAATTATTTCGCGTCAGCCTTTTCCCGGTCCGGGACTTGCTGTGCGCTGCTTAGGAGAGATTACAAAGCAAAGGCTCGATGTTTTGCGCGAGGCAGACGCAATTTTCAGAGAGGAATTAAAACTCGCCGGGCTTTATAAAAATATCTGGCAGGCGTTCTGCGTTTTATTGCCGGTTAAGTCTGTCGGTGTCATGGGAGACTCAAGAACTTACAACGAAGTTATAGCTTTGCGTGCAATTAATTCACAAGACGCTATGACGGCGGAGTGGTCAAGAATTGATTTTGATGTCCTCGATAAAATTTCAAAAAGAATTTGCAACGAAGTGAAAGGCATTAACCGAGTTGTTCTTGATGTAACTTCAAAGCCGCCCGCAACGATTGAATGGGAATAATTTTTTAATAAAGAGTTAGGAATTAGGAGTTAGGAATTTTTTTCTTAGCTCCTAATTTTTTTTGCTAAAGCTAAAATCGCCAACGCCGCTAAACCGAAGCCTGCATTACAGCCGCTACTGCTGCTGCCGACAGAAGTAGTCGTGCCCGTGCTGTTGTTGTTCGTGTTAGTGTTAGTATTCGTATTTGTGTTTGTGTTTGTTTGAGTGTTCGTCTGCGTGCCTGTGTTTGTATTAGTCTCCGTGTTGGTCTGCGTATCAGTGCCGGTGTTCGTGTTCGTATTAGTGTTAGTGCCGGTGTCTGTATCGGTGGTGGTTTGATTGCTGGTCGTATCTCCTGCTGTGCCGCTGACGGGATTGCTTGCGTTGTAGCTTGTGCCGTTTACGTTAAGTGTATATTCTCCATAATCAACATCGTTTGCATTTGCGACAGTTATTGACGCAACTGAAGAATCCCCAGTTAGAGTCAACTTTGAGCCGTCTTCGACCGTTATAGATACATTTGCTACAGATGCGCTGGTATTGACAGACGAAGATGAGGAAGAACTCTCAAGAGAAATTGCGCCCTTGAAAGTTGAATTGTCTTTCAAAGTCATTGTGAGCGATGAGTAACTGTCAAGAATAATATTGCCTGAAATATTCTGATTGCTCGCCGTAAAGGTTACTGCTCCGCCGTTTGATCCTGAAGTCCCCCAATTTTGCCCTTCCGCTCTTAAAAAATATCCCGACGTGTCATTATTCGTGATCGTTACGTTAGTCAGATTAATTGTGCTTGTCGTGTTAGTTACACAGAAAATATCTCCTATAGTGTTCGTTATTGAGCCGTTCGTCATAGTGAAGGCTGATGTTCCGCTTGAAGCGTCCTTTGACATTGACTTATACAATAAAACAGCTTGGCGCGTTGAGTCTTGGCCGTTCTTGGTGGCATGGTTGGCGTTGATTTTGCATGACGTTAAAGTTACGGAGTTGCCGCCTTCAATGACTACGCCCTGAGAATTTGTTGCGGTTAAATCCGCATCCGCCACTGTTATTGCTGCCGTTGAATAAATTGCAGGCGAGCCTGTCCCGGAAGTCTCATAGGTTCCGCCCGAAACCGTAACTGTTCCGCCGCCGCTGTCCGAACGAATAGCCGCAGACGATCCGCCCGAAGTTTTGATAGTTAAGTTCGTAGCGTTCATAATTCCGCCGCCCGTTGTCATAATTCCGCCGGAATTATTTGAGGTCGTCGTTATCGTTGCGTCGGAAATAGTAACCGTCGTGCCGTCGCCCTGATTGTTATTAGTGTTGCTGTTTGTTCCGCCGTATGAAAAAACTGCGTTGCCGTATTTAGCGTTTGAATTAATTGTTCCGCCTGTAATTGTCAGATTTGCTCCGTTGCCTGCCCACACTGCTGCGTTAGTTCCCTTCCAGTCATAATCATCGCTTTGGCCGGAGACATCGCCGGTTTTTGTAACTGTCGGGTTAGTATAAGTTACTGTTGTGCCGCTTGCTGTAATTGCGTGAGTACCCCCTGTGGTGCTTGAATAAGTCTCTGCCCAGCCTGTACTGCCTGCCATAAAAGAATTTAATAATACAATAAAAATTAGCGTAAAGAAGAATTTGAAGTTATTACGCACGTGAAACCTTCCTTTCGTAAATTTAAAATATTGAAAACAATTTTATCATATTTAATAATGCAAACTTTTTCAAGAGAAAATCATAAATAATTTTTCTGAATGATACATAGAAATCTTAATTTAGTAATGCTAGAATTGTAGCAATTTATGCAACATACAAAAATTTATAAATTTAAGGAGAGATTTTTTTATGCCAACCACCAAGAAAAGAACAAGGGACTTCACAGCGAGCGAACGCGCAGTGGTTTTAGCAAGAGCCGAAGCAGTTGGTATCATGACAGCAGCTGAAGAGTTGGGAATAAGCTGGCAGACCGTCGCAGCACTTCAAAGGGAAGCTCATAATCATGAAAAGGCGGCTCCCAGAGCGTCAAGGAAAACAAAAAAGACTGCCGGACGAGTAAGGAGAGGGCGCAAAACAGCTTCAAAAGACCTTCAAACAACTCCAACAGCTAAGAAAAGCAATAAAAAAGAAATGTCTCCTGAGATTGAAAATATTATCCTCAAGAAAAAAGTTGAGGCCCTCACAAAACAAGTCGAAAAGCTTCGCGCCACAGTAGTAGAGCTCGCGTAACAGGCAGCTGTCTCCTCACATTCCTAACTTCTCAGCTCTAACTTCTCCAAACTTCCTTGATATTCAAGCCTGTATTTATTCCATGAGAAGCTCGCAACGCCCTCGATAAAAATTTTTCGATTAAATTCTTTTTGCCATTCGTCAATAAATTTTTCGTTTATATATGAAGCCATGTGATTAGATGTCTGAATTAAAAACGCTTCGGAATTATTTGCGCCTGCTATCTTTCTGATAAATCTTTTTATGTTCATTGCGATGTTTTCTTCGCGCTCGACAAAGCCGTTATCTTCGCATATAGGACAGTTCCGCGTTAATATGCTTTTCAAGTCCGGGCGTTCCCGTTTGCGCGTCAGTTCGACGAGTCCGAGCTGGGTTATTGAAAAAACTTTTGCCTTCAATCTGTCGCGGCTCAAAAATTTTTCAAAGCTCTTCAGTAATTCCGCCTTGTCTTCTCTAAAATCCATGTCGATAAAATCTACAATGATAATTCCGCCGATTGATCGCAGTCTTAACTGACGGGCTATCTCTTCAGCGGCTTCCAAGTTTGTAGCCAAGACCGTGTGCCTCATGTCCGGTGCGCTTGTAAATTTTCCGGTGTTTACGTCAATTACGGTCAGGGCTTCAGTCTGATCAAATACGAGATATGCACCGCTCCTCAGCCAGACTTTTTTTTCTAGGGCCTTTTGAATTTCGCTTTCAATTCCAAAATATTCAAATATAGGCGTAATTTCTGTGTAAAGTTTTATGTCGGGCTTTTCAGGAAAAAATCTCTCAACAAAATTTTTTGCGGCTTCAAATTCTTCCGCGTCATCAATAATAATTTCATCGATTTTGCCGGAGACTTCATCGCGGAGCACGCGCCCTAATGTCCCGGTATCGCGGTATAAAAGGCACGGCGCAGAATTTTTTTTCGCTTTGTCCTCAATGTCGCGCCAAAGGCTTAACAGCGAATCAAAATCGCTCCTCAAAAATTCCTCGCTGATTCCTTCTGCGGCAGTCCTAATTATTATTCCGAAGCCGTTTAATTCTTTGCTTAACTCTTCGGCAAAATTTTTTAATCTTTTTCGTTCTTCAGGATCATTAATCCGCCTCGAGACTCCTATTTCGTCGCTGTCAGGCATGAGCACGAGCCAGCGTCCCGGTACTGATATTTTTGCAGTTACTCTTGGAGCTTTATTTTTCCGGGCGTTCTTGATAATCTGCACGATTAATTCATTGCCGGATTTTAATTGCGCCGTGCGTTCATTCTCATTAAGATATAAAAAAGCATTGTGAGGTTCGTTTTTATTTTGCTTCTTAGATGAAATTGACACGAAGGCCGCATTTATTGCCGGGACTATAGTCTCGACACGAGCCTTGAAAATATCGCCCTGCGTCCTTGAAACTTCAAAATTAAATTCAACAAAAAGTTCTGTTAATTTTCCGTCCTCAATCAAAGCAACGCGGGACTGTTCACGCTCTTTCAGGTCCGCGATAATTTTTACTTCGCTCATGACATTTTCACCGCGTCGGAAATTTCATCATAATGGCCAATCGCAGTGCGCACGATGTTAATTTCATGCCAGCCTGCGATTATGTTTTCTTTTATCATGGTTTTTACAAAGCCACCTATGGGATTTTGGGCAGGCTCTTTAATAATAAGTCTGAGCCATTCATCAATATAATTTGTTTTAATTATTGATGGATTATTAAAATATGTTTGAAGCTCTAAATTTTTTACGCTCCTAACTAAATATTCAGCATGTGTGCAGAGTTTTCCGAGCGACGGCGAATTTTCTTCGGGATAAACTGCACGCGAAATATTAAAACCTTCGGGCAGCGCGTCATTCATTCGTGGGATAATGTCATCGCCGACAGCTTCATCAAAATACATGTCAACTGCTTCAGCCAATGCAACGACACCGGCAGGAAGTTCGGGAGCAAAACTGATTTTTGCACGCGGCGAAAATCCCTGCGTCATTATTAATTTCAAGCCTGCTCTCGACGCTGTGCGCGAAAAAATCTGCGCGAGGGCAATATGCGGCACAAAGCACGCGCCCCCGCGTTTTGAATATATAAATCTAACTCGCATAATTTTTTATCAGGTAGGAGTTAGGAGGTAGGAAGTAGGAGGTAAAAGACAAAAAATTTTTAACTATCTTCATTTTCTCGCGCAGTTTTTGTGATTGATGAAAGAATTTTTCTTAACTCAACTGTATCAGAATAAATAGAATTATATTGCTCTTTCGTTAAATAATCTGTTTCAAATAGCAAATCCAGCCAATAAAGAGTTTCTGAACATTCTTTGAAAGCTATATACATTTTAGCTACAAAATCTTTTTTGCTAAAACCGCTTTTAGCTTCAGTAATGTTTGCTCCAATGCTGGTGCCGGAGCGCAGAATTTGTTTTGAAATAACATACTCTTTTTTATTATTAGTTAAAAATTGATAAAGCCTTATAATTCTCACTGCAAAGGCTTTGCTTTTTTCGAGTACGTTATCTTTCATTTTGTCCTTATCTCCTAATTTCAATCAGAAGGTAGGAATTAACAACATAACCTCCTACCTCCTAACTCCTAATTCCTACCTGCTTTTCAAAGGGTTAAATTCGTTATCGAGAACGTTCTTAAATTCATCGAGCGTCATTGAGCCTAAATCGCCCTTTGAACGTTCGCGGACCCCGACTTTGTTTTCAGCCTGTTCCTTATCTCCCACGACGAGCATATAAGGAACTTTCTGAAGCTGTGCATCGCGGATCTTCTTTCCTAATTTTTCCGAGCGCGTGTCAACCTCAACGCGAAGCCCCCAATTAAAGAAAGTCTCCTGCAATTTTTTAGCGTAGTCAACGTGATTGTCGGCTATAGGGATAATTTTTACCTGCACGGGCGCGAGCCAATACGGAAAAGCTCCGGCGTAATGCTCAATCAAAATTCCCATGAAACGCTCAACGCTTCCGAAAACAACGCGGTGAATCATAACGGGCGTGTGTTCTGCTCCGTCCTCGCCGATGTAGGTAACTCCGAAGCGTCCGGGCATTTGGAAATCAAGCTGAATAGTTCCGCACTGCCACGTTCTGCCGATACAGTCCTCAAGATGAAAATCAATCTTCGGCCCGTAGAAAGCTCCGTCGCCGGGATTAATCGTGTAGGGGGTGTTTGTGCTTTCAAGAGCGTCTTTCAATGCGTTCTCGGCAGCCTCCCACTGTTCGTCAGTTCCCATTGAATCTTCCGGGCGCGTTGAAAGTTCGACTGAATATTTGAAGCCGAAAACATTAGTGTAAAAATATTTATCAAGCTCCATAATCGCGGTAACTTCTTCTTTAATTTTTGTCGGCTCAATGTATGTGTGGGCATCGTCCTGAGTGAAGCAGCGCACGCGCATTAATCCGTGTAGAACTCCGCTCCTCTCGTGCCTGTGAACACAGCCAAGCTCGGTAAGCCTCATCGGCAAGTCTCTGTAACTTCTTAACTGCGTCTTATAAACCAAAATGCTTCCGGGACAGTTCATGGGCTTAATGGCGTAAGGCTTCTCGTCAATTTCAGTGAAGTACATATTTTCTCTGTAGTGATCCCAGTGTCCCGAACGTATCCATAATTCGCGGTCTAAAATCTGCGGAGTTTTAATTTCAGTGTAGCCGCGTTTGTTGTGTTCGCGCCGCCAGAAGTCAATCAAAGTGTTCATGACTGCCATTCCCTTTGGGTGGAAGAACGGGAAGCCCGGACCTTCTTCGTGTAAGCTGAAGAGGTCTAAATCTTTTCCAAGTTTTCTGTGATCTCTCAGCTTGGCCTCCTCAAGCATCTTTATATATGCTTTTAACTCGTCAGGGTTTGCGAAGGCTGTGCCGTAAATTCTCGTGAGCATTTTATTTTTTTCGCTTCCGCGCCAATAAGCTCCGGCGATTGAAAGAAGTTTGAAGTTATGAATTTTTGAAGCGTCGGGAACGTGAGGCCCTCTGCAAAGGTCCGCGTATTCGCCCTGCTTGTAAACAGAAACTGTAGGAGCGTCAATCTCTGAAATTAATTCGGTCTTGTAAGGATCTTCGGCGAAAAATTTTAATGCCTCGTCTTTTGGCATGTCTTCTCTTGAAACTTTTTCGCCCGCGCCTGCAATTTTTCTCATCTCCGCTTCAATTTTCGGCAAATCGTTTTCCGTTATTGTTCCGGCTGCGTCAACATCATAATAAAATCCGTCCTTAATCGCAGGACCTACTCCGAAATGAGAACCGGGATATAAGCGCAAAATTGCTTGAGCCATTAAGTGCGCCGTGCTGTGGCGTAAAATTTCCAAACCTTCAGGGCTGTCGGCTGAAACTGCTTCGACCTCGCCGCCGGAATTTACACAGCGCGACAAGTCCATTAATTCTCCGTTAAATTTTGCCGCTATGATTTTTTTATTATCAAGGCCAAGCGATTTTATAACGTCATGCAAAATTATTTCATTCTTATCAAATTCGCAAGACTTATCGCCATTCTTAAACTGCAACATAAAAATAAATACCTGCCTTATTTATGAAATAAAATTTTTTCTAGAAAGTATAACACTTTTGATAAATCAAGCGTTAAGAAATTTTTTTGAAAATTAAAAGCACCTATGATATAATAAACACGAAACAGCTCTTAAAATACCGAGAGCTGTTTTTTTGCAACTACTTTTACACCTACAAAAATTTCAAAAATTTTCAAGCTTTATAAAAATTCACGAAGCAAATTAAAAAATTAGGATTCAAAATTTTTTTTCAGGCACTCAAATTTTTTGCGAAAGATTTTTTTAAGTGCTTTTTATTTTTTACCTCCTACCTCCTACCTCCTAACTCCTACCTGTTTTATATTTCGTCTTTGATCATGTCGTCGAGCGTCTGACGCTTCGACACAAGCCGGGCCCGGCCGCCCTCAACAAAAACTACTGCGGGTCTTTGAAGTCTGTTATACCTGCTCGACATGCTGAAAGTATATGCGCCGGAATTGTACAGCGCGATTATGTCGCCGGCTTTGAGCTTCGGGAGTTTTGCGTCGTCAATCAAAATATCTCCGCTCTCACAGCATTTTCCAACGACTGAAAATTTTGTGCCGTCGCCGGGATCGTAAACCGGAGCTTCAATATCGTTGACATTAACGGCTTCATATTCAGCCTGATAGAGAGCGTAGCGCGGATTGTCGGCCATTCCTCCGTCAACGGCTATGTATGTCAGCTTCGGAAGTTCTTTGATGTTCTCGACTTTGTATAGAGTTATTCCGGCTTCTGAAATTACCCAGCGGCCCGGCTCGATGATTATCTGCGGAATTTCAAGATTATATTTTTTGCAGTCCTCATACAGCAATTTCATCATAGGGTCGGTGAAATCCGCGCACTTCACGGGAGAAACTGAAGGATTTATCACAGCTCCGAAGCCGCCTCCGCAATTTAATTCCTTCGTCGTAAAATTGAAAGCGTCCTTCAATTTTTTTATAAGCTCGATAGTTTTTTCGAGCCCCTTTACGTTGTCGTCAGGGTCAAAGAGCTGTGAACCCACGTGGAAATGCAAGCCCCTCAAGTCAAGATATTCGCTCTTCATTGCATATTGAATCGAGTGCGCTAACATTGAGCCTTCAGAAATATCAACAGGAAGTCCGAATTTGCTGTCAGTCTGTCCCGTCGCTATATAAGCGTGCGTGTGAGCGTCAACGCCGGGAGCAACACGGATTAAAATTTTCTGCTTAATTCCTTTCAGGCTTGCAAAATGTTCGATGGTTTTTAATTCGTCAGGGTGGTCAACTATAATGCGCCCTACGCCGGAATTAATCGCAAAAGAAATTTCTTCGCTGCTCTTGGCATTTCCGTTCATCTCGATTTTTTCAGGAGGAAAGCCGGCTTTCAATGCCGTGTAAAGTTCTCCGAGCGACACGACATCAAGCCCAAGCCCCTCGCTTTTTATTATGCGTGCCATTTCCTTTATTAAAAATGCTTTGCTTGCGTAACGCACGGTCGTATTTTCCCAGCGTTCCATGAAAGTTTCGCGGAGTTCACGGCAGCGCGATTTTATTATTCCCGTGTCGAAAACGTATAAAGGCGTTCCGTATTCTTCGGCTAATTTCTGACAGTCAACTCCGCCCCAAGTAAGTTTTTTCATTATTGAAAACTAAATCCTTTCTCATGTTATTATTTGCAGAATTATACAATTAAGGACAAAAAAATGATTAAATTTTCTGAATGGGAACGCAAATATTTTATAAACTCATCGAGCGAGCCGGGACTGACCGTAATTTTTCCGTCGAGAGATATTTATTTCTCGTCTGAACTTTTACGCCTTATGAGGCTCGAAATTTCAACTTGTCCGAAAACTCTAGACCAATGGTACGAACTTTGCCACCCGTCCGACCACTCAAAAATTTCTAAACTTGAAAATATTATTTACAGCAGTCATGAAAATTTTTTCTCGCTTAACCGGAAATTATATTGCGGAGACGGAATTTATAGAAACTTCAGGCTTGACGCTTTCATTCAAAGAAATTCCGACGGCAGGCCGCTGAAATTATTTGGCAGTGAAATTTTAGGGTTAAGCGCGTGGCTCTCCGATGCTGACGATGGCGACACTATAGAAATCACTGACGATTACGGGCGTGTAAAAATTCTTGAGGCCGTCCGGGTTGCCGGTGTTATGACCCTGAGCGACATCACGCTGAAAAAAGATTTAGAGCAGGAAAATTTAATTTTGAGGCACGAAATTTCCCGGAGAATTTTCTCGCCGTTCCCGGCACCGTTAAAAATTTCAGAAAAAAATTCTCTTCAAAACGATTTTATTTTTAATTCGTTAAATGAAAATCTTGACGCTGCATTAAATATTCTCACCGGCGATGCGCAATTAAGGGCCTTAAAACGTTCGCTGGGCTCTCCATATTTGAACGTCGGCGTTGCAGGTTTGTCAGGAAGCGGAAAATCCGCGCTTATTAACGCAATCACGGGAGAAAAAATAAATATTAAAAACGTCCCTGTTTTTTTCAGAGAAGGCGAAAAAAAATCCGCGAAAATTTTTTATCAGGACGGACGCATTGAAGAGGTAGGAGGTAGGAGGGAGGAGTTAGGAGGTATTAACGAGGCCGCAAGAGTCGAGGTTACAATACCGGGCGCGTTAATCCCCGAAAATATCTGCCTCGTTGACACTCCGGGCTGGGACGCTTTCACGGGTGCGGGGGCTTTGAAAAATATTTTGCCGGAACTTGATTTTATTATTTATGTCATTCCGATACGCTCAAGATTAAAAGGCTCTGACTATAAATTTTTTGATGAGCTTGGAGCTAAGAATGAAGAAATAATTTTCGCTCTCACTCAAGTAGATTTAGAGAGCGATGACACGGAGGCCGGAAAAGTTATCAGGACGGCGGACGAAAAAATTTCAAGCGACATCGCCGCAATTAAAAATGGTATTAAAAATTTTAACGGCTCTGAAGTTGAAGTTATCGCGTTATCCTCGAAGATTGCCGTAGAAAATTTTTTCAACAGAAATTCAAGCGCATGGAAAAATTCAAATATTGACGGCATAATTAATTTTTTGAAAGAACTTGGCCGTAACTCGCGCGAACGGGTCTTATTTTTACGTGCCAAACGCGCCCTAAAAATTATTGAACGCTCAAGAACTGATTTATTAAAATGGAAATTAGACGCGATCATCGAAAAATTAAAACAATTAGCGGCTGCCAGTGAAGGCATTACCTCCTGCCTCCTACCTCCTAACGCCTGCCTGTTACCTCCTGCCTCCTGCCTCCTACCTCCTACTTCTTATTCGCTCTTCTCTTCGTTAATAACTTCAATGCGTGAACATTCTTTCAAGTCGCGGTTTTTCTCTATGAAAATTTTTGAGGGCAGGACAAAAGCTCTGCTCCTTAGTGCCGACAGAAACATGAGCATGAAATTATTTGCGCGTCTCTCTCATAATTTAAGGCTCGAAACTTTGCCCGAAGGAAGCGCGAGTTCTTTTGAATGGCTCTGCACTAGCGAGTTAATGCCGTTTGGGTGCATAAAATTAACTTCGTCATCGTTGAGCAGCGATGAAAATATTTTGATAGCCCCGTCGGATTATTTATTGAAGAATAATATTAACTGGCAAAAACTTTTTAATGAGTATGTCCCTGTCGTCAGCGTTGACCTTGCGCGTCTTGAGTCGGGTCTGTCGGACTTGGCCTGCGCTCCTTACATAACGGGGCTTGCGGTTTCAAAATGGGTTTTGGCTTTTCCGAACGCGGCTTTAATTTCAAACGGCAGTTACAAAAATAAAATCAAAGAATTTTCCGAAGAGTACGGCTTAATCGCTCCTGAATTTTTTGTTTACGAAAATTACAAAATTAATTCATGAATGAATCTTGATTTGAGGTGGGGGGTAATATAGAATACGCATTTAAGCTACAATTAAATCTGCTTAACTTAAAAAAATATTTTAATTTTAATTTTTCATAAGAGGTGGTTTATTATATGAGAAGTAAAAAGTTTTTCTTATTGGGAGTTTTTCTCCTTGCGGCGTTGCTGACTTTGCTGGGCTCTCCGTCGTTTGCGGCTGCCAAAGTATATGGAATATGGATGCAGGATCCTACCGAGACTACAACTTGGAGCGACGGAAGATTCTACAAGGGTATAGTGCGAATTAATAACCCCACAATAGAGGTTGCTCATGGCGGCAGTCTTCACATTGGCTTTGCAATAGACAGGGATAGTAGTAATATTTATGCCGACCCTTTCCATTACACTGCCTATCTTCAATCTCTGAACTCAACGGCCGGATTTACATATACATTTCGGGGTGAGACTAAAAGTGTTACGCCCGGAGTACAGACGATGATAAAGGATAATTTGCGTCTAGCTCGTCCGAATGCAGAATTGCATAAAGACGCAAACAATAACTATGTTGAACTTTATATCAACGTAAATAACAGCATACCGGCTGGCAAATACCAATTTGCGGTTAATGGCTATCCTTCGTGCGGTTATCAGCAGGCAGGAGTAACGCCGGAAATGATGACGCAGAATTTTACCATTGAGGTTGTGGCAAGTAAAGAAGCACCGACAATCAGTGGCCCTGACGAGATTACAATTATGCAGGGTTCTAAGGTCTCGGTAGACCTCACTGGCACGAACACCGTAAGGTGGGATCACGGTAATCATGCGATCAAGAGAAATGCGGATACCTACATAAAAGGGATTGAGTTTGATTATGCAGATGACCCGACAAAATGCACAATTACCATAACGACAACACCCCAAGATGCCTTATATCCGGACGGTGAATATTATGATCTGACTATATACGCTTATAACGCATATGGTACAAGAGCTGAAAAAACATTGAAAATATTTTTCTCGCCTGACGTGGCTCACTCAAACGCTACGGTCGATTCAATCGTACCTTCACCGATTACAATTAAGCAGGGCGAAACAGGCATGGTAACATTAACAGGTTCCGATTATCTTAGAGATTGGGGTTGCGGGGACGATGAGGATAATTTGCAGGGTAACATTGACAGCGTGAGGCTGAGTTTCGATAAGAACAGTCCTAAGATCTGTTATGCTTATGTGAATGTCAACCCTGACGCGAAAGCCGGAGAACATAAAATTCTCATTTATGGCTTCAACGGAGCCGGTAAACTCGGAACAGATATAATGGAGAAATACATAGTGGTTAATGTTACGCTCAACGAAGACCATATGAAACCCACGATTGACAGCGACGAAGAAGTAACTGTCGTACAGGGCGGAGTTGCAACGGCAACCTTCACGGGTAAGTACGCAAAGGGTTGGATTTATGACGGCGAACTTTCAAGCGACATAATCAGCGACATTACTTTTGATTATTCAAAGAGTACTAACCGCTGTAACGTTAAGGTAACGGCCGCTGAAAATGCAGCAGTCGGAACCTACACGAAAAAAATTTACGCGCTTAACGCGATCGGCCAGAAGTCAGACCCTGCAACATTGACCATAAAGGTTGTCCAGAACGAAGCGCACACAGCAGCAACAATCGATGCAGACGAGATAATCAGCGTTGTGCCGGGCAAAACAGCAACGGCGGTATTCACGGGCAAGCACGTAAGGTCTTGGGCGGTTGACCGTTCTGACATGGCCAAATATGCTTGGATAAGTGAAATTGAATGTTCGTATGCTGATAACCCTGACCGCTGTGAAATGTATGTCATGACAAATACAAGCGTTGATGCAGTGATTACTACTGCGGACATTAAAGTTTACGCTTATAACGCAGTAGGACAGGTTGTAACAACTCCTGCTTATCTGCATATTGTCGCGGCCAACCCTGATGACTTCAAAAACCCTGTTATCGATGAGGCCGAGTCTGTAACCGTTATAGCCGGCGGAACTGCAAAGGCTGTATTCACGGGACAGAATATCCGCGCTTGGGACTATGACAGGAATTTTTCTGATGATATACATGATATTGAGCTGAACTATTCAAGCAATCCGAACCGCTGTGAAGTTCTCGTTACTGCAAGCTCAAATGCGAAGGCCGGCACTTACCCTGTAACTATTTACGCTTACAACGCAATCGGCGAGGAGATAAGCTCAACATTAAAAATTACGGTAACGACACAGACATACGCCCCCGCAACGATTGACAAGAGCGCGGAAGTATCAGTCAAGGCCGGCGGAACTGTAAAGGCCGTTTTCACGGGAACGAATGTCCGCGCTTGGAAATACGGAAAACTTCCTGCCGCTGTGAAAGCCGTTGAGCTGGATTATTCAAGCAACCCGAACCGCTGTGAAGTTCTTGTTACTGCAAGCTCGACGGCAACGGCCGGGACGTACTCCGTACCTATGTATGCTTATAACGAGGTCGGACAAGAGGTAAGCTCAACATTAAAAATTACAGTAACGACAGATACATACGCCGCTGCGACGATTGACAAAAATGAGGAAGTAACAGTCAAGGCCGGCGGAACTGTAAGGACTGTATTTACGGGAAAGAATGTAAATGCTTGGAAGTACGGAAATCTTCCATCGGCGTTGAAGGCCGTTGAGCTTAATTATTCGACCAACACAAACCGCTGTGAAGTTCTCGTTACCGCGAGTTCTACGGCTGAAGCAGGCACATATTCTACAGATATTTACGCTTATAACGCAGTCGGCGAAGAGGTAAGCGCGACTTTAACAGTTACGGTAACGGAAGAAAGTTCTTCTACGACATATGCTTCCGCAACGATTGACGGAAACGGAGAAGTAGAAGTCATAGCCGGAGGAACTGCAAGGGCTATCTTCACAGGAAAGAATGTCAAGACTTGGAGATACGGAAATCTTCCTGACGGAGTAACGGCGGTTGAGCTTAATTATTCGACCAACACAAACCGCTGTGAAGTTCTTGTTACGACAAGCGAAGCAGTATCACAAGATACTACAGCAACAATAGACATCTATGCTTATAATGAAGTCGGCGAAGTTGTAGCTTCTCCAGCGAAACTCACTGTCAGTATCATCACGGAGGGAACAAGTGAGCAACCTACAATCACGACCGCGCCTTCAAGCGTGAACGTTGTGCCCGGCGGTACTGTATCGGCAGTATTCAAGGGCGAAGGAATCAGCTTCTGGGCGTGCGACAATGCGTCGTTCTTACTTGACGGCGTTGAGTTGTCATATCAAGATGACACAAACATTTGTACGGTCTTTATAACGGCGTCTTCTTTCTTAGCAGAAGGTATCTCTGATGACATAACGGTTACTGCTTATAACAATCAGGGCGACAGCGTTTCAAAGACGTTGACCGTCAACATCGTGGAGGACACGAACGCTCCGAAAATCGATGTTCCTCCAATGAAAGACCAGTTTAAGTCTGTTGTACCCGGAGGAACAGTAAAGACAGTTTTACGCGGCACGAACATTGTTACATGGACAATCGGAAATGACACGCCGAGCTTCTTAACCGTTGTTGCGCGTCCTAAACCCGATGATTCGAATATCTGCGAAATTTTTATGACGGCTGCTTCCACTGCAAAGACTTCCGATGTAATCACTGCAGAGGCCGACAGCGGTTATTTCACCGTTTACGGACATGACAGCACCGGCAACGAGACACCTATGCCTCTCTTTATTGATGTCGTGGATCCGTCGTCAATAACGTCAGCGAAGCCTGAAATAAGCGGAGATCAGTCCGTCAGCGTTGCACCCGGCGGAAGCGTATCCGCAACGTTTAAGGCGGCGAACGTTTACGACTGGAATTATTCAGAGCTTACGACAACGGAGCTGTCTTCAGTCAACCAGAATTATGACAGAGACAACGACCCCAGCACCAACACAGTAACGGTCGTAGCGGCTTCTACTGCGAAGGAAGGAGATTATCACGTTACCGTTTACGCTTATAACGAGAACGGACTGGAGGACAGCGCGGACTTGAAAGTTACTGTTTCAAGCTCAGGCTCAAATTCTGGCACGGGCAGCATAGGCAGCAGCGGCGGCGGTTGTGATATGGGCTTTGCGGGGCTTAGTGTCTTGGCTCTTGCATTGACATTCATGAAAACAAAGCACTCAAAATAACACGCTAAAACTATTTTTACAGAGTCCCTGCGGCTTTCATGCTGTGGGGATTTTTTATTGAAATAAACGCGATTTTCCCGTAAAATTCTCTCAAGTTCTTTAATTTTAATTTTATTCTACGAAGGAGGCATTTTAATGGCCGGTAACATCAGACACGGCGTATCACCGATAACTGACTATGATATATTCCTTTTCAAGCAGGGCACTCACTATCATCTTTATGAAAAAATGGGGGCTCAAAAGTTTACAGACCCTGCGGACAACGTTGAAGGCGTAGCGTTTTCAGTGTGGGCACCGAACGCGCAGGAAGTAAGCGTTATAGGAAATTTCAACGGCTGGAATCCCGGCGCACACCCGTTGGCAGCACGCTGGGACGGCTCAGGAATTTGGGAAGGTTTTGTGCCTGACCTCAAGAAATGGGAATTATATAAATTTCATATCAAAAATTCTCACGGCGAATATAAAGACAAGATGGACCCGTTCTCACGTGTCTTTGAACTTCCGCCCCGTACTTCATCAATAACCCACTGGCCCGAATATGAATGGCACGACGGCGAATGGCTCGCACATCGCGGTGAAGCTATGAGCATGTCCGCGCCTTTGAGCGTTTACGAAGTTCATTTAGGTTCATGGCGGAGGCACTGGGACGACGGGCTGTCGCTTTCTTACCGCGAAATGGCCGAAGAGCTTCCGGGCTACTGCGAGGACATGGGCTTCAATGCCGTTGAATTTCTGCCCGTCATGGAACACCCATTTTACGGCTCATGGGGTTATCAGACTTTAGGATATTTTGCCCCGACAGCACGCTACGGAACGCCCGAAGATTTAATGTACTTAATCGACGAATTACACAAGAAAAATATTGCTGTCATTCTTGATTTTGTCCCAAGCCATTTCCCGACGGACGATTTCGGCCTTGCACGCTATGACGGCACCGCGCTTTATGAACACGAAGACCCGCGCAAGGGCTATCACCCGGACTGGGGCAGCTATATTTTCAATTACGGGCGCAACGAAGTCAGGAGCTATTTAATTTCTTCGGCGGCGTTCTGGATTGACCAGTATCACGCGGACGGCTTAAGAATTGACGCTGTAGCTTCAATGCTCTATCTTGACTACTCGCGCAAGAACGGCGAATGGGTGCCGAACATTTACGGAGGCCGTGAAAATCTTGAGGCTATATCGCTGCTCCGCGACATGAACAGCGAATTATACGGACGCTTCGGAACTATTCAGACTATCGCGGAAGAGAGTACCGACTGGCCTATGGTAACGCGGCCCGTATTTTTAGGCGGCTTGGGCTTCGGCATGAAGTGGAACATGGGCTGGATGCACGATACTCTTGAGTATATGAGCCTTGAGCCGATTTACAGGAGCTGGCATCAAAATCAATTAACCTTCAGTATCTGGTACGCGTTCAGCGAGAATTTCATGCTGCCTCTTTCACATGATGAGGTCGTTCACGGCAAAGGATCATTAATTAATAAAATGTCGGGCGACTGGTGGCAGAAGCGCGCAAATTTGAGACTTCTTTACGGCTACATGTGGGCGCATCCGGGCAAAAAATTATTGTTCATGGGCGGTGAATTTGCTCAGGGTCTCGAATGGAATCACGACAGCGCGTGCGAATGGCATTTACTTCAAAAAGAAGACTTCAGAGGTATTCAAAACTGGGTCAGAGATTTGAACAAAGCCTTGAAAGAATATAAGCCGCTCCATGAACTTGACTTTACTAACGATGGCTTCAGGTGGGTTGACTGCTCCGACTGGCACGACAGCGTGATAGTGTGGTGGCGCAAGGGCAAGAGCGACGAAGAATATGTTTTATGCGCCGCGAATTTTACGCCCGTTCCAAGATTCGGCTATCGTGTCGGCGTTCCGCGCATGGGCTTCTGGAAAGAAATTCTCAACAGCGACTCGACGCAGTACGGCGGAAGCGGTATAGGCAACTGCGGAGGAATGGAAACAGAGATGGTCGAGTGCCATAATCTTCCTTACTCGCTTGTGCTTAGTCTGCCGCCGCTTGGAATTGTTATGTTCCACTTCAACACGAGAAACGAAATTTAATTTTTTATTTACGAGGCTTTGTGTGAGTAACATAGAGCCTCTTTTTTTATTTTTTTATTTATCATCATGAAAATTTTAGAAATTGAATTAAAAAATCTTAACTCACTGCGCGGACGCTGGCGGATAGATTTATCTGATAATCTTTACGAAACTAACGGAATTTTTGCGATAACCGGCCCTACCGGCGCGGGAAAGACTACAATTTTTGACGCGGTGTGCCTCGCTCTTTACGGTCAAACGCCGAGACTTGTAAGCATTAACGATAAACAGAATGAAATTATGTCGCGCCGCAGCGATGAATGTTACGCAAAAGTTATTTTTGAGAGCGAAGGAAAAAAATTTATAAGCCTCTGGAGTCAGCATAAATCCGGAGCAAAAAATAAATTGCAGAAACAAAAGCATATTCTATCGGACGCTGAGAGCGGCGAAATTTTTTCAGATAAAGTCAGCGAAACCCCTAAAATAATTCAAGAAATAACCGGCCTTGACTTTAGACGCTTTAAGCAGGCCGTTATGCTTGAGCAGGGAGGCTTTGACGCTTTCCTGAAGGCTGATAAAAACGAACGTGCGGAGATCTTAGAATTATTAACGGGCACGAAAATTTACAGCGAAATTTCAAAACTTGTTTATATACGCGCAGGCCAAGAGCAGAACGAATTAAATAATATAAAAATTCAGCGCGACAGCTTAAAACCTAACGATGATTTTAATGATGAAGATGAAATACTCAACGCTATGAGCTTGGCAGGGAAAAATCTTTTATCAGCTGAAAATCAACAGGCCGAAGCTAAAAATGCCATTGACTGGCTGAAAAATATTCAAAAGCTCGAAAATGATATTGCTGAAAATCAACACGAATTTGAGCAGCATAAAAAGCGCGTCGAAATTTTTACGACAGATCAGCGAAAACTTGAAACGGGCCTGAAAGCCGCAGAGCTGCTTGGAGATTACTCAAATTTGAAGGCGCAGCGCAGTAATTTCAAAAAAATTTCTGAGCACGTCGAAAAAATAAAAAACGAAATTGAACAAGAACTCGAAATTCTTTCACAGACTGAAGAAAAAGAAATCCCGGAACTTGAAAGCATATATAAAAAAATTACTAAAGACGTCCCTGAAAACGAAACTCCGGAAAGTTTAGGAGCAAGAGCTAAAGAGCGGGCGATTTTGTTTTCTAGCATCGCAAAAGAAAAGCAGGATACCGAAATTGCAAAAAAAGAAGCCGAAAAAAAATTTCAAACAGCCCAAGCCGCTTTGACTTCAGCTGAAAAAAATTACTCGCAATATCAAGAAGAATACGCGAAGGCCGCGAAAAAATTTGAAGAATTAGTGAGCATGAGAGCAGAAGCAATTTTTGATGATGCCAGAAGAAATTTACAGCCCGGAACGCCCTGCCCCGTGTGCGGAGCAACTGAGCACCCAAGCGCAAATTTTTTAGAAGAAAAAAATTTTGGTGATATTTCAAAATTTGATGACGCTCTGAAAATTGCACGACAGCAGACAAAGACGGCTCACGAAAAACTTAACGAGGCTCACAAAAATTATTCGGCCGTGAAATCTATCGAGAGCTCAGCGAGAACAAATCTTGATAATTTAATCAGCGAGTTTAATAAAATTTCTGAACGCCGCTCCGTTTCAAGGCTTGAAATTGACGAACTTATGAAGCAAATGGGAATTTCAGTAAAAGTTGTCGCCGACATAATGCCCAGAATTAATGTTTGGCTGCAGGATGTGGCGACCCTCAATGAAAAAATAAAGCGTGCCAAAGAACGCAGAGAATTTTTGAAAAATCAGATTGAGGCCAACAAAAAAACTCTTTTATCCGAAAATTCGGAGCTTGAAAATTTATCAGATGAACTTAAAAAACTTGAAAGCGATTTTATTTCGGCTCTTCACGAAAAAAATTTTGAGGACGAAAAAATTTTCAATGCCGCGAAAGTTGACTATGATGAGCTGAAAAAACTTCAAAATCGTAAACAGGAACTTGATGGCGAAAAAAATAGATTGCAGGGCGTTAAAGATAATCTCGAGCAAAAATTAAAAGCCGAATCGGAAAAGGCAATAACTTCTAGAAATTTAGCTGAACTTTTGCCAGAGTTCAAAGAGCGCGAGAAATTAATTAACACACTTAAAGAAAAAATTTTTACGCTCAAGAAAAATCTCAGCGATAGGCAGAAATTAAAATCGCAGTTAAAGGAGCTAGACGAAAAATATAAAGCTCAGGAAAAAATTTCTTCAAACTGGAACGCGCTGAATAGTTTAATAGGCTCGGCAAAGGGCGACAAATTCCGCGTCTTTGCTCAAAATATAACGCTTGGCATGATGATCGACTTAGCCAACTCACAGCTCGAAAAAATGAACGGGCGTTATGTTCTCATGGCACGGCCGGAGAGCAGCGGACTTGAGCTCAGCGTCATTGATAAGGAACAGGCCGGAGAGATACGCCCGACCGAAAATTTATCCGGCGGTGAGAGATTTATAATCAGTCTCGCGCTTGCGCTCGGTCTCTCTAAAATTTCTGGGAATAAATCGCGCATTGACTCATTATTTTTAGACGAGGGCTTCGGCTCTCTCGACGAAGACGCGCTAAATACGGCTCTCGACGCACTAGGAGAACTTAGGCGCGACGGAAGAATGATCGGCATAATTTCTCACGTTCAGGCACTTCAAGAGCGTATAGCCGTTCAAATTCACGTTATACCTAAACACGAAGGCGTTAGCATAATAGAGGGCGCAGGGGTCAGCTTAATACAAAAGTAAAATATTTTCTTCTTCAACGCCGAGTTCTTCCGAAAAATTTTCGGGCTTTTTATCTTTCGACAGACGCAGCCAGACCGGCTCGCTTTCTTTTGACTGTTCTGCAAACCGAAATTCAATTACATATTCAAAAGGCTCTTCCATTTCTCGAATGAATGTAATTTTATTTCGGTTCTTTTTTATATCTTTGCTGAAATGATGTGCGCGTATTCCTACAGCTTTAATATTATCTTTAACTTTTATTTTTGTTGACAGCGTTATATTCCATTCTGGGACGTAAATTTTATAGTCGCTGATTTTTTCGGCTTGAGCTATATTTTTACAGCCTGATAAAATTGCGGCAGGGACGCTTTCAGGATTTGCAAAAAATTCGTGAGTATCCTTCAGCGTCAAAATTTTTCCGTCGTCCATAGCGGCAATGTAATTGCACATTCTGTAAGCCTCGTTTCTGTCGTGAGTAACGAGAATAACTCCGCGCCCGTAATTTTTTAATAAATTTTTTATTTTCATCTGAAGTTTTAATCTTAAATGGCTGTCGAGAGCTGAAAAGGGTTCATCAAGCATTAAAATTTTAGGACGGTTCACCAAAATTCTTGCGAGTGCCGTGCGCTGTGCCTGGCCTCCTGATAATTCATGAGGTTTATGATTAATTAATTCTGTTAGATTCAAAAGTTCGATAGTATCAGAAAAAATTTTTTCTTTGAGCTTAATATTTTTTTCGTCATGAAGTCCGCATAAAATATTCTGTTTCACAGTCATATTAGGAAAGAGCGCGTAATTTTGAAACAAATAACCGACTTTTCTTTTTTGCGGAGGCAGATTAATTTTTTTTTGCGAGTCAAATAAAATTTCATCATCGAGAATAATTTTGCCTTTATCCGGCTTTTCAATGCCTGCGATACATTTCAGCGTCATACTCTTTCCGCAGCCCGAAGCACCGAGAATACCAAGAATATTGTTATCGTTCTCAAGATTAATTTTTAGTGAAAAGTTTTCAAAATTTTTTTCAATGTTTATAAAAAGGCTCATGATTTTTTCTGCGCCCCTCCTCAAGCATATTCACGAGCAGTAAAACAACGGCACTGATAGCTAAATTTATCATGACCCACAAAAAAGCTCCGGCCTCGTCATTTGTGCGCCATAATTGATAAACTGTAGTTGAAATTGTTGCCGTCCGTCCCGGTGTGTAGCCGATTAACATGCTTGTAGCTCCGTATTCTCCAAGTGCGCGGGCAAAAGATAAAACAGCTCCGGCGATGATTCCCTGACGGCACGCAGGCATCATTATCCGCCAAAAAATATAAGTGTCGGACAGTCCCAAAGTCTGCGCAGAATAAGCCAAGTTCATATCGAAACTTTCAAACGCTCCGCGTGCAGTCCTGTACATCAAAGGAAAAGCAACGACCGCCGCCGCGATTATGCCTCCGTACCACGTCATTACGAATTTAATTCCAAAATGAGCCAAAAATTTTCCAAGCGGCCTTTTTAATCCAAAAATTACAATCAAAAAATATCCGCACACAGTCGGAGGAAGCACGAGCGGCAAAGTCAAAACAACGTCCAAAAATCCTTTTACTAATTTTGGAAGCCGCGAAGAGTAATAAGCTGCGGCAATCCCTGCAAAAAACACAATAACGCTGCTAATAGCCGCAATCCTTAACGAATTATAAAGCGGATAAAAATCCATTTTTAATTTTTAATTTTGTGCCGGAGAAAAACCCACTGCCGCAAAAATTTTCATGACCTCTGATTTTTTAAGATAATCCAAAAATTTTTCAGCTTCTTTAATATTCGCGCTGTCTTTTATAACCGCCGCCGGATAAATTACCTGACCGCACATTTCCGAAGTGGCCGTATCAATAATTTTTAAGCCTGCGCTGTAAGCGTCCGTGCAGTATATAACGCCGCAATCTACGCTCGACTCTTTAACTTGCGTTGTAACTTCTTTGACGTTTGAGCCGTATGTAATTTTTCCTGCTTGAGCTAATTTTTTTTCGTCGAGGCCGTAATAAGCAAAAATTTTCTGCGTATATTGACCAACGGGGACATCGCTGTTGCCCATTGTAAATAAAATTTTTTCGTTTTCGAGGGCCTTTGCAAAATCATCGAAGCTCTTTATATTTGCTGCGCCTCCCTCAGAAATAACGAGAGCAATTTTATTTTCAAGCAAATTAATCCGCGTGCCTTTGAGAATTAATCCAAGCTCCTCAAGTTGGTTCATTTGCTTTTGTCCTGCAGAGATGAATAGATCACACGCCGCGCCCTCTTGAATTTGAGTCTTGAGCGTTCCCGACGAGTCGAAATTAAAAATTACATTAACATCAGGATTTTCATTTTCATACAAATTTTTGATCTCGTTCATTGTTTCGGTCATTGAGGCCGCCGCAAAGACTATTAAATCTTTTTTCTCCGCTCCTGCAACATTCACAGAAGCAACGATAAATACCAACACTAATAAAAAAATTTTTTTCATTCTTAATTTTTACCTCCTAATTCCTAACTCCTACCTGAACAAAGTCTCCTGCTTTAGCTTCGCCCGCCTCGAGAACCTTTGCAAAAACCCCCTCACGCGGCATAACGCAATCGCCCGTTAATTTGCGAATTGCGCAATCAGAGTGGCATTCTTTGCCGATCTGAGTTACTTCACACAATGCCGTACCAATTTTCAAGCGTGTACCGACTGGTAATTTATATAAACAAATTCCCTCGATTAAAATATTTTCAGCAAAATCGCCCGGAGCTAAATTAACAGACAAATTTTTTTGTGCTTTTTGTACGCTCTCACCTCCCAATAAGCTAATTTGCCTGTGCCAGTTTCCTGCGTGAGCATCGCCGACAATGCCGAGATTAGGCTTCATTATAATTTTATCTACGGGGTGCTTTGGTGTACCTTTTTTTTCGCTGATGTTGACGGATAAAATTTTTCCTATTTGTTCAGCGCAGTCCGCCGAGCCGAAAGAGTTAATCATTTCTACACCGTGCCTCACTGCATTTATGACAGCAGAAAAATTTTCTGTAGCGGCTTTTTTGCTTCCCGGAAGATTAATTATTAAAGTCTGCTTTCTAATTCCAGCCTCTTCGCGTGAAAGACAAGCACGCTGAGTAATTTTCATGCTCTCCGCTCTCATTGCTTCGGGTATGCCGGGCGCACGGCGTTCGATAATATTCAAAGTTGCTTCGGGCGTTACATCACGCGGAGAAAATCCTGTGCCTCCTGTGGTCAAGACTAAATTAATTTTCAATTCATCTGCACATTTTACCAACTCGCTTTTAATTTTTTCGCGTTCATCAGGAATAATATTTGTGTAAACAACTTTCCAGCCGTCTGCCTCTAACATTTCTTTGAGAGCTGGGCCGCTTGTATCTTCCCGTTCGCCTTTGAAGCCTTTATCGCTGACAGTAATTACTGCCGCTGTGATAATCTCCATGTGAACCTCCTGTCTTGCTCACTAAATAAATATCTTGAATAATTATATCTCTTTGTACTGCTTTGCACATGTCGTAAACTGTGAGAGCCGCGACCGCCGCCGCAGTTAGAGCCTCCATTTCCACGCCTGTTTTACCTTCGCAGTGAACTTCAGCCAAAATTTCAACCGAAAAATTTTCTTCATCGAGCGACAAACTTAAATTAACGCCCTCAATAAAAATTGGGTGGCACATTGGTATTAAATCCGGCGTTCGTTTTGCCCCCATTATTCCGGCAATCTGAGCAACAGTCAGAACATCGCCCTTTTTAATCCCGCCTGTTTTTATTAATTCAAAAGTTTCACGATTTACCAAAACCTTCGCGGCAGCTACAGCTTTTCTTTGGGTAATATTTTTTTCGTGAACGTCCACCATACGTGCGCGACCTTTATCATCAAAATGTGTGAAATCTTCCAAAATTTCAGCCTCCAATCTCGAACATTCGCAGGGTTTCTGAATTTTTAACCGGCGTTTCAAAGCAATGTTCACGCGGTTTCATTTCAATAGCTTTTTTGATAAGATTTTCCAATTTTATCTGGATTAAATTTTTTTCACTGCTTCTCAAAATTTCCCTAACGTCAAGATAATCTGAAAAAGACAGACACGGCTTTAATTTTCCTTGCGCAGTAAGCCTCAATCTATTGCATGAAGAGCAAAATTTTCCGCACATCGCGCTGATAAAGCCGACACCGCCAAAAAATCCCGGAATTTTTATATAAACTGCCGGACCGTTGCCGTGAACGTAAGAATCAGTCTTAATACCTTGATATTTTTTGCGGATTTCATTCAAAATTTTCGCGTTGCTTATACCAAAAAAATTTTTCCCTTCGCCAATCGGCATAAGCTCAATAAATCTTACATAAACGGGATTTTCTTTAGCAATTAATAAAATTTTTTCCCATTCATCATCATTAATTTCCTTTTGAAGAACAGTGTTAATTTTTGTGTGGATACCTGAAGAAATTGCCGCGTCAATTCCATCTAAAACTTTATTTAGAAAATTAAAGCCCGTTATTTTTTCAAAGCGTTGTGTATCTAGAGAATCAAGCGAAATATTTACAGCGTCAAGGCCGGAGTTTTTAAGCTCATTGATACTTTCTGCGAGCAATACTCCGTTTGTTGTCATGCTAAGGCTTTCAACACCCGAAATTTTTTTTAATTTGTATATAAGTTCCGTAATTTTGGGACGCAATAAAGGTTCTCCGCCTGTTATTTTGAACTTAACAATGCCGCATTGAACTGCCGCTCTGACTGTTGATATTATTTCTTCATCGGTTAAAATTTCTTTCTCGCAAAGATTTTTAACAACATCAGGCATACAATAGTTACATCGCATGTTGCAGCGGTTTGTAACGGAAATTCGCATATAGTTTATATCACGGGAAAATTTATCTTTCATGAAACACTCTCAATAAAAATTTCGATGACGCCGCCGCAGACTTCGCCTTCCTCTGAAAGTTCTCCGGCAGTAAGGTTAAATTTTACCAAGACGGGAGAAAAATTTTCTTGACTAAATAATTCTCCGGCTTTCTTGATAACTTGCGCTTCCATTAAGCCGCCGCCGATAGTACCCAAAATTTTCCCTTCGCTTGTACACAACATTTTAGTTCCAACGTTGCGTGGACCTGCTCCCTGCTTGGATACAATCGTACATAAAACTTTTCGGCCAGGTAAAGTCTCATGATGACCTGCTGCTAAAATATCATCTAAAATTTCTGAAGAAAATTCAAAATCGCGGTTTTTGTTTTTTATTTGTATTATCTCGGCAAAAATTGAAATTGCAATTTCTTCGGGCGTTTCAGCGTTTATCGCAAGCCCTATCGGCGAATGAATACCAAGCACGGCTCCAGCGTCAAAGCCTTCATTTAAGAGACTTTCACGGACAATTTTAACTCTTCTGATTGATCCCATCATGCCGACGTAAGCATAAGTTTTCTTGAGAATTGAGCGCAAACACTCAGAATCATAACGATGACCGCGAGTAACGATTACAAAATACGAATTAAAACCGCCGGGAATTTTGGATAAAGCACTTTCAAAAGGCTCGCATATTATAACGTCGGCCCCGTTTTTAAGAGCGTTCTCAATAAAAATTTCTCTGTCATCAATAACTGTAACATGAAAGCCGAGAATTTTTGCAAATTTTACTATCGGCATGGATACATGACCGGCACCGCAGATAATTATTTTCTTCTCAGTTGAGAGTTTTTCAGCATAAATCAAAGAATTTTCAACGGTATAAATTCCTGTATTGTGAAATTTTGCTAAAAGATTGAAATTTGATTTTAGAAATCCTTTGTAGTCCGAGAAAAAAATGCACTCACCGTCAGAAAAAATTGCTTTTTCTCCAAGTCCTTCGCCTTTTATTACGGTGAAAGAAATATTTTCTTTGTTAGGATTGGAATTTTTTATGATTTCAAAAAATTTTGTGTTCATTTTCCAAAGCTGCAATTAGGAAATGTACAGACTTTGCAGTTTAAGCAGAGACCGCCTTCACCTAAATTATTAATCTCTTCGCGAGTAATTGTATCTTTTGCCATTAATCGCGGCAAAATTAAATCAAAAATTGTTCTCTTTGCATACATAACACAGCCAGGCAACCCTACTATCGGAACATCGTTTTTGTATGCAAGCATGAACATAGCACCGGGCAAAACGGGTGCGCCGTATGAAATAATTTTATCCGAAGATTTTTTTATTGCGTAAGGCGTTCTGTCGTCAGGGTCAACGCTCATTCCGCCGGTGCATAAAATTATCTCTGCTCCAATATCCAAAATTTCTTTTATAAAATTAATCGTCATTTCAGGATCATCACTGCTTATTTTGTGTGCGATTATCTCTCCTCCATACTCTTCGATTTTTGATTTTACAACGGGCGTAAATTTATCTTCAATTCTATTGTAAAAGATTTCGTTCCCTGTTGTTATAATACCGACTTTTTTTAATATAAACGGCATAATTTTTAGTATCGGATCTCCGCTGGCCTCGCGTTTAACTTTTTCCATTTTGGATTTTTCAATTATTAACGGAATAATCCGCATACCTGCTAAAATATCGCCGGCTTTTACGGGAAAATTTCCATGCCTTGCTGCGATCATCATCTCGCCTTGAGAGTTTACGATATTTAATTTTTTTGTATCAACTTTTAATAATCCGTCGATATCAGCAATGGCCTCAATTTTTCCTTCTTTAATTTCGCCGTGATGAATATTTGTATTTTTGCAAAGGCTGTATAAAATTTCTGCGGCATCGTTCTCATGCATTGTGTTCTCGTCAATTTCCCAAATATAAACATTATCTTTGCCGAGACTTAATAAAACCGGCACATCTTCTTCTTTTATTATGTGGCCTTTACGAAACGCAGGGCCTTTTTTCACGCCCGGAATTATTTGTGTTATATCGTGGCACAGCATTTGTCCAACGGCGTTTTCTGTTTTTATTAACTTCATAAAATTTTCACCTATCATAAAATTTAAGTTTGTGCTATAATACTAGCATAAATCCAGAAAGCAAATAAAATGTTTTTTTGCAACTACTTTTACACCTACAAAAATTTCAAAACTTTTCCGCAAACATAATTTTTTACGAAGACATTTTCAAAAATAGAATCAAAAATTTTTTTTAAGCACTTAATAAAAAAATGTCATTAAGTTTTTTGAGAGACATCGAACTTAATGACATTAAAATTTTTTTGCTTATTCTGTTTTTGCGCGTGAGTGCATGACTTTTTTGACTGCCCTCAAGATATTTTCGTAACCCGTGCAGCGGCAAAGATGGCCGGATAATAATTTTCGCAATTCGTCATCAGTGTAAATCTTTCCGTTTTGCAAGAACGACTCAGCTTCGATCATGAAGCCTGGCGAACAAAATCCGCACTGAATAGCCGTCTCATCAACAAAAGCCTGCTGAATATCCGACAATGTTCCGTCCTCGTGAGTTAATCCCTCAAGCGTTGTGATATTTTTGCCGTCCGCCCAAATTGCAAGATAAATACAGGAATTAAAGCTCTCGCCGTCAATGATTACAGCGCAAGCCCCGCACTCGCCGACTTCACAGCCTTTTTTTACTGATGTAAGGCCGTAATCGTTGCGCAGCATATCCGTTAAAGAGGCGCGGACATCGACCATTGCACTGCGTTTTTTGCCGTTAATCGTGCATGTTACTAATTTGTATTGAGCCATTAAATCTCACCTCCGCACAAACGAACAGCCTCAATAAATGCACGTTTTGCCATTTCCGAACATAAATGAAGCCTCATATCCTTTGAAGCTCGCCAGCTGTCACGCGGATTTACATCTTCTAGGACTGCTTTTGAAATTCCTTCTGCAGTCTGCATTGATACGGGTGCGCTGTTAAATTTTTCTTCGGTCTTGTGCGCTCTGATTGGTACAGGAGCCGCAACGCCGTAGCCAATTCGTAAACGCTCCACGATTTTTTTATCGGGCGATAATCTGACATTCACCGAACAGCCTGTCGTAGCAATTTCCATTGCGTTCCTCATTCCGTATTTAATATAATGGCCTTTGCAATTTTCATACGATGTTTTTGGAATTAAAACGCCCGTCTGAATTTCTCCCTCGTGTATGTCAACTTTTCCTGCACCTAGATAAAATTTTTCGATTGGAACTCTCCGCACTCCTTCAGGGCCGGTCAATTCGATGATCGCGTCCCATGCCATTAAAGTGGAAGCGGAGTCCGCCGACGTTACGCCGTTGCAGGTATTTCCTCCGATTGTTCCAATTGCGCGGATTTGAGGGCCTCCGACTTTGTCAACTGCTTCACCAAGAACGTTAATATATTTTTGGATTAATTCATTTTTTGTTATGTGAGAGAAAGAAGTCAACGAGCCTATTCTCAATGTTCCGTCATCTTCCAGTTTTACGCCGCGAATTTCATCAACTCCGTAAATACTGATAAGCTCACAGCCTGCCAATTTGCCCTCGCGGATTTTTATTAAAACGTCAGAACCTCCCGCTATGATTACGGCCTTCGGGTGTTCCTGACGGAGTTTAATTGCCTCCGCCACTGTTTTTGCTTCGTAAATCGCTTCAACGTCATACATTACAAATCCACCTCCTTAAAATAATCCGGCCTGCGAAAATTTTTCGTACATCAGGTGAGGCCGGATAGGAAGCTCGTTGAAAGCTACGCCGGTTGCGTTTAATATCGCGTTGCGGATTGCTGAAGACACCGGGCAGACAGGAGGCTCGCCGAGTCCTTTTGTGCCGTATGCGCTCGTGGGCTCTGCGTTCTCAACAAACTGCGCCTCTAAGTGAGGGTGATCCATCATCGTTGATAATTTGTAGTCCAACAAATTTCCGTTTAATAGCTTGCCTGTTTTCTCGTCATAGAGCATTTTTTCTGAAAGAGCGAAGCCGATGCCCATGCTCATTCCGCCGTGAACTTGAGCTTCAGCAAGTGCCGGGTTAATTAAAATACCTGCGTCGTGAACGTTGATGATGTTCAATAATTTTACTTGGCACATCGGAATATCGACCTCGACCTCAGCGAAGCAGCAGCCGAACGAATAAGCGTTAGACTTAATCTGCGTTGTCTTTTCCATTGTTAAATGTTCGTTGTGTTCGCGGTCATACAGCGTCTTAGTAGCAAGCTCGCCAAGCGTCATTAAAACTCTTCCGTCGGTTGTGCGGACTATGTTTCCGTCTTTGATGTCCATCAAATAAGGCTGCATTCTTGTATATCTATATGCAACCTCGAGAATATGCTGCTTGAAAGCCTCTGCACAGCCGCGAACTCCCATTCCTGCCGTGTAAGTCTGCCGCGAAGCATAAGCACCCGTTCCAAAAGGAGTAACGTCCGTATCTTGGCACGATACAACGTGAACTTTCTCGAACGGTAATCCTAAAGTCTCTGCGGCCATTTGTGTATATGCCGTATCAGCTCCCTGACCGATTTCAGTTTCCCCAACCTGAACTTGGATTGAGCCGTCTTGGTTCATGACCATTCGACACGATGAAGTTTCAAGCGCGATAGGCCACACAGCAGTGTTATACCATAAGAGCGACACGCCGATTCCGCGACGCACATCGCCGGTTTGATTAGCGTATTCTTTTCTTTTGCGTTCAAAGTCGATGTATTTAATTCCCTTGTCGAGGCACTGATTGAAGGTATCGGAATAAAGTTCGTTTTTAGAAAATGCGTCAACATATCCAACAGGCATTACAGTTTTGCGGCGGTACTCAATGGGATCAAGATTTAATTTTGTGCAAATATCTTCGGTGTGTGCTTCGACTGCAAAGACAGCCTGTGGCATTCCGTAGCCCCTCATAGCTCCGGCAACCTGCCTATTTGTAAAAATCGTCCAGCCGTCGCCCTCAAAATTTTCGCAGGGATAAAGCTGATTGAACGAGCCCAAGCCCTTTGCGCAGATTGAATGTCCATGACTTGCGTAAGCTCCCTGATTAGAGAAACATTCAACTTTACGCGCCGCCAATGTTCCGTCATCTCTGAGCCATGAAATAATATGATAGCGTATTGCGTGGCGGACTCTGTTGTTTGCAAAAGTTTCTTCGCGCTGGCAGTCTAATTTTACCAATCTTCCGCCGACCTGTGTCGTAAGCCAAGCGCATAAAGGCTCGTACAAAGCGTCCTGTTTATTTCCGAAGCCTCCGCCGATGTAGGGCTTAAAAAGACGGATTTTTCCCCATTCAACGCCCAATGCCTGAGCTATGCAGCGTTTTGTTATATGCGGAATTTGTGTCGAAGCAGTTACGTAAATTCTTCCGTTGTCTTCCCAAGCGTAGCATATTGCGTTCTCTATGTGGCAATGCTGTACAGTCGGTGTCTCGTACCAGCCCTCGACTTTAATTAATCCCGGCTCTTTTATTGCTTCTTCGTAGTTTCCTTTTTTAATTTGCGTATGAGCGAGGACGTTGTTTTTATATTTCTCGTGAAGCTGCGGTGCGCCGTCCTTCATTGCTTCTTGAGCATCAAGAACAAAAGGCAGAACTTCATACTCAACCTTGATTAATTTAATTGCTCTGTTGGCGGCAATATCGTCTTCAGCTATAACTGCTGCAACATCGTCGCCGTAATATCTTACATGCTTCGTTAAAACGTTTCTGTCGCAAATATCCTGATGGCTTTCTTCAGTTGACCAAGGGTGCCCGGCGGTCGGAAAAAGGCAGTCTGGAGCGTCAAAGCATGTTAAAACTTTAACAACTCCCGGAACTTTTTCGGCTTCGGAAATATCAACAGACTTAACAATAGCATGAGCAACGTTAGAGTGTTTGATTTTTGCTACGAGCGCGTGCCTGTCGCAAAGATCTTCAGTGTATTTAGTTCGTCCTGAAGCCTTGTCGTAGGCATCGACTCGGGCATAACTTTTTCCTACTATCATTTTGTTTTAATCTCCATATCTGCAGGGAGAACGTAGCTTAAAAGCATAGCCACAACGAAAACGACTGCAACAACATTAGCTCCGAAAACATCTTTCACAAGCTGAGGAAATATTTTCCAAATTTCAATCTCTGTCGATGCCGTGAAGCCGACACCTACTGCCAATGAAAGTGAAGCAATCGTCATGTTTCTATGATTAAAGCCGCAGTCCGCAATCATCTGCATACCTGATAATAAAATCTGTCCGAACATCATAATCGTACAGCCGCCGAGAACAGCTTGAGGCAATGACGCAAAGAAATTTCCTACTACAGGAACTAAGCCGCCCAAAACCATGCAAATAGCTCCCGTCATTATTGTAAATCTGTTTACAACTTTGGTCATGGCGATTAATCCGACGTTCTGTGAGAATGACGTAACGGGCGAGCAGCCGAAGAACGAAGAGAACGCCGAAGCAAAGCCGTCGCACGCAAGAGAGCCGGAAATTTCATCATCTGTTATTTTTCTTCCAAGTCCTCCGATTGTCATCGCGGAAGTGTCGCCTATTGTCTCAGCCGCTGATACTAAAAATATAATGCACACTGAAATAATCGCGCCTAAATGAAATTCAGGTTTGAACATCATGAAGTGAGGAAGCGAGACGGCTCCGCCGTTCAAAATTCCGCTTAAATCAACCTTGCCCAAGAAAATTGAAACGATATAGCCTGCGATTAATCCGGCTAAAACTGAAAGCTGTTTCAAATATCCCTTCATTACAGCCGACCAAACAAGGCACACAATGAGCGTAAACGTTCCGATGAAAAGATTTGTAGCCGAGCCGAAGTCTTCAGCATAACCGCCTCCGAACGAACGCGCTCCGACAGTGAACAATGACATTCCTATAGCGGTAACAACTGAGGCAGCAACAATGGGCTTGATAAATTTAGCAAGATATTTTGCGAACAGTCCTAAAATTCCTTCAAAAAGTCCGCCGACCAAAACCGCTCCGATTACAGCAGGATAGCCGAAATTTACGGCGACCGAGCATAAAATCGTAACGAACGTGAAACTTACTCCCATTACAATAGGAAGACGAGCTCCGATGCGAAGCCCCGTGCCCGGCAGAATAATCGGGTAGAGCTGAACAAGCGTCGCTATTCCTGCAACAAACATAGCGTTTTGTAACAACATTCCTGTTTGTTCCGGCGATAGTCCTGCTGCCCCTGCGATGATTGTAATGGGTGCGAGGTTTGCAACGAACATTGCAAGAACATGCTGAAGTCCGAACGGTATGGCCTTGTCTAAAGGTACTCTGCCGTTAAGCTGATAAATATTATCAACACTCACGCGATTAGAAGAACTTTCTGACATAAACGTTCCCCTCCTGAAAAAAATTTTTGAATAATCTATTTGAAGTTGATTTATTTTAGCATAAAAATTTTTATTTTGATAAAAAATTTTTATTGAAATTTTGCGCTATAATTAATTAAAGAAAATTCCAACATTAATTAATTTTTAGGAAAAGGCAGAGCTAAGAACATGATTAAAAAAATTTCTCGCTCACTTGCTGTTTTTTTAATCGTTTTCGTTTTTGAGACTATATTTATTTATGAAGGAGCAGCGGACATGAAGCAGAAAACATTTGCGTTGAAGGGAAATATTTTCTACAGCACCGACAGCAAAAATATTAAAGCGCACGAAAAAAGTTATCTTGTCATTTCGGAAGGGAAGGTCGCCGGAGTTTTTGAGACTCTGCCGGAAAAATTTTCGGGCATTGAAATTAAAGATTACGGCGAAGATTTAATAATGCCAGGCATGATCGATTTACACGTCCATGCGCCGCAGTTCCCGTTCAGGGGGCTTGGAATGGATTTAGAATTGCTCGACTGGCTGAATACTTACACATTCCCCGAAGAAAAAGAATATAAAGATCTTGAATACGCCGAGCAGGTTTATAAATCTTTCACGGAAGCGTTGACAGCAAGTCCGACGACACGTGCCGTAATTTTCAGCTCGATTCACGTCCCCGCTACAAAAATATTAATGGAGAAATTAGAAGCGTCAGGACTTATAACTTACGTTGGAAAAGTCAACATGGACAGAAATTCTCCTGAATATCTCACGGAGACTACGGAGCAATCGTTGAAGGACACTGAAATTTTTATAAACGAGTCAAAAAATTACAAGCGCACCCGTCCGATTTTAACGCCGAGATTTACTCCGTCATGCTCTGATAAATTAATGAAGGGCTTGGGAGAATTGAAGAAAAAATATAATCTTCCCGTGCAGTCGCATTTGAGCGAAAACCCTTCCGAAGTTGAGTGGGTTCGGGAACTTTGCCCCGACAGCAAAAATTACGCCGACACTTACGACAGGGCAGGACTTCTTGACGAAAAAACTATAATGGCTCACTGCGTATTCTTAAAAGATGATGAATTTGAGTTAATGGCAGAGCGAAAAGCTTTTATCGCCCACTGTCCGCAGTCTAACATGAATTTAGCCAGCGGCGTGGCCCCCGTGAAAAGATTTTTATTACGCGGAATTAATGTCGGTCTCGGAACTGACTTGGCCGCAGGGGCGACTCTTTCAATGTTCAGAGCCATTGCCGACACTGTAGGAGTTTCAAAGCTGCGCTGGCGTTTTATTAACAACGAACAGAAGCCCTTAACTTTTTCAGAAGCGTTTTATATGGCGACGATGGGCGGAGGAAAATTTTTCGGCTCTGTCGGAAGTTTTCTGCCCGGCTATGAAGCTGATGTTATCGTACTGCCCGAAAGAAATTCAGGAGTGAGGCGCGAACATTTACTTGAGAGACTTGAGCAAAGCATTTATCTTGCTGACGAGAACGTAAAACTTACGGCAAAATATGTTAAAGGAGAAAAAATATTTTGAAGCAACTTGAAAACGATAGAAGCAAAATAATAGTAAGAACAAGCATTATAGGAATTATTACTAATGTCCTGCTCGCAGGCTTTAAGGCGGTTATAGGGCTGATGTCAAATTCAATAGCCATAGTGCTTGACGCGGTTAATAATCTCTCTGACGCTATGTCTTCAATAATAACGATAATCGGAGCTAAATTAGGCGCAAGACGCGCCGACAAGGATCACCCGCTAGGACACGGAAGAGTTGAATATATAAGCTCAATGATCGTTGCGGCTATTGTCTTTTACGCCGGCATAACTTCACTTGTAGAGTCAATAGAAAAAATAATTTTTCCTGAAACTGCAAATTATAATTTTATTGACTTATTGATTATCGCCGTTGCGATTGTGGTTAAATTAATTTTAGGAAAATACGTTAAGACGCAGGGAGAAAAAGCAAATTCAGGAGCTCTAATCGCTTCAGGCTATGACGCTTCTTTTGACGCTGTATTATCGGCTTCGGTCTTGGCCTCAGCAATTATATTTTTGATTTCGGGAATATCTTTAGAGGCTTATGTCGGTGTCGTCATATCCATAGCCATTATTAAAGCGAGTTTTGAAATGATGAGAGAAACTCTCAATGATTTAATAGGACACAGGACGGACGCTGAAGTGAGCAAAAAAATAAAATCCATTTTGACTCAGGAACCGGAAGTCAGAGGAGCTTATGACTTAGTTTTATTCGACTACGGGCCTAATAAAAGCTATGGAGCCGTTCATCTTGAATTACCTGATGTTATGACAGTTGACGAAGTTGATTTACTCACACGAAAACTTCAAAGACGCATTTATAAAGAAACGGGCGTTGTCTTGGCAGGCGTGAGCGTTTATTCATATAACACAAAGAACGAACTTGCGGCGAAAATGCGCGAGGAAATTCAGAAAACCGTTTTGGCTCACGAATGGGCGTTGCAGATTCACGGCTTTTATCTCGAAAATAAGACAATAAGATTTGATGTTGTTCTCAGTTTCGACGTGTCGCAAAGAGAGGCTCTCAACGTACTAATTCATGAGATTAAAGATTTATATCCTGATTATACGGTGCAGATTCTGCCCGATATAGATATTACGGACTGATTTTTGACAAAAAAATTTCGATAAATTATTATTATTATAAAAAATAACTCTCAGAAAGGAGCACATATGGCCGATACTTCAGAAATATTGCAGGGATATGTAAAACTTACGGAATTTTTAGGGCAGGTGCTTGGCCCGGATTATGAGATAGTCTTTCATGATTTGACAGACCCTAACCACTCAATCATAGCCATTGTGAACGGACACATAAGCGGCCGGAAGGTTGGTGCGCCTTTAACTAATGTAGCTTTGTCAGTCATAAAAGATAAAGGCTATGAAAATGAAGACTACAGAGTAAACGACTACGGGCTTTCAGCTTCGGGCAGACAGCTGCGCTCGAACACGCTTTTCATTAAGCACGAGGGGAAATTAATCGGAATGTTGTGCATAAATTTTGACGACAGCCGTTATAGAGAAGCGACGGAAAAAATTATGGCACTGGCTCACCCGATGAATTTCATTGAAAACGGAATTGCAGAAAAAACGCCGTCGGAATTTGCGGCGGACATTACGGAAAAATATAACTCATCGTCCGAAGGGGTTGCGGCGGACGCTATTCAAAAAGAGCTTGAGAAAATGGGAATTTCTGCCGACAGAATGACAGCAGAAGAGCGAATGAAAGTTATCGCGGCACTTGAAGAACAGGGAATATTTTTATTGAAGGGCGTTGTAAAAGATGTCGCGCTTGGCCTTCGTTGTTCGCAAGCCAGTGTTTACCGTTATATGTCTCAATTAAAAATCGGCGGTGTCGTTTAGAATATCAATATCAAAAAGTTTTTCGGGTCTTACGACGTAATAATGAGTTTTTTCGGGGTTTTTCCTGATAATTTTTAACGCACCGGTATCGCCCGAAAGTTTTAATAAATCTTTATACATTGAAGCTGCAAAAATTCCGGGATTAGCCGGATAATTTGAGAAAGCACAGCCGCATAATTTTTTTGAGAATAAAAATTCGCGGACTAGTTCTGCTATGTCTTCGGCAGGAAAATTCGGCATGTCGGCAGCAAAAAATAAAACCGCATTACAATTATTTTTTATCGCGGCTTCTGTTCCGTGCCTTATTGAGCCTGCGATGCCTTCGAGCCTGTCGGGATTGTCAATAATTTTTACGTCCTCATATTCTTTAATATTTCCGCCTGTTATAAAAACTTGGGAATTAATTTTATTTTTACTCAAAATTTTTTTAGCGTTTATTAAAGCCTCAAGGCCGTATCTGAAAATTTCTTTGCCGTGAATTTTATAGAAAAGTTTATTTTTATCAGCCTCAAAGCGTTTTGACATTCCCGAAGCTAATAAAATCAAAGCAACTTTTGAGCTAGGAGTTAGGAGGCAGGAGGTAGGAAGTGATAAAAAATTATTTTTTATAAAATTTATTTTTGTGTCAGGAAAATTTTTTTTCAGCGGCCTTATATAAAATTTTTCTGCAATGAAATTAATTAACTCGTCATTCACTAAAAATTTTTCGTCAATGCCGGGGAATTTTGCAATTAATTTTTCTTTATCGAAACGCTGGCAGACTTCGCCGACAGGACGGCCAAGAGCGTTTAATCCCATGACTACAAAAATTTCATTGACGTTAGAAGGGATAACAGGCTCGTTTTCATTAGGAATTTTTATCGGGAAATGTTTTGAGCCGTCAGCCTCAACTAAAACAACGTCATAAGAAGCACAAAGCCGTGAAAAATTTTCGTCGCCCGGATAAGAAAGCTTTTCACCCTCGTCCGTTCCGGCATAAAAAATATTTTCACGGTCATGATTTTTATAAATATGTGTCGTTGTTGTGATACAGACCTTTTTATTTTCAGCGGCAAATTTTTCAGCTAAATTTTCGATTAACGTACTTTTTCCGCCTGCACCGACGACCGCTATACAGGTAGGAGTTAGGAAGTAGGAAGTAGGAGGCAGGAGGCAGGAGTTAATTATTTTCATGAAAATGCAAAATTGCTTCTAAAACTCCGCCGGCGATTGAGAGAGCTTTATCGGAGACTTTCAAATAATCGACCTCCGCGCCTCTTGGGTCAATGTCGCCGCTTTTCATGCCCTCAAAAACTTTTACGCCTGGTGCCAACATTCCGCGCAGCATTCCGTCAATCGTGCAGTATAGCGGAGTATTATCAACAGTCGCAGCAATTTCTCCGGCTTTGACTATGTCGCCGATTTCCTTAACGGGAGTTATAACGCCGTCGCACGGAGCTCGTAAAACTCTTTCAACTGAATAGCCTCCGATATTTCCTGGAACGCCGGTATTTTTTATAGCCTTCGCACCTTTCTTATAAAATGCCCGGCCTAAAGTGTGTCCGCGTTTCGTTTCGATTACAGCATGGCAGTCAATCCCGGCCGTAAAACCCGGCCCTACGCCGATTACTATCGGAGCATCGTTAATTTTTGTGCCCAAGTTCTTTTTTGCTATTATTGCGTCAATTAAAACATCAGGCGCAATATTTTTTATGACGCTTCCGTCAGGGTCAACAAGAACGGCAACGGAATTTTTATTTGCGATTTCCAGAGCCTCGCTAAAATTTTCAGCGCGGTATGCGACAATATCCTCGACAAAAGTTTTTCCCAAACGGACAGCCTCAGAGAAACTCACAGTTCTGCGGACGGTCGTCGGATTTTCGATGTCAAGCATAATAATTTTGAAGTTGGAGCGGAAGAGCCTCACTGCAATCCCGGAAGCTAAATCCCCCGCCCCTCGAATACATGCAAGCATTTTTTCAGGTAGGAATTAGGAGGTAGGAGGTAGGAGTTTTTTTGTTTTTCATTCCTAATTCCTATAATTCCTCACTTTCTATTTTTTCTTCGGACGATAAGGTGTTCCGTCCATCGGCAATTTAGAGCGAAAGACTTTATCACGTGCATAATACGCTCCTGCGGCGGCCGGTGCTGTCGGGATTGTCGCAATTTCTCCGATCCCCTTTGCTCCGTAAGCGAACGGCAGAAGCTCACCTTTTTCAACGTAAATCGCGTGAATGTTCGGAATGTCAGTGGCACGCATAAGGCCCAGCGTTCCGAATTTTGCCTTAGGCACGCAGTTATCTAACGGAAAATCTTCGGTCAAAGCGTAGCCGAGCCCCATTAACACGCCGCCTTCAATCTGGCCTTGAATGGACGTGGGGTTGACAACTTTTCCTGAGTCATGCGCTGCGTAAACTTCGGAGACTTTGCCGTTATCGTCAAGAATTACTACATGAGTAGCAAATCCGTATGCAACATGGCTCTTGGGATTGGGCTTGTCTGCTCCCAGCTTGTCTGTCGGGTCAAAGAACTCTTCAAAAAATTCTTGTCCTTCTAATTTTGAAATATCTCCGCCGGCTTCATCGAGAGCTTTCTTGAAAGTTACTCCGACCATTCTCACAGCCTCGCCGGTTATTAATGTCTGACGAGAGCCCGAAGTCGTCCCGGAGTCGGGGGAAGTCTCCGTGCTGCCCGGCATTAATTTCATTTTGTCGCGTGGAAGTCCTAACGTTGACTCAAGAATTTGCATGAATACAGTAGAGCAGCCCTGCCCGATGTCGCTTGCGGCAGTGTACAGGCAGACTGTGCTGTCCTCAACTTTAATTTTTGCGCGTCCTTTGTCAGGAAGTCCGACACCGACTCCGGCGTTTTTCATTGCGCAGGCTATTCCGGCGTGAGATTTATTTTTTTCATAGACATCTTTAACGGCTAACAAAGTTTCTTTCAACGCGGTGGAGCAGTCAGCGATTTGACCGTTTGGCAAAACTTTTCCGGGCTCTATTGCATTTCTGTAACGAATTTCCCACGCTGATATTCCGACTTTTTCAGCGAGCAGGTTAATATTTTGTTCTAATGCAAATTCGCTCTGACATACTCCGAAGCCCCTAAAAGCTCCTGCGGGAGGATTATTTGTGTAGTAACCGTAGCCGCGAATGTCGGTATTTTGATAGCAGTACGGCCCGACGGAGTGAGTGCAGGCTCTTTCAAGAACAGGTCCGCAGAGTGAGGCGTAAGCCCCCGTATCAAAATTAATTTCGCAGTCCAAGCCCGTAAAAATTCCGTTCTCGTCGCAGCCAAGAGTGAACGTCCCGACCATCGCGTGGCGTTTCGGGTGAAAGTTTATGCTTTCCTGACGGCTCAATTTAACTTTTACGGGGCGGTTTAATTTAACGGCGGCCAGCGCGGCCAAGTGCTGAACAGAAACATCTTCCTTGCCTCCGAAGCCTCCGCCTACTAAAGCATTTTCAACGACAACTCTTTCAGGCTCCCAGCCGAACATTATTGCGGTCTCTTTGCGCGTGTCGTAAGTGCCTTGATCCGTTGAAAGAATTTTCACGCCGTTTTTATACGGAAAAGCTACGGCGCATTCAGGCTCTAAGAAAGCGTGTTCAGTGAACGGTGTTACGTAGGTTTGAGTTACAACGTATTTTGAATTTTCGATGGCTTTTTTTGCGTCGCCTCTTACAACATGCCTGCTCTGGCATAAATTACCCTTTGCGTGTGCATGAATTTGAGGAGCGTCAGGGGCTTTTGCTTCGTCAATATTTTTTACGGGCGTTAAGACTTCATAATCAATCTTAACTAATTTCTTAGCCTCTTCGACAATTTCGCGGCTCTCTCCGACAACAAGGCATATAGCATCGCCGACGCAGCGCGTAATATCTCCTTTAGCTATGAAAACGTCCCAGTCCTGCTGAATGTGTCCGACCTTATTATTAGGAACGTCATCAGCTGTCAAAATATCAACAACGCCGGGCAATTTTTTCGCTTCGCTTGTATCGATGTCAAGAATTTTTGCTCTCGGATAAGCCGAACGGACAGCGGAGCCGTGCAGCATTCCTTCCATGTAAATGTCATCAGGATATTTTCCGTAGCCTAAAACTTTTTCGCGGACATCATTTCTGAAAGTGTGTTCTCCGACTGAAAAATTATTAGAGCGTTCGAGATTTTCATCAATTTTTTCATCGCCCCGTAAAATTGCCGCAACTAACAAAACAGCTTCGAGAATTTTTTTGTATCCCGTGCATCTGCAAAGATTTCCGCGAATGGCTTTTTTAACGTCCTCTTCGTTGGGATTTTTATTTGTGTCTAGAAGAGCCTTCGATGCCATTATCATTCCGGGCGTACAAAAACCGCACTGCACCGCTCCGGCTTTTCCGAAGGCGTAAACGTAGGCTTCTTTCTCAAAATCCGAGAGCCCCTCGACTGTGATTAATTCTTTTCCGTCAGCCTGCTTAGTCGTCATGATACAGGCTCGAACGGGCCGACCGTCCATTAAAATCGTACAAGTTCCGCAAGCTCCTTCGCTGCAGCCGTCCTTAACAGATAACAGGCCTAAATCATCGCGCAGAAAACGGATTAATTTTTTATTTTTGTCCGTCTGAACTTCACGGCCATTGACTTTAATCGTAAAAAGCTCGCTCATAAAATCACGCTCCTTATAAAAAATTATTGCAAATTATTTACCATTTATAATTAACAAGTTCGTCATAACGCGACAAAACTAAATTGCGCATTTTTTCAATATACGCCTTGCGCCCTTCTTCACTCATTAACGGGTGCGACAGTGCTGTTGACATATACATTAACAGAGAAAGCGGCTCTAATTTTTCCTGAAGGTTCATGACTTTTTCATTATCGCCGTTGCAATAAGTTTCAAGAAAAATTTTCCAAAATTCTCTCATATCGCGGTAAGTTATTCCGATGAAGCCGATGTCGTCATCAGATACTTTATAAAGGCCGGAGACCCTGCCGACAAGATTAAAAACGAAATAGTCATGAATAATATCAATAATCGGATTTCCCATGCCTGCGTCCCCTAAGTCAATGAGCATTAATTCGCCGTTTGACTCCATAATATTTTTAGGGTGATAATCGTTGTGAACGAAATGATTTTTTTCAGGGATTGTATTATAAATCGCGTGCATTTTTTCAATCTCATCGGGCGTAAATATTCCGTTTAATTTGTCAATCGTGTTATGCAGCAGACGCGAGGCTCTGGGCATTTGTCCTTCAGGCACTTCAATTTCATGAAGCCGTTTTAATAATAAAGCCGAAGCCTTTGCAAATTCCGGCAGTCTTTCATGATCGGCCATAATTCTTTCTGAAAGCGTCCCGGCGTTTAACATTTCGTAAATAGTTCCGTAGCTGTCTCCGCATTTAACGGTATCGAAGGCAATAGCACAGGGCACGCCCAACAAAAATGCTTTGCGGCTTGCTTCACGTTCGGCTTCAACGCTGTCAAGAGTAGCACCGTATTTGAAAACTTTTATAATCTCGTCCTTTGTTAAGCGGTAAACTTTTCCGTTAGCCCCCTCGCCGATGACTTCGCAGCCTTCTATGGAGACTTCGCGCAATTTTTTATGAACGTCAAGTAATTCCGTGAAGCCCGTTACGTTAAAAATTTCGTAAAGTTCGTTTGAAGCGTTCAGAACGGGCAGAGGCTTTTTAACTTGCTTGCGTATTTTTAAGAGAACGCGCAGACCCGCCGAAGAAATATAATCAAGTTTTTCAACGTCAATTTGAATTTTTGAAGCTGTCGGATTTTGCGAGACTGCTTCCGTAATTTGCGATTCAATTTCGCCGGCGTTGTTTGAGTCCAAACGTCCCTCTAAAAAAATCGTGAGGGCATTATCTTTTAATTCTGTTTTCATAAAAACTTATTCCTTTTCAAGAAATTTCGATTTTAATTTTTCGATTTCATTTTCATTTATCCCAAGCTCATGAATAATATATCCGACAGGCGAACCGTAATTTTCTTTGAGCCATGAAAGAGCATTTGTCATCATTTCTATGTTTACGGAATTTAGAACGAACATATATTTTTTAAGCTCGTCTTCTTTTATTCCGCGAGACAGAAGCATTTTGCGGTCATTTTCGATTAAACCGGCGTTAAAAATATTCGTGAGCATATAATCTTCTAAGATAATATCTTCGCTTACACCGAGTGCAGAAAGTATTAACATGGCCGCGCAGCCTGTACGGTCTTTGCCTTGCGTGCAATGGAATAATAATGAACGTCCTTCCGGCAAATTCAAAAGCTCTTTGAAAAATTCGCTGTATGCTTTTTTACCGAAATTTCCCGACAGAAAATCAATATAAATATTGTCGCTTATCATTCCGCTATTAACTGTAATTTTAAGAATTTCAAAAGGATCTTTTTCACCTGATAATATTTTTTCGAGTTTACGCATGTATAACTCTTCGTCAATGACGCGCAGATTTACATATTTAACGCCTTCTATAACCGGGTCGGGCTTGGCCGCGGCTTCAAAACTCATTCTTAAATCTGCTATGACGGACAAGTTATAAATTTTCGTCAGCCGCGCTATGTCATCACTTGAAATTTTATTTAGGCTTGCAGTCCGTAACAGAACGCCGTGTTTAACTTTTCTTCCATTGTCCGCAGCATAACCGCCAAGCTCACGGGCATTGCCGATGCTTTGAAGATTAATGCTTTGATTTTTTTGTAAATCGGTATCAGCTTCACCCTTAAATGAAAAAATAAAAAGGCACATCAGCAACGATAAAATTATTACGTTATATTTCAAAATTTTTTCCTTCCTTAATTAATTATTTTTATGTTTTATTATATAAAAAGCCCGGAAAGTTTATTAAGCCCTCCGGGTTATATTTTAGAAAAATTTCTAATTATTTTCTTTTTGTTTCGGCAAAATTATATTCAGAAAAATTGCCATAATCGTAGCTACTACTACGGGACTGTTCCCGAAAATTGTTGTCGTCCACGCAGGGAATAACGCAAGAGCCTGCTTATATTGATAAATTCCCATGCCGAGAGCAACTGAAAGACCAACGATAGAACTGTTGCGGTAATCTGATTTTTCTTTGTCGATTAATCTTAGTCCCGTCATCGAGATAGACGCAAAGACAGAAATCGTTGCGCCTCCAAGCACACATAACGGAATTGTCGTAAGCAGTGCAGAAACTTTCGGAACTATTCCGGCCGTCAATAAAATTAAAGCCGCAAGTCCGAGCACACATCTGTTAATAACTTTTGTGGTCGTTACTATGCCGACATTCTGAGAGAAACTCGCCGTCGGAAGTCCGCCGATTAATGCCCCGAAAATATTTGCAGTGCCGTAGCCGACGATGCCGCCTTTTAATTCCTCGTCAGTCGGAAAACGATTCATAGCTCCGCTCGTTGTTGCCGTAAAATCTCCGATAGCTTGAATGGAATTTATCGCAAATAACAGACCTATTGCTATGCAGGGGGCAGCTTCAAATTTAACTCCGAAGTGAAGCGGTTTAGGGAGTGAAAAAAGCGAAGCCTCTGCAATGGGCGAAAAATCTACAATTCCGCATAAAAGAGCCGCAATGTAGCCGACTGTCATTCCGATTAAAATTGATGATAATTTTGCAATGCCTTTAGCAAAATGATTGAAAGCCGTTACTACTGCGAGGGTTAAAAGAGCAATCCCCCAGTTAAGAGGCGAACCGTAAGTTGGGCTCCCTATTCCTCCGGCCATGTAATTAACAGCAACGGGATAAAGCGACAAGCCTATAGTAAAAACCACTGTGCCCGTGATTAACGGCGGAAAAAATTTTTGTATTTTTTTAACTGAAAGTCCGACAATAATTGCGACAATTCCGCCGACAATCTGCGCCCCTAATATCGCAGGGACTCCAGAGTCAACCGCTATAGCCTGCATACTTGGAACATAGGCAAAACTAATTCCCATTATGACGGGCAATTTTGCGCCTATATGGAAGCCGTTTTTCTTCCCGATCGGAAATAGCTGCAATAAAGTTGTAAGAGCCGCGATGACTAACGCTGACTGAATTAATAAAGTGCTGTCACTTGGACTCAAAAGAGCCATATTAGCGACGATAATAGCCGGAGCTATACAGCCCGCTATCATTGCCAAAACATGTTGAAAAGCTAAAGGGAGAGCCTCCGTGATTGAAGGCACTCCGTCAAATTCAAAAATAGATGCACGTCTCATTAAATTACTCCTTAATGATTCGTGTACCCGTATTTCCTTTCAAAGCCTCACGAGCTTTCTGAAGATGTGTGATGAGGGCTGTTCGGCCTCTGCCGGACTCGGCGAACTTAATTCCGGCCTGCACTTTCGGGAGCATTGAGCCGGGCGCAAATTCACCGTCAGCAATATATTTTTCAGCTTCTTTTATAGTTATAGTGTCAAGTCCTTTTTGATCGGGCTTGCCGAAATGAACTGCGACTTTCTCGACCGCCGTTAAAATTAAAAGCATATCCGCTTCCATGCTCTGAGCTAACAATGAAGCCGACAAATCTTTATCGATTACCGCAGGAACTCCTGCCAAGTGTTTGCCTTGAGAGATAACGGGAATGCCACCGCCTCCGCAGCAGATTACTAAATGCCCGGAGTCAGCCATTGCGCGAATAGCTTTTAACTCAATAATTTCTTGAGGCTTCGGTGAGGCAACAACACGGCGATAACCGCGCCCTGCGTCCTCTTTAACTATCCAGCCCCGTTCGCCTGCTTCCTTGAGTGCCTCGTCCTTAGCCATGAAATTTCCGATGGGCTTTGACGGAGCAGTAAAAGCCGGGTCTTCCGGGTCAACTCTTACTTGGGTAACAAGCGAAGCCATTGCCGGAGGTTCTTCACCTCTGTTCAAAAATTCTTCGCGCAGAGCGTTCTGAATATCGTAGCCGATATAAGCCTGGCTCATTGCCACGCATACAGAAAGAGGAACGGTGAAAGAATTATTATGCTGTGAGTACTCCGTCATAGCGTTGTTAATAATTCCGACCTGCGGGCCGTTGCCGTGAACTACTACGACCTGATGACCGTCATCGACTAAATCAACAATGGCCTTTGCGGTAACTTGAGCCGCTTTTAACTGTTCGGGAAGTGTATTGCCTAAGGCATTTCCGCCTAAGGCAAGCACTATTTTTTTATGTTCAGACATTAGTCAAAAATCCTTTTCGTTCCGCGCTCGTTGAGTTTCACGAGAATTTCTGCAGGGTTCGGGAATTTTTCAAGCATAATCATAGCCGCGATTACATAGGGCTTGTAGCTTGCTTGTTTGTAAAGCGGTGTCCTGTAGTGGTCAAAGACGGAGCCGTCAACTTCGCCTTCTTCGCATGAAACGCCGGTGATGTCCGCCGGTAAGCAGTGAAGATATAAAGCTCTGCCGTTCTTCGTGAGCTTCATCATGTCTTCGGTGCAAGCCCAGTCTTTGTGCGTGGCGTTCTGTGCTAAAAGTTCTTTTTCAAGGGCTTTAATTCCTGCGTCGTCGCCGTTGCCGTATAAAACTGTGCGCTTCTCCATTGCCGCGAACGGTGCCCATGACTTCGGATAAACTATATCGGCATCTTTGAAAGCGTCTTTCATGTCGTTTGTGATTTTGAAATTGCTTCCGGCCGCAAAAGCCTGCTTCTTTGCAACTTCGACAACGTCGGGCATGACTTCGTAGCCTTCAGGATAAGCGAGCGTAACATCGAGTCCAAGTCTCGTGAAAAGTCCGATAACGCCCTGCGGCACTGAAAGAGGCTTGCCGTATGAAGGCGAATATGCCCAAGTCATAGCAAGTTTCTTGCCTTTTAATTTCTCAATTCCTCCGAACTCGTGAATTACGTGTAAAGCGTCAGCCATGCACTGCGTCGGGTGGTCAATGTCGCACTGTAAATTTACGAGCGTCGGACGCTGCTCCAAAATTCCGTCCCTGTAGCCTGCTTCGACAGAGTCAGCAACCTCGTGCATGTAAGCGTTGCCCTTGCCGATATACATATCGTCTCTAATTCCGATAACGTCAGCCATGAATGAAATCATGTTGGCAGTTTCGCGGACCGTCTCGCCGTGAGCAACCTGTGATTTTTTCTCGTCCAAGTCCTGAACTTCGAGGCCAAGCAGATTGCATGCGCTTGCAAAAGAAAATCTCGTGCGCGTTGAGTTATCTCTGAACAAAGAAATTCCCAGCCCGGAGTCAAAAACTTTCGTTGAAATGTTGCGCTCCCTCAAATTTCTAAGAGCGTCGGCAACCGTCCAGACGGCTTGAATTTCATCATCAGTTTTTTCCCATGTAAGGAAAAAGTCATTGTTGTACATTTTGCCGGAACGAAGCGAAGTAAGTTTGTTGATGAGTTTCTCAAATTTTGCCATCGTAAAAAAATTCCTTTCTTTAATTTTGATTTTATTTTAGTGAGGAGTTAGTGGTGAGGGGTGAGTTTTTTACCTCCTACTTCCTACCTCCTAACTCCTACCTTACTTAGCAATAGTACTGCGGAAGTGCTGCATAGAACGCCGCGCAGGTTACGAGGTCGTTTTTCCAAGTAATTTCGTTCGGTGCGTGTGCCTGAGCTTCTGCGCCGGGCCCGAAGCCGATTACGGGAATACCGTTGCGCCCCATGATTGAAACGCCGTTCGTTGAGAACGTCCACTTATCTAAAAGCGGTCTGACTTCGCGCTCTTTGATCGTCTCTTCGTCGCCGATTCTCTTATCGCCGAATAAATCAGTGTAAGCAGCTACAGCGGCTTTGCAGACTTTGTGATCTGCCGGAAGCACCCACGTCGGGAAATAGCACTCAATAGGATAAACAAGCCCGGTATATGACGGTCTGTCATAGTGATACATTGAGACTTTTACATCATCGCCGTATTTTTTGACTGCCGGGAGGTCTCTAATTTCCTGTAAGCATGACTCCCAAGTCTCGCCGACCGTCATTCTTCTGTCGAGAGATACCGCGCAAGAGTCAGCGACTGCACAGCGTGAAGGGGACGTGAAGAAAATTTCTGACGCTGTAACAGTTCCGCGCCCCAAAAATCTTGCTTCTTTCCATTCGGGATTGAATTTAGGATTGAGCATTTTCACGAGGCCTTTAATCTCTGTTGACTCTGCGTCGCCGTTGTTGTTTAACGCACGAACATCGCGGAGAATGTCGGCCATTTTATAAATTGCATTGTCGCCGCGCTCAGGTGCCGAGCCATGACAAGAAACGCCCTTAACGTCAATTCTGATTTCCATGCGTCCGCGCTGGCCGCGATAAAGTCCGCCGTCCGTAGGCTCTGAAGATACGACAAACTCCGGCCTGATTTTATCTTCCTTGCAGATATACTCCCAGCAAAGCCCGTCGCAGTCTTCTTCCTGAACAGTTCCGACTACCATGACTTTATATTTATCGTTGAGAAGTCCCAAGTCCTTCATGATTTTTGCAGCATAAACTGCGCTGACTGTTCCGCCAAGCTGGTCAGAAACTCCGCGCCCGCCGATTTCGTGATCGTTCTCGAAACCCTCATAAGGGTCAAAATTCCAGTTTGCGCGGTTGCCGATCCCTACTGTGTCAATGTGCCCGTCAAAGGCAATGAGCGTTGAGCCCTTGCCCATGAAGCCCATGACATTGCCTTGAGGGTCAACCCTGACTTCATCAAATCCTACTTTTTCCATTTCTGCTTTAATCGTCGCAACGTGAGCGGCTTCGCCTGCAGACTCGCCGGGATTTTTAACGATTGCGCGCAAAAATGCCGTCATGTCGGCGCGGTAACCTTCAGCCGCGTCCTTAATCTTTTTTAATTCTTCCTGAGTCAACTTTCCCATTTTAATTTCTTTACTCCCTTTTATTAAATTTAAGTTAGAAGGTCTTTTAACTCCTGCCTCCTAACTCCTAATTCCTACCTGTTTACCTGTCTTTTGCTTCCCAGATAATATTTTTCCAGCGTCCCGGATCCGTGTCGCCTTCAGTTGAGAACAACAAAACTTTTGAATTTTTATCTAACTTTAATTTTTCACGAAGCTCTTTATATTCGTCGTCCTTCATGATTGTCGCCAATGCTCCGAACGGCGCGGCTCCTGACTCGCCTGACGTAACCTGAGCGTCGCCCTTCAAAGGCGCGGCCAACATTCTCATACCGCGAGCGGCTACTGAATCTTCGACGGCCAAGAAAGCAGTTACGTGATTTTTAAGAATGTCCCATGATGTTATATTAGGCTCTCCGCAGGCAAGCCCGGCCATAATCGTATCCATATCGCCGTCAACGATGCGCGGCTTTCCGTCTCCTGCCACTGCTCCTTTATAGAGACACGCGGCGGCTTCGGCTTCAACAACGACCATGACGGGCGGATTGTCCTTGTAAAGGTTTGAGAAGTAACCGACTACGCCTCCGGCAAGCGAACCGACTCCGGCCTGAACAAAAACATGCGTCGGACGTTCTCCGAACTGTTCGCCGGCTTCAGAGGCCATTGTCCCGTAACCCTGCATGATCCAAGCCGGGATTTTTTCGTAGCCTTCCCAAGCCGTATCCTGAACAACTACGCCGTGTTCCGTCTCGCTTGCAAGTTTCGCGGCCTGCCTGACGCACTCGTCATAATTAACGTCAGAAATCCAAGCCTTTGCGTTTTCGGCTTTAATGTTATTTAATCTCGTCTCCGTTGAGCCCTTAGGCATAATGATAACGGCTTTCTGTCCGAGCTGATTAGCTGCCCAAGCAACTCCGCGCCCGTGATTTCCGTCAGTCGCAGAAAAGAACGTAGCTGAACCGAATTTCTTTTTTAATTCTTCACTCTTGAGAACTTTATATGGAAGTTCAGAAACATCTGTGCCTGTCTCGTCGGCAATGTAACGCGCTATCGCGTAAGAGCCTCCCAAGACTTTGAAGGCATTGAGGCCGAAACGCCACGACTCGTCTTTAATCTTGACTTCATTCAAGCCAAGATACTCCGCCATTTTCGCAAGGTTAGTCAGCGGCGTTACGCTATATTGAGGAAAACTCTCGTGAAATTTTCTTGCCTTTGCGACTTCATTAACCGACATAATCGGAAGATTTTTGTCTTCAGTCTTAGGCATGTTATTCATGACCCATTTTATTTCTTGAGGCATTTTGCTTCCCCTTTGTTATAAAAATTTTTTATATTGTTGTGAATTTGATTAAAGCAAATTATAAAGATTTTAATAAAAAAAGCAATAATAAATTTTTATTGCAATAAGATTTTTTTTATTATAAAATTATTATACTCACACTTAAGCAAAAATTAAAAGGGGGTAACTGTATGCTAATCGTAGGAAATGGCAAGGTCATTACTCGCAATTCAGCTCAGCCTTTTATCGAAAACGGAGCTGTAGTTCTTGACGGCAATAAAATTCTCGAAGTCGGAGATGCAAGCCTCAAAGAAAAATACAGCGGCGCGGAGTTCATTGACGCTCACGGCGGAATAATTATGCCTGCGTTCATTAACGCTCATGAGCATATTTATTCGGCAATGGCTCGCGGACTTTCAATTAAAGGCTATAACCCGAAAGGTTTTCTTGAAATTCTTGACGGGCAGTGGTGGAACATCGACAGACATCTTGATAATAAGCTGACGAAGCTCTCAGCTCTTGAGACTTATATCGAGTGCATTAAGAACGGAGTTACAACGATTTTTGATCACCATGCAAGTTTCGGAGAAATTCACGGATCTTTATTTGCTATTGAAGAGGCCGCAAAAGAGACGGGCATAAGAAGCTGTCTGTGCTATGAAATTTCTGACAGGGACGGCGAAGAAAAAGCAAAGGCCGCCGTTAAAGAAAATGTAGATTTTGCGAAACACGCTCTCGCTGATGATTCGGGAATGATTGCCGGAATGATGGGTATGCACGCAAGTTTTACAATTTCTGATAAGACTATGGAGCTTTGCAGACAAGAGAAGCCAAAGGAAATAGGCTATCACATTCACGTCGCAGAAGGAATTTTAGACCTTCACGAATGTCTCAAGAAACATTCAAAAAGAATTGTCGATAGGCTTTACGATTGGGACATACTCGGCGAAAAAACTCTCTTGGCTCACTGCATATATGTAAATCCTCACGAGATAGATTTAATAAAAGACACGAACACAATGACCGTTCATAACCCGGAGTCGAACATGGGCAACGCCTGCGGCTGTCCTCCTACAATGGAGCTTGTTCACAAGGGAATAGTTACCGGGCTTGGTACTGACGGCTACACTCACGACATGATCGAGTCGTGGAAGGTCGCTAACATTCTTCACAAGCACCACCTCTGCGATCCTAACGCGGCATGGGGCGAAGTTCCCGAAATGCTTTTCAAGCACAACGCTACGATCGCAAGCCGTTACTTCAAAAATAAATTAGGCGTTCTTGAGAAGGGCGCGTCTGCTGACGTAATCATCACGGACTACGTTGCCCCGACACCGTTAAGCGAAAATAATATCAACGGCCATATTTTATTCGGCATGAACGGACGCTCGGTCATAACGACAATAGCGAACGGAAAAGTTTTAATGAAGGACAGAGTTTTACAGAACATTGACGAAGAAGCAGCAATGGCTCATATCCGCGAGGGGGCGGAAAGACTCTGGAAAAGCATTAACGGCTAAAAAATAAAACCTCCTAACTCCTAATTCCTAACTCCTACCTAAAATAAAGGGGGTAAAACTTTAATGAGCGACATAATGAAACCGATTGCTTTTTCCGGCTTAATGGAAAGAGTTTTAGAGGAGCATAAAAAAGGCTCGTGCTTCGGCGTAAGAAAATGTTACAAGGCTGACCCGGCAAAATCTTTTACGATTTTCGGGCGCAAACTTGAAACTCAAATAGGCCCTGCGGCAGGCCCTAACACACAGCTTGCTCAAAATATCGTCGCGTCTTATTACGGCGGTTCAAGATTTTTCGAGCTCAAAACCGTTCAGAAAATGGACGGGCGCGAATTGGCGGCATGTGTTAATAAGCCGTGCATCTTGGCCGAAGACGAGTGCTATAACTGCGAATGGTCAACGGAGCTGACAGTCCAGCAGGCTTATGAAGAATACGTCAAAGCATGGTTTATTCTGAGCGTAATCTCAAAAGAATGGGGCTTGGGTTCGCCGGACGGCTTTCAATTTAATATTTCAGTAGGCTATGATCTCGAAGGCATTAAGGGCGAGAAGGTCAACACTTTCATCGATAATATTATGCACGCAGAGAACACGCCGATTTTTAAGGAGTGCAAAGCGTGGCTGAAAGAAAATCTCAAAAGATTTTCAAAAGTTACTGAAGCAGACATTGACGCAATAAGAAGCGATATAGTTAATTCTGTTACTGTGTCAACGCTGCACGGCTGCCCTCCGCAGGAAATTGAAGCGATCGCTGCGTATTTATTGACTGAAAAGGGCCTTCACACTTTCGTTAAATGCAACCCGACTTTATTGGGCTATGAAGAAGCAAGAAAAACCCTTAACGACATGGGCTACGATTATATTCAGTTCACTGACGTTCATTTTAAGGGCGACCTGCAATATTCAGACGCTATACCGATGCTGACGCGCCTGCAAAAACTTGCTGACGAAAAAAATCTTGAGTTCGGCGTAAAAATCACAAACACTTTCCCCGTTGACGTTACGCGAAACGAATTGCCTTCGTCAGAAATGTACATGTCGGGAAAATCTTTGTATCCGCTTTCATTGAGAGTAGCCCGCAACCTTTCAAGGGACTTTAACGGGAAATTGAGAATAGCTTTCTCCGGCGGCTGTGATTTCTTTAATATTGATAAAGTCATCGGCACAGGGATTTGGCCTGTTACAATGGCGACTACGATATTAAAGCCGGGCGGCTATGAAAGACTTGTGCAAATGGCCAACATGCTGACGCAAAATGATCCAAAGAAGTGGGACGGAATTAACGTAGCTGCTCTTGAAAATCTTGCGGAAGCGGCCAAGACTGATAAACATCACGTCAAGCCTATTAAGCCTCTGCCGAAGAGAAAATCAGAAAATAAAGTTCCGCTCGTTGACTGCTTCACCGCGCCCTGCTCTGACAGATGCCCTATACATCAGGATATTACGCTTTACGGACAGCTCGTGGGCTATGAAAAATATGAAGAGGCTCTGCGCGTAATTCTTGCGAAAAATCCGCTGCCCTTCATCACGGGCAACATCTGCACTCATATCTGCCAGACTGCCTGCACGCGAAATCACTACGAAACGCCCGTACAGATACGCAATAATAAATTAATCGCGGCCCGAAAAGCATTCGACTCTGTGATTAAGGAATTGAAGCCGGGTAAAGCAAACGGCAAAAAAATTATCATCGTCGGCGCGGGCCCGGCAGGTATAGCTGCGGCGTTCTTCTTGGGAAGAGCCGGTGCTGACGTTACTGTCTATGACGAAAACGAAAATGCCGGAGGAGTTATTCAAAATGTGATACCTGCGTTCAGAATTTCGAGCGATGAAATTCAAAAGGACGTTAAACTTGCTGAAGCGGTCGGAGCAAAATTTGTCCTCAAGAAAAAAATTGAGAACATCAAAGAATTAAAAGCCGACGCGATTATTCTTGCAATAGGAGCGCACAAAAACACGCCGCTGAAATTAAAGAACGGAAGCGCGGTTAATGCCCTCGAATTTTTAACGGACTTCAAGAAAAATAACGGCCATTTGAAAATCGGTGAGAATGTCGCAGTCGTTGGCGGAGGTAACACCGCGATGGACACGGCACGCGCCGCGAAACGCACTGACGGAGTTAAAAACGTCTATCTTGTTTACAGACGCACACGCCGTTACATGCCTGCCGACGAAGAAGAATTGAATGACGCAATAAATGACGGCGTAATCTTCAAAGAACTCTTGGCACCCGTGAGTCTTGAGAACGGCAAATTAATTTGTCATAAAATGGAACTTGCCGCGCCTGACGAGAGCGGACGCAGAAGCGTTAAAGAACTTGATGAAGTTGTTGAAATTCCTTGCGACACCGTGATAGCTTCAATCGGCGAAAAAATTGACGCGAATTTCTACAGTGCAAACGGAATTGAAATTGACGAAAAAGGAAACCCGAAATTAAATCACGATACATGCGAAACTTCATTAAAAGGCGTTTACGCTGTCGGCGACGGCGCGTTCGGTGCTTCGGTTGTTGTTAGGGCGATCGCTGACGCTCAAAAAGCCTGCTCGGATATTTTGGGCTTTGAAATTGCGAAAGAGCAGAGACCTTCACTCGCTGACGAAATTATTTACGCAAAGCGCGGAATTTTGGAAGAGGCTCCGGCCTGCGGAACTGCCGACAAACGCTGCCTGACGTGCGATTTAATCTGCGAAAACTGCGTCGAGGTCTGCCCGAACAGAGCAAACATCTCAATAAAAATTCCGGGACGCAAAAATCAGATTATTCACGTCGATCAAATGTGCAACGAGTGCGGAAACTGCACAGTATTTTGTCCTTATGACTCATCGCCGTATAAAGACAAGTTCACGCTCTTTGAATGTGAAGAGGACATGAACGACTCAACGAATGACGGCTTCGCTTTCATTTCTGACTGTGAGGCAGTCGTGAGAGTCAAGGGCGCGAAATGCAATTACAAAGTCGGCGGAAATAATATTGATGCCGAGCTTGCGGACATTATCGACACGGTTTACCGCGACTATAAATATTTAATGAGGTAGGAATTAGGAGATAGGAGGTAGGAAGTTTTAATCTTCCGCCTCTTATTTCTTAAATAAAATTTAACATCATGAAATTAATTAAAAACGGAAAAATAGTAACGTCCTCCGAAATTTTTACGGGGGATATATTAATCGAAGGCGAAAAAATAAAATCTGTCGTTAAGGGCGGATTAAAAGACATTCCCGAAAATATTGAACTCATTGACGCAACGGGCAAATTAATTTTTCCGGGCTTCATTGACGCTCACACTCATTTTGATTTACACGTGGCCGGGACTGTTACGTGCGACGATTTTTATTCGGGGACTAAGGCGGCTGTTTCGGGAGGCACTACAACGATTATTGACTTCGGAACTCAATATCACGGCGAGACGTTAGAAGAGGGCTTGCAAAACTGGCTCAAGAAAGCTGAAGCCGGTGTGTCGTGCGATTACGGCATTCACATGTCAATAACGGAATGGAACGAAAAAATTTCGGACGAGTGCCAAAAAATGATGGACGAGGGCGTAACGACTTTCAAGCTCTACATGACCTACGACACGAAATTAAATGACAAGACTATTTATCAGGTCTTAAAGAGATTAAAAGAAGTCGGAGGAATTACTGGAGTTCACTGCGAAAATGACGGCCTAATCGCGGCTTTGCAGGAAGAATATAAAAATTCCGGCGGCGATGTCTCGTGCCATTATAAAACCCGTCCGGCGGCGGCTGAAGCTGAAGCGATCGGAAGGCTTTTGCATTTTGCTGAAGTTGCCGACGCTCCTGTCATTGACGTTCATTTAACATGCGAAGAAGGCTTGAACGAAATCCGTGCTGCTCGCGCAAGAGGCCAAGCCGTTTACGCTGAAACATGTCCGCAATATTTGACAATGACGAAAGATTTATACGACCTGCCCGGCTTTGAGGGGGCGCGTTATGTAATTTCGCCTCCTTTGCGCGAAAAAAGCGATAACGAAGCATTATGGAAGGCCTTAGCTGACGGAGAAATTCAAACGGTCTCGACGGATCACTGTTCTTTTACGCTTAAGCAAAAAGAATTAGGAAAAAATGATTTCAGAAAAATTCCCGGCGGTATGCCCGGCGTAGAAACTCGCGGCGAAGTAATTTATTCTGAAGGCGTTGCGAAGAAAAGAATAACGCTCGAAAAAATGTGCGAAGTTCTTTGCGAAAATCCTGCGAAGCTCTACGGGCTCTACCCGCGCAAAGGAATTATCAGCGAAGGCTCTGACGCTGACATTGTAATCTTAAACCCTGAACGCTCGAAAATAATTACTGCTTCGGAACAAGTTTCTAAATGCGATTACGCGCCTCTCGAAGGAATGAAAATTAACGGCGTGATTGAAAAAGTTTTCCTGCGCGGCGAACTAGCTGCCGAAGAGGGAAAAGTTATAAAAGAAAACTGCGGAAAATTTCTAAAAAGAAAAAAATTTTTATCATGAGGTGTCGCGAAAAAATTTGCGATTCTAATTTTTTGAGCAGCTCCGTGAATTTTTACAAGAGCAAGAAATTTTTGAGATTTTTGTAGTGGCAAATGTAATGGTAAAAAATTTTTCTTCTGTGAATTTTATAATCTTGAGCAAAATATTTTAGCATAAAATTTTTATGACAAAAAAGGACTCGCTTCTCGGCGAGTCTTTTATTTATAAGCGGTCAATTCCGCATTAATTTTCTTCTGGAGCCGGTGAACAGATTTGAACTGTTGGCCTGCGCATTACGAGTGCGCTGCTCTACCCCTGAGCCACACCGGCAATAATTCAATTCACAGCGAGAAATTATACCAGCTCATAAAATTTTTTACAAGCAAAAATTTTTAACTTTCCTTGCGCTTTAATGATATGCTTTCAATTTCTTCGGAGCGTTTTATTTTTTCTTCTGCTGCTTCCTTCATAAGCTCAAGGCTTTCTTCGCGGCGTTGCTGAGCTTGACGTTCGACAGCTTTTTTTCGTGCGCTGATTTTTCTTAACTCCGCCGATTTTGCCATCATATCGTTGTGAGCGTCCCACGTTTTCATTGTCGAGTCAGTTATGCTTGACTGGGCAGCCTGATAAAAATCCATCGCTTCCGATTGAGTTTCAGGGATTTTTTTTTCGGATTTATGCGGCAGTTCGTCCCATATACTGCCGAATTTTGTATCAACTTTCATTTTTAATCACGAGGCTTTCTTATTTAACGCACCCTCAATAGCGATTGCTAATTGATCAGCGCATGAAGTTCCTTTAATGCCGCACTGATTGCCACGCAAAATTTTTGCCACGTTCAAAGCGTCCGCGCCCTCAATTAATTTTGGAATGGCCGCGAGATTTCCAGGACAGCCGCCGTAAAATTTCACGTTATGCAATTTTCCGTTATCGATTTCAAATTCAATTTTTTTCGGACAAACTCCCATTGGCATGTATTCAAATTTCTCTGACATTTTTAATTATCCCCTCAAAATAGTTCTTAATTTTATTATAAATTATTTATTACATTTTGTAAGTTTTCTAAAAATTTTCCTGCATGAGCTCCGTCCATTTGAGTGTGATGAAATTGAAAGGAAATCGGCAGATAATATTTGAAAAATTTTTTTCTGTATCTTCCCCAAATAATAAACGGATTGTTATATATGCCGCTGTTCATGCCTATAGCACCGTCTATCTCCGTATATAAGATTGCTGACGTGCCAATAACCATGCTGTCAACTAAGTCTCTGTTTTCACATTCTTCGGCTACCTGCGCTGTATATTTCAGATAATCGCAATTAAATATATTTAAGTCAGGATTATACAGAATATCGCAAGAACTTACTTCTCCTTCTTTGTTTTTAACAATGGTATTTACAGCGATTGTATCATATTGCATCAACTTTTTTCCTACAGGAAGAATATAAAATTCTTTTATTTCAACAGCCGCTTTTCCAATACAGTAATCTAGCAGCATATTGAACTTCATTTTTCTTTTTCTGCTAAATCTGACAAGATTAGTTACATTAAGAGTTTTGAAAAATGTAACCATAGGATTAGGCGCGTTCAACCAAAGTTCATACGCTACTGCTCTTTTTGTTTCATTCGGTCTTATTTCTTTTACCATATCCTACCCCCTCAAAATTTTTATAATTTCGTCAAGGCTCGTTGACATGCACGCAAGTTTTCTTTTTTCTGCCGAACCTTGCGAGAATTTTATTATGCTTCCCGCAAATCTTTTCATGGCCACTAAGGCTTTGTGTTCGCCTGAAAGCTCTTTAGCGCGTTTGGCAAAATTTATTAAAATTTCTATTCGTTCGTAATTGTCTCTAAAAATTCCATGATATTCTTCAAATAAAAACGGGTTAGCTATAGCTCCGCGTGCAAGCATTACACAGACACAGCCATAAGAAAAGTATTCGTTAATGTCGTCAACAGTTTTAACGTCGCCGCTCGCGCTTATGAGGGTTGGAAAATTTTTTGCTGCAAGTCCTACAATATTTTTATCGGCTTGGCCCTCGTAACGCTGCGCCGCTGTCCTTCCGTGTATGCAAATATTATCAGCTCCGGCGTTCGTAAGAGTCTCAATAAATTTTAGCGTGTCCGATTCGTTTTCGAGCTTTCTAATTTTTACCCACACGGGAAGATTAAAATTTTTTAATTCTTTTACCATGTTAAAAGCTGTCTCAGGCTTCTTTAATAAAGCAGAGCCGCAATGATTTTTTGTGATTTTAGGCATCGGGCAGGCCATATTAATTCCAAAGGCAAAAAATTTTTTACAGAGCTTTTTAATTTTTTCAGCACCGCCGATTAAAATTTTTTCGTCAGGCGCAAATAACTGAATGACTAACGGGGCTTCACGCGGCGAAATTTTAAGCATATCAAAAGTTTTTTCATTGTCCCGGATTAATCCGGCACAGCTTATCATTTCCGTGTGGGTTAATTCCGCGCCGTGTTCCGAAAAAAATTCACGCACAGGCAGAGTCGTAACTCCGGCCAACGGAGCGAGAGCCAATTTCAGGTAGGAATTAGGAGGTAGGAGGTAGGAGGTATTAGGGATTTTCATTTTTAGTCCAGATTAGTTTTAATCCTTCAAGCATTAGCCAATTATCAACGAGGTCAATATTTTTAGAGACTTTAGCCATCAATCCCGCGTGGCCTCCAGTAGCTATGACTTTAGCGTCTTTTAATCCGGGATTTTCTTTTATCATGTCGATTATTCTGTCAGTCAGTCCCGCGTTGCCGAATAAAATTCCCGATTGAATAGCCTCTTCGGTGCTTCGGCCTATGACGTTCTCAGGGATTGAGAGAGCAACTTGAGGAAGTTTTGCGGCTTTTGAGAAGAGCGCGGAAATTCCCGACTGAAGACCCGGTGCAATCGCTCCGCCTAAATAATCGCCTTCGGGGGAAACTACGTCAAACGTTATTGCCGTTCCGTAGTCAGCAACGATTGAAGGCGCACCGTATTTTTCGCGTCCTGCGACGGCATTTACTATTCTGTCGGCTCCGACCTCGTTCGGATTTTTGACAAGAATTTTCATTCCTGTATCCGTTGAGGCGTTTACCTGAAGAGGCTTTACGTTGAAATAATTTTTTATTGCTTCAGTCATCGAGAAATCAAGCGATGGCACAACACTCGCAAAGGCCGCGCCCTTAATGTCAGAGGGACTGATATTTTTCGTGGCCAGCAAATTTAATAAATATATTCCGAGTTCGTCCGCAGTGTGAAGAATTGAAGATAATCTCCAATGCGCAATTAAATTATCGCCGTCAAAAATTCCTACAACTGTTGTCGTGTTGCCTGTGTCAATTACGAGTAACATGCTTTTTATTTTTCTCCTTTGCATTTTAGTTTTTCGTTCCTACCTCCTAACTCCTAACTCCTACCTTTTAACTGCCTGCTGTGTAGCCCGTGCTCCAGCAAATTTGCAGATTAAAGCCGCCGGACGGACCGTTCAAGTCTAAAATTTCTCCGGCAAAATATAAATTATCACATAACTTTGATTTCATTGTTGACGGGTCAACTTCTTTTAAGCTCACTCCTCCACGAGTTACGACAGCGTTATTAAAACTCCATAGGCCGTTTATATTCATGCGAATGTCTTTTAATAAATTCACCAGCTCTAAAATTTCTTCGTCCGAAATATATTCGATCGGTTTATCGTGCGGAATGTCTGAAAGCTCCAAAATTAATTTGACCATTTGAGCCGGAACTAAAGACCGAACAAGCCCGAAAAATCTTTTATGGCCGTAAAAATTTTTTATCTCGCGTTTTATTCGTTCAATTAAAATTTCTTGAGTCAAAGTCGGTTTCAAGTCTAGCGAAAAAATTAACTCGCCCTGCCAGTCCGGGACGTGTGAGCTTAAATCCATAACTATAGGGCCGCTTATGCCAAAGTTAGTAAATTCCATTTCGCCAAATCTTTCATCAATTTTTTTTCCGTCAAGAATTACATTTAACCTGACGTTCCGCAAGTTACAGCCGCTAGCGAGCTTCACCCACGTTTCACGTGTTCTTACTGGCACGATAGCAGGATATAAATCCGTTACTGTGTGCCCGGCCTGTTGAGCAAAAATATACCCGTCGCCCGTTGAGCCCGTTTTCGGATAAGATTTTCCGCCGGTCGTTAAAATATATTTATCCGCTGTAAATTCATCGTTATTTGTTATTACGCGGTCGATATGTGAATTTTTTACTTTGACTGCTTTTACTGGAGTGCTGCGCATAATTTTGACGTTAAATTTTTTGCACTGCATTATTAGAGCGTCAAGAACTCGTTGAGAACCGCCCGAAGCCGGAAAAATTCTCTTGCCTCGTTCCTCGACGGACTCGACCCCTATTTTCTTAAAAAAGTTTACGGTTTCAGCCGGCCCGAACTTACTGAAAGCCGAGTATAAAAATTTTCCGTTATCTCCGTATTTTGCTATGAAGGCATTGATATCGCTCTCAGCGTTCGTAAAATTACAGCGGCCTTTGCCTGAAATTAATAATTTTTCCCCGACCGAATGATTTTTTTCTGCGATTGCTACATTTTGACCAAGCGAAGCCGCCCTGATCGCCGCCATAAGACCGGCAGCACCTCCGCCGATTATAAGTGTGTCGAATTTTTCCATGTGATTTTATAAAAATTTTTCCTCTCGATTTGTTTTTATTATTCTATCATTCAACGGGCTTTATTAATTAATTTATAAAAGTCAGTAATTTTCCCGATATGATTTATAAAAGTCAGAGTTATAATTCACAGCGTTGCGAGAGAAAATCAAAGCGACAAGAAAAAAATAAATTGTTAATTGAATTACAAAGGAGAAGATTTATTATGGCAAGAGATATGTTTTATCCTGTTATGAGAAAAATGATGGAAGACCCGATGGATATGTTTGACAGACTTGGCTGGGGAATTAACGATGCATTTTTTGAAAAAGGTTTCGGCGCGAAAGTAGATTTATACCGCAAAGACGGAAAAATTTTTGTTGAAGCCGAACTGCCCGGAATAGCTCCTGAAGATGTTGATCTTCACGTTTATTCGGACAGGCTGACGCTCTCTGCTGAAAAGAAAGCGGAGAAAAAAGAGGGCGGAGACGACAAAAATTATTTCCGCAGCGAAAGAAGCTGGGGTAAAGTTGAGAGAACAATCTCATTCCCGGCAGAAGCTGACCCCGAAACTGCAAAGGCAAATTTCAAGAACGGCGTTTTGACGATCGAAGTCGCCGAGAAGAGTCAGGACAGAGCGCACAAGAAAGTCAGCATTACTTCGGAAGCATAAAAGCGAAAAAATAAAAACGGCGCGGTCGAAAAAAAATCGGCTGCGTCATTTTTTTAGAATAAATCGCTATGAGTTCCAGTTCTAACAAGCCGTAATATTAAAGCGTCGTTTATAATTTGATATACAAGCAACCAATCAGCCTCAATATGGCACTCTCGCATATTTTTGTATTTTCTTGAGGAGACAAGTTTATGATCTCTATTTTTAGGAGGCAGGGGGATTCCTTCAGCGAGCATCGATATAATCTCTGCTAATGTATCAGGATTTAAGCCTCTCTTTACAGCAAGTTTATAATCTCGCTTGAACTGGCCTTCATATATTATTTTCAGCTTATTCATTTAGGGCTTTCATAAGTTCTTCAACGCTGTTAAAGGGCCCGTGTAATTCATTATTTATTGCGTTGACCGTGATGTCATTAGGCTCAAGCATGACACTAAAGGGCAAGCCGTGATGAATTATTACCTGACGCAAAAAAATATTTACGGCTGTTCCAATGTCGAGGCCGAGAGCCTCAAAAATTTCCTGAGTTTCCTGCTTCACATCACTGTCAGTTTTTATAATTATATCTGTGTTGTAATTCATCGTTAAAAAAATTCCCCGCCATTGCGACGGGGTTTTATTGTCTCCAAAAATTTTAACGCTTCGAGAACTGTCTCTTTCCTCTTGCGCCCTTCTGACCGAACTTCTTGCGCTCGACCATTCTTGGGTCTCTCGTTAAAAGTCCTTCTTTCTTGAGTGCAGATCTCAAATCCGGATTCATTTTTATTAATGCTCTAGCGATTCCTAATTTCACTGCGCCGGCTTGGCCTGTTAAACCGCCGCCCGAAGCGTTGACAAAGACATCGACGCGGCCTTCAACTCCTGCGGTCTTCAATGACTGATAGACCTGAGACTGCCAAACTAAACGCGGAAAATACTCTTCGACCGTGCGGTCATTGATTTTTATCTCGCCTGTTCCCATGCAGACACGCACACGAGCAAGAGCGTTTTTGCGCCTTCCTGTTCCCCATGTATATTTATCTTCTGACATTTTTACTTAACCTCCTTAAATTTCAAGGGCTGTCGGGTTCTGCGCGGCGTGGGGGTGGTTAGGGCCTGCGTAAACTTTCAGCTTGCTTGCATATTTCAGCCTGTTGCGCGGAAGCATTCCCTTTACAACATGATGGAATAATGCTTCAGGTTTTGTCTTTACGAGAACGCCCCAAGACGTTGCACGATAGCCGCCCGGGTGTCCCGTGTGATAATGCCATGTTGACTGCGCGGCCTTGTGGCCCGTGAGCTTAACTTTTTCGGCGTTGATTACGATTACATAGTCGCCTGTATCAACATGAGGAGTATATGTGGGTTTATTTTTGCCCGTAAGTATCTTTGAAATTTCTGCGGCCAACCGTCCTAATGACCTGTCGGACGCATCGATAACATACCATTTTCTTTCAACCTGGCCGGGTTTTGCCAAGTATGAGCTGCTGCCCGTCATGATAAAAAATTCCTTTCGATAAAATTAATTAATTTCTTATTGCGTTTATATCTTCAGTGAACGGGGGCTTGTCCACATTGATAGCTAAATTATTTTACATTAATAAGTCTTTTATTTTCAAGTTTTCCGGGAAGTCTTCCGCGTTTTGCCAAAGGCTTTCCGTTAATTTCTTTTAAGTCCATTGTCATGTCCATCGGCACGGCGTGAGCGATGTAGCTTCCTACTCCGAAAACGTCCGCGCCTGCTTGAGCAAGAATTTTAATGCGCTCAGGATTTAGACCGCCCGACACAACTATTTTAACTTTATTGAAGCCTTCTTTGTCGAGCCTGTAGCGAAGTTCTTTCACTAAATCAGGCGTAACTCCTCCGCGCTCGCCGGGCGTATCGAGCCTCACCGCATCGAGCCTGTCTCCCATTGCACGCGCAAGCCTCAAAGCCTCTTCACATTCATCATGGAACGTATCAACAAGGAATGTGCGCCCGATTTCAGGCGGTAATGCAGCATCGTATGCTTCTGCTAATTTCAGAGTGTCGCCCATGATTAATATCGCGGCGTGCGGAACTGTCCCTGAAGGTTCACGGCCTGCCAGCTTTGCTCCGAGTACACAGCTTGCGCCCGAACAGCCTCCGAATTTTACGGCGATAGCTTCCATTACGGGCGAAATTGCCGGGTGAAGATGACGCGCTCCGAACGAGAGAACTGATTTCCCTTCAGCGGCCTCGACGCATTCACGAGCAGCCGATGCCCAAGCGCAGGAGCTTGAGAGTATTCCTAATATGTCAGTTTCATGATAACCGAATGCCCCGTAAGGCCCGGTAATTCTCACTAACACTTCTTTAGGGGAAAAATATTCGCCTTCGGGTATCGCTTCGATTTTCACCGGCGCATCTTTGAGAAGCTCAAGAACTTCTGCAAGCCCGGCAAACATTCCCGTAGTCCTCGTAAAAATTTCCGCGACAACAGGAGTGTCGAGCATGTTGACGGAATTTAACACATCTCTGGTATTTATAAAATAAATATCCGTCGTTGCGCCCGATTTAATTTCGTCATGCGTGGCACTGTATAAACGAGCCGGATTGACTTTCAGAGCTGTTACGTCTTTGAGGGAATTTAACACTTTCATTGACCCTTTCTAAATTAATTCAGGAATACGATGAAAAATGAAGTTACCATGAAGACAGATGCGAGCACTATCGTTAATTTTGTGAGCGGCGTAAATCTCTGCCACTGCCCGGAGTCGGGCTGAGTACCTCCGCCGAACACGCCGGAAAAACCGCCCTGCTTACGCTGCTGGACAAGCACGGCCAAAATCATCACGATTGAGACAATTATATGAACGCAAGATAAAAGCACTTTCATTAAAAAAATTTCCTTCCTGTATCTTTAATTCGAGTTAAAACTTATTTCTCATTCCTCATTAATGATTAGTATAATACATTTTTTCTCTAACAAAAAGCTCCGTGAAAAAACACGAAGCCGAAATTATTTTCAAATTTGGAGCGGATGACGGGATTCGAACCCGCAACATTCAGCTTGGGAAGCTGACGCTCTACCGTTGAACTACGTCCGCAGTGTCGTAATGTAATTAACGCTGAAAATTCTAACGCAGTATTAATTTTTTCGCAAGGGCGTTTATTTCTTGCTATACAATTTCCATGATGTATTTTTTTAACATCATTGAGGGATTATATGAAATTTTAGCTTCACGGAGGCCGGGTTCGCCCATATCTTCCTCACGGTTGGCCCACTCATATTTAACGCCCTGATTTTTTTGAAAAAGATAATTTATAGCCTGATAACTTCCTGTATATTCCGGGAATGCTTTTTCAAACATGACATCAAGATTTTTTTCATCGAGTTCAGCAGCGATTGTGTAGGCTATGATTTTTCCATCGACCTTTAAGACTCCCCCTGTCAACTTAAAATCATTCCATTTTTCAAGCACGGAGCGTATAGCAATGTCCTCGTTATAGAGAGATTTTATTTCTTCTTCGTTCATTGTCTCGTCCCTGTGCATTCTCCAGCGTTCCTGAAAGTCCATGACTTCATCAAAAAAATCCGGAGTCATTTCGTAGTAATCCCATTCGTAGCCGTCGAGAAAGGCTCTGACTCTGTTGCGTTTGTGGGCAAACGCCTTGCCCTTCAGGCCGATCAAATCCTTCACTGCGTAAACATATTCGTGCTGGTCTCTGTCTTCAGAGAAGCGCAGGTTGTCCCGGCCCTCAAGAATATTTTTAACTTCTTCAGGAACGTCATAAACGACGCTTGCAGGGCTTAAATTTTCGAGTTCTTTATCCCAATCTTTAACGGCGTTCCAGTTCCCTATCGGCCCGAACATTCCCGGAAGCGGCCCGCCGGATTGAAGCCAGCATAAATCCTCGCCGGTTATCGCAATATTTATAGGATAAGCGTGCCGCCACGCCCATAAAATTAAAAAAGAATATTCCGCGTAGTGTACAGGTGATTTTTTATAGTATTGTGTATAAATTTCTTTGTCTTGCCAAGTTAATTCTTTGAAAGGCAGCATAAAAATTTTCCCTTACTTTTGTATGTTAAAAACAATTTCGTCTCCCGCTGATTAAAACGGGAGACTTCTTGCAAGTTACATTGAAGCTAGATTTTAGCATCAAGCACTTTTTCTTTAAGCTCTTTGCCGGGTCTGAAGACAGGCACTTTTTTCGCCGGGATAAGAACAACTTTTGAAGGATCCTGAGGATTGCGTCCCTCTCTGGCGGCTCTCTCTCTAACTTCAAAAACTCCGAAGCCTACGAACGTGCACTTATCCCCCTGCGACAACGCATTCTGAATTTCAGAGAAAACTGCGTCCACAACTGGAGAAACATCTTTTTTACGCATGTCCAGCTTATTAGTGATTGCCTCAATAAGTTCTGCTTTTGTCATTGTTTACACCTCCTAAGAAACTTTTTACTGCATTTTATCAGCTTTTATAAATTATGCAACATGTTTTCATGGCATTTTACGGGCTAAGCCATCAAAAATGCTATCACAAACAATAAGCCTATAGCAAAAGTTACTAAGCCGTATGCCAGACTTGAAGGCAGCAGTGCGCTTACAGTTTCGGCTTTTGCTTCGTCATGATAAAAGCCGAAGTCGGTATCTTCAGGGGGCTTTATAAATTTTATTCTTGACATGTTCGAGAGCATCAACGCTACAGGCCCTGCCGTAATTAAATCGATAACTCGTGCGAACAACGCGCCGATGAATGGCAATATAACGGCAATAACAGGACGGAAAATTAAATTTTCTATGTTTAATTTAACCGGCCATAAGTCCAAATATTTTTCGTCCTTAATCAAAAATTTCTGAATGAAAAATATATACACGCATACGCCGATTACTATCGAGATGACCGCGCCTTCAAGATTCTCAAGCGAAAAATAATTTACTGCGTGATGATGTTCGGGGCCGTGCATGAAGCCGGAGCCTAAAATTCCTACAGCATCGCCGATTTTATTGGGGAAAAATCCTATAACCGGAAGTATTAAGGCCGAGAGAGTTAATAAAACCGCGTTCAAAGGCTCAATATAAATTTCTTTCTGATGAAGATCGGGCGACGGCCTCGCAATAAATAACGCTATGAATAATTTAATCATGTAAGCCGCAGTCAGACCGCCGGAAATTAAGAAGAGCCATTCAATAATCTGAAAGAAAAATTTTTCATTAATGCTCAGTGCGTGAATATGCTCGACGATGCTTTCATGAATTAAAGTTTTTCCGATGTAGCCGTTCCACAACGGTGCGCCCATGAGGCCAAGAGCCCCCATTAAAAATGCAAACATAAAAATTTTTTTGCCGCGCCCGAAGCCTTTTATATCGTTCAGATTTAATTGATGAGTATTCATAAAAATTACGCCGGCGCAGAAAAATAAAACTAACTTTATGAGCGAGTGTCCGACCATGTATAAAACAGTTCCGCGAACGGCTAAATCATTTTCAGCTCCGAGAAAGCACTGCATGGAAATTCCCGTTAAAATAAAACCTAACTGCGACATTGATGAACATGCTAACGTTCTTTTGATGTTAATCGAGAAGACCGCAAGCACCGCGCCAAGCACCATAGTAATTACTGCAAGAATAATTAAAATAAATCCCCACTCTTTATCATGAAGGAACGGGCCTGCGCTCAAAACGATAACGCCGAATAATCCCGACTTAGTTAATAATCCTGAGAGCAGTGCGCTTGAAGGTGCAGGTGCTGCTGTGTGGGCTGTCGGAAGCCATATATGAGAAGGAAAGATCGCCGCCTTTGCCGCAAATCCGACAAAAATTAAAAATCCCGGAACATAAAGGCCGCTTTTATCGTCAAGATTTAATTTCCCCAGCGCGTCTATGTCGAGAGTTCCGACACGGGCATAAAATAAAATCAGTCCTGTTAAAGTTGCAAGACCTCCGATTATCGCAATGGCTAAATAAGTCTGTGCGGCCCTCTGTGCTTCGGGAGTCTCTTCCTGAACGACCATAATATAAGAAAATAACGACATCATTTCAAAAAATAAAAACGTCGTGTATAGATCGCCGGACAAAAATACTCCCATGATCGAGCCAAGCGTCATTAAAACATAAAGATAATAGCGGTTTCTGTTTCTGTGATGCCTTAAATATTCACGTGAGAATACAGTCGTTATGAGCCACATGAAAGCAATTATCACGGCGTAAATAAATCTGAAGCCGTCGAGCATAAATTTTATTCCAAGTCCGCACACGTCCGGCACAGAAAATTCACAGCCTAAAAATTTATAACTCAAAACGGCGGCAATAAATTCAATCAAACAGACGCAATCAGCAAAATAATCACGCGCTCTGCGGCTTGAGCGTCCGATAAAATACGACAGCAGCCCTCCGATAAAAGGCCATAAAATTAAAAATGAGAGCAAAAATTTTCCTGACATTATCATAAAAAACCCTTCGTAAAAAATTTTCGTGGAATTAAAAATTATTTTAGCATAAAAAATTTTTGACCACGACTTTATAATTTATTTAACTCCTAACTCCTACCTAAAAAGAAGGAGCGTGAAAACTTCATGAAAAAAATTCACAACGATAACCGCGAAATTTTTGAATCCCGGCCCGTCCCTAAGGCACTGACTGAATTAGCTCTGCCGATGATTTTCGGGCAGTTAATAATTTTAATTTACAGCCTCGCTGATACTTTTTACATAGGCCGAACGAATAATCCTTTAATGGTTGCAGGCGTGTCGCTTTTATTGCCGGTCTTTAATATTTCTATCTCGTTCGCAAATTTATTCGGCATCGGCGGAGGGACTTTAATATCGCGTTTAATGGGCGCAGGGCGCGACGACGAAGCAAAAAAAATCAGTGCGTTCTGTTTTTACATGACGATTATCGCCGCAGGTTTATTCTCGCTTTTAATTTTTGCTTTTATGGAACCGGCCTTGAGGCTTTTCGGCGCGAGCGATGACACTTTAATTTTTGCCGAACAGTACACTTATTGCGTTATCGTAATCGGAGCGGTGCCGACTATTTTAGCCATGACGCTCTCGAATTTTTTACGCAGCACGGGCTATGCAAAGCAGGCCGGATTCGGAGTGTCAATGGGCGGAATTATAAATATATTTTTAGATCCGTTGTTTATGTTTGTGTTAATGCCTCCGGGCTACGAAGTTCTCGGTGCAGGAATTGCGACAATGCTCTCGAACGTCTTAGTATGCTCGTATTTTTTAGTGATGATTTATAAATTAAGAAACGTCAGCGTTCTTTCACTGTCAATAAAAAATATTGCCCCTCCGCGAAAAAATATTTACTCGATATTTTCTGTCGGAGTCCCGGCGGCCATCGCTGTATTTTTATTTGACTTAACATATATCATCATAGACAGGCTCGCGGCAGGACACGGAGATATACCCCTCGCGGCTGTGGGGATCGTTCTGAAAGCCGAGAGACTTCCGTTAAATATCGGCATAGGTCTTTGTCAGGGAATGATGCCTTTAGCGGCTTATAATTATTCGTCAGGGAATTTTAACAGAATGAGGGAAGTTGTAAATTTTTCGCGGCGTGTCGGAATTATTTTCGGCTTTGCGAGCGTTGCAATGTATGAAATTTTTGCGCCCTACATCATGAGAATTTTTATAGCTGATGCTCAGACCGTTGCGCTTGGCACGGATTTTTTACGCGCAAGAACTTTAGCAACTCCGTTTATGTTCATGTGTTTTCATTTAGTGAATTTCTTTCAGGCAGTCGGACACGGCGACAAAGCGTTATATCTTGGCTCAGCACGCTGGGTTGTCTTTAACATTCCGCTGCTCTTTATCATGAATTATATTTTTGGAATGTACGGCATCGTCTGGACGCAGGTTGTTGCGGATATTTTGATGACGATCGTTTCTCTTATCGTCTATAAAAAATTTGAAGCCGGAATAAAAATTTAATGCTATAATACTTAATTAAGTAGCTCTCAGAAATTCTGGGAGCGAAAATTTTTTTGGGGACTACAATGGGGACTACAGAAATCTTAAAATTTTTTAGCACTCACAAATTTTTACAAAATACTTTTCAAAAATAAAAATAAAATTTTTTCACGGCCTCTCTGATATAATTCAGACAAAAATTTTTTCTCAAGCAAATTTCCCGGAGGTCATTAAAAAATGAAAAAGATAGCTTTTATCGGAGTAGGAAGAATGGGCAAGCCTATGGTAAAAAATTTAGTCCGGCTTGGCTTTGACGTTAATATATACGCACGCGCAATAATGAAAGTCTATGACGTTATAAGCAACGGCGCGAAATATCACAGCTCCGTCAGCGACTGTGTAAAAGATTGCAGTGTAATAATTACGATGCTTGGCATTCCTAAAGACGTAGAAGAAATTTATTTTGCTAAGGGCGGAGTACTCGACAGCGCACCGGCAGATGCTTACGTTATAGATATGACTACTACAAGTCCAACTCTTGCAAAAATGATTAGCGACGAAGGCACAAAACGCGGTCTTCATGTTCTCGATGCTCCCGTTACCGGCGGAGTGTCCGGCGCAAAAAATGCGAGGCTTTCAATCATGGTCGGAGGGACTGAAGAAGATTACAAAGCCTGCCTGCCATTATTCCGCGCAATGGGAACAAATATAAATTACATGGGCGAGGCAGGCATGGGACAGCACGCGAAACTTGCAAATCAAATTATGGTCGCCGGAGCCATTGCAGGGGTGTGCGAGGGAATGACTTACGCAAAATCTAAAGGCTTGGACATGTCAAAATTTCTTCGTGCCGTATCTACGGGCGGAGCAGGAAGCAAACAGCTCGACACGGCCGCGCCGAAAATTCTTGACAGAGATTTTACTCCTGGATTTTCTGTTAAGCATTTTGTGAAAGATATGTTATTAGCGATAGATGAGTCTAATAAAGAACATTTAGGGCTCGATGTTCTTGTTACTGTAATGAGCCACTACCAGAAACTTGAAAAGGACGGCTTCTCTGAGAACGGAATACAGACGCTGATTAAATATTACGGAGGATAATTTTTTCTGCCTTCCGTTAAAAAAATTAAAAGGGGAAAGTTTTTATATATTTATCCCCTCTTTTTTTATCATTTTATTTTGTTATTGCTTCTCTTGCTTCTTTGGCTTTCTGGAAAATTTCTTCTTTGTCGAGCGTAGGAAATTCGCCGTTTTTATAAATCCATCTGCCGTTAATCATAGTTCCTTCAACGTCGGCGGAGCTTCCTGCGTAAACAAGATACTGCGCTAAATTTTCTTCATTCACGCCGATATAGTGAGGCTTGTCGAGATTTATTAACACTAAGTCGGCAACCCAGCCTTCGTTTAACATTCCTTTTTGAGAAAATCCGAACGCCCTCGCGCCCTCGTAAGTAGCCATTCTTAGAGCCTCGACTGCCGTAACGCATAAAGGATCTTTATTAACTCCTTTGTGAATTAAGCCCGTCATTCTCATTTCTTCCCACATATCGAGCCTGTTGTTACTGGAGGCTCCGTCTGTGCCGAGTGCAGAGTGAGTCCCTTTTTCAAGCCATGAATGCAAAGGCATAACGCCGCTTCCTAATTTCAAATTGCTTGAGGGATTGTGAACAAGGGTGAAATTTTCAGGAATGTTCATACTTGTGTCGAGCCACACGGCGTGAGCTAGCGCGACATAAGGAGCTGAAAGCAGGCCGGACTCCTCTAAATATTTTTCGTCGGACATTCCTAAATTATTTTTCTCGCCTTCAGTCTCCATAAAATGAAAATGAACGCCAAGCCCGTGAGATTTAGCTTCTGCGCAGATTTTTTTCATGTATTCAAGCGGAACTGTATAGGGCGCGTGAGGCCCAAGCTGAACGGTAATTAATCCTTCGCGCCCGTGATATTTTTCAGCCAAGTCTAAATTATTTTGAATGGATTTTTCAATTTTGCCCGGTTCTCCTGCTGTTATGCCCCTGCAGATTGCAGCTCTCATTCCTGCGCTTAACACTGCTTCAGCGACTTGCTCCATTTCAAAATACATATCAGCGAAACAAGTTGTCCCGGTTGAAAGCATTTCGAGCATCGCGCTTAAAGTTCCCCAGTAAATATATTCGGGCGTTAATTTTTCTTCAACCGGCCATATTTTATTTTGCAGCCATTCCATTAACGGAGCTTCCTCGCCCAAGCCGCGCAGTAAAGTCATGGCCGCGTGCGTGTGAGCATTGACGAAGCCCGGAATGACAGCCATTTTTCCGCGTCCCGAAATAATTTTATCGGCACTCGGCGGATTTTTATCGGCATCAATAATTTCTGCTATGCGTCCTTTTGAGACGAGCATATGAACGCGCCGGGCCTTTTCTCTTGCGCCGTCGGTTATTAAAACATCTTTGAATAAAGTTGCCATGTTTTTCTCCTAAGTTAGATTGATATAATGAATAATAATTATATATCATGCGAAATTAGGAGAATAAAAATAAAAATGCCCGAATTATGCCGTTTCTTTAATATTTATAATTACCATGTTTTTTAGCGATAAACATCATAAGCCACATTTTCATGCGACTTACAACGAATACGAGGCCTCAATCGGAATTGACGGAGAATTATTAGCCGGTAAATTTCCGCCAAAACAGTTAAAACTCGTTCAAGCGTGGGTGTAATTCATGAGGACGAATTATACGAAGCTTGGAATAATGCTGTCAGAGAATTGCCGCTCGGAAAAATTGAACCTTTGTGAAATAAATTATAGGCGGGAAGGAGAAAAAATTATGTATGAACTTGACGGCGTAGTCTATGCTGACGACCCCGCTCCGCTCCCAAAAGTCTGCGGTATTCGTCCGTTGCCTGATTATAAATTGTGGCTTCGTTTTAATACCGGCGAAGCTAAAATTTACGATTGCAAACATTTATTACAACATAAAATTTTTGCTCCGCTGGCTGACGTATCTTTCTTCAATTCTGTTTACATTGACTACGGCACAGCGGTTTGGGACAACGGCAACATCGATATCGACCCTGAGATTCTCTATGAAAAAGGCATTAACGAGTAGATAAATAGATAAAAAGTAGGAGCAAAAATATAACTCCTACCTCCTACTTCCTAACTCCTACCTGATGAAATCACTCCTGCCAGCTCTTCATATATTCGACCTGTTCAGTTGTCATTGTGTCAATGTTAATTCCGAGTGCCGCGAGTTTTGACTCCATTACTGCTCTGTCAGTCTCAACAGGAACGGGATATAAACCTTTTTCAAGTTTATGAGTATAGACGTATAACGCGCTCTCAAGCTGAAGAGAGAAGCTCAGATCCATGATTTCAATCGGGTGTCCGTCCGCGCAGGCCAAGTTCGTCAATCTTCCCTCGCCTAATAAATTTATTCTGCGTCCGTCCTTCATAACATAAGTGTCAATGTTATCCCGCAGCTGCTCTACATGATCAGAGAGCGCAAGTAAATCCGGCTTGCTGATTTCCACGTCAAAGTGTCCTGCGTTGCCGAGAACGACTCCGTTTTTCATTTTCTCGATATGTTCTTTGCGGATTACGTGAATATTTCCAGTGAACGTCAGGAAAATATCGCCGATCTTTGCGGCCTCGTCCATGCTCATGACTCTAAAGCCGTCCATTAACGCCTCGCAGGCTTTGTGAGGGTCAACCTCAGTAACTACGACATGAGCCCCGAAGCCTGCCGCCCTCATGGCTGCTCCGCGTCCGCACCAGCCGTAACCGACAATTACAACAGTTTTACCGGCAACTATCATGTTAGTTGTTCGTATGAAGCCGTCCCAGACTGACTGGCCCGTCCCGTAACGGTTATCAAATAAATATTTGCTCAATGCGTCATTAACATCAATCATCGGAAATTTCAAAACGCCCTGAGCGTTCATGGCCTTGAGTCTTTTAACTCCGCTCGTAGTTTCTTCAGAGCCGCCGAGAATGTTCGGAATTAACTCCGGCATTTCTTTGTGAACGGTTGCTACTACGTCCGCGCCGTCATCGATTATCACGTTAGGCTTGTAACTCAAAACTTTTTTAACGTAATCAAAATATTCGTCCGACGTCATGCCCCTGTGGCTGTAAACGTGCACGCCGTTTTTAGCGAGAGCCGCGCAGATGTCGTCCTGAGTCGAGAGGGGATTGCTTCCGCAGGCCGCGACGGTCGCTCCAAGTTTCGTGAGGGTGATTAATAAATTTGCCGTCTTGGCCTCAAGGTGAAGACACGCCGCAATCGTTGCGCCTTTGAACGGCTGCGAATTTTTGTACTTATCATAAAGAAAATTAAGCGAGGGCATATACTGCCAAGCCCAGTCAATTTTTTTCTGACCGCGTTCAGCAAGCGATATATCTTTAACTTCAAAATCTTTCATAAAAATTCCTCCGATTAAAAATTTCGCTAGATAGTATAACAAAAAAGCCGCAGCTTCCGGCTAAGTGAAAAAAAATTAAAACTCTGCCGCACTTTTTGGTATATTAATACAAAATTTTAAGAAAGCGGCGATTTTTTTTATCATGATTTATTTAGTTATAAGCTTGTTCGTCGTTGTGGCGGTCGGCGCGTTCTTCCGTCAGCAGTCGAAGCAGGCCGGCACAGAAAACGAAACTCAAGACGCTCAAGCAATAGCTCCGGCATCTTTAGATCTTCCCGACACTGAACAGACATCAACAGACGAAGACGAGCAGAATTTTATTCTCTCGGCAAAGCCCCTGACTTCCCCTGAACTTGCTTCGGGCGCAACGTATTCAGCCCACGCTCCGGCAGGCGAAGAATCACCCTACGGACTTTCAACAGAGCCCAAGAAAAAAGCTCAGGCGCAGGTTAATTTATTGCGGTGGTGCGGACGCTCCGGAAATATTCAGCTCGATAATATCACGGTGCCCGGCCCTGTGGCTTACTGGTCGAACGGAGAGTGTGCCACTCCTGAGCCGTCGTGCATAGATGTTACTCTGCCTGTAGAATTTCCTAAGCAGGGCGATGAATTACCGGCGGACGGCGCGGAAAGCTACGCGGCCATGACACCTTTACAGCGCGGATTATATTTAACGTGGCTTGCCGGCGCGAGAATACAGCCCCCCATGCATTTATGCTACCCGACTATATGGCTTTACGGAATTGAACGCCGCACAATCGTTGATAAATTAGATTTAGGCTTGTGCATAAGCGAGGCTTTCAGATTATTGCCGCTGATGCGCTGGGACGTTTTGAGCGACAGCCTGATAAATTTCATAACGTGGCTCGCGATAAAAGTCTGGCTGCCCGACGAAGATTTATTAGCTCAATGTAAAAGGCTTAACAAAGTTCCCGAAGGACTCTTAGATATTTTATTGAACTCCTATGCTAATTCTTTATTGCCTCTGCCTTCAGCCGTAGCCTTCACGCTTATGAGGACGTGCGAAAAACTTCACCGCGAAAATGAGCCGCAGATTTTTCATTCTGATGAAGCCTTGAAAATTTTTACGCCGATCTATAAAGATTTATGCAAGGGCGGATTGATTTTAACTAAGCCGGAAAAAAATTTGAAGATTGAATATAAGCCGGGCAATCCTTCAATAACACTCGGCAAAAAAGACAGCAACACCGTAGAGATCCCGGACTTCTTTGAAAATTTAGAAATCTTCAAGCCGCTTTTAGATTCGTGGGAAGTTTTTCTGACTGCTCATAAAAAATCAGAACCTGAACCTAATTTAGCGAACATTGAAGAACGTCCTGACCTTGAGGGATTTATAAATAAATTAAGGCCGGAAGGAAGCAGCCTGCCGTTAATCACGACGCTTGAAAAACTCGGACGGGTCATGAAATTCGACACAAAAGAGGGCGTTAAACTTACAGGCAAGGAGCGAAAAGCTATCGTTGACGTTGCGCAGGTCGAGGGCTGGCAGATTTTGCCGGACTTGGGAATATCGGGCCGCGAATATAATTGGCAGGATAATATTTTATTCGTTGAGCTTGCTCCGGGCACACAGCTTTCTCAAAACTACAGGGTGGCTTCTTTTATTCTTGAGTTTACCTGCGCTTCAATCGCTGCCGACGAGGACAGAGTATTTGAACCGCTCCGACACAGGCTGAATGACTTTTTCAAATTGACTGAAGAAGATAATATCAGGCTTGAGGCTCAAAGGGTGCTCGACCTTCCGACTCAATACGGGCCGGATTATTACGGCGAATTTTTGTGCGCTTGGCTCTCAGAAGAAGAACGCAAGGCCGTAAAATATTTAGTGCTCGATATTGTCAGCTTTATGCCGGAATTTGGAAACAATCCCGAAGTTAATTCAATCCTCTGCGAATTTCTCAAGCTCGACGAAAACGAACAGACACCGGCCGAAGAACTTACGAAGAAAACGAGCGACAGAGGCAGCGAAATTTTGAAGATCATGAACTTATTATTCAAATAAATTTATTAAAGATGAAAAAAATTTTTATTGCGGTTTTAATTTTATTGTGCGTAAAAAATGCTGAGGCATTCCCTGCCCGTTATGACCTTAGGGATTACGGCAGAATAACAAGCGTGAAGAATCAGGGCATACCCGGACCGTGCTGGGCCTTTGCTGCTCTGGCGGCGATGGAGTCAAATTATCTGACGCAAAAATTAAACACTAACGGAAAAACTCCTGACCTTTCAGAAATGCACTTGGCCTTTTTCTGTTACATGAACCCGGATAAAAAATCTGCTTTTACTTCCGCAAAGAAGTCCGGCACCTTGAGTCTTGAAGGAAATGCTTTTATGCCTGTTGCTTTCATGTCCAGGCTCGCCGGCCCCGTCAATGATAATTTATTGCGCTACACGACAGATATAAATTACGACGATAGAAAGGCTCTGCTAAAGAAAGCTCCCGAAAATTTTAAGCGTTCGATGAGATTGAGAGAGGCTTATTTTTTACACGGCACCCAAGATCCCGGCGAGAACGTCCGAAAAGAATTAATCATGAAGCACGGCGCAATAGTCGTGAGCATGTACAGCGATTTCGCAAAATATCATACAAAGGGAGAATATTACACTTACTTTAATGACGAGCACGGCAGCGAAATTAATCACATAGTCGCTATTGCGGGCTGGGACGATAATTTTTCGCGCGATAATTTTTCACCTAAGCCCCAAAAAAACGGCGCGTGGCTCGTAAAAAATTCATGGGGAACGACACGCGGAAGCAATGACGGATATTTTTGGCTGTCTTATGAACAAAAAACTTTTGGCGGAACAGCTTTTATTGCCGAGAAAAATAATCCGCGCTTAAAACACTACGGCTATGATGATTTAGGCTGGTGTCAGTCTGTAAATTATTCATGGGCTGCAAATATTTTCAAAATTGACGGCAACAAAGAAAAATTAATTGAAGCAGCGTTTTACACGCCGTCTAATAATCTTTCTTACGAGATTTTTATTTATCAGCACGGCCAAAAATTTCCGGGCTCGCCTGTTTCAGAAAAATTAATCGCAGACACGAAGGGCAAAATAAATTACGCAGGCTACCATACAATCACGCTGCCGGAAAAAATTTCAATGAAGCGCGGCGAATATTTTTCAGTCGTGTTAAAGCTCAGCGGAAATTATATGCCTGTAGAAAGCATAATAAAAAATTATTCAGAAAACGCGATAATTAATGAGCATGAGAGCTATTTTTCGCATGACGGAAAAAATTGGACTGACGGAATAAAAATTAAAGCTAATGCGTGTCTAAAGGCGTTTACAACAAAATAAAAAACGCGATATAATTATCACATTCAATAAAAAATTTTTTAATTGCTGTATTTTTATTTTTTTCAGAGGAATGTGAAAATCATGAAAATAAAAATTAGGTTTTTGTGTGCTTTGACAGTTTTGTTAATTGTCCTCGTTGCTTCCTGTGCAAATGCGGCCGACGTTAATAGTGAACTTAAAAGAGAGTTCATGTCCCTCTACAATTCTGAATGGAAGTTATATAATTTTAACTACAGGCTTTTTACGATCATTGACTCGGATTTCGATTCGCAGATGAAGTCAATGCCGTTCGGTACCGGGAGCTTTCAGCTTGCGCTGAACTATGACAACATCGCAGAAAAAATACTGTCCAGCATGTTTCAAAAATTTTACTCTGAGTATATTTTGTTTTTAAGAAGATTTCAGAGCAATTTCTATAAAAGGCTTCAAAATAACTCTCAAGTGTCTTTCATAAAGCAGACGGAGCAGCGCCTAGCTTTTAGCAACGTTGTTGAATTGTACCGACAAGGCGAACAAAAAATGCTGGACAGCGTCTGGAGCAATCTGCACGCAAGAATTAAAGACCGATTGTCCACGCCGCATATCAGTTTTATGTGGCTGCTGCTTGGCATCTTTATTATTTTGTTCAGGGGGCTTTTAGCAAGAATTTTCAGCAGTGATAAAAAAACAAAAAACGTCAGAAAAATATTCGGCTTGGCAGGTTTACTCTGCTTTATCTTGGGCGTTGTCTTTGTGTCAAGAGGTCTTTTCTTCACTAAGGGAGTAGCAAGAGAGTTTTTTAACGAGCAGGCAAAAGTATTTTACACGTCAGAACTTCCGGACATGTTTTGGAATATCATCAAGGAACATATAACTATAAGGACGGACATTAATTCATAATTTCAACTTGCTCCTAACTCCCATTTCTTTAACGGAGGCTGTTAATGTTTAATGAAGACTAATTTTTTGTGCGCGGTTTTAATTTTGTCCTGTTTGCTCGCTTTATCGCCCTCCCCTGCTATTTGTGCCGATGTACAGCATACACTAGACAATTTGAAAAATGGCTTCATGATCCTTTACAGTTCCGAGTGGCGATCATCTAATTTTAATTACAGGCTGTTCAGAATACTCGACAAGGAAATTGAAGATAATATTCATTCAATGACGTTTGGGACCAGCAGTATTCAGCTTGCCATGAACGCTGGCAAAATAATCGAAGGAATTTTGGATACTACATTCGCGGACTTTCAGCCGGAATACGAATTATTTTTCAAGGATTTTTATGATAAGTACTACACTTTTCTTGAGGCAAGCCCCGTTCATTTTTCAAAAGAAAAATTAAAACAGCTCTTTTTATACGAAGAAATTGCCTCTCTTCAGCCTGTAGTGTGGCAGAAAAAACTTGACAGTGTCAGCGCAAAATTAAAAAAAGAACTTCCGATGCCGTATATTTCAATTTTAGCGATAGCATTGGGATTTTTGATTATTATTTTCAGAAGCCTTTTTACTAAAAATTTTGATGTGAGGGAACACCGCAAGGCAGTAAGAATGAATATTATTCTCGTCATAATCGGAATGAGTATTATCGTGCTGGGAGGTATTCAGGTATCGAGGTGGATTTTATCCACTCAGGGCTTCACGCGGGATTTTCTTTATGACGAGACAAAAAATTTATATATCACAGAACTTCCAGAAACATACTGGGCTTTTTTAGAACCATACATTAAAGACGCTCTGAACTAAGTTAAAAAACTGCCGCCACTCATGGAAGTGGCGACAGTTCAATTAGTTCCGGTTGAACCGAAACCGCCCGAACCCCGTTTAGTTTCGTCAAGCTGTTTTACTTCAATGAAATTTGCCTGCACAACCGGCACGAAAACCATTTGAGCAATTCTGTCTCCGAAACGGAGAGTGAAGGGATCCTCGCCGTTATTTTTTAGCAGTACCATAATTTCTCCTCGATAGTCAGAGTCAATGGTGCCGGGACTGTTCGGGATAGTAATTTTTTGATTGAGAGCGAGTCCGCTTCTTGGCCTTATCTGAGCTTCGTAGCCTTCGGGTATGGCAATTTTTATCCCCGTCGGAATTAGAGCCTGTTCGCCCGGCTTAATCATGCAGTACATCGTTGAGCATAAATCGACACCGGACGAATTAGGCGTGGCGTATTGCGGGATTGCGATTGTGTTAGCCTCGCGAAAAATTTTAACGTTAATTTTTTCCAAAGGTATTACCTCCTGCGGTCTCCCCTGCCGCGTCGTTCCCTTGCATTTTCAAAATCGTTGCGGCTCGACCTGTTCGATGAATAACCGCGCCCGAAGTAGCCGCCTACTTTTGCTTTTGCCTCTTTGGGATTTATTCTATCTCTCATTGAGAAGCCATAGCCGCCCCTGCTCCTTGATGAAAGGCTTGCAATTAAGTTGTCGCGCTCTCTCTCGTCAGGAAGCGCGTAAGCTAAACCAGCCTCGCGGATTTTTTCTTCATTTGCCATAACTCTGCGCCTTGAGAGGTTGGGCCGTCCCATATCGTCAATTTCTTTGACCATAACCAGAACTTTATCGCCGACTTTTAACACATCTTCGACATGCTGCACTCTGTTCGCGCTGATTTCGTTTGTGTGCAGCATTCCTTCTTTACCGGGCAGACACTGGACAAAAGCCCCGAAGCCCATAAGTCTTGTAACAGTTCCGTAATAAATATCTCCTACGGTCAGGTCGCGTATTACTGAAAGAACCATTTCGCGAGCCTTCTCGACATGCTCCATAGTCGCGCCCATAATCGTAACGACACCGTAATCGTCAACATCAATTTCAACGTCTGCTTCCTGACTGATGCTCTTGATAACTCTTCCGCCAGGACCGATAACTTCTCTGATTTTATCTAATTCAATGTTAAATGAAATTATTCTAGGCGCAGTCGGTGAAAGTTTATTCGGTACAGGGATAACTGCCTCCATTTCTTCAAGAATCTGCATTCTTGCCCGGCGTGCCTGTTCCAAAGCATTCTCAAGAATTTCGCGAGTAATTCCTCCGGCCTTGTTGTCCATTTGAAGAGCTGTAACTCCTGCGCGTGTTCCTGCAACTTTGAAATCCATGTCGCCGTAATGATCTTCAAGTCCCTGAATGTCCGTTAAAATTTGAACTTTGTCGCCCTCTTTAATCAAACCCATAGCAATACCGGCGACGTGGCACCTGAGCGGCACTCCCGTATACATCATTGAGAGACTTCCTCCGCAGATACTTGCCTGCGAGCTTGAGCCGTTCGACTCCATAATATCCGAAACAACGCGAATGACGTACGGAAATTCTTCTTCAGTCGGAATGACGGGAAGCAATGCTCTTTCAGCTAACGCGCCATGACCTATTTCACGGCGGCCCGGCCCGCGTATCGCTCTGACCTCGCCGACTGAATAAGGCGGAAAATTATAATGAAGCATAAATCTTTTTGCTGGTTCGTTTAATTTTATGCCGTCCTGAATCTGATCGTCCTCGCCAATCATGCCTAAAGTTGTTATGGCAAGCGATTGAGTTTCGCCGCGAGTGAACAGCGCGGAGCCATGAACTTTGGGCAAAATATTAAGCTCGCATGAAATCGGGCGTATCTGATCCATTTTTCTGCCGTCAACGCGGACATGTTCATTAATAATTATTCCGCGCATGATAGTTTTTACCCGTCCGTCAATGAATGCCGAAATATATTCTGCTATAGCCTTGTCGGAATTTTCGGCTATAAAATCTTTGAAGTGCTCTTGTGCGGCGGTTTTAATCTCATCGATTTTCTTCTCTCTCGGCTTTTTTTCGTGTATTCTGACTGCCTCGTCAACTTGTCCGTCAAGATTTTCGCGTATCCAGTCGTCAACCTCCGGGAATTTTTCAGGCTGCGGGATTTCAATCAGCGGCTTGCCGATTTCTTCTTTCATCTGCTTGATAACGGCAATAATTTTTTTAATTTCATTGTGCGCAAGTTCGAGAGCGTCAACTAGTAATTCTTCGGAGACTTCATAAGAACCTGCCTCAACCATTGTAATTCCGTCCTCATGACCGGCAACAATTAAATTCAGCATAGAGTCTTCCATCTGCTGTTCAGTCGGGTTGACGACTAATTTTCCGCCTATCAGGCCGATCCTAACGGCACCGACCGGACCGTTCCAAGGTATGCCGGAAATCGCGAGGGCCGCGCTTGCTCCGTTGATGCCCAAGATATTCGGGGGGTAAATCTGATCGACCGCCATTACAGTATTAACGATCTGAACTTCGTTGCGCATGTCGTCGTCAAATAAGGAACGTATAGAGCGGTCCGCAACCCTTGAACCTAAAATTCCGCTGTCCGCAGGTTTGCCTTCTCTTTTAACGAAACCTCCGGGAATTTTTCCTGCTGCGTAATATCTTTCCTCGTAGTCAACTATCAAGGGGAAAAAGTCTATTCCAGTCCTCACTGTATCCGTCATGCAGGCCGTGCTAAGTATCACTGTCTCTCCATGTGAAGCCATTACGGCTCCGTTTGCCTGCTTTGCTATTTTCCCCGTCTTAAAAACAAGCGGGGTCTCTCCCACCATGACGGAGTATATTTTTTCTTGATCCAAAATTTTTTTAACTCCTTCTATTTTTTTTAACTTGTTTATTTTAATCATTGATAAGCAAAAAAGCACGCGATTTTGCTAAAATAAAAAAAATAGATTAAGGAGATTTAAGATCGTGAAATTTTTTTTGCCGCCAGACACTCCGAAGGGCCAGCGCGATGCAATCACGGCCAACGATAAATTAATTACCGTCGGAGCAGGCGCAGGAACAGGAAAAACTTGGGTGCTTTCAGGACGCTATATAAGACTTTTAATCGAGGGGAAAAATCTTTTGCCCGCAAATATTTTAACTTTAACGTACACTGAAGCCGCCGCCGAAGAAATGAAATCAAGAATTATTGAGCGTCTAGAGAAAGAACTTGAACACTCTGACAATCCCGAACGAAAAAGAGAAATTTTAGACGGCCTTGCGGATTCTTGGATTTCTACAATTCATTCATTCGCAGGAAGATTAATACGAGAGTCAGGTTTGTCGCTCGACATTGACCCGACTGCAACCGTAATTAATAATCAGCAGGCGCAGGAATTTTGGGAGGGCATTAAAAACGCCGTTGACTTTGCAAATCTGCGCGAGCTTGCAAGAACTTACGGAGATAAAATTTTACGCGACACGGCTAAATTTCTTGATGAAGATGAATACATGAGCGCGGCTGTAAATAAATGGCGGTCTGAGAGATTGTGCGACCTTGCCCGGGAAGCTGCGGAACTTCACGCCTCGTCGGGCCGCTCGTGGGAAGAAATGTTAGCATGGTCGGAAGATGACAATTTAATTAAAAATACCCGGCCTTTAATCAAAAATATTTTAGCTGACGAGTGGCGCGAAGTCTGGGAATTTTTTGAAAATGTTTCACTCCCCGAAGCTAAAAAGCCTGAAAGTTCCGGCGCAATGTTAAATGATCTGCTTGCCTGGCAAAAATTAAACTCTCCCGAAAATATTGAAGCGTTACAGCATTTTTATAAACGTCTCGTAATTGACAAGGACATAAAGACAACAAAGGGCGAGCCTTTTGACACTCTTAAAATAATTCTCGGCACAACTCTTGCGAAATGGCGCGACACAAGACCGGCTGTGTTAAGAGAAATTTCACAGAACATTGACGAAGAAATTTCAGAGCCTGAATTAAAAATGCGGAAGACTTTATTAAAATTCTGCGCTGTCTCGTGGGGAATGTGGGACATGATGAAAAAAAGACGGGGGCTTTTATCTTTTGCGGACATGATTTTACACGCACGCAGCGCGATTAATAATAATTCAGTTAAACGAAATTTTCCTCATATTTTAGTTGACGAGTTTCAAGACACTGATCCGTTGCAGTTCAACATGATAGAAGCTCTTGCAAAAACTTCCGAAGACACAAGTTTATTTGCAGTCGGCGATCCTAAGCAGTCTATTTATAAATTCCGCCACGCTGACCCGTCATTATTCGCCGCAACTATAAAAAATGCTGATAATAAAATTTCTCTTGATGTCAGTTTCAGAACAAGAAAGCCGCTTTTAACAGAAATTAATAAAATTTTTGCGTCTTTATGGCGCGGCGGCTTGGGAAAATCTCCGGCGATGCAGGGATTAAATTATGAAAATCTCCAGCCTGCTTTTAACGGAGGAGAAAGGGACTCAGGGACAGTTCCGCCGTTTGAAATAATTTTAACGCGGTATATCAGCACTGTGCAGGAAGCCAGAAAAACTTTAGCCGAAGAAATTGCGCAAAAAATTTCTCAATGGATTAAAAATGGATTCACAATCTGGGACAAAAGCAAAAAAATCATAAGGCCCGTAAAATTTTCAGATTTTGCTGTGTTGTCGCGTTCGAGAAATGTTTATCAGGATATTGAAGCGGCTTTAGAAAAATTTAATATTCCGTCAGTGAGAGACAGAAGCGAAGATTTTTTCACGCGCGGAGAAATCGGCGATGCCGTGTGTATGTTGAGGGCCGCCGCAGATATTAATGACTCCTTCGCCGTTGCAGGCTGGCTGATGTCGCCATTCTCAGGGGTGAGCGAAGATGAGGCAATTAATAAATGTTTAACGCTCCTGAAAAAAAATAACAACCTTTCTGAAATTATTAAAACTAATCTTCCCGAAGCGTATTCAAAACTCGAATATCTTTCAATAATCGGCGAGAACGAAGGCCCGGCAGGAGTGCTTTCAATTTTTAATAAAGACCGCAAGTGGCTTTCATGCTACAAAGAAAAAGACAGGCTCAGAGTTTTGAGAAATTTCCGTCATGCTCTTTCAATGGCGCGGAGTTTTCAGCAGTCGGGAACTTCGAGCCTTGCTGCCTGTGCTGATTGGCTGACACGTTCCGTAAGACGTGCAGTAAAACTTGAAGAGCCTGAATGGCACGACGAGGACGAAAACGCCGTGAAACTTGCGACAGTTCATTCAGCTAAGGGGCTTGAATACCCCGTTACAATAGTTTTTGAAGGAAGCAAGGTAAAACAGACAGAAAGGGATCCTCTGCGGCCTTCACGCGAACTTGGATTAGTCTTTACAAATATTCCTGATGAAATAAAAATTAACGATGACAAATCGCGCTGTGCAGGCTGGGAAAATATTTTAGCGGAGCAGGGCGACTTAGAAGAAGAGACAAGATTATTTTACGTCGCAGCCACGAGAGCTCAGGACAGTTTAATTTTCTGCGGAATTGTTGACGAAGACGAAAAGCCTTTTGAAAATACATGGACAAAATTTTTGCTTGATAATATTGACGATAAAGTAAAAATAAATTTTGCTGAAGGCGCAGAAATTTCATACGATGAGGCCAAGAACAGTGAAGAAGCCGAAAAAAAATCATTAACTCCGATAAATATAATCCATGCAAAAAATTCTCTGCGTCAATTCTCTGCAAGTTCTTTTTCATTGTTCGAGTGGTGCCCGTTCGCTTGGCGGAGGCGTTACCGTCAGGGCCGTACTCTTTCATGGGAAGTAACTGACCGCGACTTTGAAGCTGATGAAAATTTTACTGGCGGAGCAGCACTTGGAAGTTTAGCTCACTGGATTTTAGCTCGGTGGCCAAAGAACGAAAATTTTAATGAAGAGCTTGAATATTATCTCAATGACCGCGAAATGATTTCAAGACTGCCGGCACAGCTTCGTGACGCATGGCGCGATAAAATTTCAAAAAATAATCTTCAGGAATGGCTGAAAAAGTTTTCTTCGAGCGATCTTGGAATTATTTTAAGAACAGAAAAAAATATTGAGCGCGAACGCCGTTTTATGCTGAGGCTTGATAAAAATACCGCACTTGCCGGAGCAATGGACGCTATTTATAAAAATAACGTGATTGATTACAAAATTACTTCAGTTGACAACGCGCCTTCTGAACTTTACGAATCACAATTAGATTTTTACGCGCTTGCCGCTCATGAACTGACGGGGCATGAAGTTATAAAAACTCATACGGTATTTTTGCGCGAGGGCGTTTTCGCTGAGAGAGCGTGCGATAATTTCGACGCTATACGCGAAAAAATATTAAACGCTGCTGAAACATGCGCGTCCGGGCCGTTTAATCCCAAGCGTGAACACTGCGCTGCATGTCCATTCAAGAAAGGCTGTGCTTTTTTCAGGTAGGAGTTAGGAATTAGGAGTTAGGAGGTAAGAATGAAAGAAATTTTTACAACAGAGCAGCATAAAGAACTTCATAAAGAATTGCACCGGGAATTTTATTTGACATGCGAAAAATATTTTATCTTTGAACTTTTGACGATCGCCGCCGGAATGATGGGGCTTTACACTTACAACCTGCGCGGCGGAGTTTTCAGCAATGCTCAGACGGGAAATATAGTTAAGATGGCTATGGCGGTCAGCAGCGGAGAATTTTTAGAGGCCCTATATTATTTTATTCCGTTCGCTGCGTATATATTAGGGACAATTATTTCGGAAATTCTTCCGCAGAAAGTCAGACGCTCGCACTTCATACGCTGGGACACTATGCTTGTCGGGATTGAAATAATAATTTTATTCTTCATCGGCCTCATTCCGTTCTCGTGGCCGGATCAAATTTCGCAGGTTTTAATCTGCTTTTTGTGTTCAATGCAGTTTAACACGTTCAGACAGGCAGAGGGCGTTCCAATGGCGACAACGTTTGTAACTAATCACGTGAGACAAATCGGAATAAGCATTGCGCGTGTAATCCGTCATCACGAACAGGAAGCTGAAGCACGCGCAAAAGCCATGAAGCACGCGAGACTTATTTCAGCATTTTTCTTCGGCGGAACTGTCATGACGTTCGCAAGCCGTTATTTTGCAGAAAAAAGTATTTGGCTCGCCGTCGTTCCGTTGAGTTTGTGCTTTATATTTTTACTGCGCTCGGATTTAATTTATGAGAAAGCAATGTTAGATTTGAAACCTCACGGACATTAAATTCAGTTAGGAGTTAGGAATTAGGAATTAGGAGTTTATATTCCGTGCACTGTGATAAAATAGGGACAACATTGAGGGGAGTTGTTCCCTATAAAAATAAAATCAGATAAAACGCTCGGTACTAACTTTTGAGATACTCCCAAAGTTGTAACAACATGAGAGCAAAACTCACGAGCCAATAAAGAACGGTGGCAATGGCTTTAATTATGGGGATAAGGCCGTGCCGTCGTTTTTGTCTGGAGCGTTGGCTTTTGTTCTTTTGACATTTAGCCAAGATAATTCACCAGATTTCTACACGGAGGACTTTCCCGTTTTATGAGCCGTGTTCTCATAGCGAGCCCCTCGTGAAATTTATTATATCAAATGAATAATTGAGGAAAGGGAAATTTATTATGCAGTATTAAATTTTCTAAAGAAGATAACGTTTTTTATTATATGGGATCTGCTCACGCTTAAAATTTTATTTTATTTAATGTTAATTTTTTT